>NZ_LJTB01000012.1:0-97111 GCF_001306895.1 Pseudoalteromonas sp. UCD-33C | reverse complement strand
ATGTTATTCATGGAATATTTATAGTTATTCAAAAAAAATGCATATTAGGCAGTAATTTTGAACTTTGATAATAATACTCGCCACTCTTAAAGGTCAAYACTTCGCTAACTCAAAAGTTCAATTTTTAACAATAAATAAAACACTAACCAAAATAATAAAACATAATTAACACCTTCAAACCCCTTTAAATACAATAGACACAGCAACATTTACAACAGGTTACAAAGGTCAAAAAGAATTTAATTTTTTAGTATTAATATAGGTACTAAAGCAAAACCCGCCAGTAGTTGCGATTTACGCAACAAAACTCAATACTGATAAATGGCATTTTTTATCTTTAAAAATAAAAAAATAAAATTTTAAGACCTTGTAGTTAAGATGAAACCACAACAAACATGGTCAAAATGATTGATACATGTAGAAAAAGGACAAAATGATGCAAAAGTTAATAGAATGAACATTCTATTAACTAGCAATAACTAACGGAAAGTGTAGAAAAACATTTAAACCCTTATATTTTCTGAAGATAAACAAGTAAAACTAGAACAAATTCGGTACATATAAACTTGAAAAAATTGTAACAATCACTGATAGTAAGATTGTTAAAACAACAAGGAAAAATCATGTTTAAACAATTATTACTAATTGCATTTACTTTTTGCTCACTTTCATCGTATGCAAAAATAAATGAACTACCAGAAGAATTCTCAGACTTTAGCCTTAATCGAGATATAAAAATTTCATATGAGGATCTTGATAACTTACTTGAAATAACAGTTCTTGATATGGGTAGGTCAGATAGAAGCTCACGTAAATCGAAGTCATCAATTGGCACAAGAATGAAATCCCACAAAAATAATGATACAGCTTTGGAGGCTAATCGTTTTTTATTTGAGGCGGTAACCAAATCAGAAATAAAAGATGGCTTTCACAAAATTCGTGTTAGCTTAGAAAAAGTACCTGACGAAATTTCTCTGAACGAACTTAGCCTTGATGAGCAGTTGGCCTACTGGCTTAACCTTTACAATACAGCGATGATTGAAAAGTTAATTGAGCACTACCCTGTTCGCGATACAGAAGATCTTCTTTTTGATGATGATTCAATTTTAGATGAAGAATTTTTAACCGTTGCCGGTTATAAGCTTTCATTGAATGATATCCAACATAAAATCGTTTTCGAAAAGTTCGGTAAAAAGAAACCAATTGTTATGTACGGCTTTTATCAAGGTAATATTGGTAGCCCAAACCTGCGTAATGAAGCTTATAAAGGCAGCAAAGTATACCATCAACTAGTTGAAAACGGTGAAGAGTTTGTAAACTCAAATAGGGGTATGCAAATTAAGCGTAAAAACCGCCTTTATGTATCTAAGTATTATGAGCAAACTGAATCATTGTTTACTGACTTCGAAACTGAGTTACGTGAACATTTAGAGGACTACGCTGAAGGTCAAATGAAAAGCGATGTTAAATACGCAAAACGGTTTAAAATTGACATTGAAAATTGGAATATAACCGACTTATTTGGAACAGAGCGTAGTTTTGGTGCATCTGCCTCAACTAACCCTGCGGCTATGTTAAACGCTGTAGTGAGTAATTCTGATATACCAGTCTCTGCAGATGGTAGTAGCTCAGGTATGGGGGCCGTTAATGTTAACTTTATTAATGACTCTATCATGATGCGAACGATGGATTTTGGTCGCTTCTCACCTGAAATGTTAGAAAAAATCAAAAAGCTTAACTTAAAACGCCAAGACAACAGTGGCTCTGTTGAGATTAAGGATCTTGATTCAAACAATTAAAATTAAAAGGCCGCTCGTCAAAAGAATGTGACGGGTGGCTTTTTCTGAACAGGGAGTTCGCTATGCTTAAACCACTCTTATTAATAACCGCAATTTTCTTTACTGCACACTCGTCAGCAAAACTAGACACTCTACCTGAAGAATTTGCCGATTTCGGCTTAGATAGTGATTTAACAATATCTTATGGTGATTTAGATCAGTTACTTAAAATCACGGTTATTGACTTAGGCCGCTCAGACCGAGGCTTTCGAAAAGGCCAATCAGGCATTGGCACACGTACGAGAGCACACAAAAATAACGATACTGCTTTAGAAGCAAATCGTTTTTATTATGAAGAAGTTGTAAAGGCAGACCTGAAAACTGGTTTTAAAAAAATACGTCTGAGCCTTGAACAAGTTCCTGAACAAATCCCACTTAATGAGCTCGTTTTATCTGAGCAACTGGCTTACTGGCTAAATTTATATACCACAGCATTATTAGAGAAACTCATTGAGCACTACCCTATCTTCAGTACTGAAGATTTATTATTTGGTGATAATTCATTACTTGATGAGGAATTTATTACTGTTATGGGACATAGCCTGTCTTTGAATGACATACAACACAACATTGTCTTTAAAAAGTTTGGCAAAAGTAAACCGATTGTAATGTACGGCTTTCATCAAGGGAATATCGGCAGCCCAAATCTTCGCCCAGAGGCCTATGTAGGAAGCAAAGTGTATTACCAACTAGCAGACAATGGTGAGGAATTTGTTAATTCTAACCGAGGTATGCAAATTAAAGGGAAAGATAGACTTTACCTATCCGTCTACTACCAGCAAACAGAAGCCTTATTTGACGACTTTGAGCAAGATTTAAAGTCTCATATTGAACACTATACTAATGGCTCTTTAAAAGATGCTGTAGAGTCATCTAAAGGGTTTAAGCTTACAATAGATGATTGGCATATCGTGGATTTATATCGCACGCATAGAGCCTATGGCGCCTCTTCTGCTATTAACAGGGCTGCCCTAGACGGTATAGGAGGAATGACATATGGATATCGTGCAGCAGACGGAAGCTATATCACCGATCCCTTAACGAAGCGGCTAGCTCAATTTGGTCGATACCCACCACAAGTTTGGAAGAAAATTCGCAAGCTTTATAAACAAAGAGAACGCATTAAAGGTACTGTAGAAATCAAAGATCTTGATGTAAATCAAGAGTAATATTTTACTTTACTGTACGCCCTGTTAACATAAAGCAAAAACAGGGTGTACGAGTGAATAATTCATTGCAAAGAGCTTTGCACGCATTCAATCAACAACAATATGTGCAAGCGTTACAACTCCTTTCTTTACATACAAACAAAACCGCTGATTGGTATATATTAAACAGCTTATGTTTATCAGCTGTAAACAGAATAACTGATGCAGAGCAGTGTTACTTACAAGGCTTAAGCCAATTTAGTAATCATGTCGGCCTTTTAGACAACTACACCAATCTACTATGTAAACAAAAAAAGTATGCAGACTGTATTCAGTTTTGTGAATACAACACAGCTTCTTTATCACTCGAAAAGCCACGACTTAATTACATTGAAAGCCTAATTAATCAAGATGAATTATTAAAATCCGAACAATTACTAAGCGAAACATCGCCCTCGCTGAACGCAATAGTTCGTTACCACTGGCTCACTTTAGAACTTTTCGAGCGACTGGGTGACTTACAACAAATCGAAAACTATTTTCAAACAAAATTGCCAGACCAATTAAAAGGGCAATTTCATTTCGTTTATAAACATGCTTGTAATTATCGAAATTTAGGTCAATTTGCCGAGGCCTTAGCGCTTTTGCAAATGCTTTTAAAACAGCAACCAAGCGCCGAATTGCATTACATAGTTGGTTGTACATACTATGATTTACAGCAGTATGAACAAGCACAAGCTCATCTTAAGGCATGCTTAGAGCTTGCTCCTAACTATGTACCAGCGCATGAAAGCCTTAACAAGCTCTACTGGGAACACTCGCAGAGCCAATTAATGAGTTCATATGCTCAAACTTTCAAAAATTATGATGCAAACCCTGTTCTGATCCACTCTCAAATTGGCCAACTACTGCAACTAGATAAGCTGGAAGAAGCATTATTAGTAAGCAGTGATGCAACACGAAACCATCCACAAAATTTAGATTTACATCATGCACACAGTATAATTCTAGATAGAACAGGTGACGAAGAAAAAGCATTTTCACTCCTTCAGCAACTCGTTAAAGCAGCCCCACAAAATGCTCGTTACTGTATTGATTTAGCAAACTTTTACATACAACAAGGCGATTACAGCTCAGCGATCTCTCATTTAGAAACCGCAGTAAAATTTAACCCTCACAACCAAGAGCTTTGGGCATATTTAAGTATTGCTTGGCGACTATCAAATAATGATAAATATCACTGGTTAACTGACCTAGACAAATTCGTTAAAGTGATGGAGCTGCCTGCTCCGCCTGGTTTTAAGACCTTTGCTGATTTTAATAAGCAGTTGCAGGAGCTAATGAACAGCCTTCACACAAATAAACTACAACCATTAGATCAAAGTGTGCGCAGTGGCAGCCAAACACAAGGTCACTTGTTACACCGTTCAAACCAACTTATTGATTTATTTAAGTCATCTATGAATGAATGCATTAATCAATACCTGATGCAGCTACCAGAGGATGCTAACCACCCTCTATTAGCGCGTAATCATAAACGCTTTGTTGCCAGAGGTAGTTGGTCGGTGAAACTAGAAGAAGGCGGTTTTCATGCTAATCATATCCACCCTCAAGGTTGGTTATCAGCGCCGAGCTATATTTCTATTCCTAATGAGATGAGTAAAGATGATGAAACTAAAAATGGCTGGCTTAAGCTAGGAGAAACCAGTCTTAACTTAGGTGAGCGTGAGTCTATAGCTCGTGAAATATGCCCTGAGGAAGGTCAAATTATTATATTTCCAAGCTATATTTGGCATGGTACATACCAACTAAAAAGCACTAGCCCTCGGCTAACTATTCCATGTGATATCATGCCCTTAAAATAATAAAAAAGACCATCTAAATGATGGTCTTTTTTATTACAAATTACTTATTTAACAGCGCTTTGGCATCTTGGTAGGATTTTTCATCGGCCTGTATGTGTTCAAGGTAATTTGCAAATCGTCCTGAGGATGACTTATAAAGTGGCTTTCTAACCTGCCATACACTCGCTGTACTTACAGTGCCAGATTTATTGTGAAATCGCTGGGCTTCATCAGTATATTCAAGCCCTAGAAAGCTAAACAGCTGTTCTAAAATCTGCTCGGGTGAGCAAACGAGCTGATCGTAATTCAGGGTAAAAATATCATTACTGAAACACGACTGCCAATGTGACTTAATACGTTGCTGCTGCTCATAGTGGTGTAGAGTATCACCTAGGGATACAGCATAGTTTAAGCTCGGACCCAAATGCTGGAAAAAAGCTGACAAGCTATTGTCTTTAATATCTCGCTCTGTCCAGATAATCTTAGCTTTTGGATAGAGCTGCTTGATAATATCTAAGTAAAGGTAATTTTCAGGGCGTTTATCTGTTACATAATGCGCACCTTCAGCTCTTAAACTTAATTGTTCTTTATAACCATCGATAAATTCAGCCTCTTTAGCCTTATTAACAAGTGCCTTTTCATCGCCAATCAAATTGAATAACGATGAATGTAAATAGGCAATTTCACCCCCTGCCGCTATTTGCTTGTTAGAGCTGATGATTTGTTCAATTAATGTTGAGCCAGAACGAAACATACCGCAAATTATAATAGGTGTTATTGAGCTATTCGCTTCTTGCAGAGCAATATTACGCGCTAAGGTGTAGTCAGTAATCTTCTCAACAGATTGGCGATCATAGGCTGGTAAATACTTTTTATTGTATTGATTGGCCTTTACATAATAATGCCAAGCTTTCTGATAGTTTTTACAATCATTAAATACTTTACCAAGTGCATAATAAATATCAGCACAGGCTATATCATCTGACTCTCGCTTTAAAATGGCTAAGCATGCTTGTTCATAGTCAATTGCATCGCTCTCAGTGAAGGTTTCAATATCGGCCAATCTTGCTTGAGCCATCGCATTGAATGCATCTATTTTTAAAACCTGTTGAAAGCCTGTTTTTGCTTTCTCTTTATCACCAAGCTGTTCGTAAATATTTGCCAATGAAAAGTGGGCCTGAAGATTATTTTCATCATGACTAATCGCTTGTTGTAAGTAATGTACGGCTTCATCGGGTTGATGTAACTGCTCATTATGCATTAAAGCAATATCTATTAAAGCGGGTGCTTTAAACTGCTCAGATAATGACAGAGCTTGTTCAAAGAAACGCATCGCTGAATCGTGGTTATCAAGCTTTCTTTCTATTTTTCCTAGCTGAAAGCAAATATCAGCTTGCTGCGGATTTGCTGTGTATAAAGGTAACAGCGCGTTTTTCGCAATTTCGAACTCACCACAACTTAAACTTAATTGTACTAAGGTCATTACATAATCAAACTTTGTTGGAGCAAGGGATACCAATTGTTGGCAATAAGCAATTGCAGTTTTATTCTCTTGTTGCTGCATAGCAACTTTGAAAAGGACCTGTAACGCTTTTTCAGCAAACTCACTGTTATGTGTTAACGGTTTTAATAATTCTATCCCCTGGCTAACTTTACCTTGCTGAAGTAAAGCAACAGCTTGGGTAAACGTGTGTTGTTCTGATGTCATTGTTTCCCCATATTAAAAGCTTCCCCATAAAAAAAGCGAGCCGAAGCTCGCTTTATCATACATTAATTAATTCAGATTAGAATTTTAACGTTACGCTCGCGTGGAAATAACGACCTAATGTGTCGTAGAAACCAGCAATTGCGTTACCATTTGTAGATAGTGAACCACCTACCATTGGCGGCTCTTTATCTAGAACGTTATTCACACCAATAAGTACTGAAGTGTAATCATTAACAGTAAACGTACCTTTAAGGTCAAGATAACTTTGTGAGCTGATACCATCTTGAACTAAAGTATCAGAACCTTCGTAATCATTAACAGCACTGAAGTAACGCCATTTAGCCGTCGCTCTCCACCAGCTGCCTGTGTCATAGCTTGCACTAAGTACATGACGCCATTCTGGTTGTGGGAAACAGCCGTTATTTAGTGTATCCACACAGTCGTATACTTCACTTACGCCAGGAATATTATCAAATTCCTTAGTCATCATATAAGTACCGATTAAGCTTGTAGAAAGTGTACCGCCGCCGATTTCCATATCGTAGTTAGCACTTAAATCAACACCTTCATAGTGGATTTTACCTAAGTTAGTGTTTGTTGCTACAACTTGACCAGAACCAATCCAAAGACTAGCGCTGCCAGGTGTACGTTGCACGTTATCACAGAAAACTGCTTGGCCAGTTTTACCACATTGCTCAACAATTAACTCAGGGTCAATTGCACCAATTGCGTCTTCAAGTTCGATATCCCAGTAATCGATTGAGAAGTTAAAATCTTCAAAAGGGTTACCAACAACACCTAGAGTGATTGTATCAGCGATTTCAGGGCGAAGTTCAGGGTTACCACCAAAGAAACCATTGTATTGGTCAGCAGGGCTCTTACCTACGTTACCATATTGAGATGCAGGCACACCTGTATTTGCACACTCTGCTTGGCTAAGAGATGGTGTTGCACCTGCACAAGGATCGGTACCTGGCCATAAACCTGTGCTTTGTTGTGCGAATAACTCACCGTTGTTCGCAGCACGAACTGCACGGTTATAACTTGAACGAATCTTCCAGTTTTCAGTAACATCCCAGTTCATTGCTACTTTATAAGTAGGCTCTGAACCTGACGTGCTGTAATCAGACCAACGGTAACCTAATTCAACTAATAAGCTTTCAACACCTGTGATGCCTTCAACGATTGGTAAGCTTAACTCACCGAATACTTCTGTTACATCGTACTCACCGTTTAAGCTCTTAGTTGTACCACCTTGACCTAGTAATAAACCTTGCGCGTAAACTTCATCCGCTGTACGGCTGAAAGTTTCTTCACGGTATTCAGCACCGAATACTGCAGCGATTGGGTAATCTGAAGAAGGAAGACCCCACTCAAACTCACCAGTAACGAAACCATTCACGATAAACTGCTCTGTAACACCATTAAGAATTGCAGTACCAGTTAATGCACCAGCTGACTCAGGAGTAACGCCTTGGTACGTGAATACTTCGTAAGGGATACAACCAGAAGTTGCTGAACAGTCTTCACCGTTTGCAGAAAGTGCAGTACTGATACGCGGACCGAAGAAGTCATTTTCGTATGCAGAAGATGAAGACGTTGAACCATACTGTACGAATGCTTCGTATGACCAAAGGTCGCTAAGCTCACCTCTACTACCTAGTACTAAACGGAATGAGTTATGTTCAAGGCTATCAGCACGTGGGCCACCTTCAACGTTACGTTTACCGATGTAAGTTGCAAATTGGTCACCTGATGTTAAACCGAAGCGGTCAGTTAGGTTTTGACGCTGTGCATCTGTAAGAAGCGGGCTATCATAATCGATAACATAGTTTTCATTGAAGAACGTACCTGATTCTGCGATTTGCGCTGTAGTACGGTCACGCATGTACATAGCTTCCATGAACGGTTGGAAGTGATCATTAATTTCGTACTTAGAGAATAAACCTAACGTGTGGCGCTCGTTAGGACGCATGAAATGGTTAATTGGAGCATAGTTATATACGTTACCACTTGAAGGAATGAAGCTGCTATCAGAGCCAAGTGTCCAATAATCGTAATCATCCCAATCGAATGCACCGCTGTCTGTAGGCGCTGAGATATAGAAGTTAGGAATTACAGCGTTACCAGAACCACCACACGCTGTACCTGCAGCATTTAGAGCACATGAAGAATAGTCACGAGCACCTTGGCGTAATTCATTTTGCTTTTGGTAAGTGAAATAGCCAACAGCATGGCCTTTACCACTATCGAAAGAGCCACCTAACGTAGCTGAGAAATCAAAAGAAGAACCGTCAAAACCTGAGCTACCTTCTGGGTAGTCGAAGTCACGCTCATCCATTAAACCTTGGATGTATTCATTATCATTGTCGTGTTGATATGCCGTTGAACCTAGGCTTACTTCAAAGCCTTCGAACTCATCGTTCATTACAAAGTTTACAACACCCGCTACCGCATCGGCACCGTAAGTTGATGAACCACCACCAGTCATTACGTCAACACGCTTGATAAGTGCAGCTGGGATTTGGTTGATATCAGCTGACTGAGTGTAGATACCACCCGCTTGCATACGACGACCGTTGATAAGTACTAGAGTACGCTGTGAACCCATACCACGTAAATCAAGAGTAGCTGTACCAGAAGCACCATTTGATTGGAACGCTGTGTTTGAAGCTTCAAGTTGAGGCAAGCTGTTCATCATGTCTTCAACACGTGTAAAACCAGCTACAGCGATTTCTTCAGCTGTTGTAACTTGTACTGGGCTAGCAGTTTCAATATCAGTACGTTTGATACGTGAACCTGTAACTTCAATACGTTCAACTTTTTCTGCTGCTTCTTCTTCAGCAGCATAAGAGTTTACAGAAAACGCAGCTGTTGAAGCTGTACCAAAAGCAAGCGCTAAGCGAACTGCTTTTGAAACTTTATTATTTAACATTTGATTCTCCCTGGACCACTATATTGTGGCTATATTTAGCATAAGCTTGTTTATTATTTGTATCGCATCAGGACTGCGACAAACAAATAATAAACAAATAAAACAAAATATCCAGCCCTTTATTTACAATTTTTTAATGAAGCAGCAAAAAGTTTACTTTTTCTTGTTTTATGGACAAAAAACACACAAATAAGCGTTTAAACTGAGCTTACCGATCATTCATCGCAACAAAGAGTCAAAAAAATGTTAATTTTTCTAAAAAAGCTGTATCTGACGGTCACTTAGTGACAAAACTTTAGTACCCAAATCAACAACAATCATTTCAGCTATTGGCAACAATTGTTTGTTAACATAAATGCCATAATCGTAATTATGGTGACCTGTGTAGTACTCAGCGCCGTTAGGGGTGTAAACATATTTAATTATTTGTCCACGCTGAAATGCAAGATGAGGATTGTCAGCTAAGTACTGTTTCGCTGCTTTTACATGAGGAGGGATGTTTTTTTGATAATCAGTTAAATGCTGACCCAGGCGTTTGCGATAGATTAACTTAGCGTCAAACTCACCTGCATATAGTTTTTTAACATACCTATCAAAGGTTTGAAAAATTAATTCTTGGCTATAATTTTCAGCAAATAATATCTCAAATAATTCTGTTTGAAACTCATGAGCAAGTTCTGTCCAATCACTCCTTACGGTTTCCATACCTTTAAAAACTAATTTTGAAGCACCATTTTTTTCGACTTTTCCTACATAACGCTTTTTAGAACCCATTGTTTTGCCTCTAATAGTGGGCATAAAAAATGGGCTATAGTGAGTTTCGTACTCAATTTCTAAAAAGCTGTCTATTTTATAGTCTTTCTGCAAAACCTGCTGCCAGCGTTTGTTAATTTTCTCCGCCAGTTTCGTACCGATTTCATTACAGTTTAGTGAATTTAGATCATCATCAAGCTTAACAAAGGTCGAATCTGTATCACCATAAATGACGTTGTAGCCCCACTCTTCTATCCAGTGCTTGGTTGTTTGCATTATTTCATGGCCACGCAAAGTAATTGAACTCGACAATCTCGGGTCATAAAAGCGACAACCTTTAGAGCCAAGTACACCATATAAGCTATTCATGATGATTTTAATTGCCTGCGAGAGCATAGGTTGGTTTTTATCTTTGGCCATTTGCCTTGTTGCTGCAAGTTCACGAATAAGCTCTGGCAGATGGTGCTCAGTACGTGAAAACTGTGCTTGGTTAAAACCTTCGATTGCGTCATCTGGCTTTTTTAAACCTTCAATTAGACCAAGAGGGTCTATACAAAATGTGCGCATTATTGATGGATAGAGGCTTTTGTAATCAAGCACCAAGATATTCTTATATAGGCCCGGCTGCGATGACATAACATAACCACCTGGGCTGTCAAAACTTAACCCATGATCGCCTAAATTAGGGGCTACATAGCCACTTCTATGCAGTAGCGGCAGATAAAGGTTAGTGAAGGCCGCAACTGAGCCGCCCATTCGTTCTAATTCAAGTCCGGTGAGTTGACTTCTGACAACTGCAAAATCGAGTAACTTTAATTTCTCAAAAATCTGCAGAACTAAAATACAGTCTTGCCTGTTGTAATTAGCAAGAGACAGTTTGTCTTCATTAAACTGGCGAATAATTTCTTCAAGACGATTATCTGTGCTGATCAGCTTTTCTTCACCAAGTTCAATACTCGCTACATTGGCAAGACTGAAACTATCGTAGTGATAAGTGGCATTTTTTAAGGTATCAATACCATCAATAACTACGCGACCAGGCATTGTTATGCGAGTAATGTTTCCCGAGCGCACGCGCATTATTTCTTTGTTGCGACCAAGCTTTAGAGATATACCTAACGCCTCAGCTCTTGCGTGAAGCACACTGAAGTCAAATTCAATAACATTCCAACCAATCAGTACATCAGGATCAATTCGCTGAATTTCATTTTCAAACTGAGTAAGAAGATCTATTTCATCTTCACACCAATTGATTTGATAATCTAGATGAGCCGTTGGCTCTGGGTGCCCTATCATTAAGACTTTATCAATGCCTTTTCCGACTAAGCCAATAGAAAATAGTACGCCTTCGCCATTACACTCAATATCAATAGAAACATGTTTGAAAAAAGGTCTAAATTCATTGTTTGGTTTTAATTTAGCGTTCTTTAACAGCCGAAAACCGCTTCGTATTTGTATTTCACCTTTTACCCATACTGAGCCTTTAATGAAACGCTCCATCAAAAATCTGTCAATTGGCCTAACATCATCTTCAAAAGTAACTAGTTGTGAACTTTTTAAAACCTTTATGGCGCTGTAGTAATCTTTTAACGATTTAAAATAACAGCATATCACCGACTGATTTTGGAAGTTTTTTAGTTTGGCATCAGCAAAACGAGCATGAATGTTTTGATTTTGTAATAGTCGCTTTGCAGCAGTTACTTGGTTTTCAGGAATGAAAAATACCACCTCTTGGTGCTCAACCTGTACTTTTAAAGGGCCGTTTTCACACCAGAGCCAAAACACAAAACTAACCCCTGATGAGCTATCAAACGCTTCTTTAGAAAGGATAAAACCTGTATCTGTAACCATTTACTTCAAATATCTATTACGGAAGGGGTATAGTACACCCTAACTACATAAAATTATAAGAGCCAATTATGAGCCCAATTGATGCGATTAATAACGCAAAGACACTCGTTGCTACAGAACCACATAAAGCTAAAGCTATGTTGTTAGAGGTACTCAATGAAAATCCAGAATATCACGATGGCTGGGCTTTACTTGCTGATACTCATAAACGACTGCAAGAGCATGAACAACAGCAAAGTGCACTCAAACAATATGAAATGATTCATTGGTTTAATAAACAATTAGACACGGCTAAACAACAATTAACCAACCAAAACCCTCTGCAAGCGCAGCAAACCATTCAGCAATTATTAAAATTAGTACCAAATGAATATAGAGCACTCGAAACGCTGGCTGAGATCGCATTTAAAGTGGGTGATAGCAAAGCTTACTTTGCAATATCAAAACATAACCTTGAGAACAACTCGCAAAAACAAACTGTTAAAGAAAGCTACTGTAAAGCCCTACTCAATACCAAGCAATTTGATGAGTTAATCTCTTTTTACCACTCTTCGATATCTTCACCGACATTATACATTGAGAGCCTATTAGCGATCGCTCATGTAAAATTAATGCAATTTGATGAAGCAACAGCCATCTATAACAAGTTACTTGATGCAAACTATTACGCAGCCCAATGCCACCTTCGCCTTGGCAACATTGAAAAAATAAAAGGAAATACAGGGCTTGCAATTGATCACTACAAACAAGCACTGCAAATAGATAAAAGACTTGGTGAGGCTTACTGGAATTTAGCAAACTTAAAGACATACATTTTTGACAGTAAAGATGTAGACTTTCTAGAACAGCTCACGAAAGCTGCTAAGCCAAACCTTAATAGTGCTCAATTCTATTTTGCGCTCGCAAAGGCATATGAACAACAAGGTAACTTCAGCTTATCATTTGCGATGTTAGAAAGAGCGAACAGTATTCAAAAGTCACTAACTCCCTACAAGCCGAGTAATTTCACTTCTCGTTGCACGCAACATTTAACTCAAAAGCCAATGGCTCATAATGCATTTGATGAGTCGTTACAGCTGATTTTTATCGTCAGCTTACCCCGCAGTGGCTCTACCTTAGTTGAGCAAATTTTAGCAAGCCACCCTGATGCTGATGCAAGTTATGAATTAACAGAAATTAACGCAATTGCGCGAGAGCTTGAGAGTAAAAAACTCTCAGATGTACCTTATGGCCTTGATAAACTTTCAGAACAAGATAAGGCTCATTATGCCGCAAGGTATTTAAATTTTATTGCTCCACTACGCGGAAAAAATAAGGTCTTTATCGACAAACAACCCGCAAATTTTCATCATATCGCATTAATAAAAACTCTATTTCCAAACGCTAAAATTCTCGAAGTAACAAGAGACAAAGCCGCAACAGCATGGAGTTTATACAAGCATTCTTTTTCTGAGGGCCACGCCTATAGCTACGATTTCAAATCGCTTGCACAATATATAAATGATTACGCAGATTTAATGTCGCACTGGCATGCTCTTTATCCAGATGAAATCTTCAACGTTGACTATCAAAACCTTGTTAATGATTTTTCCAATACAGTTTCTGAGTTGCTTGATTATTGTAGTTTAGAAATGCATGAAAGCTGCATGAGCTTTTATACTCATCAGCGCCCGATAATGACACCAAGCTCAGAGCAAGTAAGACAACCGATTTACAAAGATGCTTTAACGCAATGGGCAAATTATAAAGTTCATTTGGAGCCCCTATTGAAGCTAATAAAATAATAATCAAACAAGTCGCTTGTAGTTGCCCAGTTAAATCTCTAAAATTCATTACTGTAATTATATACATACTTTAGGTTTTCTGGGCATGCTTTCTGACTCTTTAAAAAAAACAATTCGGCAAATTCATAAGCATGTTGCTGATAACCTCACCGATTACCGCCCTAGAAGCAGTCAAAACTATTTAGTTGCCGAAATAGCAAAAACGCTGGCTGGCGAATATCACAAGAGCCAACGAATTTGTGTTATTGAAGCAGGCACCGGGACCGGAAAATCGTTAGCGTATTGTTTAGGGGCATTGCCCTTAGCGATGGCCAAGAAAAAGAAATTAGTGATTTCGACGGCAACCGTTGCCCTACAAGAGCAGTTAATTAGTAAGGAGCTGCCTTTTTTTAAAGAGCACTCTGGCCTAGACATCAAGTTTGATTTAGTGAAAGGTCGACAGCGTTATATCTGTGCACAAAAACTCAGTGCCGCTGTAAATGGCGACAGTCAAACGCAAATGGAGTTTATGCCGACCCTGTCATCGCCGCTTTCTGATATGGAAACCAAATGCTTAAAGCAACTTTATGATGCTTATTCAAAAAAGCAATGGCAAGGCGACCGAGATAGCTGGGCTGATACCATCCCTGATAAAGTGTGGAATTTAATTGCCTGTGATAAGCATTCATGCCAACGACAAATGCGCGCTCATCAGCTCTGCCCTTTTCATATGGCACGTCAGCGTCTTATGCAAATGGATGTGCTAGTGATCAACCATTCTTTATTACTGGCTGATCTTGATTTGGGTGGCGGTAAAATTCTACCTGAGCCTGACGATACAATTTATGTAATCGATGAAGCGCACCATTTAGCGCACATCACCCGCGATTTTTCTTCTGCTGCAGCAACCATTAAAGGCACCATAGACTGGCTCGACAAGCTGGTTAAATTTGCTGGTAAAATGGCCAATGTGCTCGTAGGTCAAAAAGCAATTGGGCAAAATTTTAAGCTCAGTGACAGTATCAATGATGCTGGTAAAAACTTAAAAGTGGTGCGTGATATTCTTGATAACGCAGACTTTAACTATAACAGTGATGACACCTATCGTTTTGAGCACGGTGAAATCCCAGCATCTTTACATACCAAAGCAAAAGATATTAGCGATGCCACCCTTGATGCCCTAAGAGCACTCAACAAGATGCACGATACCCTAGTGCAAGACGTAAGTGATGGCGATATAAAACCTTATGTGGCCGATCCAATCTTGGCTGAAAGTGGTCAGTACATTAATCGCTTAGAGTTATTAAACAAGCTGTGGTTTAGCTACGCCACAAAAGGCGAAGG
Source organism: Pseudoalteromonas sp. UCD-33C (assembly GCF_001306895.1). NCBI lineage: Bacteria > Pseudomonadati > Pseudomonadota > Gammaproteobacteria > Alteromonadales > Pseudoalteromonadaceae > Pseudoalteromonas > Pseudoalteromonas sp. UCD-33C. Next base: position 81,927 of record NZ_LJTB01000012.1, on the reverse strand, counting down.
TATTCCACATGCCAGGTGGATAAAACGCTTGGAATATAAGAACCATCACGACCATTTACTCAGTGATTGCCCTATTGAAGTTGGCTATTACCTAAAAGATAAATTATGGAATCAATGTGCGGGTGCCGTTCTTTGTTCAGCCACCTTAACTGCATTGGGTTCATTTGATCACTTTGCCTATGAATGCGGTCTTGCCAAAGAAGAAGGCGTAAAATACATAAAAGTCCCTTCTCCGTTTGATTACCCAAAACAAGCGACGCTACATATCCCTGCCAGCCATATTGAGCCGACCGATAAAGCGTTTAGCGACCACTTGGCTGAGCAGTTACCTAAGTTCCTTGATGATAAAAAAGCAAATTTAGTGTTATTTGCCTCTTATTGGCAGATGGATCATGTTGTTAAAACGCTTCGTAGCAAAGGAATTGAGGTCTTAGTGCAAGGTGAAATGTCTCGTGAAGCACTGCTTAAAAAGCATAAAGCCAATGTAGATTTAGGCCGTGCTAGCTATTTATTTGGTACTCAAAGTTTATCTGAGGGTCTTGATTTACCAGGTAAATACTTAGAAAACCTGGTAATTACAAAAATTCCATTTGCGGTGCCTACCTCACCAATAGAAGAAGCGCAGGCTGAGTTTGTGCAAAGTAAAGGTGGCAACCCGTTTCTTTCGATAACCGTACCTGATGCGGCAAAGAAATTAGTACAAAGCTGTGGTAGACTGCTGCGCAAAGAAAATGATCAGGGTCGCATTACTATCCTTGATCGCCGTTTAGTGACCAAGCGATATGGCAAAGCCATGCTCGATACCTTGCCACCTTTTAAAAGACAAATTGATTATTAATGTTTGAATTAGCTTTAGACCCAGCAACCTGGGCACTATTATGCGCAGTCGCACTGGCAGCGGGCTTTATTGATGCAATTGCAGGCGGTGGCGGGATGTTAACTGTGCCAGCGCTATTAACTGCAGGCTTACCGCCCCATCTCACCTTAGGTACCAATAAACTTGCAGCGAGTTTTGGCTCATTGACGGCCAGCGTGACTTATTTTCGTAAAAAGTTGTTCAACCCACGGTTTTGGGCTGCATCTATTTTAGCGACAGCTATTGGGGCACTCATAGGCACTTTAGTGGTTGATTACTTAAGTATTGAATTTTTAAATAAATTACTACCGGTGGTGATTATTTTAGTCGCTTGTTACAGCTTATTTGGCAGTTTAAGTACAACTGAGCATAACGAGTTACCAAAGCTTGATAGCAAAACTAAAATTAAACAATGGCTACAAGGATTAGGGCTTGGTTTTTTTGATGGTTTAGCAGGCCCCGGCACTGGCACATTTTGGACAGCCTCAAATAGCCTATTATATAAAATGAGTTTGTTGCTTAACTGTGGCCTTGCCCGCTCAATGAACTTTGTTTCAAACTTTATTTCTTTGATCACATTCGTGGCGCTTGGCCATGTGAACTTTTTACTTGGTATTACAATGGGCTTTTTCTTGATGCTTGGAGCATGGTTAGGAGCACATTCAGCAATAAAGTTTGGTAGTAAAATGATCCGCCCAGTGTTTAACACTGTGGTTATAGTGTTAGCATTAAAGTTAATCTATGAGGCTTATTTATAAATGCAATCGACTGCTTTTGATAAACTACGTTCACAAATTGAAAGGCTCAAACAATTAGCCACACAATTTGATAAGGGTAATTTATTTGCTAAAAATCGCTATATGCAAGCCCAACCAAGTTTGTTTGATAAAGCCGTGTTTAGCACAAAAAGTATGAAGCTAGCGGACTACGTAAGCGAAATCGAAGATGAGCTTAACAGCTTGCCGCCTGCTGAGCATCGCCATGCTTACCAATATGCACTTGAGCGCATTACCCTTCAGGTAGAGGCGGTATTTAATGTGATCAAATCAACCCCGGTATGGGCTAAAGAAAATAAGTACAGTTTTAAGCCAAAAGCTAAACCACAGGTTTATAAACAAGCAGTTAAAAAAATCATGCAGTCATCCCATGAACTTTATGACGAACTAAAGCAAAACCATGAGTTTGAACGCCGCTTAGTATTGATGATCGAAGAGCGAAAACTAAAACTTGAAGCTGCAAATACACAGCAAGCAGCCGAAATTAACAAAGAAATACTCGCATTACACGCAAGACTTGGCCGTTGTCGTAAGGCAATTTCTGCCACTGAAGACAAAATTCAACAGGTCGAGAAACAGCAGCTGAGATAATGTTTTACTACCATCCAAGTTATTCAGCGTTAGCTTTACCTGAGCGTCACCGCTTTCCAATTGATAAATATCGCTTGTTAAAACAGCTTGTCAGCAACTTCATTGATGAACAGTATTTCATTACCCCACAACAAGCCACTAAAGCGCAGCTTACTCTGTGCCATAACCCCGACTATGTCGACGCTTTTTTAACTGGCAGTCTTGATAGCAAAGCCATTAAAAAAATGGGCTTTCCTTGGTCCACTGAATTGGTTGAACGAACACTTTACTCTGTTGGGGCGAGTATTCAAGGCGCTGAGTTTGCTTTGCAACGCGGTGCGGCCTTTAATCTAAGTGGTGGTTATCACCATGCTTTTACGGGCTATGGTAGTGGCTTTTGTATTTTTAATGACTTAGCGATAGCTGCTGCACACTTGATTGATACTGAGCAAGCCGACTCCGTATTAATCTTTGACTGTGACGTTCACCAAGGCGACGGTACAGCTGAAGTTACGCAACTACATCCTCAAATAATTAGCTGCTCAATTCATTGTCAGCAAAACTTCCCCCGCATTAAGCAGCAATCAAACTACGATTTTGCTTTAGAGCATGGCACTTCAGATACTGAATACCTAGAGACAGTCAAACAAGCTTTAGCTCTGACCATTAGACTCCACCAGCCAGATATCATTTTGTATAACGCCGGCGCAGACATCGCAACAGATGACGAATTAGGACACTTTCAAGTGAGTTTAGAAGGCGTGTATCAACGTGATCATTTTGTATTAAGCCAAGCGAAGGAAGCTGATATCCCAGTGTTTGCAGCTATGGGCGGTGGCTATCAACGAAATGTAAGCCGTTTGGTTGATGTACATGGCCAGCTTTTTAGGGCTGCTGTCGATTTATTTTAAAGCTTGGTATACACTAAAAGAGACTGTTTAATTAGGCTTATTTTGTATGAAAATGCATGACGACATTCACAACTACTATGAAAAATTAGTTGTCGAAGACATCACTAAGCGCAACTTAGAATCAACCTATAGTGATGATATTATGGCAGATTTATGCTGCACCGTATTAAACCAACTGCCTGCCCGCTACATCCGCTACGATGTCGATATGGAATTTTATTTACCACAAACAGAGCGCATTAAAATGGAGCAACAAGTGCAAACTGCTATCGATGTTGCCATTAGCCAAGTTGCTAAGAAAAAGGAACTAAAAGTATGAGCAGTGAGTTAGAAAGCGCACCTAACTATATAAAAATTGCTGTTGATCTCATTATGCTCTTAGAGCAAAACGACGTTCCCGCAGAAGATGTATTAGCGGCTTTAGAGATCGTAAAATCTGATTTTGAAAAAAAACTCCCACAATCAACTGATTAATAGTCCGAAAATGGCAAGTATTGGGGCATAAATTTGGTATGCTCAGGTTTTATAATTTAAGAATGTAAAACCATGTCATTGCCAAGTTTATTACGCTTATTCATCCTTGCTGCTATTTGGGGCGCTTCCTTCTTATTTATGCGCATGGCAGCGAATAGCTTAGGCCCTGCAGTATTAATTGAGTTAAGAGTCGGCTTTGCAGCAATAACACTGTTTATTTTTGCGCTGTACTTACGCAAGAAACTTGCGTTCGCGACCCACAAAAAGCATTTTTTCATTCTTGGCGCGCTTAATTCCGCCATTCCTTTTTTATTGTTTGCCTATGCAGCACAAACAATTAATGCATCTACCTTATCCATATTAAACTCAACAACGCCAATTTGGGGTGCCATCGTGGGTGTTATTTGGAGTAAAACAAAACCCACTAAAAGTATGTTGCTTGGCTTACTGTTGGGTTTAACGGGCGTGGCCATTTTGGTAGGTCAAAATAGCCTGACTATCGACAGCCAAGCTATCACGGCAATTGTTGCGGCACTGTGTGCTTCACTCAGCTACGCCATCGCATCCCATTACACTAAACATGCACCTAAGTTATCTGCTTTTGATAATGCCCATGGCAGTATGTGGACGGCGAGTATCATGGTGCTGCCGCTTATTTTTGTTATTCCTGCCAGAGAAATGCCAAGTAACGAGGTTATGCTTGGTGTGGTGGCACTCGGAGTGCTATGTACTGCAGTGGCATATATCTTGTTCTTTCGCTTGATTGATGACATTGGCCCAACCTCTGCGTTGACTGTTACTTTTTTGATTCCACTTTTTGGCATAGTGTGGGGAAATTTAATTTTAGATGAGCAAATTGGCCCCAATACCTTGGTTGGCGCACTCAGTGTTATCGCAGGTACCATGCTCGTTACAGGCTTTATTCGCATCAAGCCGTTTCTAAAACGAAACACCTTGTAACAGAATGCAAATTGCATTTTTAAATACAATCTATATTCTGTTAGATACTAAAAAAGGAAGGAGAAGTGTATGTCAGGTACTACCATGGTGGTGTTAATCGTGCTGATATCAGTTGGCTCTGGGGTAATTTATGATATGTATAAAAAACACCTTGAGTTTAAATCACGAACTTTAAAAAATTCAAAAGAAGCCAACGAACATGTAGCCGAAGTAACAAAAGAGCTGCAAGAGCTAAGAGAGCGAGTACAAACTCTCGAAGCCATTGTTACTGACTCTAGCTACAGCGTAAAACAAGAGATTAATAAACTTTAATTAAGTTAACTCTAATTAAGATAATAATGCACTGTATTGTTCAAGCACAGGCTGATAATAATCGGCGTCTTGATTTAACATACGTTGGTAATGAGCACATAACTGCTTTAAATACGTTTGGTGCTCTTTACTTGTTAGCTGCCACATTGAGTGCCCTACTCGCGTGATCGGCTGCGAAGATGACGCACTCATGGCAATAACTTCATAAAATCGTTTGTTTTCACACACCAACTGCTCAGAGACGAGCCCCAAGGGCAGTGTTTGTAAATAGCTACGAACTTGATAACTGTGATGCACTGGGCAAACAATAAAGTCGATATGCGTATTTGGCTGTTGGCTTACAATCTTCGCTAAGAACTGCACTAACAACTCACCACCCACTCCAGCAATAATAACAAGATGGCGTTTTTTAGGATCTGGTGAAATCATTGCTACATCTTGGCAATGTACCTGCCAACGGCCGCGTTGCTCTCTTTTAGCAAAACGTTCGAGTTTATCACTTAGTGCCTGCATCAACTCAGGCACAATATCAACAAAATGTATAAGCGGTGCTTTATCTTGCTGTAACAGCTCAATACCTAACAAACCGTGATCACAGCAACAATCCCAGATCTCGTCATAACCTGAATCAACCACATCAACGATGGCTGAAAGCCGTTTACTCAGTGTCATTAGTTTGCTGTTTTATAAACTAACGCTTTTAAGCTGCGATCACTGTCTACCTCAACAAAACCATCAGTAGGAGCTAATCGCTCAACAAAACTAATTGCTCCTTGTGTATGATCGCTAATGAGATCTTTAAAGGCCTGCTCTGAAAGCTCAGGGCTATTGGCACACAGTAATAATTGGGTGTTTTCATTTAACAGCTCAGGTAAACGACGCAAGATTTTTTGATAATCCTTGGTCAATATAAAGCTGCCCTTTTGAAAGCTCGGTGGATCAACAATGATTAATTCATACGGCGCTGATTTTTTTAGTTTACCGAATGATTTTAAAATATCGTGCGGAAAATAACTAACCCCTTGAGCAAAACCATTTAACTGATGGTTTTGTTTACCAGTTCGCAGCACCCCTTTATTCATATCCATATTAATAACTTGGTCAGCACCGCCTTGCATTGCTGCAACAGAGAAGCCACACGTGTATGAAAATAGGTTGAGCACTTTTGCATTTTTACTATTGGCTTGAACAAACTCTCGGCCACGGCGCATATCAGGGAAAATCCCAGTATTTTGGCGACTCAATAAATCGACTTTAAACTTAATACCATTTTCACTGACATGGTGCTCTTGGGGTAATTCACCAAACATCAGGGCATTACGAGTGTTAATGCCGCTACGTTGTTGGTAAACCAATGCACTTACAAGCTCTGGCGCATTCTGTTGCGCCCATTGCCACAGGGTATCAGTTAATTGCGCAAGCACTTGTTCATCTATTTCTTCATATGAAACTAAAAAAAGTGCTGGCGGATAAAAGTCTAAGTTTATGTGGCTCAGCTCAGCGACTGAGTGACCACGGCCATGGAATACACGACATAATTCATTAGCAGCAAGTGGAGCCTCTGCTAAGGCATTTAAAATGGCAGAAAAATCGTTTGTCATCATCTTTAGTTAATTAACTGTTGTTGTAATTCGTGAATTTCATCACGCACAGACGCCGCTTTTTCAAACTCAAGATCGCTAGCATAAGCATGCATTTTCGCTTCAAGGGTTTTGATTTGGCTAGCAATATCTTTCGCGCTGAGCACTTGTTTAGACTCTTTACGCACCAACTTAAGATTATCTTTCGGGCTTGCTTCTTCACCCACATCCATAATATCGGTGATACTTTTAACCAGTGCTTGCGGCTCTATACCATGCTCAAGGTTATAAGCTTGTTGTTTTTCACGGCGACGGTCCGTTTCATCAATGGCTTGTCGCATCGAGTTAGTTATGCGGTCGCCATAAAGAATCGCTTTACCATTTAAGTGACGTGCAGCACGACCAATGGTTTGAATAAGTGAGCGAGTCGAACGTAAGAAGCCTTCTTTATCAGCATCAAGTATCGCAACCAGTGAAACCTCTGGCATGTCGAGACCTTCTCGCAATAAGTTAATGCCCACTAACACATCAAACACACCGGCACGTAAATCACGGATAATTTCGACTCGTTCAACGGTGTCGATGTCTGAGTGCAAGTAGCGAACTTTTACATCATGGTCGTTGAGATAGTCGGTTAAATCTTCTGCCATACGCTTAGTTAAAGTAGTGACAAGTACTCGCTCGTTCACTTCAACTCGTTTATAGATTTCTGAGAGTAAGTCATCAACCTGGGTGCCCACAGGGCGCACTTCAATTTCAGGGTCTATAAGCCCGGTTGGACGAATGACCTGCTCAGCAACCTCCCCTGATGAGCGCTCAAGCTCAAAGTCACCAGGTGTTGCCGACACATAAATAGTTTGCGGAGCAATGGCTTCAAATTCTTCAAAACGTAATGGGCGGTTATCTAATGCCGATGGCAAGCGAAAGCCATACTCAACAAGATTTTCTTTACGGCTTCTATCGCCTTTATACATAGCACCAATTTGCGATACAGTAACGTGTGATTCATCAATAATCATCAATGCATCATCAGGTAAGTAATCTAATAATGTCGGCGGTGGATCGCCCGGTGTTCTACCTGATAAGTAACGCGAGTAGTTTTCGATGCCTGAGCAATAACCAAGCTCGGTCATCATTTCAATATCGTACTGGGTGCGCTGAGCAATACGCTGCTCTTCCACAAGTTTGTTGGCACTAAGTAGCTGAGCTCGGCGGTCTTTAAGCTCACCTTTAATTTTATCAATGGCATCAAGAATTTTTTCACGGGGTGTTACATAGTGGGTTTTCGGGTAAATAGTTGCGCGCACAATGTGCTTTTCAACGGCCCCTGTTAGCGGGTCAAAAATACTTAAGCGCTCAATTTCATCGTCAAACATCTCCACACGCACAGCGTAAGTATCCGATTCAGCTGGAAATATATCGACCACTTCACCACGTACACGGTAAGTACCGCGGCTAAATTCAATATCGTTTCTTGTATATTGCAGCTCAGCCAGACGGCGCAGCATATCGCGCTGATCGACGGTTTCACCCACTTTCAGTAAAAGCATCATCTTCATGTATGAGTCAGGGTCGCCCAAACCATAAATAGCAGACACCGAAGCTACAATAATGGTATCGCGTCGCTCAAGAAGCGCTTTGGTGGCACTCAAACGCATTTGTTCAATGTGCTCATTGATAGACGCATCTTTTTCAATAAAGGTATCGCTGGCAACAACGTAGGCTTCTGGCTGGTAATAATCGTAATAAGATACAAAATACTCAACCGCATTATGGGGAAAAAACTCTTTCATTTCGCCATAAAGCTGTGCCGCGAGCGTTTTGTTGTGTGCCATGATGATAGTTGGACGATTCAAATCATTAATAATATTGGCCATGGTAAAGGTTTTACCCGTTCCCGTAGCCCCTAATAATGTTTGATGCGCAAGCCCAGCCTCTAGGCCATCTTTTAATTGCGCTATTGCCGTTGGTTGGTCACCACTTGGCTGAAATTTCGAAACTAGTTGGAAATGGTCGCTCATGAATGACACTCCTTCATATATGACTCACTTAACCCATCAACTTCTTTGATAAACCATTTATAGGCAACCGTTGCAGTAAATAAGTTACCAATCGCCGCACCAATAAATAAACCGGTTAAGCCTGCAATTTCGCTGCCTATATAAGCAAAAGGTACATAAAAAACAAACAGGCGTACTACACTTAAAATCAGTGCATTCATTGGTTTATGCAGAGCATTAAATGAAGAGTTAGATAAAATAATCACCCCTTGCAGGCCATAACTCAATGGCAAGATATAAATGAATAACTTAATCACATCCATTACCGCTTGCTCTTTACCAAATACATCAGCGATAAAGCCAGAGGTTAACAGCAGTAAAATATAAATAGCGAACTGCCAAATCATCACGAATTTCAAGGTTTTTGTGTAGGCTTCTTTAACACGCTCAAACTTACCTGCCCCAAAGTTTTGACTCACAAATGGCGGCAAGGTCATCGACAAAGCAAGCACCACAAGGCTTGCAATAGATTCAATGCGACTGCCTACACCAAACGCCGCAACCGCTTCAGGACCATGTTTAGCCACTAATGCTGTCATGACCGCCATGGCAATAGGTGTCAGCATATTTGCGCCAGCCGCAGGTAAACCAATTTTAAGAATTTTACGAATCGAGCTAAGCGGCGTTTGTACACCAGCATGCAAACTCAATAGACCATTTTTTACCGCAAGGATGTATAAAATGATAACGACAGCAACTGACCATGCAATAACACTAGCAATAGCTGCGCCTTGAATACCTAATGCCGGAACGGGTCCAAAGCCAAAAATAAGTATAGGGTCTAAGATGGCATTAATCAGCCCTGCTCCACCCATAACAATACTCGGTGTTTTGGTATCGCCACTGGCTCTAAGCACAGAGTTGCCAACCATAGGGGTAATTAGAAATACGCTGCCTAAGAACCACACACTCATATACTCATGAATAAGCGGTAAGACTAATTCGCCAGCACCCAATAACTTAAAGATCGGATCTATTAATAAATAACCTACTACAGATAAGCTAAACACCATCACCACCGATACCAACAACGACATGCTGGCATCAAAACGTGCTTCATCTAACTTATCACTACCAAGTGCTTTAGCGATAACCGCAGAGGTACCTATCCCTAAACCAATTGCAAGGCTAATAACAGTAAAAGTAACAGGAAAGGTAAAACTAACAGCGGCGAGAGGCTCTGTACCTAACAAACTAATGAAGAAGGTATCAACCAAATTAAACATCATTAGGGTGATCATGCCAAAGATCATTGGGATGGTCATTTTTTTCAAGGTTGGCAGAATGGGTGAGTTTAAAAGATCAGGTTTAGTTTTGCTCTGCGGTTTCACGCTCATGGGAATACTTTGCCTCTTTTTCTGAACCTGTAAGTTTAAAGCATCCTTCTCTTGCAAGCTATGCTTTATTAACAGAATCAAAATTCATACACAAAACTATTACTTTTGACGCTTTGACATAAAAATAACCACTAACCCTCATAAAAAACAATATAAAAACAAGTTTAATAGCTTTGTTACAATTAAAAGGCAGTATTCGCTGTTTTTTTACACAATAAATAGCGCCATTTCATCGTCACGAATAAATTTACTCATCAATTCAGCAAGGCTTCAGATAAAAACACTAACACATTGATTTAAAATGAATTAAAAAAAGTGAATTAAATACTTGAAATTGCTGTAGCCCTCGAAAATCCTAGCACTATAGCTGTTCTTAAAGTTTAATAAACAGAGTTATCCACAGAAACCGTGGATAACTCGCTAGAAGCCGCAAATATAAAGGCTTTTAAGGCTAGCCTGAAACGCATAATACTATAAATAGCAAAGCATCTTGTTTTAACGGTTTTATAAGTTTAGTGAAAAGAAGGCGCAAAAAATGTTCTACAGCTACGTGAACTTAAGTATGACAATTAAAATACAAGGAAAGATTACAAGCTAAATATCTGATAAAAAGAACTAAAATTACTTTGTGTATAATTGAAGCCAATTAATTTTAGAATTTTCTAGCAAAAATCGGGGAAGCCTACCTTTACCTCATTAAGGAAATACACGAAAAAATATCAGGAGTGGGAACTGCCACGAAAAGAATTAGATCTATTTTTTGCCATCCGAAAAAAACATTACATAAATGGTGATTTCCTTGATTTGGTAAAGAATGACTTAGCAAAGAAACCTTTTTTATATTTTTAAAAAATGACTCAGCTCAAAAAGCATGCAAAAAAGTGATGCATTCGACATAGATCCTCCGCTGCTAAGCAAAAAATGTTGAGCTTTTCAGCTACATTTTGCTCAGATCGAACATAAAAACATCGAATAAGCTTCTTTTTTGAATTTATGAAGTTTTTATGTTGACACTTTGCAATGCTGTCATTAATATTTCGCCCCGTTGAAAGGCATGACGCTTCCCCCTTAGCTCAGTTGGTTAGAGCGACGGACTGTTAATCCGCAGGTCCCCCGTTCGAGTCGGGGAGGGGGAGCCAAGTTTTTCAATCATAAACGATTCCCCCTTAGCTCAGTTGGTTAGAGCGACGGACTGTTAATCCGCAGGTCCCCCGTTCGAGTCGGGGAGGGGGAGCCAAGTTTATGAATATGATTGTTCCCCCTTAGCTCAGTTGGTTAGAGCGACGGACTGTTAATCCGCAGGTCCCCCGTTCGAGTCGGGGAGGGGGAGCCAAATCATAGCACCACACTACTCTATTTAGTTCCCCCTTAGCTCAGTTGGTTAGAGCGACGGACTGTTAATCCGCAGGTCCCCCGTTCGAGTCGGGGAGGGGGAGCCAACTCCGCGAATCTATTAAAATTTTATCTACTATTATTCGTCGATTGTATTAGACTTTAAAGCACTTATAATCTAACCTAATTTAAGTTTATTCTATATTATGCTTTAGAATACAACGACTATACTTAAAGCAATCAATCAAGGAATTGATTCCTTCCTTTAGGCTTTTAAAAGATAAGAACATGGCTGGCTTTAAAAAACTTATTTTTATACAACTTATATCTTGGTTGCTGTTTGCATTATTAGGTGGTTACTTTATTGCGCTTAGCTTTGATAGCGCAGTCAGTGATGCACAGCAAAAAGCACAGCGTGTAGTAAACGCATATATAAATACACAAACCATTGAGCAACTTGCACCAGAGAAAATACAAAAAGCATTTGCCGATGGTAGCACTTTTTCTAAACTTGTGATCCGTGATCAATCAGGTCAAGTGGTTAGCATGGTAGAATCTAGCCAATCCCTACCCTTGTTTGCTGAAATAGTTAATAACAGTTTTAATTCCATTCGCCCTCAGTTCGCCGTTAATCAAACATCTGACATTAAAGTAGAGTTTACGATTAATGCACACAACCTGGCTAGCCTATTACAACAGTCTTTATTTATTGTAGTTTTGATTTCAGGCCTTATTGCCCTACTTCCTATTATTTATATGAAGAGCATGTTCCGCCGCCTAAATCGCAAAATTAGTACGACCATTTCAGATATCGTTGATATTTATATCAACCAAAATCAGGTTAACGGTGACCTTGAGCAAGCAATGGATACCACCCGCTTAAAGAAGCTAAGCAAAGATTTAATTCCATCGTTCAATCGCCTATCGCATTTCTTACAGACCAAGCATGATGACATTCAAAATAATGCGCTAAATATAAAAAAAGAAGCGTATAAAGATGTAGTTACAAACCTTGGCAATCGAAATATGTTTGTTGAGTACTACGAAAAGAATATTGAGAACGTAGAAAAGAGCACGTTTGGTTCGCTTGCTATGGTTCGTTGTAGCGAATTGCAAACCATCAACCAAACCCGTGGTTACCAAAAAGGTGATGAATACGTAAAAGGTGTGGCTGATATTATTAAACATATTAGCGGCACCTATACAGGCAGTCAGGTTTTTCGTTTAAACAGCTCTGACTTTGCAGTGGTATTACCTAATACCCCTCTTAAAGAAGCTGAACGCTTTGGCGATAACTTACAATCGCGTTTTACTCAGTATCAGCAAAACCAAGAATTAAGCTCAGTTGCTAACACAGGTATTGTTGGCTACGAAAAAGGTAAGCCGCTTGGTGAGTTATTATCGATTGTTGATAATGCAATGAGCATGGCGCAATCAAAACAAGCGAATGCATGGCATGTGCAGCGCGAAACAGACTTAGTTAATAACGCCAGCGCAGGTTTTGGTAACCAAAACTGGCGTAAAGTTATTAGCGAAGTGATTGAGTCGAAACGTGTTCACTTGGTTATGCAGAACATTATGCCAATAGGTAAAAGTGTTAAAGCCTATGCAGAGATTCAAGTTCGTTTTAAAACCGCAGAAAATCAAATGCTGCCAACAGCCTCTTTCCTTGCTATGGCAGAAAAGCTAGAAATGGCAATGGAAATTGACCGCTTAATTATCGATACCACTTTAGAAAAAGTTAAAACCCGTAATTTCTCTGAAAAATTCTTTGGTATTAATGTTACTGCATCAAGCGCTCACAATGATCAGTTTGTAATCTGGTTAGAACGCCGCTTACTGAAAGACAGTAACATTGCATCAAAACTTATTTTTGAAGTCAGTGAGTTTGGATTACAACAAAACATTAAAGCAAGTAAACGCTTTATCGATATGGTACATCGTGTGGGCGCACGTATTACTGTAGAACGCTTTGGTGTGGGGTTAACCTCATTTAAATTCTTTAGAGACTTAAAACCTGACTTTATCAAAATGGATGCAAGCTATACTCGCGGCCTCGAAGAAGATAAAAACAATCAATACTTTATGCGCTTAATGGTAGATCTTGCTCACCGTATTGGTGTGAGTGTATTTGCTGAAGGCGTAGAAAGCCAAGAAGAAAAACATATCATCGAAACGCTGTGCTTAGATGGTGTGCAAGGCTATTACATCGAAAAGCCAAAAGATATCTAACCCCTCTTTAAGGCCCAAAAAACCTTACTATTTTTGGGCCTATTCCATCTATTAACTTTGCTTTAACACTTTAATCGTAAACAGCTTTGTTAATTTTAGCTATTCGTCCCTCATGTGTTGTGTCGGCCCCCATAAAAAAGGATAATAGAGCCGTTTTTATTCTCGTGAGGCACGCATGACAGAATATGTCTTGTTATTGATTGGCACTGTGCTAGTCAACAACTTCGTTTTAGTTCAATTCTTAGGTTTATGCCCGTTTATGGGTGTATCGGGTAAGTTAGATACCGCGATTGGTATGTCTTTAGCCACAACCTTTGTACTTACACTTGCCTCCGTGACCAGTTATCTGGTGAATCATTATATTTTGATCCCGCTGGATATCGAATTTTTGCGTACCATGAGTTTTATTTTGGTTATCGCTGTTGTCGTGCAATTTACCGAAATGGTGGTGAGAAAAACCAGCCCGACACTCTATCGCTTATTAGGGATTTTCTTACCACTTATCACCACTAACTGTGCTGTATTAGGTGTTGCCCTACTTAATATCAAAGAAGACCATTCATTCTTACAATCGGCTGTGTATGGCTTTGGTGCCGCAGTGGGCTTCTCTATGGTGTTAATACTGTTTGCCGCATTACGTGAGCGTTTAGCTGCGGCTGATGTACCTGCTCCTTTTAAAGGTGCTTCAATTGCGATGATCACCGCAGGCCTTATGTCGATGGCCTTTATGGGTTTTACAGGATTAGTGAAGTTTTAATATGACCTTGTTTTATGCTTTGATAGCGTTAGGTTCATTAGCGCTAATATTTGGTTTAATTTTAGGTTTTGCCGCCGTTCGTTTTCGCGTTGAGAGCAACCCTATTGTTGACCAAATTGATACCATTTTACCGCAAACACAGTGTGGCCAATGTGGCTACCCTGGCTGTCGTCCCTATGCAGAAGCAATTGCCAATGGTGACGAAATCAATAAGTGCCCACCAGGCGGCGAAGCCACGGTAAAAAAACTCGCTGATTTAATGGGTGTTGAAGCAAAACCGCTGGCTGGCGGTGAGCAAGCAGATCCAGTTAAAACCGTTGCCTATATTCGTGAAGATGAATGTATTGGCTGTACCAAATGTATTCAAGCCTGCCCTGTTGACGCCATCGTTGGCGCAACTCGCCAAATGCACACTGTATTAATCGATGAATGTACCGGTTGTGACTTATGTGTTGAACCATGCCCTGTAGACTGTATTGATATGCTGCCTGTCAAAGAAACCAAACAAACCTGGAAATGGCAATTAAACGCAATCCCTGTGACTCAGGTAGATTAGGAGCACAGATGGAAAAGTTAATAGATCAAATTAAACAAGGCAAAGTGTGGTCTATACCTGGAGGCGTTCACCCACCAGGTCAAAAGCTGCAATCAACAACACAAGCCATTGCAAGACTGCCACTACCAGACAAGCTCGTTGTATCACTAAAGCAACATATTGGTGCTAACGGCAAACTTATTGTTGAAAAAGGCCAGCAGGTTCTAAAAGGTCAAGCATTAACTAAGCCAAGCGGCAATTGGTCAGTGCCTGTGCACGCGCCAACATCAGGGTTGATCAGCGATATTTGCCCAATGCCTTCTGCTCATCCTTCAGCACTGCCTGAGCTTAGCGTAATTATTGAACCTGATGGTGAAGATAACTGGTGCGAGCTTAACCCTGTGCCTGATGCTAAAGCACTTTCCCATGATGAGCTTGTCGATATTATTCATCAAAGTGGTATTGCAGGTATGGGCGGTGCTGGCTTCCCAACTTATGTAAAAGCAGATACCCGTAAAGCCATTGAGTTTTTAATTGTTAATGCTGTTGAGTGTGAGCCTTATATCACTGCTGATGACATGCTAATGCGCGAACATGCCGATGGTATAATTGCCGGTATTGAATTAATGCAGCAGCTATTAAGTCCACAGCTGACAATTATTGGTATTGAAGATAATAAACCTGATGCCATTGCTGCCATGAAACTCGCAGCACAACATAACGACAGCATCATAGTGCAAACAGTACCAACGGTTTACCCTTCTGGCGGTGAAAAACAGCTAATTAAATTGCTAACGGGCAAAGAAGTCCCTAGTGGCAGTATTCCTGCCGATATTGGTATGTTGGTGCAAAATGTCGGTACTTTGTTTGCGGTAAATCAAGCCGTACATGAAGGTAAACCTCTTATAGAGCGTGTAGTAACGGTAACCGGTAACACCATTCATAAACAAGGTAATGTGTGGGCTTTACTAGGCACTGAAATTAAACATTTATTAGACTGCCAAGGCTTTTCTCCGGTTCCACAGCAACGAGTGGTTATGGGCGGTCCAATGATGGGCTTTACCTTACCAACCGTGCGTATTGGTGTGGTTAAAACGACGAACTGTATTTTAGCGCCAGATCACCAAGAGCTTGCTGAGCCGGGTGATGAAAAAGCCTGTATTCGTTGTAGTGCCTGTGCTGATGCCTGCCCTGCTTCATTGTTACCTCAGCAATTACAATGGTTTGCTAAGTCTAAAGAATACGACAAACTCAACGAGCACAATTTATTCGATTGTATTGAATGTGGCGCCTGTGCTTATGTTTGCCCAAGCGAAATCCCCTTGGTGCAGTACTATCGTGTTGCTAAAGCTGAAATCAAAGAGCAGCAAGCAGAGCAAATCAAAGCAGAGCGAGCAAAAGAGCGTTTTGAAGCACGTAAAGAGCGCTTAGAGCGCGAACAAGAAGAGCGTCAAAACCGCCATAAACGTAAGCCGGCTGCTAAGTCAGATGGCGAAAAACAAAAAGTGGCCGATGCACTCGCGCGTGTTAAATCTAAATCTGATGATAAAGACAGTAAGTCAGCTGTCGCTGCAGCTATTGCCCGTGCGAAAGCGAAAAAGCAAGGTGCTGAGCTTGAGCCTGATAACTCTGAAGTAGCTAAAGAGCGTGCAGCGCGTAAAGAACAAGCACGTAAATACAAAGAGCAAAAAGCACTAGAGCAAGGTGAAGAAGGCGTCGATAAAGACGATAAAAAGTCTGCTGTTGCTGCCGCTATTGCCCGCGCTAAAGCGAAAAAAGCCGCACAAGCTACAGAAGAAAACGCTTCTGCTGAAACTGACGCTGCGCCAAAAGATGACAAAAAAGCTGCTGTTGCAGCTGCTATCGCYCGYGCTAAAGCGAAAAAAGCAGCRCAAGCTGCTGARAATCAAACTGAAGCTGAAGAAGATAGCGCACCAGTAGATGACAAAAAAGCTGCTGTTGCTGCTGCAATCGCTCGTGCTAAAGCGAAAAAAGCAGCGCAAGCTGCTGAGAATCAAACTGAAGCTGAAGAAGATAGCGCGCCTGTTGATGACAAAAAAGCTGCTGTTGCCGCTGCTATCGCCCGTGCTAAAGCGAAAAAAGCAGCACAAGCTGCTGAGAATCAAACTGAAGCTGAAGAAGATAGCGCRCCAGTWGATGACAAAAAAGCTGCTGTTGCAGCTGCTATCGCCCGTGCTAAAGCCAAAAAAGCAGCTAAAGAGCAAGCGCAGAGTGACGAATCATCAGAACAACTTGATGATTCAGGCGATACGGATGATTCAAAACCGCAGGTTGATGAACCTGAGTCTAGCGAAGATAAGAAAAAAGCAGCGGTCGCTCGTGCCATTGCAAGAGCTAAAGCGAAAAAGTTACAACAAGAAGGAAACGATAAGTCATGAAACTAACCATGGCGAGTTCGCCGCATAATCATAGCCATAAATCATTAAGCCGATTAATGATGACAGTGATTGCTGCGTGTATTCCAGGCTTAATCGCGCAAGTTTTCTTTTTTGGTAGCGCTGTTTTAATTCAGCTTGTTCTCGCGCTAATTACAGTTAGCGCCTGTGAAGCCGCTGTATTGATGCTTCGTAAACGCAAAGTTTGGCCAACACTCAGTGATGGTAGTGCGTGGTTAACAGGCGTATTACTGGCGTTGAGTATTCCCCCTTTAGCGCCTTGGTGGATTATCGTAATTGGCTGTATGTTTGCAATTGTTATTGTAAAGCAGCTTTATGGCGGCCTTGGCTTTAATTTATTTAACCCTGCTATGGCAGCTTATGTATTACTACTTGTATCGTTTCCGGTGCAAATGACAAGCTGGTTACCTGTTAGTGATTTACTTGCATCTCCGATAAGCTTCTCACAGCAACTGTCTGTTATTTTCAATGGCTTTACCAGCGCTGGTTTTAGTGTTGATCAATTACGTGTAGCGATTGATGGCACAACCATGGCAACGCCGCTTGATACCGTTAAAACAGATGTCGCCCATCACCTAACGGTGGCTGAGAGCATGAGTACGCCTCTTTTTAATGACTGGTTTGGCCTTGGTTGGGGCTGGGTTAACCTCGGCTTTTTAATCGGGGGGCTTTATTTATTAAAAGCTAAAATCATTAATTGGCATATCCCTGTTAGCTTTTTAGCCTCATTGGCCGTGTGCAGTGGTATTGGTTATATTGCAGCTCCTGGCACAGAGCCAGGCGTGGTATTTCATTTATTCAGTGGTGCAACCATGTTAGGGGCATTCTTTATTGCTACCGATCCAGTTTCTGCATCAACAACGAATAGAGGCCGTTTAATTTACGGTGCGTTAATTGGTCTACTTGTTTACTTAATTCGTACTTTCGGTGGTTATCCTGATGCTGTGGCATTTAGTGTATTGCTGTTAAATATGGCGGTACCTTTAATTGATTACTACACGAAACCACGTACTTACGGCCATGGGGTGAAATAATGATCCTTTCCTCAATGACTAAAAACGGCGCTATTCTTACAGCATTTGCGCTCATTACCACAGGCACTGTGGCCCTGACTCATAGCCTGACTGCTGAGCGTATTGAAGAGCAAGAAAAGCAACAACTTGCAGAGCAACTTCAACAAGTACTTGATGCCCATCATTATGACAATCAACTATACAAAGATTGTGTCGTGATCACCGATGAGCGCTTAGGTCCACGCCCAGAGCAAGTTATTTATCGTGCTTACAAAGACAATAAGCCTTACGCTTTAGTGATGCGCCATGTAACACCAAGTGGTTATAGTGGCGATATCAACTTATTAACTGCGGTTTTTGCCAATGGTGAAATAGCGGGTGTTCGTGTCACTAAGCACGAAGAAACACCGGGCCTTGGCGATAAAGTTGAGGTCAAAAAATCAGACTGGATCACCCTTTTCAAAGGCCAAAATGTACTGGGTGAAGATGATAGCCGCTGGGCTGTTAAAAAAGATGGTGGCCAATTTGATCAGTTTACTGGCGCAACCATTACACCGCGTGCCGTTGTCGGCTCAGTAAAACAAGCTGTGCTGTTTGCCCAAGCTGAATTTGATAACTTGTTTGCTGCGCCAAACATCTGTCAAGGAGCCAAGTAATGAGCCAAGTTAAAACTTTATTTAAAGATGGCATGTGGGCCAATAACCCTGCCCTTGTGCAGTTATTAGGCTTGTGCCCGCTACTTGCCGTTACCTCTACGATTACCAATGCATTAGGCCTAGGTTTAGCAACTTTATTGGTTCTGGTTGGTTCTAACGTCACCGTATCGATTGTGCGTAACTGGGTACCTAAAGATATTCGTATTCCTGTTTTTGTGATGATCATCGCAGGCTTTGTAACCATCGTGCAGCTAATGATGAATGCCTATACATTTGGGCTTTATCAATCACTGGGGATTTTTATTCCACTGATTGTTACCAACTGTGCCATTATCGGTCGCGCAGAAGCATTCGCATCTAAAAATACCGTGCCACTTTCAGCCTTTGACGGCCTGATGATGGGACTTGGCTTTATGTTAGTTTTAGTGGTGCTAGGGGCAATGCGAGAGCTTATTGGTCAAGGTACGCTATTTGATGGCGCCGATTTATTATTAGGCCCATGGGCTGCTGCACTTCGAATTGAAGTATTTAGTTTTGATAACCAATTTTTATTGGCAATTTTACCACCGGGTGCCTTTTTAGGGCTTGGTTTATTGATTGCTGCAAAAAATGTCATTGATACACAAATAAAATCTAAGCAAGTTGTTACTCCAGAAGCAGAAAAAGGCCCTAGAGCCCGAGTGACAAGTTTAACTTAAAGGAGAGCACGCACCGTCACTGCGTGCTTTACGCCACCATGAATAAAGAAAAGCGCTATGAGATCTTATCTCGTTTACGTGAGCAAAACCCGCACCCAGAAACAGAGCTTGAATACTCAAGCCCGTTTGAATTATTAGTTGCGGTTACCTTATCAGCACAAGCAACAGATGTCGGTGTTAATAAAGCCACCCGTAAGCTATTCCCTGTTGCTAACACGCCTCAAGCGATTCTTGATTTAGGCCTTGAAGGCCTTCGCGATTACATCAAGACCATTGGTTTGTTTAATTCTAAAGCCAATAATGTCTATAAAATGTGTGAGATTCTGGTCAATAAACATAACTCAGAAGTACCAGAGAATCGTGAAGCGCTCGAAGCATTACCGGGGGTTGGCAGAAAGACTGCGAATGTAGTTTTAAACTGTGCCTTTGGCTGGCCAACAATTGCCGTAGACACGCATATTTTCCGCGTATCTAACCGCACTAAGTTTGCTATGGGTAAAGATGTAGTCAAAGTGGAAGAAAAGCTCGAGAAAGTTGTACCTAAAGAATTTAAAGTCGATGTTCACCACTGGTTAATCCTGCATGGCCGCTATGTGTGTACTGCTCGTAAACCTAAATGCGGCAGTTGTATTATCGAAGATTTGTGTGAGTTTAAGGAAAAGACTGAGTAGTTAAAGTCTATTCTAAAGCTAACAATTTTAAGGTGAAGTTGCTCACCTTTTTCTATCACCTCAGTAAGTTCATTTTGCTTATTGTGCCAAACACTAGGTTTGGCACAATGTTCCTAGCCATTATCGCTGGTTTTGGCCCACCTGCTTTTTAATAAATTCTCGCGTATCTCTTAACAGTGCCACTCTTGCTGGTTCGTGGACATACATCATGTGACCGCCGTGATAATAGTGATAATCAATTTTATCAGCGTATATACCGTGTCTATTCAAGGTGTATTCAGCGTCAAAAAATGGCGTGACAATATCGTAATAACCAGAGGCGACCATCACTTTCATTTGCGGATTGCTGCGAAGCACATAAGATAAATCTGGCGCTGTATTAACGTATCTTGGCTCCCAGCCTTGTCCATCAGGAGCAGTACGCCAACGCCAGTTATCTGATAACTCAGGATCGCCAGGGTTTAAGTATTTTCTTTTCCACTGTACGTTTAAATCTGTGCGCATGTATTTCATCAGTGCCGCTTTATATGCTGGCCCTATCACTTTTGACGCATCTTGCTTAGGAGCTGCTGTTAAATCGTCTCGTTCATCAAGCTTATAACGTCCATCAAGAAAGCCTACTGCGACACCCTCATCACGTAATAACTCTTTAGCGAATCTAAAGGCATTAATACGTAAATCAACCTGCTCAATATATTGTTTGCTTAGCCCTGTATAACGGTGAAGGCCGTCAACAATTCGCTTTCTGTCAGCTTTACTAAGCGCATTACCCTTAAATAAGGCTGGTAGTAATTCATCAACTGCAAATTGTCGGCTTGCATCTATAAATGCTTCAAAATCTCCAGATGTATCTACTTTTTTATGATACCAAGCGGTTGCAGCAAGTGTGGGTATGTAAGTGATATAAGAAATAATGTTGTCATCAACATAAGGGCTTGAACCTTGATAGTCTAAAGCTTGTGACACAAAAATAATGCCATTTACATTAATCAGGTGTTTATCCATCAGTACTTTAGAAACCGCTGCTGCTCGAGTTGTCCCATAGCTCTCTCCCAATAAAAATACTGGTGCATTCCAGCGATTTTCTTTTGTTAGCCACTGGGCAATAAAATCAGCGATAGAGGCTGCATCTTGATTTAAGCCCCAAAAGGCTTTGCTGTCAGTGTTGCCTAAGGCACGCGAGTAACCTGTACCAACAGGGTCCACAAACACCATATCAGTTACATCAAGTATCGTCTCAGGCGCATCTTTTAATTCGTAAGGAGCCATTCCTGGATGTGCAGCATCGCTTGGTACAACAACTCGTTTAGGACCATAGGCGCCCATATGTAACCAATTAGATGATGAGCCTGGGCCACCATTCCAGATAAATGTGACTGGTCTGTTTTTGTTATCGCTTGCAGCTATGTAATCAAACGAAAAAATAGCAGCAGTTGGCTCTTCGTTTTTGTTTAATAAATAGGTTTCACCGGCTACAGCTTTGTATTTCATCCTTTTGTCATTAAAAGTACCTTTATGCTGGGTCACAAATTTAGTGGCTTCGGGTATCGGCTTCTTACTGTTGTTTGAATTTGAGACTTCATCTGCATTAACTGCGTTTGTACAAAACGCAAACAATGTAGAGATGACTACAGTTTTGAAATTGGCAACATACGCCATGTTTTATTCTCCCTCGGAGGCTTAGCTCTATCGGGCTTGATAATAGAGCGTTGCTATTTATGTCTTGAATGCTTTGTCAGCCTATTTTTCAAGTTTTATGTTATTCACCTATTACCTTTACAGTAAGAAGGTGTAATTTCAACTGTCTGCGACAAAGGTGTTGTAGTACTCTATCCTATTGCAAAATAGCAAGGTCCTGATTATATCTCCAAATCATAAGCTTAATTATTAATTTAACAGCATAGTCTTTACGCTTTATCTCAATCTTGCTGTGCAAGTAATCGAAATAACTTATAATCCATGTTTAATAATTTTAATGCGCAGCCTTTCTGCGCTATTAGAATTGTGCGAATTTAAAGACAAAAAAGAGGATGCTTAAATGCGCTTATTACACACAATGCTTCGCGTTGCTGATTTAGATAAATCAATTGAATTTTATACGCAGGTATTAGGTATGAAAGAGCTGCGCCGTGCAGACAACGAAGAGTACCGCTACACCCTTGCTTTTGTCGGTTATGGTGACGAAAAAGATTCGACCGTGCTTGAGCTTACTTATAACTGGGATACTGACAGCTATGATTTGGGTAATGCATACGGTCATATTGCTATCGAGTTTGATGATATTTATAAAGCCTGCGAAGACATTAAAGCTGCTGGCGGTAATGTGAGTCGTGAGCCGGGTCCTGTAAAAGGCGGCACAACTGAAATAGCATTTGTTAAAGACCCAGATGGTTATGCGATTGAGTTAATTCAGAAAAAAGATAACAACACTTTTTGATTTATACTGGCTATTTCAGCGATTGCTGAGATAGCCACTTTGCGAGTGCTTTTTCAAGTTCAGAAAAATTAATTGGCTTTGCAATATGGTCACTGATACCAATTTTTGCGCTTGTTTCGATGTCGTCTTTCATAGCATTAGCACTAACCGCAATAATCGGCGTATCAAAATCTGGCCTTGCAAGTAAGTTTTCACTGGCAGTCAATCCATCCATCACTGGCATTTGAATATCCATTAAAATCAGTGCGTAATCTTGTGTTAGGGTTTTCTCACAGGCAATTTGTCCATTTTCTGCCAGTTCATAATTTAGACCTAATTGAGTTAAATACTTTGTGATTACAATTTGGTTAATCGGGTTATCTTCGGCAATTAATATTGGCTTATCGACGGCTTTAAAATCGAACTGAGTGTCTTCATCTGATTGGTGTACTTTTGCGCTAGCGTCCTGTGGGTTTAGTGATTTAAAATTAACATTAATGGTAAACTCGGTACCTTTTCCAAACTCACTGTCGATAGCAATAGTGCCTCCCATCAAATCAATCATCCCCTTACTGATGGCAAGCCCAAGACCGGTCCCTCCATATTCACGAGTGGTGCTACTTTGCGCTTGAACAAAGGGATTAAACAGGGCCGTTATTTTATCTTCAGCGATACCTATGCCTGTATCTTTTACCGATAACACGACGGCTGTCTGGTGTTCATCTCGGCTTTGCAGAGTAAGCGAAAGAATGATCTCTCCTTGATTGGTAAACTTAACGGCGTTAGAGAGCAAGTTAATCAGCACTTGTTTAACACGTATTTCATCACATTCTACATTCAGCGATTGTAATGAGGAGACCTCAAGCCGGCAGCCAACCCCTTTAGCATCACAACTCGGTTTAAATAGTAAGATTAGGTCATGGCAAAGCGCGACTAAATCACATTGTCGCGACTCGAGCTCTATTTTATTGGCCTCTATTTTTGAAAAGTCGAGAATATCGTTAATCACGGTTAATAACACATCACTACAGTTATTAATTTGCCTTACAAACTCTGCTTGCTCTTGTGTTAGCGTGCTTTTATTGAGTAGCTGCAAAAAGCCCACAATACCATTCATTGGAGTGCGTATTTCATGGCTCATATTGGCTAAGAATTGGCTCTTAACTTGCTCAGAGCGCTCAGCGCGAAGTTTTTCTAATTGCAATGAAGTAATTTGTATATCAATGGTATCAGCCATGCTGCTAAGGGAATCTGCAATATCTTTAAACTCTTGATAATGAAAATCGTCGGTATCTTGTTTGTAATTACCTAATGCATATTCTCGGCTAAGAGCAGTAATACGATTTAGTGGGTTATGAAGACGGGCCGTCAACCAACGCACTGAGATAAATGAAATAATAGAGAGTCCTACAATTAACAACCCTGCCAATATAGCCGTTTGCTTTACAGCGCTGGTGTAGGTGGTTTTTGCTTCATTAATTTGGAATTGTAAACTGGTTGGCTTACCTGCAAAAAAAACATTACTGATTGAGGCCTGCCCCATTAATTTGCCGTTATCGCCAGCATCGCCCACGCTATATAGAATGTTATCTTGTGCTGTAATTTGTACCTGCTTACCCGCTTGATATACCGGTTGCTCATTGTGTATTGCAAGCCACTTTAACGCCTCTGATAAAGGCACAAAAGACACTAACACGCCCGTTTTAATTATTGGCTCACTGAGAGAATCTTGCTCATGTAGCAATGTAGATGTAATTGCCAGTAAAGCATTTTGTTTTGCCTGTAAAGGTGCTAGTAGCTCAGTAACTTGTGGATTATCAATAATTTGAATTGTGTTTTGCTCTGTTGATGTTTGAGCGCTGTCGAGAATGCTTTTAGTGAGTTTAAAATTCAAATTTAAAGAAGTGATGGGATACCCTTCAACTATAAACCCTTGATTATCAATTACTATCGATGCTTTTATCTGTGGATTTTGGGCAACAAACTCTTGTAGCTGCACAAGCGCGAACTGTGAGTACACCACTTTATTTGGCAGCTCAGTTATCGCCTTAGTGCTACTAAGTAATTGGCTATTTTTCTCAAGCTTAAATAAGAGTTGTTCAAGACTGGCTGCATTATTTCTAGCTTGCCATTGCAAACTCGTATTTGCTTGGTCAATTGAGCTTAAATAGAAACGCCCAATCATCAAACCTGCAAGGATCAGTAGGGGAATAATGACCAGTAGTAATACACTGATAAATAAGGCGCGGCTAAAGCGTGGACTACTCATTCATCCCCTTCATTGGCAATCGAACGCTCTGCCAACCCTTGCATAAAAAGCCCCGCTTGCTCAGCAGTTAAGGCACCACTGCCATAGCGAATAAATCCTTTATTTAATACTTCCCATACGATGATCATAGATGCGGTAGAGGGCATAGGTTTTGTGAATTGTATAGCATCAATTAAGGTTGATAACTCAGTGCCTTGTTGTGCTTTTAGGTTATTTAAAACCTCAGTGTTAACTGGGATATCTTGAAGTTTTTGCCAAACCAGTGTTTGGAATTTTTCCGCTTGAACCAATTTAGCAAATTTGATCAAGCTCTCTTTATTTGCACCATTTAAAGCATGGTTTGGAAATGCCAGCACAAAGGTTGAGTAGTAAGGCTGCATATACTCACCATTGAGTTTCGGTAATTGTTGTATTCCTAAATTATTACCCAATGCCTCTTCATACGTTTTTAATGCCCATGCACCATCAATGGTGAAAGCGGCTTGCTGCGCTTTAAATGCATTATTTGAGCAAGTGTAATCGCACTGCCTATCAACCAGGTTTTGTTTATTTAAATCCCAAACAAATTTGAGAGCCAATTGCATTGCCGGTGTATTAAGCTGAACATGGTTATCTACAATTAGGTCGCCATTAAAAGCCGATAAGAACGGGATAAACCAATACATCTCCATAAAACTCCATGTAACGAGTTTCACTTTTTCAGGCAGTGTTGGTTGAATTTGGTATATATCCTGCCAATTTTCTATTGGTTGTTTAACAAACTGCTTATTATAAAAAAGTAACAAGTGATTGCCTTGAATGATGGGTATACCTAAGAGCTTATTGTTGAGCTTTGCAGTTTCTAAGGTTCGCTTGTCTGTGGTGTCAGCTATGAGTGAGTGTGGAATAACGCTGTAGTTGGCATATTTATCAAGGCCTAAGTGATCAGCGGGTACAATAACAACGTCTGTTGAGGTGCTGGTACTAGTATTTTGTACCAACCTTACCTTTAGCGCCTTTTGGTCAACCAATACAGAGTTAACCGTCAAACCGCTTTGCTCTGCAAACTCACTAAGCAATTGGTTAAAATGTTCATGCTTCATGGTATGGGCTAGGTTTATCGTTGCTGCATAGCCATCAAACGTAACTAATAGCACCGCCAGCCAAAATACTCGCCACACGCTAATGTCTACTCAAAATGAATTAAAATTACTTTTTAGTTAAGCACATATGCCCTAAATTGCCCAGCCTAATCAAGGGTTTTCTTAAACCTAAATGCAGCCACAGCCAAGCCCAAAATTGTAAAGGCTAACAGCCAAAGTAAATCACTGCTCATGCTTATTAGATTGACATCTTTTAGCACGATTCCACGTATTAACCTTAGGTAATGCGTTGCGGGTAAGCACTCAGCAAGCCATTGCGCTGCCTTTGGCATGCCTTCATAAGGAAATACAAAACCTGATAATAATATCGAGGGTAACAGAATGAAAATTGTCATTTGCATTGCTTGAAGCTGATTTTTAGCGATGGTTGAAAGCACTAAGCCAAGCACTAAACTGGCACATATAAACGCAAAGGTTGCGACAACCAATGCGACTAAACCACCTCCAAAAGGAATATGAAACAAGAGCTTACCCATACCTAGTATAATAAATAACTGAATAAAACCAATGAAGATATAAGGCACCACTTTACCAATCATTAATTCAAGTGAGCTTAACGGTAAGGTGATTAAGAGCTCCATATTACCTCGCTCTTGCTCTTTAACAATGGCTGCAGAGGTAAACATAATCATCGTCATAGTTAAAATAACAGCAGCTAAACCTGGCACAATATTCACTGCAGAGCGTTGCTCTGGGTTATAAAATAAGGTCGTCTCAAAGGTAGGGTAAGTTCGATTCGCAGGTTTATCGAGAAGCTCTGCAAGCGGCATATTACGCAGCGATTTTATGCTCGAAGCGACCATTGTATCGGAGCCATCAACTAACCAATGCGCAATTGGCCTGACTAACGACTCATTACTGCCATCAGGCAAACCAAAACCCACTGTTGGGTGCTGGGCAAGTCGGTTTGCCACATCGTGGGGTATAAACAGCACAGCCCGCACTTTCGCGCTCGCGATTGCTGTTTGTGCCTGTTCAATACTGTCGTAATAATCCGTCACTTTAACCACATTTGTCGCCGATACTGTTTGTACTAAAATGCGACTGAGCGCAGTTTGACTATGATCGACCACTGCAACAGGGATATCTTTAACGTTGGTGTTAATAGCGTAACCAAATAGAATCAGTTGGATAAGGGGGATCATCACCACCATCGCAAAGGTCATTCTATCGCGGCGTAATTGTAATAATTCTTTGTTTACAATTGCTTTTATCCGGCTTAATGAAGTCATAATACTCATTGTCTGCCCTGCCCTGTGCAGGTGACAAACACGTCTTCAAGGCTTGGGCGCACACTATTTACTTGCCACGTATCCTGACAAAATGATTGCTGTTTTATGAACTCAACGGGGTCTTGAACACCTTTTTTTACTAATACTCGCAGCTGTGTACCTAATTGAGTGGCTGAGATAACATGGTCGATTTTTGCGAGCTGTTTTTTTAATTCTCTGGTTTGCGCCCCTGCGATTTCTACAACATGAGCGTGCATGTCTGTCATTAATTGCTTTGGAGAGCCATCCGCGCGTTTAATACCAGATTCTAAAATGGCTAAACGATGACAACGCTCAGCTTCATCCATGTAATGGGTGGTGACTAATATCGTGGTACCGGCATTACTTAAATCAAACAGTGTTTCCCAAAAATCACGGCGATTTTGTGGATCGACTGCCGATGTTGGTTCATCAAGAAATAAAATTTTCGGTTTATTAATCACTGCAGCAGCCAATGCTAAGCGCTGCCGTTGGCCCCCACTCATACTTCCGGCCATTTGATCTACTCTTTGATCAAGACCATAGGTATGGAGCAATTCGTCAATTCTTTGTTGTTTTTGTTGCTTTTTAAACGGGTAAAGCGCCGCCATGAACTTTAGGTTTTCAAGCACGGTCAGGTCACTATAAAGTGAAAACTTTTGTGTCATATAACCAAGTTGCGTTCTGAGCTTTTCAGCATCTTTTGGCAGACTCAAGCCAAGCACATTGATATCACCAGAGGTTGGCTTCAATAAACCCGTAAGCATACGGATTGCAGTCGTTTTACCACAGCCGTTAGGGCCCAAAAAGCCATAAATTTGCCCTTGCTCAACGTCTAGATCAAGGTTATCAATCGCTTTTAAATCGCCAAATTGTTTTACCAAACCTTTGGCATGGATCACCGATTCAGTCATGGCATAATCACTTGAGCAGGTACGCCTGTCGGTAAATTATTTTCACTTACCGGTAGTGTTACCTCAGCAAGGTACATTAATCTCGCACGCTCTTCCTGATTAAGGGCATAAAAAGGCGTGAACGCAGGCTCTGAGGCAATCCAGGTCAGTTCACCCTGAATATCTTTATCTATGCCATCGACACGAACTTTAAGTGTCATGCCCTGATTGAGCTTGGCACGATATGGTTCAGGGATATATACGCGCGCATAAGGTGCGCTGTTTGCTTGAATAATAACGACTGGGCTGCCTTTAGTAACTCGCTCACCTACGTGCCAAGGTAAGTTATCGACCCTGCCAGCACGCATCGCTTTAATTGTCAGATCTGAGAGGTATTTTTGCTGTACTTTTAGTTCTGCTTCTGCCGCCTGAACTTGCGCTTTCGCACTATTAATATCTTCAACGCGAGAACCATTTGTTAATTCATTTAAGTTCTGCTTTGCTGATTCTAAATTAGCGAAAGTCTCATCGCGTGCAGCGGTTGCACTGTCTAAGGTTTCTTGGCTTGCGAGTTTATCTTTAACTAAGGTTTTTGCACGGCGAAAATTAGCTTCGCTTTGCGTATATGCAGCATTAGCTGCTGCTACTTTGGCTGATGCACCAGCAACTTCTTCGGGGCGAGCACCATTCAAGGTTTTTTCAAGAAATGCAGTGGCTTGAGCTAGTTGAGCTTGTGCTTTAGCAACAATCGCTTGTTGTAGTTCGGCATCGAACCTTGCAATCACCTGCCCTTTTTCGACCAACTGGCCTGCTGAAACGGGTAAATCGATCAGTATTTCGTTAGTTGTTGCAGGATGGATCACACGCTCACGCTCAAGCGTTCCTAGCGCTACTCCCTCATTTGAGTCTGAGCAAGCAGTAATGACTAAAGAAATTAGAATGAGTACAACACGTTTAGCTAACATTTTAATTTCCTTATGGTTAGCTGATGAGTTGCTAGATACTATAAAGTATTAAAATGATCTGTAAAAGTGATCTATAGGAATTAAAGTTTTAGAAATATATGGAGTCTATATCGTAAAGATATATGGAGAATAAGGAATCTTAAGTTGAAAAATCTTAGTTATATTCGAAATGATATTTAAAAGATAGTCTTTCCAACACATTACTTACTTAAAGTAAGTGGCGTCCCCAAGGGGATTCGAACCCCTGTTACCGCCGTGAAAGGGCGGTGTCCTAGGCCTCTAGACGATGGGGACACATAATGTGTCACTAGGACAACTGAATAGTTAGACTCGATTCAGACGAGYTYTTAATAACACAACACTTWWASTAAGTGGCGTCCCCAAGGGGATTCGAACCCCTGTTACCGCCGTGAAAGGGCGGTGTCCTAGGCCTCTAGACGATGGGGACACATAATGTGTCACTAGGACAACTGAATAGTTAGACTCGATTCAGACGAGCTTTTAATAACACAACACTTTTACTAAGTGGCGTCCCCAAGGGGATTCGAACCCCTGTTACCGCCGTGAAAGGGCGGTGTCCTAGGCCTCTAGACGATGGGGACACATAATGTGTCACTAGGACATTAAATGATAGTTTGACTCATATCGGAGTTAAGGTTACTAAAATAACATGTAAGTACTCGAGACCAACATATTTATTCTCTTGGCAATTGCTCACTTACTAAGAGTAAGTGGCGTCCCCAAGGGGATTCGAACCCCTGTTACCGCCGTGAAAGGGCGGTGTCCTAGGCCTCTAGACGATGGGGACGCAGAAAACTGCAACCCTAGGACAAACACTATGCAAATCTGGTGGAGCTATGCGGGATCGAACCGCAGACCTCTTCGCTGCCAGCGAAGCGCTCTCCCAGCTGAGCTATAGCCCCGACTTGCATACACACCGCCAATTAATGTTGGTTGTGTATCGCTGAGTGCGGGGCGCATTCTATGCAGCCCCCCAAATAAAGTCAACAGTTTTTTATCTAAGTTTATTTAAATGATTTAAATTTCAACAAGCTGACTAAATATCAATCCGTTGCGGAGGTATTTTATACAAAGCGCTATCAAATTAGCTATTTTGGGCTAATTGCATTGTTGATTTGTTATCAAAGACTCTCTGCTTTTGAGTTTACTCTCTAAAAAAAGGGTATACATTTATATGCAAAATAAAGTTCGTTATTTAAAGCTTTAAATAAAACGACTTTCCCCTCCCCTGCTTTGTTTTTAATAGTGCTAACTAGAGTGCAATTAACTAATGCAAATTTATCGATATGAAAAAACTGTTTTAAAAATTTACTGTATTCATATCATTTGGAATGATTTACCTAGGTCATAAAGCTATAGATCCAAGTCTAAATATAAGCTTATGAATATAAATTGCATATTTGTTCGCCAAAAAATGCTTAAATGCCATGTCATTGTTTATAAAAGCTGCATCTAACACATTTTTACTCATTCAAGTGTTGACACATTTACAACTCTATCTATAATAGCGCCCCACAACAACGCAGCAATGAGTTGTTTTAGATATGGGTCGTTAGCTCAGTTGGGAGAGCATCGCCCTTACAAGGCGAGGGTCACTGGTTCAAGTCCAGTACGACCCACCATTATTCCCTAATGGTGTTCATATCTAAATTCTTAATGGGTCGTTAGCTCAGTTGGGAGAGCATCGCCCTTACAAGGCGAGGGTCACTGGTTCAAGTCCAGTACGACCCACCATTTACTTTCTCTTTATAAAGAAAGTTTCGGTGGTCCTTCCATTAAGAAAATATGCTGTATGTAATATGGGTCGTTAGCTCAGTTGGGAGAGCATCGCCCTTACAAGGCGAGGGTCACTGGTTCAAGTCCAGTACGACCCACCATTTTAAAATGGTGTTTCATATTACAAAAATCTAAATGGGTCGTTAGCTCAGTTGGGAGAGCATCGCCCTTACAAGGCGAGGGTCACTGGTTCAAGTCCAGTACGACCCACCATTAAACAAACTTTGATGGTGTTTTCATTTAGATGATTCTTCGCGGGTCGTTAGCTCAGTTGGGAGAGCATCGCCCTTACAAGGCGAGGGTCACTGGTTCAAGTCCAGTACGACCCACCATTTAATTAAAATGGTAGCGAAGAAAAAGATTATATGGGTCGTTAGCTCAGTTGGGAGAGCATCGCCCTTACAAGGCGAGGGTCACTGGTTCAAGTCCAGTACGACCCACCATTACTTTTTGAAGCAAAGAGCATCGCAACTCTTTACAACGAAAAGGCTCGGTGGTTAAGTTCAGTAAGACCAACCATTTAATCTAAAACAAATTTATATGTGGGTCGTTAGCTCAGTTGGGAGAGCATCGCCCTTACAAGGCGAGGGTCACTGGTTCAAGTCCAGTACGACCCACCACATATAAAACCTCCTTATTTTATTTCTAGTTTTCAAAAGCATCGCCACTCTTTACAAAACACAGGCTCGATGATTCAAGTCCAGTACGACCCACCACATATAAAACCTCCTTATTTTATCTCTAGTTTTCAAAAGCATCGCCACTCTTTACAAAACACAGGCTCGATGGTTCAAGTCCAGTACGACCCACCACATATAAAACCTCCTTATTTTATCTCTAGTTTTCAAAAGCATCGCCACCCTTTACAAAACACAGGCTCGATGATTCAAGTCCAGTACGACCCACCACATATAAAACCTCCTTATTTTATCTCTAGTTTTCAAAAGCATCGCCACCCTTTACAAAACACAGGCTCGATGGTTCAAGTCCAGTACGACCCACCACATATAACAATCACTTCTAATATCTGACTTCTAATATCTATCACTCACTACTCCATTTATTGATATAACCCAAAGCTAAACTTTAAATCATTGCAAAAGCTGTAATTTGCCTTGTCAGCAGCTAGACTGTTTATTATAGTCATCGTTAATGTCACTTAGTCGCAAGTCCAATGCCTGCAAAGATTTTTTCGAAAGCCAAAATTTTAATAGTTGAAGAGCAGCCACTTGCTCAAAGCTATATGAAACAGTCCTTAGAGGGATTGGGGTTTCGTCAGTTGCGTTTTGCTGAGCATGCAATTGCAGCAAAAGAACAATGTCAAATTGAGCAATTTGATCTCATCGTTTGTTCATTTAACCTTAGTAAACATCAAGATGGTTATCAGCTTTATGAAGAGCTGAAAATGAAGCGTCTTATAAAAAACTCTACCGGCTTTATTTTTATTTCAGCTGAAACAAGCGGCTCGTTAGTTCACAGTGTACTCGAGCTACAACCAGATGATTTCTTAGTTAAACCCTTTACAATTAACGAATTAAAAAATCGTATTGAAAAAGTGTTATTGCGCAAAAGTAACCTACATCAAATTTATCAACTTATTGATGATGGGAATGACTCCAAAGCAATTAAACAAATTGATGCCTTGCTGCAAAACAAAGGTAATAGTTACAGTGCCATTCTGTTGAGATTAAAAGGCGACGCCCTTCTTCGCCTTAAGCGCTTTGAAGAGGCCAAAACATTTTTTAAATCAGTGCTCGATATTCAAAAATTTACTTGGGCAAAAGTTGGTTTAGTCGAAGCGCTTATTGCTAATAATGAACATACCCTAGCACACCGCATGCTTAAGACGATGTTGCAGCGCAGTGAAACGAGACTAGTTGCGCTTGATTTACTAGGTCGATTAGAAATTAAACTCAATAAGTTTGATGAGGCTCAGGACTTTTTTAGTAAAGCTGTTGAGATTGCCCCACGTAACATTGACCGCCAAAAAGCCCTGAGTCATGTATCATTGCTTAATCATGATTATGAAAAAAACTATTTAACTCAAAAAGATATTGCCAGTTACGCAAAGCACTCAATTCACGATAACCCTGATATATATTTAAATGCGGCGCGCGCAGGGATTGATTTTGCTTTAACGACGGATCAAACCGATCAAGTTAATCGCATTTCGAGACAGACAAACCAGTACTTAAGTGATTTAAAAAAGCAGTTTCCGAATAGTAATAATCAAACACAAATTGATGTTCTCAATGCGCGTTTGCATTATTTAAAGGATGAACATCAAAAGGCTAAAGCACTTATCAATCAGCTTGATGAAAGTGACACTCAAATTCGTTCAGTAGATGGTGCGCTCGATAAAGCGAAAGCGTTTCATGAGCTTGGTTTTCACCACAAAGCACAGATGCTATTTAACCAAATTATCACTCACTGTGAACGCCACCCATCAGTTAGCGATCCGGTGTATTTACGTTATATTCAACAACAACAAACTGAACGACGAGATATCAAGCTCGGTCCGAAAGAGCTCAATAATCACGCTGTAACACAATTTAATAAAGGTCAGCTCAATACGGCACTTGAAGCCTTCACCCAAGCATTTAGGATCATGCCTAAAAATGCCAGCATCGCTTTAAACCTACTGCAATGTTTATTCGATACAAATAACCAAGGCCAATCATTTAATTTAGCGCTCGCGAAAAAATGTTTTGCCTTGCTAGATGCGCAAACATTAGAAGATGAACAAGCAATCCGCTTTGAAAAAATTAAAGCCTTGGCTGCAAAGTTAAAAATTAAGCTTGCTGAGTAATCGAGTATGGCATTTTCTTTGTTTAAATTTAAAAAGCCCCTCCTAAGCGTTGCGCTTTTAATCTTTTGCCAATACAGCTTTGCCTCAGCAACATTACAACATTGGCAACAAGCCAGTATCAATTGGCAAAGTAAAGCAGGTAGCCATATCAATATTTTGGCTGATGAGCAGCCTGCATTTATGGCGTTAAAACCCTACATTCCTTTATTTGAGCAGCTAACAGGGATTTCTGTTGGCTTTCATGCTTTAGAACAATCACAAATGCGTGTTCGTCGCCATCAAGATTTAAGCGAGGCTTCAGGGCTTTATGATGTACTGCCGATGGGGATTACCTTTTTAGGTGAAGCGCAAAGCCAAGGCTGGATTGAGCCC
The DNA here is from genome assembly GCF_001306895.1 of Pseudoalteromonas sp. UCD-33C. Classification (NCBI taxonomy): domain Bacteria; kingdom Pseudomonadati; phylum Pseudomonadota; class Gammaproteobacteria; order Alteromonadales; family Pseudoalteromonadaceae; genus Pseudoalteromonas; species Pseudoalteromonas sp. UCD-33C. The sequence continues at coordinate 47,867 of NZ_LJTB01000012.1, read as the reverse complement.
TTGCAGCCTTACATTGATAACCCAAAACTGACAGACAAAACTTGGTATCAGTTAGAAGACATTAGTGAGCGTAGCCTAGCGCTTTGTAAAATTGATAACACGCTATATTCGTTACCATTTGATTTTTCTGCGCCGATTTATTTTTATCGCAAAGATCTTTTCGAACGTTTTAACTTAGCAGTTCCAGATACCTACGAGCAACTACAAGCAACCAAGGTTAAGTTACAACGGGAAATCGACCGCACCCCTTCTTTAAATGGTATGCATGCATTTGCCTCACGGACATTGCCCGGTGCAGGATTAAACACTTGGACTGTATTACCTGTTATGCGTGCTTATGGCGCTGAAGTTATCGACGCGCAGGGCCAGTCAGTTTTTAATAGCCCTGAAACGGCACAAAGCCTACAAGTGTATCGCGACCTAGTAACAGGGTTCGGCAATCCAGATAACAGCCGCTTACTGCATTTTTATGAAATTCGTCGCCTGTTTAAAGAAGGCCGCCTTGCCTCGGCCTTTTTGGCTTCTCATTTTTATAATGAAATAGATACCGCCGAAGAGTCAGATATTTGGAATAAATGGGAAGCAGCCCCCTTGCCTGCTGGTCCAATCGCCAGAGAAACATCTCCTTGGGCATGGGCATTTGCAATTAATAGCAAATCAACTAACAAAGATGCTGCATGGTTATTTATTCAATGGGCAACCAGTGAGCAGACCGCCGCACTACTTAGTACAGGTGGCTCACCGCCTAGACAAAAAGTGTGGCACGAGAAGCTGTTTACTCTAGTAAACAAACCTGGCTTTAATAAAGCCATGTTATGGGTGTTTGAGCATGCAACGCCTGATCGCCTTCAGGCTGGCATGGTCGAGTTTCCGGTTATTGGCGAAATTATTTCGCAAACCTTTAGCCAAATTTTCTATGGTGCAGATATAAAACAATCAATCAAAAGCACAGACGCAAAAATCAACGCTAATATGCAAGCATTAAAAGTACGGAGTAATATTGAGCAATGAGAATTAGTATTGCCCACAAAATTTTAATGATCATTGGCTTTACCATTACCCTTATTTTAGGGGCAAGTACGTCGTTGCATGTAATGGAGCTTAAAGAGCAAACACTTTTGAACATGAGTGAAAAAGCCGATGCGATTGTCTCGCCCATGTTGTCAGAAATAAACAGCCTCACACAAGACAATACCGTGGGAAGTTGGGTGCTTAAAATTCAGGGTATTACATTAAAGAACATTTTAAAAAATAATACCTTTGATGATTTAAAGACGATTTACTTTATCGACCAAAATAACTTTATCGCCGCCCACCCGGATAACAGTAAAGTAGATACCCTAGAAACTAACCAAGTGCTGCTAAAACAGCTCAACCCTGAGCAAAATGCCATTGTAGCCATGGATCAGCAATATGCTGTTGCTGTGCCAATTAGCAATTTTCAGGGGGAAAACATCGGTTACGTTATCGTAAGCTTTTCAGATAAAGACTTAGCGTTAAAGACTAAATCGATTATTAGTAATGCGGTTTCGCTGTTTGCTATTTACCTGTTAACCGCACTTATCATCGCCTATATCATTATTCGCCGTATTATTTTACAGCCCATTGATCAGCTCGTAGAGTTTTCTCATGCTGTGACCACGGGTGATTTAAACTGCCCTATTAATATAAAAAGCCAAGATGAAATAGGTACTCTCGCCAGTGGCTTTAAAATGATGCGCGCTGCGGTTAGACAGCAGATCAACAGCATGCATGAACAACATAGTTTGCTTGAAGACACGGTTGCAAAGCGCACTCAAGAGTACCTTGATGCTAAAGAACAAGCTGAGCAATCAAATCAGGCCAAAAGTCGCTTTTTAGCTAATATGTCACATGAGTTAAGAACTCCGCTCAATGCAGTGCTAGGTTTTAGCCAATTACTACAAGATAGCGAAACAGATAAAAATAAGCGTCGTTATTTAGAAGCAATATCAATCTCTGGAAATTCACTGCTTAATGTTTTGAATGACATTCTCGATTTATCAAAAATCGATGCTGGTAAAATGCAACTCGATATTGAGCGTGTAGAAATCCCTAAAATGTGCCATGAGCTTAATATGATGTTTTTACAGCTCAGTGCGCAAAAAGATCTCGATTTACAAATAACCTCTCACCCTGAGTTAACAACTCCAGTGTTACTTGATAGCAATAAAGTTCGCCAAGTACTAACCAACTTAATCAGTAATGCTATTAAGTTCACAGCACAAGGCAGTGTTAAAGTGTATTTTGATTTTAAAGCACACGATGACAACAGCAATATTGATATCAAAATTCATGTCACAGACACAGGTAAGGGTATTCCTAAAGATCAACAAGATCTTATTTTTAATGATTTTGAACAAGTACAAGGCCAACGTAGTTCTGAGTTTGGTGGAACGGGGTTAGGTCTTGCGATTTCACTGCGTTTTATCAAGCTAATGGGTGGTGAGTTATCGGTGATCAGCGATAAAGATAAAGGCAGTGAGTTTATCGTGTCGTTACCAAATATTGAATTAGCTGAATCTAAAAATGAAGTGAAACATCGTAACTACCCCGCTATTTCGAGCTACCACTTTAATCCTGCTCGCATTTTGATTGTTGATGATATTCCCTACAACCGTGACTATTTAGAGTCCTTCTTATCGCGCTGGAGCTTTACCGTAGACACGGCTATCAATGGTGAAGATGCCCTCAAAAAAATTGAGCAGCATCAGCCTGATTTAATCATCATGGATTTAAAAATGCCGGTGATGGGCGGATTAGAAGCAAGTCAGTTAATTCGTAGTGATGATCGCTTCAAGCATATTCCAATCATTGCGGTTACAGCATCGGTATTAAAAGATGATAAGGCGCAATCAAGTATTTTGACAGACTACATAATCAGTAAGCCAATTCACCGTGAGCACCTTATTTTTATCATTGCTCAATACTTAGATTAGGTAATGATTAGATAGAGATTAAACACGCATTAGTCGCGTTTTTTCATCGCTATAGCATTCATGCAATAGCGTAAGCCACTTGGCGGTGGACCATCAGGAAATACATGTCCTAAATGTGCATCGCAAACATTACATACGGCTTCAATGCGCTGCATACCATGGCTAGAGTCCGCGATATAGGCAATGCTTTCAACACTGCTAGGCTGGGTAAATGACGGCCAGCCTGTGCCACTATCGAACTTTTCATCGCCATCAAAAAGTAAGTTGTCACAACACACACACGCATATTGACCTGGTTCAAATATCGTACATGAATCAGAGCTATGCGGACGTTCGGTGCCTTTTAAGCGGGTTACATAGAATGCATCTTGTTCGAGCTCAGCTTGCCATTCAGATGGCGATTTTTCGACTCGACGTGAAGGTGTTGGGTTACCGTTATGGGCAAACTCTAAAATATCTTGCCAAGTTAACATAATGCTCCCTCAGGGTTGAATACAACAATTGCACAGTACATCACAAGCACTACTAAGGGCAAGCAACGTGCGTCTAGTAATTACTGTGTTTGTAACCTGATATCTATTTGTGCACGTTCACGCTCAGAAAGTAGCTGTGCTAAATGACTATTTATTTGGCTGCTGTTAACACTTAATACGGCTGTTATCAACTGGTCATTGACATCAGTTACATGGATTATCCCTTCGCCGATTTCAATCTGCTTAATTTGGCCAATTAATACAAACTCAGCTTTGCGTTTAAAATCGAATAAACCAGCCAGACTTATCAGCGCTAGCTGATTTACATCACGCTTTAGTAAATCAGTAATGGGATTACGCGCTACAAATAACGGAGTTACCCGATAAAGGCTTGATAAAGTAATAAAGCCCCATAACATCACAAACAACGAAAATGCAGCACTGTGCCAAAGTGGCGTAAATACCCACAAAGCAATTAATACCAGCGCGATAGTGAGTGAAATTTTTGCTAAAAGATTATTAATTGCCAACATATTGCAGCCCTATTTCTTTTCAATTGGATCTGGCCAATCATTAAAAAAGACCGACAGATATCTGCTTTTTAATAAATATAACAGTACCCATAACACCAGCACCATTTGACACGCTAAGAAAAACGAAAACTGATAGTGACTGTGCGCAGCCTGATAGGTTAACCAACTTAAATCTGTGATGGCACACAAAATTAATGGCCAGCGCATAAAACGCCATATAGATGCGAGACGTTTCGCACTTTCAGCATTTTCTTGAGGTCGGCGTAAACAAAAGATCACCGCCGGTAATAAGGCGATTGCCGCAATGGCAATGGCTGTAAAGAAATCGCTTTTCGATTTAAAAAACAGCGACATGATATCTAAATCAGGGCGCCGACTCAGCGCCGCCATAATCCATATAAAGTAACTGCGTAACAACACTAACAAAGTTAAATGAAACGCTACTGGGGTTCGATAAGCGCCGTGTTTATCCCAGTATTCTGGACCGTAGCGATTCATATTTGGTTCTTCTTATCGGCAATGATGCCAAGTACAAAAAACGCAGCTGTAAGTGTAAGCGCCAGCCATTTAACACCGAGTAGCAGTAGCAACTTACTTAAAAATGGAGTTACAAACACCACAAGTAAGCCCATACCAAACCCAGTAACCAACACAAAGCAAAGCACGCGAATAATAAAGTGACGACGCACGACAAAGCGCTTGGTCACTTTAATAATATCGTTTGCATACAAGGATATAAAACACACCACCAGCAATAATGAAATATTGTAAAGGTGTGGTTGCAGCCAGTTGCCAATTGTTAAAGCAACTGACGACAATGCCTGCAATAGACTATCCATTGTGCTCACTTAAAAGTGCAATGAGGTCAGCCTCAGTTAACACATCAATGCCTAAGTCTTGTGCTTTGGTTAATTTTGAGCCTGCTTTTTCACCCGCAATCAGTGCATCTGTTTTAGCCGATACACTACCCGACACTTTTGCACCTAACGCTTGTAAACGTGCTTTTGCATCATTACGATTAAGCTCACTCAATGTGCCGGTCAGTACGTAAGTTAAGCCAGCTAATGGCTGCGCATCGGCGCTCGGTGCTGTTAATTCTGGCCAGTGAATACCTTGCTCAACTAACGCATTTACAACTGCCATATTGTGCTCTTCGCTAAAGAAGCCACGTACATGCTTAGCAACGATCTCACCTACGTCACTTACTTCAGTTAACGCATCAACGCTTGCTTGAGTGATTTTTTCTAGAGTTAAAAAATGGTTTGCTAAGTTTTGCGCGGTTGCTTCACCGACTTCACGAATACCTAACGAATATAGGAATTTAGCTAAGGTTGTTTGTTTCGCATCTTGTAGTGCATTAACTAAGTTCTTAGCTGACTTTGGACCCATTCGCTCTAGTGATTCAAAATGCCCTTGTTTAAGGATAAATAAATCAGCAGGCGTTTTGATCAGTTCACGGTCAACTAGTTGGTCAACAATTTTGTCGCCTAAGCCATCAACATCAAGTGCTTTACGTGACGCAAAATGTTTAATTGCTTGCTTACGCTGCGCTTGGCACACTAAGCCACCCGTACAACGGGCAACCGCTTCACCTTCAATGCGCTCCACATGTGAGTCACAAATTGGGCAAGTAGCTGGAAATTCAATGTCTTTTGCATCGTCAGGGCGACGTTCAAGGACCACTTGGGTTATTTGTGGAATAACATCACCCGCACGACGTATAATCACGGTATCGCCAATTTTAACGCCTAAACGGGCAATTTCATCGCCGTTGTGAAGTGTTGCATTAGATACCGTTACGCCACCTACAAATACCGGCTCTAATCGTGCTACAGGGGTGATTGCGCCAGTGCGCCCTACCTGAAACTCAACATCAAGTAATTGGGTGATTTCTTCTTGCGCCGGGAATTTAAAAGCAATTGCCCAGCGTGGTGCTCGTGCCACAAAGCCTAAACGCTCTTGTCGTTTTTTGTCATTTACTTTAATAACCACACCGTCAATTTCGTAGGCAAGGCTACTTCGACGCGTCAAGATATCTTGGTAGTAATCAAGTGCAGCTTGCTGACCTTCAACCAGTTTTGTTTCTGGGCAAAGTGGTAAACCCCAATCGGTGAGTTTAGCTAGCTGTTGGTAATGATCTTCTGGTAACTGCCCATCGGCAACAAGCCCAGTGCTGTAGGCATAAAACATCAGTGGACGCTTTGCTGTTACTTTAGAGTCAAGCTGACGTAAGCTACCAGCCGCAGCATTACGTGGGTTAACAAACACTTTGTCGCCACGTTTTTCGGCTTCACTGTTTAGTTTGGCAAAACCGGCGCTATCCATAAATACTTCACCGCGCACTTCAAGCTCTGCTGGGAAGTCATCGCCACGTAACTTAAGCGGCACATTACGAATTGTTTTCACGTTTTGAGTGATGTTTTCACCCACCATACCATCGCCACGGGTGGCTGCTTGAACTAAAACACCATCACGATAAATAATCGATACCGCTAAACCATCAAGCTTTGGCTCACAACAAAAAGTCAGCTCATTGTTGTCCATTAGACGCTCTTTGATACGGCGGTTAAAGGCGGCAAACTCTTCTTCTGAAAACGCATTATCAAGTGACAGCATTGGCACTTGGTGAGTAACTTGCTCAAACTTATCAAGTGCGGCGCCACCGACTTTCTGGCTTGGTGAGTCAGGGCTTTGAAACTCAGGATTAGCTTGCTCAAGGGCGCTTAATTCGCGCATTAAACGGTCATATTCAGCATCAGGAATGCTAGGTGCATCCAGCACATAATAATTATGGTTATGCTCTTCTAACTGGGCACGAAGTTGGCTAATTTGCTCAAAGATAGGGCTGGACATGAAAACCTCAAAAATCTACATAAAAAAGCCACTTAGACGACTTAACGCCAAGTGGCCTAATACTTATACTCTGTGTGTGCGATTACGATGAAAAGCTGCGAACTTTCTCAACATACTCACGAACGCTTTCAACCGTCATTTCTTCACGGTTGCTATCTAAAATCGTTGCACCAAATTCATCGGCTAGCTTTTTAGCTGCACTGTGCAACATGTTGAATGCACTTAGACCGTCGCCATCACATGGTAAGGTCATAAATAAGCTAACACCTGCCGTACTAAACTGTTCCATATTATCAATATCGAACGTGCCTGGGTTGTACATATTCACTAAACGGAATAACACCGGGCCTGTGCCAGCTGGGTCTAAATGACGGTTAAAGAAACCTTCTTCAGAATACTTAAAGCCTAACATATTAACAGCTGGCAATAATTGGCTGCCATCCATTGTTAAACCTTCTGGCATTTGTAAATGCACGATAATAAAATCGGTTGGAGCTTGTGCATCAGCAGGTTCTTCTTCAACTTCTTGTTGCTCAGCTTCAGGCTCTTCAACAACCTGTTCTGAAACAGACGGCTCGTCGTGACTTTCTGCTGAAAAGCTTAAATCACCAAACTCTGGCTCATCACGCTCCTGCGGTTTTACAGTCGCAGGCTCTTGAACCTCGCTGGTTGTTTCGTTCGGTTCAACCCGTTCAACTGAAGGCGTATCTGGGCTGTCCTTTTTACGCACCGACCATAAGCCGTGAATTAATAAACCACCAATGACAAATACACTGATTACGATTAAAGCCCATCTTAATTCTTCGGCCATCCCCTCACCTTTATTATTTGATATGCCTAAATTTTATGCATGTGCCATTTGCACAGCTTGTTCTATATCTACAGCGACCATACGTGATACACCTGGTTCAGCCATAGTTACACCGGTCAATCTGCCTGCCATTTCCATAGCAATCTTGTTATGACTGATATAAATAAATTGTACTGATTGTGACATCTCTTCTACCAAACGGCAAAAACGACCCACATTCGCATCATCCAATGGCGCATCCACTTCATCTAGCATACAGAATGGAGCTGGATTGAGCCTGAATATTGAAAACACCAATGATAATGCGGTCAGCGCTTTTTCTCCACCACTAAGCAGGTGAATTGTCGAATTTTTCTTGCCTGGTGGCCTTGCCATGATGCTCACCCCACTTTCAAGTAGATCATCACTGGTCAATTCAAGGTAAGCACTACCGCCACCAAACACTTTTGGGAATAACTCCCCAAAGTCTGTATTTACTTGTTCAAAGGTCGCCTTGAAACGATTTTTTGTTTCTCGGTCGATTTTTTGAATCGCCCCTTCAAGGGTATTTAATGCTTGTGTTAAGTCATCAAGCTGCTGATTTAAATAATCGCTGCGCTGTTTAGCCTGCTCAAACTCATCTATTGCCGCTAAGTTCACAGCGCCAAGTTCATTTAATGCTTGCGTGGTTTTTGTAAGCCTCGTTTGCATGCTATTTAAATTGGCATTGTCAGGCAGTTCTTCAAGTACTGTTTTTAAATTTTGTTCCAGTTCTTCAAGTGGCTCTAACGCAGCTTGCGCCTTCACGATTAAACTTTGCTCATCCAATGCTAATGCTTGCAACTGCTCTTGTAACGCCACCAACTCAGATTGCGATGATTTCAACGCTGTTTGCTTATCAGCAAGCTCCTTTTTAGCTTGACTCAAGGCCGCTTGCAAGTTTTTCAGCTCAACGTCACTTTGTTGATGCTTTTCAAGCAATAGCATAATTTGCTCTGCTACTTCTTCAAGCGGAATCACTAATTCTTCTAGTTGCTCGTTGAGCTCTAATACAGCTTCACTGGCAGCACTTTGGGCGGCATTAGCATGCTGTAGTTTGGTTTCGCTAAGTTGACATTCACTGCGAGCCTTTTGTTCAGCCAAATTTGCTTGATGTGCTTGCGTTTTATATTGCTCAAGCATAGAAGCCACTTGGCGGTAGCGGTTATTTGCCTCAGCTTGTAGGTGTTTTGCTTGCTCTAACTCAGTTTCAAGTTCTAATTGCTGCTCTAACAGTTGTTCAAGTAAACACTGCTGAGTTTGTTGCTGTTGGTCAGCATTTTGCTTTTGCTCAGCGAGTAAGGTTTGACGCTGTTGCAACTTAACAAGCTGGTTTTGCCACTGGGTTTGCTGCTCTAATAACATATCGCGTCGAGTGCTGGCCGATGCAATCTGCTGAGCTGCTTGGTGAATTCGTTCTCTGTATTGCTCTTTGTCGGCGATAAGTGTTTTCTTGTGAGCTAGATGCTCATTTAGCAATTGCTGCTTAGTTTCTAATTGCTCGTTGAGTTCTTCATCTAACTGCTGAGCATCACTTAGCTGAGCATGCTTTAAAAGCAAAGAATTGTCGGCGTCTTTATTGGCATCGGTATGAAAGTTACGACCATGCATACAGCCCTCTTCATCAATCACAGCCAGCCAATATGTATCCGCCAAAATAGCGTCATCAAAACAAGGTTGAAATGCAAACCGTGCTAATAAATCAGGGTAAGCACCCGATTCGATATAATTAGCTAATGACTCTTTTGGTAACTCATCATCAGATGCAGGCCAAACACTGTTAGGCTCTTTATGTTGACTGACCTTTAGATGCTCAAGGCCAAGTAGGGCTTGTTCAATTAGCGGCTCAAAGCCAGAAGCCACCTTTAACTGCGCCAATAGAGAGACACTCTCGCTGTTGGTTTGCTCTGATAACACAGAATTAAGCGCAGCTATGCTGGCTCTATTTTCATTACTGTGCTGCTGAACCCGCTTTAAGTCCTGCTCTAAGTGCTGTTGCTCTTTATCCGCTTGTTCTAGATTTTGAGTGAGCTTATTCAGCGCACTTTGTTGCTGCGCAAGCTCTTTCGTCAGTGATTGAATTTGCTGTTGTTGCTCTGCAATTTGCGCTGCAACTGGAGTCGCTTCAAGTTCATTAATTTCAGCGGCAAGTTGTGCCTGCTGAGACTCGAGTTGCGCAACAGTCTGGGCAAAGTGAGCCTGTTGATTCTTTGCAACATTAATATCACTGCTATGAGCTTGGCTTTTCTGTAAGGTGCTTTGATATTGCTCATTGGCGCTTTGCGTTTGTTGCTGTTGCTGTGCGACTTGTTCTTCAACCTCTGCAACTTGCTCAGCGCACAGTAAACTTTGCTCAATCGCTTCTTGTAGCTGCTCTTGTAAAATGGCGGCTGAGGCGTGTTGCTCTTCTTGCAGCTCTTTATTTTGTAACTGCAGTTGTTGCTGTTTGATGAGGTTTTGACTAAGTGTTTGCTGTTGCTGCTTTAAGCTGATCTGTTGCTGCTCTTTGCGGGTTAAATCAGTGTGTGTTTGATGCTGAGCCTGCTGTGCGTCTTGCAGTTTTTGCTGCTCAAGCTGCACTTGATTTTCAAGGCTTGCTAAAACATCATCGTGGCCAGAGTGCGCTTCTCTAAAGAACTGGATTTGCTCTTTAAGTTTATTAATTTGCTCAGCTTTATCAATTTGTTGTTGGTGTAACTTCTGCCACTTTAAAACCGCAATTTGCCCTTTTAAGGTGCGCTCAGTGGCTTTTAGCTCTCGGTATTTTTTTGCATCGACTGATTGCACTGCAAGTTTATCGAGCTGTGTTTGCAACTCCTGCCTTACATCAAGCAGTCGCTCAAGGTTTTCGCGGGTGCTTTTAATGCGGGTTTGCGTTTCACGACGACGCTCTTTGTATTTTGAAACCCCCGCAGCTTCTTCTAAAAAAACACGTAAATCAGCCGGTTTACTCTCAATTAAACGCGAGATCATGCCCTGCTCAATAATTGCATAGCTGCGCGGGCCAAGACCTGTGCCTAGAAAGATATCGGTAATATCACGCTTACGGCATTTGCTGCCATTTAGAAAATAAATTGACTGGCCATCTCGAGTCACTAAACGTTTGATCGCCACTTGGTTTCGATCAGCAAAGGTATTCGGTAAATGGCCACTGGTGTTATCAAACACCAACTCAACAGAGGCTTGTGAAATAGGTTTTCGATTAGTTGAGCCGTTAAAAATAACATCGGTCATGGCATCGCCACGTAAGTTTTTAGCTGAGCTTTCACCGAGCACCCAACGCACTGCATCGATGACATTTGATTTGCCACAGCCGTTCGGGCCGACAACACACGTCATCTGATCAGGAAATGGGATCTTAGTGGGTTCAACAAACGATTTGAAACCCGCTAATTTTATGGTGCTTAAGCGCATCTAATTGTTTTACCGATTTTTATTGTTATTCTTCAATTTAACCCATTTTAGGGTAAAAGGTTAAGCGTGGCGCTTAAAATTATCTAAAATAATACCCGTTGCCATCGCTACATTGAGCGATTCTGCTTGACCATAAGCCGGAATGGTTATTTTATCAGTAACTAAGCTTTCGCAATCAGTACGTATACCATGAGATTCACTGCCCATTAGTAATACGGCATCTTGTTTAAGAGCAGTTTTGTGGATGTTCTCACCTTCTAAAAATGCACCATACACTGGGAGGTTTAGGCTTGGTAAGTAACTGGTTAAATCAGTTTGTGAGACACACACGCGAGCAAATGAACCCATTGTGGCGCTAATAGTTTTCGGGTTATAAGCATCCGCACTGTCTTTGCTGGTAACAATATGCTTTATACCATACCAATCAGCAACACGAATAATCGTTCCTAAATTCCCCGGATCCGACACGCCATCAAGGGCTAAAATAAGTCCCGATGTTGGTAATGCTTGCTCACTTGGCATATCAACAACAGCAATTGCGGCGTTGTTACTAACAAGCGTACTAGCTTTGGTAAGGCTGTCTTCATCTGCTTCAATGACTTGATGGGCTGCAAGTGCTGATTGATGCGCAGAAATAAATGCAGGAGTCGCAAATATATGAGCAATACTTAAACCACTGTTTAGTAATTCAAGTACATTTTTTTCGCCTTGGACAAGGTACTGGTTATATTGCTTACGGTATTTCTTTTGACCTAATGCACGAATTAGTTTCAGTTGGTTTTTTGAAATCATAACAGCCTCATAAAATGATGGTTAAGTATATCACCAAGGTCACAGATTCTGTACTCGAAAAACCAAGGGGAAAGTACCAATTGCTTATTCAATCAGCACTTTTAAGAGACACTAGCTGATAGGAGGCATTAACTAATTTTTGTCAGCCATTCATTTAACCATGGCTCAGTAACAGGCCAAGGCTCAAAATCTTCACAGGCATCAATTTCTAAACGATGACCAACAGGTTTTGCCTGTAAATCGCGAAACAGCTCATCAAAACTGCGACCTGCACCACAAAACGTATCGCCATAGCTGCGGTCGCCCATAGCAATAATGCCGTATTGCTTGCCTGTTAACATAGGAAATTGATCATTTAATTGGCTATATAAAGCGATTAAATTGTCAGGAATATCGCCCTGACCCGTCGTTGAAGTGATCACTAAAATATGTGACGCAGCCAGCATGTCATCAACCGTGCCATTTTCAACTAATTGCGCTTGATGCTCAGACTTTTCAATGACTTCAATAACTTGTTCGCTTAAACGCTCAGCACCGCCGTAAACACTGCCGACAAAAATACTAATGGTTGCCATAATAATCCTTTTCTTCTGTTGGCCAGCCAAGTTGCTGGCAAATCGTTAACATTGCATCGCCTAAAGGCGCTCTAATTGTTATTGGTTGCTTGCTATAAGGGTGCACAAACTTTAATTCAGAGGCAAATAACATTAACCGACGAAGTTTAAAATGCTCTCTAAAAAATTGATTATGCTGATTATCACCATGATTTACATCACCAATAATTGGCAATGATAAATGTTTTAAATGACGACGAATTTGATGTTTGCGGCCAGTTTTTGGAAAACACTCCACCAGCGAGTAACGAACTGTTGGGTATTTACCAATTGGAATAGGCAAGCTTGCTTGGTGCAGGCAATGAAATTGCGTTTGTGCTTCTTGCGGTGCTTTATTTTGATCAGCAAACTTATCGGCAATTTTATCAAGCTCTTCTTTTAAAGGTTTATCTAAGAAGATTGATTCGTTTAAAAAGCCTCTTACTAAAGCTAAGTAACGTTTTTCAATTTGCCCATCAATAAACAACTGGTTCATGTCACGGGCTGCTTCTGAGCTTAACGCAAACAGTAACACGCCTGAGGTTGGTCTATCTAAACGATGTACAGGAAACACATGTTGGCCTATTTGGTCACGCAGCATTTGCATTGCAAATTGGGTTTCGTGTTTGTCTAAAAACGAACGGTGAACCAATAAACCGGATGGTTTATCAATCGCAATGTAATTTTCATCGCGGTACAGAATCGATAACTCATCAAATTGTGGCTTAACACTCTCTTGCATCTTAGTTATCACTCAAAAGTTGATCGAGTTTTTGTAAAACGTTAATCACATCATTACCGCCGCTGTGTTGTGCCAGCATCATTTCAGCCATAGGTGCAATTGCAAAATTACGGGGTAAAGGCTGGGCATGTGCAATGAGGGTATGCATTTTTTCAAGAAAAACAAATTGCAGCCATTGCTCAAAAGCCATGGTGTCATGACAAAACGGCACACTAGAATTGAGTGCACTTGGGTCAATCGGTGTTGTTTGCCAAAGTGAATGGCGTTGTAATGTGGATTCTAATTCGCGCAGCAGCGCCAAAGTCTGTTGATGCATTGTAAAACTCTTAATACCTTTGTGCTTAGTATACCCTGTTCCAAGGCGCCATGGTATGGCGTATAATTCACGGCTGATATAGATTAAAAACGGTAATTGAGATTTTATGACTGAGCAGATCGCCACTTTAGGGCAACTTCTGGATGCAGCAGGCACCACTTGGCGTGCCTTCGATATTGGCAGACACATCACGAAATTAGACAAAAAACAATTTATTGCCATTGAAGAAACAAAAATCCCTTACCCTTACCCGCTTGCTGGTCATGCTTGGCTTGCTATTCAATTTTGGGATGTAAAAGCGTCTAAAGAACCTTATGTATGGTTTTTAAAATTCCCCCTAGATGAGCAAAGCCGTCTTGTAAGCGCAAGCCGCGATCATTTCGCAAATATGGTAATTGAAGCGCTTGGTACAGAAATTACCGGTGAAAATGCCGAAGGCAAATTAGACAACAACCCGTATGTATTTACGCCAAACGCCAACAAGCTAGCAGCATTTAATGCACAGGTTAAATGTTTACTTAAACAAAGTGCTTCACAGTATTACGAATATGCGCAGCTGTATTTTTCAGGCAAACTCGGTTTTGATAATTGGCAAAGTGTTGCAGTACAAGGTATTGCAGACTTTGCGATGCGTTTAGATAACGACAACAATTTAGCAAATCTACAAGCCGCTTGGGGGCAATTACCAGTCGAAGTATTACAGCCGCTAAGTGCAATGCTTGAACATGTTGCAATCGAACCCGTGTTTGCAGAGCAATTGTTAGCCTATGGTTTAAACGCCATAGAGAATAAAGACGACATCGCCCTTGTCGCAGCTCTTAGAAGCTTATCAAAAACACCAGCACAAGGTTTAACTGCGCAACTTGTTGATACTGTATTACGCTCTGATATGAACACCCAGTCAGATGTACTACTAACGATTGCGGGGCGCTGTTTTAGCACACTTGAAGACCCAGAACGCTTACACGTGTTTATGGATTGCTGTGCACACCACACTGAAATTGAACAACTGTTTGTGAGTATTTTCACCGATTTAGTTGCAATTCCTAGTATTCGCCCTCACCTACTAGGTTTATTAAGAAAAGAAAATCGTAGCGAAACACTCGCTCGAGCAATTGGAAGGTTATTTTCGTAAATGGCAGGCTTGTGGACACTCATCATCATTGGCAGCATCATCTACTTTTTTTGGTTAAACAGAAAAGTGGCCGAAGCAGCTAATCTTCATGCACAAAGACAAATTGAGCAATTAAATGTGCAATTGATGAGTGTTGCTTGCAATAAGCGCCGACTTGGCATTTTAAAAAACGGTAAACCAGGTATAAAAAGCGAATTTATTTTTGAGTTTTCTAGTGATGGACAAAACGTGTATCAAGGCGTTTTGATCATGGAAAACGAATTACTTAAAAGCGTAGTAATACCGCCGCATAAGATTTAAGTTACAAGTTGCGAGTTGCGAGTTATACAAGAATAATTGCAAGTGCGAGAAGTGCAACCTCCAGAAAGAACTAAGGCGTAGCTAATAGCCACGCCCCAATCTTGCTACTTCCATGATTAAGTATCCTTACTTATGCCGAAGCTGCCTTTTTATCTTTCCCCTGAACGGGTATACATCCGATACACCCACCATGCTACTTCATGTAACATTTAACACATCCTAGTGCCGTCCTCTTGCCGTCAATGGCTATCCACTTCGTTTTCCAAACGCTCCTTTAGCTTCCTGCTAAAATCATCCTTTGGTCAGTCCTTTTCAATCGCTCCGCGATTGTACTGCATCCTGGCAGTGTCCTCGTTCTTCCTTGCTTCCCTAGCTCTTGTCCCTTTGCTTCCTGCTAAGCTTCTTGCTTTGTTGCCATAATCCTAATCCTTGGCATCAGTTCAATCGTTGAACCTGCGTCTTCTTGACATGATTAAGTTTAGAGAAATGCGGATATCTTGGTAGGCATAAAAAGTAATTTTTTCTAAGTCACAAAAATGACAAAAACAATAAATCCTTTAAAATCATCACAATAAGCAATTATGGGTACAAATTTAAAGGCATTAAACTGATAAAACGCACAGCAATGTGAGATTTATCTCACATTGCTATTTCCAAAACGTCCTTTTGTCAATTTGCTGCTTTGAACATCAAGTCACCTTCAACTTGGTTAAAGCTCAAGGCTTTGAACACTTCAAACCCTTCAGAGCTAAAGAATTCGCGCTGTTCAGAGCGAGTAACAAATACGGCTAAACCACTTGCTTGATTGCTTGACTCAACTAAATCATCAAGCCCTCGTAGCAGATATCTGCCTAAACCTTGCCCCTGAAAATGTGGGTCAACGGCTATAAAGGCTAAAAACAGATAATGGCCTTTACTCGAGAGCGCTTCACGAATAGTGCGCTCTTTTTCTATAAGCTGATTGGTTTGCAAGTAACCCGCACTAAGCATCAGTTTTAAGCGCCAATGCCAGTATCGTTCAGCTTGCAGTTCACTTGCCGAATCAAATACACAGGCAATGGCTTTTAATCTACTTTGTGAGTAAAGACCTATTAGAGGCTGCTTTTCTTGCCAGAAACTTGCTAGCTCTTCACGTACTAAAGCACGTAATTTAGTTTCATATTTACTTGGGTTATCTTGTTGAAAACCTAATACATTCTGAAGAACGGGATCATCATGATAGGCTTGATAAATAAGGCTTGCGGCAGTGCTGATATCTTCAGCACTCAGGTATTGCACACTTAAGGTTTCGGGTTCAGCAACTGTCAAAATACTCATCCTTTTATTTGTTTTATTATTTTCGTACTAGACTATAAGGTATATACCCAACAGCGATTAAAGACAAATTCAGCGTAAGTTAAACTGCGGTTCATCATCATTAAGTTCAAGCAGTAATAATTATCGCCATACACAAGGAGCAGAACTATGGATACGACAAAACATGATATTTCGACCCTATTTGCACAACTTGGTTTACCGAGCAAAGAAAGTGAAATAGATGCTTTTATAGCATCCCATCAACTGTCTGATACAACCCTATTGCAGGAAGCGCCTTTTTGGGATGAAGCTCAGCAACACTTTTTAGCAGAATCACTTGCAGAAGATGGTGCTTGGAGCGAGGTGATTGATGAATTAGACGCAAGGTTACGCCAGTAACGGCTGCGACCTAATTTACGAGCTTAAATAACATTCTTTTAGCTCGTAAATTAGGAAAGTAATTTCACTCCTCATCTATTATTGCTACCATACGCGCGCACTGCAGCCCATATACTGCGGTGCTTTTTAGTCTTTATAAAAGAGTTTATACAAAAATGAATGCCGTTGTATTTGATGCAATTAAAACCCTTCTTGATGAAGGTAAAACCCCGACAGTTGCCTTAACTAAAAGTAAGCTAACCCAACCAATGCCGATGCCTGTGATCATCGCTGCGGTTAGCCAATATAAAAACAATCCGGATTCAATTAATAATTTCATCAATAACCCGTCAAATGAACAACTGAGTACACCAAAAGAAAGTCAATTGGATCGTATTGAAGCTAAATTAGATAGGTTATTAGCACTGCTTGAGAAAAAATAATGTTTGTTGTCGATCTGACTTTTGATTGCTACCAAGATACTACCTTAGAGCTTGCTGAGCAGGCGATAAACCGCCTAGTGAATGCGCTTCGTTTTAACGGCCAAATAATTGGTGATGAATTCCCAACGGTTTTAAAAGATGGATTTTTCATTACTCGTGTAATGTGCCCAACCGAAGATGCGATGCATCCGCTCAACCATAGCCCGTTTGTAAAACATAGCATTGAGCAATTAAACACTGCAGGCTTACTGGCACCAAAAGTTAAAGTGGTCGGCCAAGACATTCACTCAAATGGCGCAGACATGTGTCATGATCCGTCGTGCTATATTTTGTATACTACTTACGTGCACACCTGTAGCCCGCTTTATTGTGGTGATGACTTTTTGCCTGTGCCGTTATTTCGCATTCCAGCAATTGCCAATGGCGATTACAAAACACTCATTAAATGGCAAGAAGACTGGCAAGCGTGCGATCAAATTCAGATCAATGGTGCAACCCGTTGTGAATTTCCTGCGCTTGAAGAGCTAACTAGCATCAAGAGTGACTTATACCGCCGTGGTCGCGATATCACGAAACGTATTAGTTTTCTAACCAAGAAGCCGGTTTATTACTATTTATATCGTGTAGGCGGCGTTGACAAAGAGTCAGAGCTTAAACGTCGCTGCCCAAGCTGCGATGGCGAGTGGAAATTACCAGAGCCATGGTTTGGCTTATTTGATTTTCGTTGTGAGCCCTGTGGCATTGTTTCGAATATCTCGTGGGACTTTCAATAGCTTAATAAAGGCAATAAATTAAAAAGGCAAAAACTAAATACACGAAAGGGGCAACCGCCCCTTTTTACTTATTAAATTTACACCGTTACTTTGTCTAAAAACTCACTGATGCTATTCGCTAGCACATGATGTGGTTTTTTACCCACATACTCTAAGCAAACCTCACCGCTTTCGACTAATACAGTGATCAGTAGATCATCTTGCTCTGTAAGACCAATAAATACGGTTTCTGGCTGCTTTAGCTTGCGCTTCATTAACACGTGACCGGTAATATTTTGCTGTAAGCGGCTAAAATCATCTTCATTCCATGCTTGTAGCAGTTCAATGTGATGATCATCAATACTCAATAACAAATTACCCGCATAGACATGACCAAACAATGGGCTTAAATCTTCAGGAAACGATAACTCTAGTGCCTTGGCTAAGTCTTCTAAACTGCCAGCAGGTTGTTGTGGAACTGCACACCACTGAATAAGCCCCTGCTCATCTACTTCGCCCTGCTCACATGGACTTGGCCATGCTGTATCATGTTCAATAACAGGAAGCTTTCCTGTGCGTTCGAGGCATTTTTCACTAAATGCTTGATGTAACTTATCTAGTTTTGTAGAAACAGACATACTGCGAAACTCATTGGCTTTAGGTATAATGCCGCCATTGTAACTACAAAAGTGTAAAGATGACAGATTACAGCAACTCACCCGAACTGAAAAACAGTGTTCTTGGTAAAAGCACAGAGTATGTAGATACCTACACACCAAGTTTACTGTTTCCTATTGCCCGTAAATTAAACCGTGATGCATTAGGTGTTAGCGAAGATAACTTACCGTTTAAAGGCCAAGATATTTGGACTGGCTATGAATTATCGTGGCTAAATAGCAAGGGTAAGCCAATGGTCGCTGTGGCAACGTTTGTATTTCCTTGTCAGAGCAGCCATATCATTGAGTCTAAGTCATTCAAACTGTACCTAAATAGCTTTAATCAAACACGTTTTGAGACGCTAGATGGCGTACATCAAGCGCTTAGCAAAGACTTGTCAGATGCAGTTAATGCACCGGTGGTCGTTACTTTATACCAAGCAGATGATTTCAATTGTTTGCCATTTTCAGCGTTACCGGGCGAATGTATTGATGATCTGGATATCGAAATCACCAGCTATGATATTGATGCAAGCTCACTTCGCCATAATGGTGATGAGATTGTCTCAGAAACCCTACACAGTCACTTACTAAAATCGAACTGTTTGATCACCTCACAGCCTGATTGGGCGAGTGTGATTATTCGTTATAAAGGCCAAGCGATTTGCAATGAAGCCTTATTAAAATATTTAATTTCATTTCGAACTCACAACGAATTTCATGAGCAATGTGTAGAGCGTATTTACTGCGATTTAATGCAGCAGTTAAACCTCGAAGAGTTAGAAGTGTATGCCCGTTATACACGCCGTGGTGGTTTAGATATCAACCCTTATCGCTCAACGAATCAAGATGAAACACCCTTCAAGGTAAAAATTAATCGCCAATAACTTTGGTGACAATAAAAAACCGAGTTGTGAACTCGGTTTTTTATTGTCTGAAGATCCGTTACAGATAATTACTCGTCTTTAAAAATACCCACATACGTTGGTGATGTATTTGATTTACTCGCACGGTACATACCAGCGGTGTTAAACGGCAAGCTAATGTTACCTTTAGCATCAATAATGATCACACCGCCTGTGCCACCTATAGGCATTAATACATCGTGGATCACTTCGTTCCCCGCTTCTACAATAGTTTTACCTTGGTATTTTACGCGAGCACAAATATCAGCTGCCACATTGTAGCGAATAAAGTACTCGCCATGGCCTGTCGCAGATACTGCACATGATTCGTTTTCAGCAAAGGTCCCCGCACCAATCACTGGTGAGTCACCTACACGACCAAAACGTTTTGCTGTCATACCACCTGTAGAAGTACCTGCAGCGATATTACCGTTTTTATCAAGTGCAACTGCACCGACAGTGCCCATTTTGTAATTAACCGGCAGGGCTTTGTGTGCAGCTTGGTAGTCTTTGCTAGTTACTTTTTGTTTATCGAGCTTTTCTTTTGCTTTTAATAACGCTTTATAACGGTGCTCAGTATCAAATAGGTTGTTTTCAACCAGCGGCATACCTTGAGTTTTTGCAAACTCTTCAGCACCTTGGCCGCTGAGCATAACATGCACTGATTTTTCCATCACTAAGCGCGCCAAGTTAATTGGGTTTTCAATGTGTTTAACCCCAGCAACAGCTCCAGCTTGGCGTGTACGACCATCCATAATCGATGCGTCAAGCTCATGTGCCCCGTCATAAGTATATACAGCACCGCGACCAGCGTTGAAATACGGCGAGTTCTCCAGCACATTAATTGCCGCAGTGATAGCATCTAGGCTCTCACCACCCTTTTCAAGCACGGCATAGCCTGTTTCAACGGCTTCTTTTAGTTTTGCACGGTAAGCTTTTTCTTGCTCTGGCGTGAAGCGGCTCTTTTCAATCGTTCCTGCACCACCATGAATGGCGATAGCAAAAGGTTGATCACTACTGTGGCTTAAAGTACTAAATGATAATGCGCTAAGGGCAATGGCTGAGGTGAGTAATGTTTTTAACATAGGGGCACTTATATTTATTTTAGTTTGTAAGCCCAATGTGAATAATTAGGCGCTGCATTTCAAGCTTTAACCGACGAAAGAAACAAAAAAAGCGCCAAATGGCGCTTTTTTTCAGCTGTTTAAAATTAAGCTTGAGCTGCTTTTAAACGTGCTAAACGTGCTACTTGGTGAGTAGACGTTAAGAAAGAGTAGATAGGTGCTAAGTAGCCACGCTTACGAAGGTCTAAGAACTCTTCATCACTTAGTGAGTTAAGTTTTTTCTCATCAACAAGGTAGATACCGTTGATGTCTTTTTTCTCACCTTTGATTTCTACAGTTAGCGTTTGAGCTACTAGTAGTTCTTTGTCTGCAAGGTACTTAGTGAATGCTTCAGTTACCTGAGAGAACTCGATGAAAGAAACAAGTGCTTCTTTACGACGCTTAAGGTACTCAGTTTCTTCACCGTTTTCGAAAAGTGCATTACCTGTTTCTTCGCTTACAAGTGGGCTTGCTTCGTCGATTACGATACCAAATTGGTCAGCTTCTGGGTGCTTAACAAGACCTAGTGGGTAACGAGTCATAGACATAGGTGCAAATGCAGCTGTCCATTTGTCGTCTTGAATGAAAAGGTTCTCGCCTGGCTCTAGACCAAATAAAGCAACTGCTTGGAATTGACCTGATTCGTTGTTTTTAACAAATGCCATTGGGAATTCATTTGCGATGCGTGCAAATTCGTGTGCAACCACAGGTACTAAGTGCTGAGTTTTCATGAACTCAATGTTGATGCCATTTTGAATTTTAGTGTTGGCATGTTTTTCGTTATGTAAAGGCTGTACTTGTTGCTCCGCCATGATACTGCTCCATTAATTTTATAATATGTTTTTGCTGTTAGTGCCCAAAGCCTATAGGTTTTGGCAACAAAAAGGAAGTGAAAATTTTGTGGCAGTTTGTACATTATAAATTAACAAATTTACCTACATTACCAATCAACCCCAAATGATGAAAAAACAAGCTATAAGCAAGTAAATATTATCACGCATAAGCCACTATTTTTGTTAGTATATTCAACAATTATGGAGAGACTGAGGCAAACAATGGAAAGCTATCAATTAAATAAAGACTATAAAGTAAGCAGCGTTTTCATTGCTGAAATTAATGAGACTGTCATTATTGTTGATGACTTTTTACACAGCCTTGCGCCAGTTTATCAATTTGCTACAAAAACGGCCTATTTCCAGCCTTTAGGCAGCGATGGCACACTCTACCCAGGAAAACGAGATGAAATGCCTGCGCCTTACTACCGAGCTTGTGAGCAGCTACTTAACGAACTTTTAGAGCAAGAAATCATTACAAGCGGTGAAAATAATTTATATCTTCACCGCTGTAAGCTTTCATTAGTTACTCAAAATGCGAATGAATTAAATACCTTGCAGCGTATGCCACATATTGATTCAACGGATGATAAAACATTTGCAGCAGTGCATTATTTGTCTCCTAAAGAATGGGGCGGCACAGGCATATACAAATACCTGCCTGAGAATATTATTAAAGTGACAGCTGATAACCAAAATAGCGTGCATAACATGATTGCTGATACTGAAAAATACAGCGCAACTCATCAAGGCTATTTAAATGAAACAACAGGGCTTTTTGAAAAAGTGGTGGATATTGAAGCCAAGGTAAATAGGCTCGTAATTTATAAGAGTAACCTATTGCACAGCGCAGCTCTTTTTAATCACAAAAAGTACAGCAATGATCTAAGCAACAGTCGTTTATCTATCTCTTCATTTTTTAGAATTAGCTAAGCTGACTAATACCTTTTTAGCCAGCTCAGTTAATAAAGTTAGTTTTTCTGTAAGCCAAATTTCTTTATTTTATTTAACAGCTCTTTGTGCTTAGGTAGCTCATTTAATAACTGCTTGACGCGCTGCTGTTTAAATTTAGCAACTTGTTGATTGTCGCTCTGCTTATATTGCTGCTTAGTGGGTACATAATGCATACCAAACAATACATATAAGTAGTTTTCTAAGTCGAATAAATCGAACTTACTGGCAAAGTCTTCGCGTACTGGTGTAAAGCGCTGCCAGCGTGCTAGGTTATTTTTTAGTTTTTCTGATAACTGGTCGGCTTTTTTGTTATCACGCCAAAAGGCTGAATCAGTTCTATCCGAAATACAGTAATGCATTTTTATAAAATCGAACGTTTGTTGCCATACATAATTCACCTGCTGATTGTAATCACCAGCAACTAAGTTAATGTCATCTCGGGTACGCGGAAAACGCTTTGCTAATAACCCCGCAGAAAAGTCTGCAATTAAGATGGCAGTTGCTTCAAGTGGCTCAACAAACCCTTGTGACAAGCCTATAGCGACACAGTTTTTGTGCCACATTTTTTCTCTATGCCCTACTTTCATCGGGATCTTTCTTGGCGTTAAGTGCTCAAATTTATTACCTAAATAATGATGCAATTTAGCGTGTGCTTGCTCATCGCTCATATACTTAGATGAATAAACAAACCCCACTCCTCTTCGCTCTGTGAGCGCAATATCCCAGATCCAACCAGCTTGGTGTGCCGTAGCAATAGTGTAAGGCGGTATTTCATCATCGCTTTGTGTAGGTACTTGCAATGTGATTGCAGTATCAGTTAATAAACTATCTGACTTATCAACAAAGCCCACCCCTAGTTTTTGCCCAATAAAGGCAGCCGAAAAACCGGAGCAATCAATAATAAAGTCAAATTCTAAGGCGTTACCTTCTGAGTCGATTAGGTGTGTAATAAAACCTTGCTCATCACAGCTGACATCTTTAATTTCTGCAAACAGGTGTTTTACAGCAAAATGTTGCGTGGCATGGCTTCCTAAGAAAGCAGCAAACTTTTTAGCATCAAAATGATAGGCATAGCCATTGATACCTGCATATTGAGGTGTCGCAATTGTTTTCGGTGCTAGGTTATTTTCACAACACGCATGTTGCTTAGAAACAAAGTCTGCGTAATCATTACCGTTACCCTCAGCAAGCCACTGCTGCGTTAACTCCTCACCGAATATATGTGGGTGATCAAATAAATGATGGTAAAAGTTAGCACCATGTTTGTGTTTATCTAGCCAATTTACAAACTTGATTGACTGCTTAAAAGTAACATCACATTCATTGATAAAGTCACTTTCACTGATACCAAATTTTTGCAAAGAGTTGCGCATCGAAGGAACAGTACCTTCACCGACACCTATGCTGGCAATATTAGGAGACTCGATTAACGTGATCTCAATGCCACTTTGCAAAAGCGCATGACCCAAATGGTTAGCGGCTAACCAACCTGCTGTTCCGCCACCAACAATTGCGATTTTTTTTATCATTTTTACTCGCCCACTTTTTACTCACAAAAAAGCCCAGTGCGAGCTGGGCTTTCTTAATTTCGTTATCTAAATCAAATTAGAAACGTAGTGATACACCTAGCTTGTAGCGTGCTTCACCTTCAAAGCTCCATGCTGGGTAGCCGTTACGAAGCTCAGGAACTACTTCCGCATCAGAAGGAGCAACACCGATTTGTACGCTGTCTTCTTCAGTTAAGTTAACAGCTTCAAACGTTACGTCAATGTTATCAGTTACGCTGTAGTTAGCACTGAAATCAAGTGTACCGTATGATTGATGCTCACGGTTACCGTAGAAACCAGGTAGCTCACGGATCATGTACTCTGAACGCCAGTTATAAGCTAAACGTGCTGAGTAAGTATCTGTTTCATAGTAACCCACTAAGTTCACAGTATGCTTAGACGAATCTGAGAATAATGGGATCATATCTGGGTAGTTTTCAGCTTCTGATGGTGCATCTACGAATGTATAGTTTGCTGAGTAACCAAAGCCACTGTCAAAGCCATCTTGAATTTGTAGCTCGATACCTTCGATTTGGCCACCACTTGCATTAAGCTTAGTAGATAGCGTCCAGTTATCACCTTGAGTATCTGGGTCTACAACACCGATTTGTTGATTCAAGATTTGGCTTGAAGTAACAAATGATGTGATGTCTTTGAAGAAGTAAGTTGCACTTACCATACCGTCACCATCAAAGTACCACTCGATACCTAAATCAGCTTGAGTTGCTTTGAATGGGTTAAGGCCTACGTTACCTTTAGTTAGTACTTCGTTATTTGCTGTACCATCAGCGTAACCTGCAAAAGATGATGCAGAGAACATATCTGTGTAGTTAGGACGTGCAATAACTTGTGCAGCAGAGGTACGTAAAATTACATCTTCAGCTAAATCGAATGCGATATTGATGCTAGGTAATACGTCGTTGTAGCTCGCTTTATCTGTGCTTAGTGAACTTTCGTACTCACCATTTGCAAAACCGTAGTAATCTGATTCTGCATCTGTAGAGATATAACGTAAACCGAAGTTACCGCGGATAGATTCTGCAGAGAACTCTGCCATTGCGTAAACTGCGAAGTTTTCTTCTTCGATTGTACCGTAACCTGAGCGGTATACAGCTGAATCATTATCGAAGCTTGCAATTGCAGCACGTGCATCAGATACCATTTTGTCAAAATCTGGCTCAGGTAAAGTGAAACCTGCACCTGATGACATTGTACCTGAGTAGTAAGTCTCACCATCACCACTTGGTAATGTATCAACTAAAGTAGTTGAGTAAGTCTCTTGTTTTACTTCATGGTCAGCCCAACGGAAACCTGTTTTGATTGCTGTGATAGCACCAAAATCAACAGGGAATGAAAGGTCTAACTGTGCGTAAGTTTCTTCATCTGTGTTAGGTTGCTTTTTAAGTGCCCAACCAGCTGGAGATAATGGACCCGCAAAATCTGATGCTTCAAAGTATTTGTTATTGATATCAATTTTGATTACATCACCAGTAGCATCATAAGTACCAGCGTAATCAGATGGAACACCGATGAAGTTACCGTAGTTTGCTGTTAGGTCTGTACCACCTTCTGATTCAGTTGTACCGAAACGACCTTTTAATGTGAAGTAGTCAGCTTCGTATTTAAGGCTGAAATCAGCAGTATCAGATGACATGCTTGCGATACGTGCCCAAGTTTGAGTCCAACCTGGATTTACACCTTCACCAGTACGACGGTAGAAAGTACATGTACCTGATGCATTTGTTTGCTCACAAGCTGCTTCTTTGTCGTCAGGGAACATTACAAAGTTTGAGGTATTTGCATTGTTTGCATCTAACTCAAGGCTCATGATGTTTAAACCTAGCTCTAGGTTTTCTGTAGGACGATACTGGAAAGTTGCATTTAATGCTGTACGTTCACGCTCTTGTTGGAACGTAGTAGGAACAATATCACCCCAACCGATCAGTGATTCGATACCGTTACGTTGGTAGTTTGTTTCAGCCCAAGATACTGAACCTAGTAGACCGAATGTTTCTTCGTCATTTTTCCAGCTAAATAAACCAGAAACTTGAGGGTCTGTTTCTTCAGAGATTGTGCCGTAGTCGGCTTTTGCACTTAAGAAAGTTGTACCAGCGTCAAGATCAAGTGGCTTACGAGTGTTAACAATAACAGTACCACCAACACCACCTTCTACAACGTCAGCTTGAGAAGATTTATAAACTTGGATTTCACCAACTAATTCAGGTGGTAAAAGCGTGTAGTTGAAGCTACGGTCGATTGATTGTTGGTCATACCAACCTGTTGATGCAACAGTTTGACCGTTTAAAAGTGTGCGTGTTAATTGGCTTGAAGCACCACGAATAGACACTTGCTGACCTTGACCGAATTGACGGTTAACAGCAACACCTGAAATACGACCAAGTGCTTCACCTACATCACCATCAGGAAACTTACCGATGTCTTCTGCAGAAACAGCATCGACAACGCTGTCAGCAAAGCGCTTAGTATTCATTGAAGCTTCAAGTGAACGGCGAATACCGCGAACTTCAATTACTTCAACATCTTCTTGAACTTTAGTTTCATCTGCTGCGTATGCAGCGCCAGTGAACCCAGCACTCATTACGAGGCCGATATTAACTGCTAATAAGCTTTTCTTAAAATTTTTAGCTAACACAGGATTCCCCTTGAATCATTTTGTTGGTTTTTTATATCACTTCTGCCCAGTGATGATGACAACGCTGTCATCTAGTAACAAACCATACACTCTAAATTACATTTGTGCTACATCTTTTTGGTTAATTTGTGCAAAAAATTTACAACGAAATAATCAAGTTATTGATATAACTAATATTTAATATTGAGTTTTTAAGAATTGTTACAAATAAACGGCGCAAATATAGCATGAGTGATATTGCAGATGAAAAGAGCAAAAGGATGAGTTTTTGAAATTTGCTAAAATTTACATGTGTTTTTGTAAGCTTTAGTTTCCATTGGGCGTTTATTAACCATAACTAAAAGTTATATAAAACCTGTTATCTAACAATAAATTAGCTTAAAAAACTAACCTATTCCTAAAAGCACGCTGTCATGTACAAATTATTTTTAACTTTTTCTGGGCAGAATGAGTTAAAGGGGATGTTGAGAATAATAACCAATAACAATGACAGCGTTGTCATTTTTAATTATATAGAGCCATTTTGTACTTGTCTAACACTTTATCGGGCTATTTAAAAAAAGCGTATTTATGCAAAATCGTTTGTTAAAGATGAGAATTTAAAAACAAAAAAGCGAGCATAATAGCTCGCTTTTGACATTGAGTTTGATCAGGCGATTAAGGCGCCCAATAAACTTCAATATTGATATGTGGGTGATTCAATACTGCACGTAAAGGCATGTCAGCAACTGCACCGCCCTCTTTCGCTTGCTTGTAAACAGCCAGTTTTTCTTCACCGCTAATTAAAAGCTTCACAACTTTAGAATCTGCAATCGCAGATAAAGTTAACGTCATACGCTCAGTGATTTTACCTGTTACATCGCTTTCAATAGCGTTAATTGCACATACTAAATCATCTGTCGCAAGACCGTGTTCAAGACCTTCGGCATGAGGGAAAAGAGAAGCCGTATGACCATCTGGACCCATGCCTAAAATTGTCACATCAAAAGGACGCTTTAATGCTTTGTATGCAGCTTCACATTCAGCTACACCATTTTGTGCCGTTAATGCATCATTTTTCATTGTTACGAAATTAGCTGCTGCACCATGGTTTTGTAATAGCGTGCTTTTGATAAATGCTTCATTACTTTTTTCATGATCAGCATCAACCCAACGCTCATCAACCATAGCAACATCAATGTTTGCCCAATCAAGTTCAAGGTTCGATAAGTGCTTATAAGCAGGTGCTGGCGATGAGCCACCCGATACCATTAGTACCGCACGACCATCTTCTTTAATACCAGCAACAAGGCTTTGTTCAAGGCTTGAAGAAAGCTCAGCTGTTAATTCGTCTTTGTTTGCAAAGAATTTTTCAACAATTGTTGCCATCTTAATTACGCCTTATCGCCTGTGTTAAACCAAACGTGGTTGTTTTCTTCTAAAAGCTCATCTGCATCTTCAGGGCCCCATGTACCAGCTCGGTATAACGATGGTGCACCTTTTTCTTGCCAACGCTCAATGATTGGGTCAATCCATTTCCATGCTTGACGCACTTCATCACGGTGAATAAACAGTGATGGGTTATTTGCTGCGGCATCTAACATTAAGCGCTTGTAAGCATCTGAATGGAAACCATTACTGTACGCTTGCGATAACTCAATGTTCATGGTTACTGGTTCTAATTGCATCTCAAGGTTATCAAGGCGCTTAGACATCAGTGTTAATTGAATTGTTTCTTCTGGTTGCAGACGAATAACAAGACGATTTGGCTCAATGTTACCTACGTTGTCGGTATAAACGTTGTGAGATACTTTTTTGTATTCAACAACGATTTCAGCACAACGCTTTTTCATACGTTTACCAGTACGAAGATAGAAAGGAACACCTGCCCAACGCCAGTTATCGATGTGCGCACGAATAGCAACAAAAGTTTCTGTTTTGCTCGCACCTTCGTTTAATTCTTCTAAGTAACCTGGGACGATTTTACCGTCTAAGTTACCTGGTACATACTGACCACGTACAATGTTTGCATCAACATCTTCAGCCACTAACGGACGTAACGACTCAAGTACTTTTAATTTTTCAGTACGGATGCTGTTCGCGTTTAATTTGTTTGGTGATTCCATTGCCACTAAGCAAAGTAATTGTAACAAGTGGTTTTGTACCATATCGCGTAATGCACCCGCTTTATCGTAGAAACCAGCGCGGCTTTCTAGGCCCACAGTTTCAGATAAGCTGATTTGGATGTTATCGATTGATTTAGCATCCCAAAGGTTTTCAAACAGTGAGTTTGAAAAACGCAGTGCCATTAAGTTTTGTACTGTTTCTTTACCTAAGTAATGGTCAATACGGAATACTTGCTCTTCTTTGAAGTATTCAGCAATTTTTGCATTGATTGCTTCAGCAGATTCACCACAGTAACCAATCGGTTTTTCAACAACAACGCGTGACGTTTCTGTGATCAGACCTTTCTTAGATAAGATTTCACAACAGCTACCGTACACTGCAGGTGGTAATGAAAGGTAAAAAACACGAGACTTATCAGCATCGTGTTCATCAAGGATATCTTTTAGTTTATCCCAGTCATCATCGGCTTCGGTTACATTCGTTACAACCGGCACAAGATAAGCTGAAAATGCTTTCCAATCTTTTGCGTTGTACTCACCTTTACCTAAAAAGTCTTGTAACGCTTTATGTGCTGTTTCGATGTATTCTTTGCGTTTGCTTTCTTCACGTACCGTAGGAAGGATACGAGAACCTTGAGGAAGGTTGCCCTCTTGATAAGCGCGATACATTGCAGGAAGTAACTTACGTAACGCAAGATCACCGCCGCCCCCAAAAATTACGATATCAAATGGATTTAACATATATCACTCTCTACATTGGCAATGCCATGTTAATCGACTCATGCAGTATGGCAGTGCGTGTTGTTATCTGGTTGATTGGCTGTGTTAGATGATCCCTTTAACAAAGCCTGTTGAATTTGTTGTAAGTAGTTTACTCATTATTCTTATGTTGGCTGAAGTAAATGAGTCTTAGGGGCTCTGTAAATCCTCTCACAAAAATACAGGCCCTAAGAACTCCAGCGCTACCCGTTCAAAGGTATTCGGTTTGCAGCTGTTGCTGCGAATCTATTACTGCTTACGATGTGTTTTATAGTAAGCGATCAGTCCGTTGGTTGAGCTGTCGTGTGGATGACTTACTTCGTCATCAAATAATTCAGCTTCAATTTTAGAGGCAAGTCCCTTACCTAGCTCTACACCCCATTGGTCAAATGAACAGATTTCTAAGATAATGCCTTGGCAGAAGATCTTGTGCTCATAAAGCGCAATTAAACGTCCTACCGTTTTCGCATCAACTTTATCTAACAACATTGACGTTGTTGGGCGATTGCCTTGGTGAATCTTATGATTCAATAATTCTGCAATTTCTGCTTCAGATTTACCTTTTGCGGTTAAATCTGCAGTTACTTGCTCTGCATCAACACCAGCCATCATCGCTTCGGTTTGTGCAAAGAAGTTTGATAATAAAATATCATGGTGCTTACCAACATTGACTTGCGGCTCAATTGAGGCAATAAAGTCAGCAGGTACAATTACATTACCTTGGTGCAGACATTGGTAAAAAGCATGTTGGCCATTAATACCTGTCATCCCCCAAATAATTGGAACCGTCGTGTAAGGAACCGTTTCACCAGCAAAAGTAACGTGTTTACCGTTACTTTCCATCTCACCTTGCTGTAAATACGCAGGTAACATGTGTAGTGCTTGGTCATACGGTAAAATAGCTTGTGCCGTATAACCTAAAAAGCTAGTGTTCCAAACACTTAAAAGCGCCATTAACAATGGTACGTTATTTTCAAATTCAGCATTTTTAAAATGCTCATCAATTTCAAACGCACCTTCTAGGATCTCTTCGAACGTGTCGAAGCCTAGGTACAGGGCGATTGGTAATCCTATCGCACTCCATAAAGAAAAGCGACCGCCTACCCAATCCCACATTGTGAATACGTTTTCATCAGCAATACCAAATGCCGCTGTTTTTTCTAAATTGGTGCTTACAGCTACAAAGTGCTTAGCAATATGTTCTTGCGCTTGTGCTGTTTGTAAAAACCACTCAACAGCCGATTTAGCGTTAGTCATGGTTTCTGAGGTTGTAAATGTTTTAGATGAGATAACAAATAATGTTGTCTCAACATCTAACCCCTGTAAAACAGATGCAATTTGAACACCATCAACATTTGATACATAGTGAACATTTAATGTGTCGTCAGCATAAGCAGCAAGTGCTTCGGTTGCCATTTGCGGACCAAGGTTTGAACCACCTACACCAATAGCAACAACATCTTTTACAGCTTTACCTGTGTAGCCTAACCACTCGCCACTGCGTACTTTGCCAACAAAGGCTTTCATTTTAGCAAGCTCAGCGTTAACAGCGTCTGTTACGTTTTCACCATCAACCATTACAGCTGTGTTAGCGCGGTTACGTAAAGCAGTATGAAGTACAGCACGGTCTTCAGTAATGTTAATTTTCTCACCACTGAACATCTTGTCGCGCCATGCGCTGATATCGCACTCTTTCGCTAAAGCAATTAATTGTTCAAAAACAGTTTTATCAATTTGTTGTTTTGAGTAATCGAATAATACACCTGGGATCTGAGCAGAGAATTGCTCGAAACGCGTGCTATCTTTGGCAAATAAATCTTTAAGATGAATTTGTTTCATCTTCTTGGCACTTTCAGATAGTGCTTGCCAACTAGCTAATTGCGAACGGCTGCTCATATATATAATCCCCTCAAAACTTGCAACAAACTGATTTTTAACTATCTTTTTATTAATGTTGAATAAAGACAGCAATTAAAAATACGATGAAAATTAACACTAAGTTAAAATGACAACGCTGTCAATGTTCTACTTTTACATTTTATAGTCGAGATAATAGCGCAATTTTTCTCTTTTGACACCGGTATCATAAAAATTATCTCAATTATTTTACTGCTAATTTGGTAGAACATTAGATACACTAACCAACTTATATTAAATATTAATGTACCTATTAAGAAAAAGCGCTCTGGTGAACACTTTTCGATATTATTATAATACAAATATAACTAACTATAAAGTAACAGTATGAAAGTAACCATAAATGATGTAGCCAAGCTCGCTGGTGTTTCAATGAAAACCGTATCGCGAGTAATTAATAAAGAGCCATCGGTCAGAAAAAAAACGTACGACATAGTGATGGACGCTGTTAACACGTTGAATTATCAACCAAACCTTGCAGCTCGTAACCTAGCAGGCACATCGTCTTTTACTGTTGGTTTAGTTTATGACAACCCGAATGCTTATTATGTCATCGATATGCAAAATGGTGTGTTGTCGCGCTGTAAAGAAGAAGGCTATGAGCTGGTGATTCATCCATGTAACTACCTTGATGGCAACATGGAAGAAGACTTTAAAACCATGATCAAGCGCTCTCGCTTAGCAGGCCTTGTATTAACGCCACCGCTGTCAGAGCAAAATAGCATTATCGATATGCTTGATGAAATGGGCATCCATTATGTACGCGTACTCTCGGGTCGCCCTACAGAAGAAGACCAAGACACTTGTATCTATGTGAACGACTACGCCGCTGCGTACGAAATTACTTCTCACCTACTCTCCCTTGGCCACAAAAACATTGGTTTTTTATGTGGTGACAAAGAGCATAAATCAACAACTGAACGCTTAGAGGGTTACCAGGCTGCATTAAAAGATCACAGCATCTCGATGAATGATGAGCTGATCTACGAAGGCCAGTATTCTTTCGAATCAGGTGTAGAAGGTGCAAAAGCATTATTAGGTGAGAATAACCCGAAAAACATAACTGCCCTTCTTGGCGGTAACGATGAAATGGCAGCTGGCGCGTTATTCGCCTCACGCTTAATGGGAATTGAAATTCCACAGCAGTTATCAATCACCGGCTTCGAGGACTCACCGTTCTCTCGTCAGACTTGGCCTAAACTCACTACAGCCCATCAGGCGAATGATGTGATTTCGCAACATGCAGCGCGTTTACTGTTTAGAAAAACCCGTGGTGCACGTAATCAAGATAAAGACATCATCACGACCTTTACCCCTTCATTAGTGGTACGGGAAAGCTCAGGCCCTACAACGGCCTAGTTTATACAAGTTACGAAAAAGCCGCTCTATAGCGGCTTTTTTAATGACTGAATTGATATTACTTATTAAAGCAATGCTAAACCGCCATTTAAGTTATAAACGTTTTCAAACCCTAACTGCGACAAATTATTTGCCGCTTGTTTAGAACGATTACCACTTCGGCAAACCAAAATGTAGCTATGGTCTTTATCAAGCTGCCCTTGCACGATAGCGTTTGCCATACGGCTCAGTGGAATGTTGATCA
Source organism: Pseudoalteromonas sp. UCD-33C (assembly GCF_001306895.1). Taxonomy (NCBI): domain Bacteria; kingdom Pseudomonadati; phylum Pseudomonadota; class Gammaproteobacteria; order Alteromonadales; family Pseudoalteromonadaceae; genus Pseudoalteromonas; species Pseudoalteromonas sp. UCD-33C. The sequence goes on along the minus strand of NZ_LJTB01000012.1, from coordinate 15,026 downwards.
CTTTGCTATCAGCAACTGTGAATATCTCAGCCAAATTATTCGCACCATGTTCATACGGTTCGCGAGTATCAATTAAGTAAGTGGCTTTATCGTTTAGCATTACTTTAGCATCACTTGCAGCAAGCTGTTTCATTGGTGCACTTTCAAGTGTTTCAACATAGCCACATAGAGAATGACTTACAGTATGCTTTTGCTCATCAGCTTGTTGCTTTAATTCAACAAACTCATCATCTGATACTTGTTCACTTAATAGTTTTGCTAATAACGGTGTCGTTGCCTTTTGTGCATGCCAATCCATAGCAAAACATTGCTGATAATCATGCCCTGAACAAATTACCGTAGAATCTTGCACTGCCATAGCAAGCTGTTTTAATGACTGAGCCATTTTCGCAGCATCGCCACCGCTAATTGCTGTGTTACCTAAGCCACCTGGTAGGATTAAATCACCACAGAAGCAATAGCTGATATCACCGCTTTGTGTATCTGACAATAAATAGCTAACACTATCGTCACTATGACCCGGTGTCGCTACTTTAGTTAAGCGTGCATCGCTTAATTCGATGGTTGCTGAATCTTTAGGCCAGCCAAGTTCATCTATTTCATTAGCAACAAAACGTTTTGCGAGCTCTTTTGATAATAAACAACGAGCCGATAAACGCTCTTGGTGATTATGGGTATCTAAAATCGCTTTTACTGATAGACCTTGTGTCGCGACAATTTTCGCCATACGCGGAATAAGCTCGATAATAGGATCAATCACCACTGCGTTTTTATCGCTGTCTACATATAGCCAACAGCACGCGGCTTGATGACGTAGCTGTGTTAAGCCAATCGCACAAACTTCGTGTTGAGGCGATGTACTATCAGATACAACTAAGCAGTTTGCTTCTAGAATCGGCTTTAAAGAACGGATTTTATCGCAAGCAAAGTCAATCTCTTGTTGGTTAACAGCTGGGCCAAACGACATACGTATCGCGTTTTCACTTTGCCAATCACTGGCTCCCATCGCATCTAAAACAAAACTACGATTTGCGCCTGAGCTACATGCAGAACCGCCACTAACACGGATACCCGCCGCATCAAATAAATCCATCACCTCTTTACTGGTTAATTCGTTCACAGCAAAGTTTAATGTTGTTGGCACTGAATGCTCAAAACTGTGATTGAACGTGATGCTGCCAAAGGTGTCTGTTAATGCAGCTAATAATTGCTCGCGAAAAGCATGTAGCTGCTCAATTGGCTTGAATGTTTGGTTTTGTTTATCAAGTAATAACGAGAACAACTTATTTAAACCGGCAATGCCCGGTAAATTTTCTGTACCAGATCGCATCCCGCTTTCTTGGCCGCCACCAGCAATAAATGGTGTATACGCACTGCCTTTACGAATATAAAGTACGCCAATACCTTTAGGGGCATACAATTTATGGCCAGAGAATGGAGCGTAATCAATGGTTGTTTGGCTTAGCGCTAAGTTGGTTTTACCTAATGCTTGTACGCAGTCAACCATCCAAGCCACATGGCTGTTTTCACTACGAATGACTTGCTCAATAGCGCTTAAATCTTGGAATACACCGGTTTCGTTGTTTACTGCCATAGTACAGATCATCAGTGCATTCGCAGCATGTTTACGAATAAACTCGAGGTCTAAAATACCGTTTTTATCTACTGGAATAGCTAATACCTGTGCGTTTATATCAAGCACGCTGTTCCAATGTTTTAGGGTATTTGGCACCGCTTTATGCTCAGTTGCCCCATAAAGTAATACAGGGTTTTCGATTTGGTGATTTTTTGCAGCAATAAGCGTAGAAACAACCGCCGTTTGAATACCTTCTGTTGCACCAGAGGTAAATAAAATATCACCATCGGTTGCGCCAATGACTTCACGCGCTTTGTTACGCGTTTGTTCTAATAAGTGTTTTGCTTGAATACCCGTAATATGAGAGCTTGATGGATTACCAAAACAGACTTGCATCGTGTGCGAAACCACATCGGCAATTTCAGGAAGTACAGGAGTCGTTGCATTCGCATCTAAATAAATTTGCTGATTAGCATCGTCAGGAAGGTAAAAATTTGCCATGTAAAACGCACCATATTACTAAAAGATATATCTTATAACCTATTTTACATTTTTCACGGCTAAATTATAATAATCAATTAGTCAGTAAAGTGCGTTTTCTATACTTTTTAAGACTAAGCTAACTCTCTATTAGCTCAACCTGCTTAGAAGACCAGGCATTTATAAGCGCTTTTACTAATGAAGCCAGCGGTATTGCGAAGAACACCCCCCAAAAGCCCCATAAACCGCCAAAAAACAATACCGCAACGATGATAAACACTGGGTTTAAATCGACCGCTTCAGAGAACAGTAACGGCACTAACACATTGCCATCAAGTGCTTGGATCACGCCATAGATGATTAAAATAGTCCAAAATTGTGTTTCTAAACCAAACTGGAATAACGCCACCGCAGCAACTGGAATAGTCACCAATGCCGCCCCTACAAATGGAATAAGCACAGATAAGCCAACTAACACGCCGAGTAAAGCCGCATAGCGAAGATCAAGCACAGCAAAAGCAATAAAAGATGCTGTACCAACAATTAAAATCTCAAATACCTTACCGCGAATATAATTCATGATTTGCTGATTCATTTCTTGCCATACTTGAATGATCAAGCGGCGCTGCTTAGGCAATAAGCGTTCGGCACTTTGTGTGAGTTCTAATTTATCTTTAAGCATAAAGAACACCAGGAGCGGCACTAAGATCAGATAAATCAGCCAAGCTGCCACATCTTTTATCGAAGTTAATGACACCGATAGCACCAACTGACCAAACTCAATCGCTTTGGTCTCTACACTGGTAACAATTGATTTAACCTGATCTTCAGTAATCAAACTTGGGTAATCTTCAGGAAGATGTAAAAGCAGCGCTTTACCTTTTTCAATCATGTAAGGGGTTTCTTGAACTAGATTGCTGGTTTGCTGCCAAAGCACGGGCCCCATGCCGACAATAATCATGATCATCAAGCCACTGAATATCAACATAACAAGAATCGTTGCGGTAAACCTCTTTAAACCCAGCTTTTCTAAGTGAGCAACAGGCCAATCAAGTAAATAGGCAATCACCAAGGCAACCAAAACAGGCACGATTAACGAACCAAAAAAGTAGAAAAATGCAAAGGTTGCAATAAGCAGTAACAACAAGGTTACTGAATGGGGATCTGAAAATTTATTTTCGTACCAGGCTTTTACATACTCAAACACGAATGGGCTCCACAGTTAGTACACCTAATTCTAGGTCAATTTTAAAATGGTAATGATGTTTTTCTAAAAATCGCTGCATATCGTCCGTTGCCTCAGCAGCATTAAATGTAAAAGTCACGGGTTGTTTAATTGATGTTGCCTTATTCAACCCTAATTTAAACTGAATAAATTGTTGAGGGCACTTATAGCCTCTTAAATCAACCGTTAACATAGCGAATCAACTGCGTTATTAATATGAATAATAAGTATAAGGTGTAGGCCGTTTGCGAAAATAAGTCTTTATAACGAGAAACAACTCATTTTTTTCTTAAAACACGCAAAACAATAGTTTATCCTTAATCTATAACTGGTAGTAAAGGAAACTCCATGCCTGGCTCGCATAATAAAGCGCAATTACCTGCGAATCCAACTCTTAAAGAGATAAACTGGTATAAAAAACAAATAAACTGGGGCGAGCTGCCGCCTTTTTATCATATGGTGGCATCATCGGTTAGCGAATCTGAAGGGATTTTAGACCACGGTTTTGATAATGCCATTAAACAATTAATTGATCCACGCAACTGGAACCTTGATTTATTAGGTGGTCATGAAACCGACATGGGCGAAATTGTTTGTAAGCAAAAACCGCGCATTGCTTTGCATCAAAGCTTTACGGACCGAGGTTTCGAATTATGGGCCTACCCTTATGCTAAAGATGTTATGGTAGACCAATACATCAAAGACAATCGCTTTATGGAGTTTAAGGTGTGGGACCCGCACACCATGAAAAACCTTATTCGCTTTAACCAGCTTCATAAATTCATCGCTTTTTACTTTGAAAGAGGCGATAAAGCTGACAAAGCTTTAATTCTTCATGCCCATAAAGTAGCGCATAAAATCATAACTTTTTTACAACGAGAGTTGAACGTTGTTAAGCTAGATGGAGTCACAATAAAAGATTTCTATCAATTGTGCGAAAAAGACAGCCGAGCATGCAGCGACGAAATAGACTTAGCAAAAGTCATGTTAGGTGAGCAAATCAACAAGGAATAAGATGCGACTAAAATCAGCCTTTATTACACTGTGCAGTGCATTACTGACGTTTTCAATACTGCATAGTGAGCCGTTGAAGGCACAAACAAACTTTAAGCTGCCCGATTTAGGGACCTCAGCTTTACAGGCTTTGCCGATTGAAAAAGAGCAAGCGATCGGTGAAGTGATGATGATGCAAATTCGTGGCTCATCACCCGTTGTAAGTGATCCTGTTCTTGATGAGTACCTGACCACTTTGGGCCGTCGTTTAGTCGCAAACGCCAACGATGTGCGTTTCCCATTTTCATTTTTCTGGTTAAACAACGCTGAAATTAATGCTTTTGCCTTTTATGGTGGCCATGTGGGTGTGCATACGGGTCTTATCGCACAAGCCGATAACGAAAGCCAATTTGCCTCTGTACTTGGGCACGAGATAGCTCACGTAACACAGCGCCATTTAGCCCGCCGTATTCAACAGCAGCAAGATAACAGCGCGTTAACTATAGCAGGTATGATTGCGGGTATTTTAGCTACCGTTGTTGCACCTGACGCTGGTATTGCAATTATCTCAGCAAACCAGACACAAGCGGCGTTTAGTCAATTAACTCATAGTCGTGCTGCAGAACAAGAGGCAGACCGTATTGGTATGCAGACCTTAAATAATGCAGGGTTTGATCCTCGCCAATCGAGTGAGTTTTTAACTAAACTTGCTGCACAAATTCGCTACAAGTATAAGCCGCCAGCCTTTTTGCTAACTCACCCATTGCCTGAAAGCCGTGTTTCTGATGTACGCTTACGTGCCGAGCAGTATCCAAAACGACACTACTCCGATAGCCTAGAGTTTAACCTAGCTAAGAGCCGTGTAATTGCTCGATATCAGCAAAAGTCAAAAGCTGCAGAAGATTTATTTCGTAAATTAATGCGTGAAAATACCGTTCATAACGACACTGCACTTAAATATGGCTTGGGTATTAGCTTGTTGGACCAAAAAAAACTTGATGAAGCAGCCAGCATTTTGAATCCATTGCTTGAGCAAGATCCAAAGAACTTATTTTATATTGATACCCACACAGACTTACTCATTGCGCAAGGTAAAGCGAATGAAGCAGTAGAGTTTTTAGCTAAGCTAGATATCGATAGACCTAACAATCAGGTGATTGCCTTAAACTATGCAAATGCCGCTATTGAAGCTAAACAATTTGACCTTGCTGAACGTATCTTAAAATCTTATTTATTAGCAAAACCTGAGAACAATCTTGCCAAAGAGCTCATTGCTGATGTCTATAAAAAGCAAGAAAATATGGCTTCCTACCATGAAGCGCATGCCGATGTGCTTGCCCAATATGGCGCTTATTTAAAAGCAGCTGATGAAATTCAAAAAGCACTAAACTTTGTTGAGCCTGAAGAGCTAGTTAAACAACAACGTTTAAAAGCCCTACTTACACAATACCGCCAATTACAAAAAGAGCTTGCGAGACTTTAAGTCTCGCGGCGCTTGCCCTAAAATAAGCCAAATTATTAAATGTGAGAACACACTATGTCTGTGACTATTTATCATAATCCACGTTGTTCAAAATCGCGTGAAACACTTGCCCTATTAGAAAGTAATAACGTACAACCAAGTGTTGTTGAATACCTAAAAACACCGCTTAACGAACAACAAATCTCGACTTTAATTAGCCAACTGGGCTTTACTTCAGCGCGTGAATTAATGCGTACTAAAGAAGACATCTACAAAGAGCTTGAGCTTAAAAACGAACAAAACGAAGACAAATTAATTGCTGCAATGGCTGCCAATCCAAAACTAATCGAGCGCCCAATTGTTGAAAATAACGGCAAAGCTGCTCTAGGTCGTCCACCAGAAAACGTATTAAGCGTACTTTAATGGCTATAAACATTGTTGTGCTATACCACTCAAGCCATGGCTCTGTAGAAGCAATGGCACATGAGATAGCCGAGTCGATTGAGCAACACGGTGCAACTGCCTTATTGCGCACGTTTGTTAAGCGCCAGCCACACGATATTGTGATCAGCAAAGATGATCTAATTAATTGTGATGGCTTAGCCTTTGGCACCCCTACTCGATTTGGCATGATGGCCTCACAAGCTAAGAGCTTTTGGGAGACCACCAGTGATCTGTGGCTTAAAGGTCAGCTGATAGATAAACCTGCTTGCGTTTTTTCGTCATCAAGCAGTATGCACGGTGGTAACGAAGCTACCTTGTTGAATCTATCACTGCCGTTGTTACATCACGGCATGATGTTGCTTGGCGTGCCTTATGAGGTACCTGAGTTATTAGCAACTGAAACCGGCGGTACGCCGTACGGCGCGAGTCATGTGGCCGGTAGCAATAACAGCAATGTGTTAAGTAAAGACGAAATTAAAATTTGCCAAAGCGTTGGAAAACGCTTAGCACTGATTGCGAGTAAATTAAAATGAGCTTGGAACCTGAGCTAAATCAGCCTGTTGCCAAAAAACCAATTACAAAACGATTCCAACGTTTTGCACTGATTGGTTATATCGGCTTATTAGTTTTAATGCCAATTTGGCTGTTTTTAATTGCCCCAAGAGAAGGCCACAGTAACGCCTTTATCTTTGTTGTTTATATACTGCCTCTACTGTTACCGCTTAAGGGCATTATTCAAGATAAGCCTTATACCTACGCTTGGGCGAACTTTATCGTGATGTTCTATTTCATCCATGGTTTTACATTACTGTGGGTCGCACAAGAACAGCTAATTTGGGTATTACTTGAGTTAATCTTTGCGAGTCTGATGTTTATTGGCTGCACTTATTATGCTCGCCATCGCGGACAAGAGCTTGGCCTTAAGATACGCAAATTAAAAGAAGAGCTGGCCGAAGAAAAAGCCGCTCATGAACACGATAAATAATACCGATTCGTTTATCAAAAAATGAAACAAAAACGGCAATCTAGGTTGCCGTTTTTTTCATGTCACTTTATATAGTTTTTATGCGTTCACACCAACTCTGCTAAGGTGGCTAGTGCGACAATACTTGCCAGACCCACTTGGCCAATTAAGCTAAATAATGAGAACAGCCTTAAAATAAACAGCCCCCATGGATGGCGAATATGCGGGTAAAGCGCACAGCGTTTCAAGCTTGTGGCAAAGAAAAAGCATAAGATCGAAACCAACGTAAAGCTCAGCGTTAACTCACTTTTAATAGCAATGCTATCGTCAAAAAAGAAGAACAGCTGCACAGGTAGTAACACAGTTACAATCGCATGTAGTAAGTGCACTTTTTTAACGCGATCAAACTGCCCTTCTGGCGAAAGTTCCTTAATGCCAAAGTCATGCTCAAGGCACTTTACTAAGTTATCCGCTTTAATGCTAACTGCTAGTCGGTAGCAACTTAGACCGTCGTTGTTACGGACTCTAAAGTCATAGCCCGCTTTTAAAAGCAACACCAGTAAAGGTCCATTCTCGGCTAATACAGCGTAATGTAATGCTGTATTCCCTTTGTTGTCTTGGGCCTTCTTATCTTGATGTTCAAGTATTGTCTCAACAACATTCACATAGCCTTTTTCAGTAGCCCACATAAACGCTGTTTTACCGTTTTCGTCAGCTAAAGCACCTGTTGCGCCTTGCTCAATGAAACGCTTTGCCATGGTTTGTTTAGCATTTTCGTGGCTTAAGTGGGCAAGTAAAGCTTGTTCAAGTAACGATGCTGAATCAACATCAGGTGATACAAGTTTTAGTAAGGTGAAGTAATCTTCACCGTGAGCAACTTTTTCAGCCGCAAGCGCTGTTAATGGCTCAAGATCAGCCACAGAATCTGGAATAAAACCACTAAAACGCTCTCTAAAGTCAACTTCGGTCCACAGCTCTAATACATCGTCCGCAGACATTTTCGCACCGTGATTAAGTACATGCTCAATCACAGTAAAATAGCGACGATTGAATAACTGATGGATGAGAGTTATAGGGGTTTTAACGGCCGATTGAGCAAATGCGCTAGCGTACTTCTCTAAGCGCTGGCATAACATTAAAACAAGACTTTCAGGGGTATAATCGTTTTCTAAGAAATGCGTTTTCATAGCATTAATATAATGCAACGCAGCTTCATCAAACTCAGAAATATGTTGGAAATAACACTCTTCAAACGGTTCAAGAGGAGTCAACCAAGTAAGGTAGTAAATAGGCGGAAGAACCGTCGTACACACACCGTCATCTTCATTAGTAGAACGACATGCCGGCCAAGCTTCTAAAGCATCTAAAATATAGGCCCCGTTTTGCTCAGCTAATCCTTTGATTAGTAACGGGTATTCCTTTGGCCAAATCAGTACATTTTCCATTAAAAAAACACAACTCCGCTGCACATTATTCGATGTCTTATTAAGCAACTAGTTATAGCAAAATTTAACTGACAGTTTGCTTAATATTGCGACCAATAACACAGTATCTGAACAGATACTTTGGTAAACAAGAAAAGTAGCATGATTCTACCACAGAGGGTTACAGGTGCTAGCGCAAAGTAGGTGATTTTTAAAGAAAATAGAAAAGCAGCGGCACATGGACGGTACTCACTGCTTGGTTGGAGACTGAAAGTAGCTAAAATGCTCGATGAGGTGAAGGTAATCGAGCTTTAAGATAACTTACTTACTTGCTAATTCGTGTGTCACTTCATCAATGCCAACTTGGCTGATGCGCTGTAAAACTTCTTTTTGCTTCGCGCTTAACAGTGAAATGCCTTCAGCAACAATATCGTATACTTTCCACTGCTTATCTTTGCCTTGGCGTAATTTAAAGTGCAAATCGATGGCTGGAGCATTGTCATCAACAATTTGCGTTTTAACTGTTGCATAACCATCGTCGATGAGTTGTGATTGATCAAAAATAACTTTTTGGCCTGTGTATTTCATTAGTGCGCCGGCATAAGTTACTGTTAAGTAATGCTCAACCGCAGCAATAAAATCAACGGCTTGGTCACGGCGTAGGCCTTTAATGTGCTTACCTAAAAGCTTATACGATACAAACTTAATATCCATGTGCGGCAATAAGCGTTTTTCTACAATGTTCGCCATTGCTTCTGAGCTTGCATCGCCTTTTGCATTTACATTTGCGATATCAACAAATAAATCTGCTGTGACTGATTCTAATAGTTGCTTAGGCGAGCGGTCTTCACTGGCAAAAGCAGTTGCAGTAAAAAGCGCAGCTATAAGCAAAAATGAGTTAACTAGTTTGGTCATCGTGTTCACCTCTCAACGAAAATTTTCGCTAATATACCGATATTAAATCCATAAAAAAAGAAACAATCCGACACCGTTTTAATGCCATTTAAGCACCAATCGATTTTTCCCATAGTTTTCAGTTAATTGCTAAAAAATATGAGAATGTGCACAGCTTCTGTGTTTTTACGCACATTGAAAAGTTCTTACCTCCGCCCTTATCTACTTGCTCACAGTCATAATCAGAAGTACCGAGATGAAACTAAAACACCCACTAAAAGCACTTATGTTAAGTGTAGCCGCCCTACTAGCAACACCAACTTATGCTGCTTCAAACCATGGCTATGCCGTTGATTACATTCAAGGTGAAGGGGATGTAAAAGGCTTAAAACTGGCCTACCAGTACCATATACCCAATGAAAAGCTGCCCTTTCAACACGCCCGTTTGTACTTCGAGTCTAGTTTTAATATTTGGCAGTATGGCAAAGACAACAAACATCAAACTAATATCGTGTTAGCTATGTCTCCGGTGATCCAATACCCTGTATTTAATGTGAAAAACATGCCTGTTTATGTGGAGTTTGGGATCGGGGTTTCACTGTTAGATGACACCCATTTTGCAGGTAAAAACGTTAGTACTCACTATCAGTTTGAGGATAGGTTGGGTTTGGTTGCAGACCTAGGTGAAGACTCAACCTTAGCTCTTAGGTATTTACATTACTCAAATGCGGGGTTCAAAAGCCCTAACCCTGGCCTTGATTTTATTTCACTGTCTTATGCAAGACGATTTTAAGTGCTACTATATCGCTGTGTATATCGGCAGGATTTCAAGATGGAAACTTGGCAAATTATAGCCATTGTTGTTGCCGTATTTGGTGTAGTAATTGGTAACCTTATGTTGCTAAAACATGCAGCAAAAATGGACTTCAAAGTGCCTAAAAGCGATGTTAATGAAGATAAAAAAAGCCCTGATGAATAATCAGGGCTTTTCTTTTATAGACTTCAGCTTAGTTTACACTAACCAATGTGCCATTAAGACAATCACCGGTAATGTTACTAAGGTTCTTAAAATAAAGATGAAGAACAACTCGATAATATTAACCGGGATTTTGCTACCTAAAAGCAGTGCACCTACTTCCGACATATAAATCAATTGCGTCACACTCATTGCAGCAACGATAAAGCGTGTTACATCACTTTCGATACTACCAGCGGCAAGAATCGACGGAATAAACATATCAGCAAAGCCAACCATAATTGTTTGTGCGGCAGCTTCAGCTTCTGGTACTTGTAATAGCTCTAAGAATGGTACAAACGGCTTGCCCATATACTCAAAAATTGGCGTATATTCAGCAATAATCAAGGCAAATGTGCCTACAGCCATAACCACAGGTAATACTGCAAATACCATATCAAATGCGTTATGTAAGCCTTCTTTTACTGTACCAGCAAAGCCCGGTGCAGTGCGTGCTTTAGCAAGCGCCACATCAAGTGAATGAGAAACTAATGTTTTACCTTCAGGCACTGACTCTGCGTCTTTATCAGGCTCTGTTCCATCTACATAGAGATCTTTTTTAAAGCGTAGCGGTGGTAAACGAGGCACAATTAGCGCTGCGGCTAAACCAGCTAAACACACTGTTAAGTAAAACGGTGCAAAAAGGTGCTCAAGCTTTACTTGACCAATCACAACTAAACAAAAGGTAATTGATACAGCTGAGAAAGTGGTACCAATAATGGCCGCTTCGCGCTGCGTATAATGTTTATCTTCATACTGACGAGCGGTCATCAAAATACCCACACTGCCATCACCTAACCAAGATGCTACACAGTTAACCGCACTTCGGCCTGGCACACCAAAAAGTGGGCGCATAACTTTAGTTAATAAGGTACCGACTAGCTCTAACAAGCCGAAGTTTAATAATAATGGTAATAGTAAGCCCGCTAAAACAAACACAGAAAACAATACTGGCAACAAGTCGTTTAACACCAGTGCACCGGTATTACCGGAAATAATCATTTCTGGCCCTTGTTTAGTGTAGGTCAGAACGATAAAAACCATACCCAGTAATCGAACACTCAGCCACAGCCAACTAACATCAAATAAATGTTTAATTATAAAGAACTTAAGTAATGGCTGCGGTTTAAACAACTTTATCACTAAAGATAAAATACCGGTGATACAAACAATGCTGGTAATTAACCCCAGTGCAAATGGGCCAATCCACTCTTGCACTGCTTTTGCCATAACAGCAATCGGAATGGTCATTGCTTCACCTATGGGTACCGGCGTCATAAACAAGAAGACACCTATAAGTGAAGGAACGAAAAAGGTAAACAAGGTTCGCAAGTCACTGCGATTTGCTGTGTTTAAGTTAGACATATTTTCAACCTGTAAAAACCACAAAAAGAGCGGCTAAGCTCTTTTTGTGGTGGTTTTGACTTTTTTAATTATTAAATATTGATACCGCGCTGACGCAGTGCATTTTCTAATGCTTGCTGGAGGTCATTCATTGTACCAGGCTCTAATGTCGAACCTTCAGAGTCCATCCAAGTTAAACTTGTGCCGCCATCATTGGTGCGGCTAACAAGAATTTGGTATTGGCCATCTTCAATCGGAAGTTCAGATAATTCTTCGCCCCAAATTGAATCCCATACGCTTGACTCAGGCTTTTTGTAATCAGCCGTGATCAAACCACGCTCTTGGTCAATCTCTACGATAGTGAAAGATAAGCGCTCTAAGAAACCTGAGAAACGATCAAACACCATGTTGTAATCTTGCTCTGTAACCAATGCCGCATTACCTTTGTTATCAAAGCCCATTTCTAATGAAATAATGCCTTGTTTTTTACGCATATCAACTTCAAGTTGACGGTAACGATAATCAAACTCAGCAATCACTTGGTTTAATGCACGAACTTCAAGCTGTTGTTGTAGTAATGGTGTTAACGGTACTGAGTCACTTTTATAATCAGCAAGCTTAGAAGTTAACGAAGCTGTACGCTGATGCGACTTTTCTTCAATTGTGAAGATAAAGCGCTGCTGTGATACTTCAGTTTCAGTTTCCCAGAACCAACCTTCTTCAGGTTTAATAATGGCATACCAACCTGTTTCAATTGAATTTGAGGCTTTGTCTTCTTTTAAAGCGGCGGTATTTTTTTCTGCTAGAACAGCTTTAATAGAGTCCCAGATAAATACATCTAAATCTTCGATACCATCGTTTTTATCAAAGTAGACACGTGCTTCTGTGTCACCTTCTTCAACCCAAGTACCTTGAGCAATGGTAATTACTTGCGCTGGCGGACGATAGTTTTTAGCTTCAGGATTGTTGTCGTATTGCGCAACATCCATTTTATAAGTTGGATCTTGAGCTGGTTGCGCTAATCCTGCTGGAGCTTTCACCGCTTCGTTAGCACGATAATTGCGTTTGTGGTGCGCTTCATCGGTAAAAACACCGCACCCTGTTAAACTTACCATTACGCTTACAGCAAGCGCCTTTGAGATCCAATACTGCACAGATATTTCTCCTTAGCAAACCCTTAATTTTTTTAACAAATATATGAGTGGGTAATGCCGATTTGGTTCACTGTAAAATCACTTTTAACTTTACATTTATTGTTTTTATGCAAAAAACCCGAATAGATTGGGCTAGCGTAACGTATTTGATTGCTTATCGCCTTGCAAAATTTTAACTATGGTACTTTCTGATGCCCCTAAAAACAAGAAAGAGCGCACTTTATTCACGGCTTAATTAATCGCCGCTATCGTTAACGGAGCAAATTATGTTAAACTTCGCCGCCGTGCGGTATTAAACTCACGTGAAATCAAAGCTTATTTAAGCTTATATCCATTGGTATTGTTATTTACTAGGTATTTAAAATTCCATGACTGCTTTTACAAATCATCAGATAGTGCTCACTGCGATTGGCGAAGATAGACCCGGTATCGTTAGCGAATTAACTCAGTTAGTGAGTGATTGCCATTGCAATATAATTGACAGTCGCATTGCTATTTTGGGCAACGAATTTACCTTTATCATGCTATTAGCAGGTGATATGTCGGCAATTAGCCGTATTGAACATACATTGCCAACTAAAGGTATGGAGCTTGGCCTTTTAACCATGATGAAACGCACAGCAAGTCATGTTGCATGTGAATTTTGTGCCGGTTACACCCTCGAATACACAGGTATTGATACACCAGGAACATTAAGTAAAGTTACGCGCTTTTTTGCTGATAACAACATCAGCATTTGTTCTCTCAAGTCAGACACTTACGATGAAGATGACGAGCTTAAAATGCGCTGCGAACTCGAGTTTAATATTCCTGTTGAAGTCGATATTGATAACTTTAAAGTGAGCTTTGAAGATCTTTCTCGTAGTTTGAACGTAGATTATATTTTCAGACGCATTCGCTAAGGAGCAAAGCATGAAAACAATTAATCCATTACAAGCAGGTGATACAGCCCCTGCTTTTAGCTTACAAAATCAGAATGATGAAACTATCGTGCTAGCTGATCTTTTAAAAGAGCAGCAAGTACTGGTTTATTTCTACCCTAAAGCGTCAACACCAGGTTGTACTGTACAAGCAGAGAACTTACGTGATGAAAAAGCTGAGCTTGCTAAATTTAACACGCGTGTTGTGGGTATCAGCCCAGATCCAATCAAGCGTTTAAAGAATTTTGAAACCAAAAAAGAGCTTAACTTTGATTTACTAGCCGACGAAGATCACGCAATTGCTGATGCTTTTGGTATTTGGGGTTACAAGAAGTTTATGGGTAAAGAATACGAAGGAATTCATCGTATTAGCTTCCTTGTAGGCCAAGACGGTAAAATCAAACACGTGTTTGATAAGTTCAAAACCAAAGACCATCATCAGGTGGTGTTGGACTATTTAGCGCAGAATTGATAGTTACGAGTTACGAGTTACGAGTTACGAGTTACGAGTTACGAGTTACGAGTTACGAGTTACGAGTTACGAGAACATAGTAAAAAAGCGTTGCCATGGTGCAACGCTTTTTTGTTTTTAAGGCCACTGACTCAATTGACAAACTTATATAAATAGCAGATAAAATAGGAATAAATTTAGGTTTAAAACAAGTATATTGTTCATCTACAAGTTACCTAACTAGAACCCTTTATGCAGTGCTTTCAAGAGCCCAAAAGTATAGGGCTTACCGAAATAAGAGAGCGTTAACTATGCTATTAAAAGAAAAGTTAGTYATTTTATTGGGTGTTATTTGGTTCTCATTAGGAGTGATTTTTGTTATTGGTTTCGAGCCAATTGAAAAGTTGTTAATATGCCTAGGCATCTTTGTATACTTTTATAGATATATATATGCTTTTATTCTTGATAAAATAATATATGCCCCTTATACAGGTCAGAAAATCCCTTCTGTGCCTGAAAACAAAATATTGAGATTAGTATTATTTTTTCTTGGAATTTTTTCTTGCACTGGATCAACTTTCTTTGTTGGTTAAGATGGAGTTACGAGAACATACTAAAAAAGCGTTGCCATGGTGCAACGCTTTTTTGTTTTTAAGGCCACTGACTCAATTGACAAACTT
>NZ_LJTB01000011.1:0-108733 GCF_001306895.1 Pseudoalteromonas sp. UCD-33C | reverse complement strand
TAGGTGCTAGGTGCTAGGTGCTAGGTGCTAGGTGCTAGGTGCTAGGTGCTAGGTGCTAGGTGCTAGGTGCTAGGTGCTAGGTGCTAGGTGCTAGGTGCTAGGTGCTAGGTGAACAAGATTTTATTGGGGGTGGGATAAAGCAAGTGGTTAAAAGCAATTTACTAACTTCTAACCACTAAATTCTGACATCTAACTTCTGAAGTCTTATATCTATCGTCTGACCTCTGAAATCTAATATCTAACCTCTAATATCTAATATCTTCTTTTTAAACCGCTTTTAAATGTCGCTCTGCTGGCGCTACCATTTCGGTTACAAAATCAGTGAATTCTTCACCTAAGTTTTCGTCACGCATGCTGTATTCAACAATCGCCTTTAAGTAGCCAAGTTTGTCACCGCAGTCGTGAGCACGACCACTCATGTGGAATGCCTCAACGATTTCGTGCTTCATTAACTCATCGATAGCATCGGTAAGCTGAATTTCGCCACCTGCACCCGCTGGTGTTTTAGCAAGTAATGGCCAAATCGCTTTAGAAAGAACATAACGGCCTACAACTGCAAGGTTAGATGGTGCTTCTTCAGCTTTAGGCTTTTCGACCATGGTTTTAATTGGCGCACTCTCGCCCGCTTTAATTTTAACGCCGCCGATGTCAGCAATACCATATTTATGTACGTTTTCTTGTGGTACTGGCTCTAGCATGATTTGGCTTGCTTTAACTTCATTAAAGCGCTTAATCATAGCAGCAATATTTTCGGTTTTTTGATCTGCTGTATAGCTATCTAAAATAACATCTGGCAGTACTACAACAAAATCGTCATCGCCAACAATTGGTTTTGCACACATAACAGCATGGCCTAATCCTTTAGCCTCGCCTTGGCGTACGTGCATAATGGTTACATCTGATGGGCAGATAGAACGTACTTCTTCAAGCAAGGTACGCTTTACGCGCTTTTCTAGGGTTGCCTCAAGCTCAAAGCTCGTATCAAAGTGGTTTTCAATAGCATTTTTTGAACTATGAGTAACCAATACAACTTCTTTAATACCCGCAGCAACACATTCGTTTACTATGTATTGAATAAGTGGTTTATCAACCAGTGGCAGCATTTCTTTAGGAATAGCCTTTGTCATCGGTAACATACGCGTACCAAGGCCTGCAACAGGAATGACAGCTTTCATAATGTTTAGTCCCTTAATTATTGTGGTAAGAATAAATAATTACAAAGTATGAGTTATTAACTCATTTTGCGCAATAGTAAAAAAAGATTTATAACCAAGTTAGCAGTAATAATATTGACGGAGGATGAACAAGAACCGATAGGTTCTAGGATTTAGGAGCTAGGAGCTAGGAGCTAGGAGCTAGGAGCTAGGAGCTAGGAGCTAGGAGCTAGGAGCTAGGAGCTAGGAGCTAGGAGCTAGGAGCTAGGAGCTAAAAGATGCTAGTGGCTAGGGTGCCACTAGCAAGGGTTTAGTTATAAAAATTAACTAGAGTAGTAATAAACTGTTCAACTTGTTGTTGCTCTAGTTCATTAATACCTGCCGCTGCTGCGCGGCCGCCGCCGGTGGCAAATTGACTGCACACATCAACAGCGCCTTGTTTATTATTAAGTGGCGCTCTTACACTTACGGTATAGCTTCCTTTATTATTATAGGTAAGTACTGCATGGGCTTTATTAGGTGCTTGGTTTGCAAGGTCGTTACCTAATACGCCACTTACACGGCGCGCCCATGGGGCGTCATCAAGTAAAATAACCTTAGCTGTATCGCAATTATGTAAAACCTCAGCGTCAGCCGCTTTTTGCATATCAGCTTTGTAAGCTTTTTCTAATACGTAATAAACCGACTCTTGGTCGTTAATGGCATCAAGCGGTGACTTATATTTTAGTAGCTCGTTGAATAAGTCTGCTGGCGCAAAGTGCAAATCGGCTACCTCACTGCCATAGCCGTTATAGTTAATATAAGTGCCAAATGCTTTAAGTTGTGACTTTTCGAGGTCTGTTAAACCTAGTTTATCGGCTTCGCTGTCAGCTTTTGCAAATAAATTATCGCCATAAGCAGCTGTTATAGCCCATAAATGATACTGCTTATCGATAAGATCGCTCACAATTAAGCTAGTACACATGTTTGCATCTAAATCGATATGGGCAAATAAGTTTGCATGGTTTGGAATATCACCCGCTTTATGATGATCTACATACATAACACGTGCACCTACGCATAGAGCATCATGCAACTCTGCCATGTTTTTTTCCATCGAAATATCAAGTACACGAATATTATCACCGGCTTTTGGGGTAATTTTTTTTAGTAGTTGAATATCACGTTTAACGCCTGTTACTTTAACGCTCTCTGTTGGGTTGGCGAGCTGTAACTGTAAAAGTGCGATGATGCCATCGGCATCACCGTTAAAAATATCGTAGTTCATAAAATCTCAAAGAATAATAGAAGGTAGAGATTAGAAATCAGATTACAGATGTTAGAAGTTAGACGTCAGAGATTAGATATCAGATTTTAGACGTCAGGTTTCTGGCTCTAGATTTCTATAATCCCTGCTTCGCGTAAATAACCAATAATTTGTTCAACACTTTGCTCAATGCTTTGCTCAGCTGTTTTCACGTGAATCTCTGGTTGCTCTGGTGCATCAAACGCAGAGCTGATACCTGTAAAATTAGGGATCTCACCTGCACGGGCTTTTTTGTATAAACCTTTAGGGTCACGGCTTTCGCAAACCTCTAATGGTGTATCAATAAATACTTCTACAAATTCACCCTGGTTCATAATGCTGCGAGCACGAGCACGGTCTTCTTTAAACGGTGAAATAAACGCCGTTGATACAATTAAACCCGCATCAACAAACAACTTAGCTACTTCGCTAATGCGACGAATATTTTCAATGCGGTCTTCATCGCTAAAAGTAAGGCCCTTGTTTAAGCCCATGCGTACATTGTCGCCATCAAGCAGATAAGTATGGCAACCTAATTCAAATAACTTAGCCTCAACCGCATTCGCAATAGTCGACTTACCAGAGCCACTTAATCCCGTATACCAAAGTAATACCGGCTTATGCCCTTTATGTTGTTCTTTTTCAGCACGCGAAACAGTTTGATCGTGCCATACAATGTTCTCGGTCATGGTACCTCTTGGGTTCAGATTTCAGATTTCAGATTTCAGATTTCAGATTTCAGATTTCAGAGTCAAAACGATTCTTTAAACTTGTCAGCATAGCAGCTAACTCTTTTGACTCTGCAATCCAGCTTAAAGCAACTTCACGCTCTATATAACCAACCTCTGAACCAATGTAAATTTGAGTTCTAGCTTCAGCTAAAGAAGCTCTCGCAATATCAATAAAGCGACTCTTTTCTTTAAAGCTGTCTCTACAGACTCCCTCTGCAATATTACTTGGCACTGAAAGGCCTGAACGAGTAAGTTGGCTCCTGAAAGCATAATCATTTAATTGAGAAGTGGTTTTATAAATTTCTGCACTTAATTTAACAGCTCTTTTCCAAACATCTAACTTTTCAAAATTCATCGCAGCTCAGCTCCTTCTGATATCTGACTTCTAATATCTTACCTCTATAAAGTTCGATTTAAAACGTAAAACACAGTGCATTTACTTTAGAATACTGAGAGGTATGTGATAAGGAACGATGGGCAGAACTTTATATTTGTATATGTCACATGCTAATCGTGATGACTTCTTCCACACATCCATTTGTTCAAATTTCATAATTAGTCCCTTCGCCATTAAGTGAAATCCATTCACCACTAAACCTTATCGCAAAATAAACCTAGCGCCTAGAGCCTGAAGACATATTTCTACCTTACGCCTAGCGTCCTAGCATCCTAGCGCTTAGCGCCTATTACCTAGCCCCTAGTACCTAGCGCCTAGTACCTTATACCTAAAACGGAAAAAACACAGGTATCAGGGTCAGTACCACCAGGCTGTAGGTGATTGAGATCGGTAGGCCGAATTTTATGAAATCGGTTAGCTTGTAGTTGCCGGCATTGTAAACCATTAGATTGGTTTGGTAGCCGTAAGGGCTAATAAAACTGCCACTCGCGGCAAAGGCTACTGCAAGTACAAATGGCATGTAACTTACGCCTAAGCCTTGAGCTATGGTAAATGCAATGGGGAATGTAAGCGCTGCAGCTGCATTATTAGTAATTAGCTCTGTAAATAATAGAGTAAGTAAAAATACACCAATAAAGGCTATATAAACGCTTTGCCCGGCAAGTAAGCCTTCGACTTGCTCGGCTATTAGTTTAGATACACCTGAATTATCTAGGGCTGTAGCTAGGGTTAAAGCGCTCATTACAATAAGCCAAAGCTCTAACGGAAAGCGTCGCTTAATTTCGTTTAGCGATAAACAACGGCAACCCACCAGCACGGCTAGGTAAAAAATAAAGCTTTTTAATAAGCTAATATCAAAAATTAACGAGCCCGCAATGGTTGCCACAAAGCCCCAAGTAACAATGCGCTCTTTTAAGCCTTTAAGCATGTTGTCGGCTTTTACGCCGCTAAGTATAAAAAAGTTTTTAGTTAAGTTAGTACGTTTTGCAAAGTCAGGGCCAACCGCAAGAATCAAAAAGTCACCACTTTGAATGGTAATATCGCCCAGCTTACCCGAGAGCTTCTCACCTTCGCGGCGCACTGCAACTACAGCGGCATCGAACCTTGCGCGAAAGCCCGCAGTTTTTAGTGTTTTACCTACCACTGCTGCACCCGGTTTAATGACTACTTCGGTTAAGTTATCGCGCAGTAAACCATCTTGCTCTGCAAATAAACTCAAACCTTCAAATTGCTGCAGCACCAGAACTTTAGTGACATCGCCCGAAAAAATAAGTTTATCGCCTTCACGGATCATCTGCGTTGGCGCTACTGGCGAAATTAAGCGGTTATCGCGAACCACTTCAACTAAAAATAGTGACTCTAAGCTACGTAAGCCATTTTGCTCTACTGTTTTACCTATCAGCGGTGAGCCAGCATTCACTTTAGCTTCTACAAAGTAATCGCTAGTAGTCTCATCTTTACATACTTTACCTTTTAAGCGGTTTATAGTGAGTGCCATTACCAATACACAAGCAGCGACGGCAGCTAAGCCTATAGGTAAAAAGTCAAAAAATTTAAAGCCCTCGGCACCGCGTTCAATCAGCATAGAGTTAACGATTAAGTTAGTTGAGGTGCCAATTAACGTGAGGGTTCCGCCTAAAATAGCGGCATAAGAAAGGGGCAGTAAAAGTTTGGTTGGGGCAATGAGTTTATTATTTTTAACTGGGCTAATTAAAGTAGCAACCACCGCGGTATTATTTAAAAAGCCAGAAGCTACAATCGTTGCCAATAAAGTTCTGACATAAGACTTAACCACAGAGCCATTAAATAAAACATTGGCTAGTTTGCGTAAAAAGCTGGTGCGCTCAAAGGCAAATGCACAAACAACCAATAAGAGGAGTGTAACCAAACCAGGGTTAACTGCATTATTCAAAAGCTGTTCGGTAGCAACTAAGTTCGTAGCAAAGCACGCTAAACAAGCTGCTGCAAAAACACGCTCAGGAAATTTTTGAAATTTAATTAAGCCTACAATGGTTGCAATAAAAATAACCAATATAAACCATTGCTGTAAAATCATTCAAATATCCTTATTCGTAGCTCGCCAAATCATATCTTCTGCCAAAACTTTAAGGTATTAAACCCCAATCGCTTTTTAACAAAATAAACCGCTAGTAAGTTTTGTAAGCTAATAAAAAATGCAGTTGCAACTGCTGCTCCAACTGCACCAAACAGTTTAGTAAAGATAGGCACGCTAATTAAAACACCAAAACCACTAATGAGAGTGACTAAACGCATATCGCGTTCATGGCCGCTCATCATGAGTAAAAAGCCAACCGAGCCTGTTACTACATTAACCGCTTGCCCAAGTACTAATATTTGTAAAATAACAGCTCCTTGTTTAAATTCATCACCAAAAAGCCCCATTAAAAATTCTGGGAACAGTAACATAAATAACACAATGGGTAATGCACTTAGTACGAGTAACCTGATAGAAAACAAAGCTGTTTTTCTAATGCCAACATCATCCCCCTTAGCATGAAAGGCCGAAAATTTTGGCGCAACAACTAAATTTACCGCCATTAGAATAAATGTTGTTAACATTGCTATACGTTGCGCTACGCTGAAAAAGGCGACACTTTCAGCTAAAAGGTAAAACCCTACAACAAGTTGCGGTAACCATTGAATAAGCTGGTTCATGACAGTTATTGACCAATTAGCCCTTGCACTATCCCAGAATAACTTCTTATCCAAACTATTGGTTCTACGGGGTAACTTCTTAATGGCTATGAGATAAAATAATAATGCGGTTAAAGTAACAGAGGAGGTGAAGAGTAAACCTATATTACCAATGTCGTTCCCAATATATACAATAAGAAACGCACAGATCATAAAGTGAACTATATTTTGACATGGTATACTCAAAAAAACTTTATGTCTTGCCTGCAAGCTCATGGCAATAATAAAAATTGCACTCACTCCAATAACAGAAGGTGAAATGCCTTCAAGTATAGCTCCCAGTAATGGCTTATTCATGTACTCAGCAACACTATTAGATGAAACATATAGTAGCAAAGCCAAAAAAATTGACAAAGTTAGCGAGTAAAGCAAAGCGTAATTTAAGATCTCTTTAACGCTCCCCCCATGATTACTTTTTTGAGAACTGAATCTAAGAACTGTCGTGGGTAACCCTAAACGTGCAATTGCAGAGGTCAGCATAATAATTGCTAAACTAAGAAAAAAAACGCCTGCTCTCTCACTACCTAACTCTCTGGCCACTATCAAATTGAACAAAAAGGCGGTCAAAGCCCCAAATATTCTAATAAATAAAGCTAATAAAGTATTTAACAACGTATGACGATGCTCTTTATCAGCAAGTAACGCTTTAATTTTAGACTTCATTCAATTAAGACTATTCAGAGGTTGCATTATTAAGATTAATCATTACCGAACAAATCTCGGCTATATACTTTAGCAGCAACATCACTCAACTCTTCAGCCATGCGGTTAGACACGATTACATCAGAGATACTCTTAAGCTCATCAAGATCTTTAATCACACGTGAGTTAAAGAATGCATCTCCCTCAAAGGTTGGCTCGTAAACTACCACTTCAATGCCTTTCGCCTTGATGCGTTTCATAATGCCTTGAATGGCCGATGCTCTAAAGTTGTCTGAGCCTGACTTCATGACTAAACGATAAATCCCCACCACTTTTGGATTACGTGCTAGGATAGAGTTAGCAATAAAATCTTTACGAGTCGTATTAGCATCAACAATTGCGCGAATCATATTATTCGGAACATCTTGATAATTAGCTAGTAATTGTTTGGTATCTTTTGGTAAGCAGTAACCACCATAACCAAACGACGGGTTGTTATAATGCTTACCTATACGCGGGTCTAGGCCAACACCTTGAATAATTTGTTTAGCATCCAACCCATGAATTTCAGCATAGCTATCTAACTCATTAAAGTAAGCCACACGCATTGCAAGATAAGTATTAGAAAATAGTTTTATTGCCTCCGCTTCAGTAGAATCAGTAAACAGAA
Source organism: Pseudoalteromonas sp. UCD-33C (assembly GCF_001306895.1). Taxonomy (NCBI): domain Bacteria; kingdom Pseudomonadati; phylum Pseudomonadota; class Gammaproteobacteria; order Alteromonadales; family Pseudoalteromonadaceae; genus Pseudoalteromonas; species Pseudoalteromonas sp. UCD-33C. Next base: position 101,139 of record NZ_LJTB01000011.1, on the reverse strand, counting down.
TATCAATGTTTTCTTTAACAGCCCCGTCAGCTAGTAGGTTAGCAAAAGTTTCAGCGCGTTCACTTTGTTCACCAACAATTATGCGTGACGGGTGTAAGTTATCGTAAAGCGCCTTTCCTTCGCGCAAAAACTCTGGCGAGAAAATTATATTGTCAGTACCAAACTTCTCGCTAACAGATTTTGTGTAACCAACAGGCACTGTTGACTTAATAATCATGGTTGCGGTTGGGTTGATGTCTAAAACATCTGTAATTACAGACTCTACAGTTCGAGTATTAAAGTAATTAGTTTCAGGGTCATAATCGGTAGGTGTCGCAATTACTACAAACTCAGCTTCACTAAGAGCTAAATGCTTATCAGTGGTTGCAATAAAGTCTAATTGGTCATTTTGTAAAAAATTACTTATTTCAGCATCTACTATCGGTGATTTTTTTTCACATAGGAGTGCCACTTTCTCTTTATCTATATCTAATGCAATCACTCTGTTTTTTTGTGCTAATAACATCGCATTAGACAGGCCAACATAGCCTGTTCCAACTACAGCAATTTTCATGTTTTTTCCTTAAATTTTAATACGCATTTTTATTAACAAAGCCTTTAAAAATAGTTAAAAACACTATTTTTAAATCGAAGAACAATGACCAATTTCGAATGTACTCTAGATCAAACTCTATGCGTTTTTCCATTTTATCTAATGTATCGGTTTCGCCGCGCCAACCATTTATTTGCGCCCAACCAGTAATGCCTGGTTTAACCTTATGGCGTAACATGTAACCATCAACAAGTTTACGATATTCTTCGTTATGAGCTACAGCATGAGGCCTTGGGCCTACAATCGACATTTGCCCTTGTAATACATTAATAAACTGAGGCAGTTCATCTAAGCTCGTTTTACGAATAAACTGGCCTATAGGTGTAAAGCGCGAATCATTTTTTGTGGCTTGGGTTACTTTCGCGCCGTCTTCCATTACGTTCATCGAGCGGAACTTCCATACCTTAATCGGTTTACCATCAATACCGTAACGGTTTTGTTTAAAGAATACCGGCCCTTTAGAGGTAAACTTAACCGCAAGGGCTAACCCCAGTAAAACAGGGGATATCATTATTAAAATAAGTGTAGAGAGTACAATATCTTCAATGCGCTTAATTATGGCATTGCTACCATCGAGCGGTGAGTCATAAATACTTATTGTAGGTATACCCATAATGGTATCGCTACGTGAGTGCAATAACTGATAGGTGAATACATCAGGCACAATGTAAACACTTGCGGTGCTATCTGCTAACTCTTTAACTAGCCACTTACGGCGCTCATAAGCTTGTGGTGGTAGTACAATGTAAACACGATCTATGCCGCCCTCTTTGCAGTCAGCAACTAACTGCTCTAAATTACCAATAGTTTGCGCCGCAACTAATTTTTGCTTTGGTGCTGCGTCATCGTAATAACCACCAAAAACTAATCCAAAACTTGAATTAGCGATAATATTATTTGCTAGTTGTTGACCTAACGTACCTGCCCCTGCAATAACAACCGAGCGGGTATTAATACCTTGAGAGCGAAGCGCTCGTAAAATAAGGCGCAATACAACACGATAGACACACAACGAAACTAATACAGATACAAACCAGTAAAACTGAAGCCCTTCGGGGTTGAGATATTGCGGCGCTAAAAAGTTGACACTTAAAAATAAAATTGCCGCACTAACAAACCAGTGCGAAATAGTCTTTTTAAGTTCTTTATAAATAGATAGGCCACGCCAAGATATATAAAGCTTGTCGAGCTCACTAGTAAAGTGAAATAAAAACACAGCAAGTAGTGCCGCGGTTGTGTGCTGCAGTAACCAAGGCAGCCCTTGTAATGCAACGGTACCCCACAAGCAACCGACAATAATACTGATATCCAAAATTCTTTGAATAAATGCAACAATTGTTGCGTTACTTTGTAAAATCCCTAAATTCTTATGCGGCATTTTGTTCTTCTACTTGTTAAGCTTTTTTATTACAGTTTTTAGTGAGTCTTGCCAGTGACTAGCATTAGGCAAGTTTAATAAAGATAGCCTATTATCCTGCATAACGGAATATTTAGGTCGCTTTGCTGGTGTAGGAAACTGCTCGGTCGTTAGTTTATTCAACTTAGGTATTGAAAAATCGGTATTTAATTTAGCTTTAACTGCAAAAATTGATTCTGCAAACTCAAACCAAGACACAGCTTTATCGCCACAAAAATGGTAAAGCCCATAATCGCTAAAATCACCACTTTCAATTCGCGTCACTAGAGCAACAATCAAAGCAGCTAAATCACCAGCGTAGGTCGGGCAGCCATGTTGATCAGCCACTATACCTAACTCATCACGCTCGCTAGCTAAGCGCAGCATAGTTTTCACAAAGTTATTGCCGTATTCACTAAATACCCATGCTGTACGAATAACAATATGCTTTGAGGTAATCGCCTTAATAGCCTGCTCACCAGCTAGTTTTGTTTGCCCATATACCCCTTGCGGCGATGTAGCGTCAGTTGGTAAATAAGGTTCAGTCGCATTGCCATCAAAAACATAATCGGTAGATACATGAATTAACGGTATATCAAGCATAGCAGCTGCATATGCTAAATTTTCTGGACCTTGGCAATTTACAGCATGTGCCAGTTCAGGCTCATTTTCGGCTTTATCAACCGCCGTATAGGCAGCACAATTAACTATTACATTAGGTTTAACTGTATTAACTATTTTTTGCACTGCAGCTTTACAGGTAATATCAAGCTCTTTGCTCGATAAAGCAGTCAGCTCTATAGAATCACATATGCGATCTTGAAAGCAAAGGCCTAACTGGCCATTTGCTCCGGTAAGAAGTACCTTCATTTATAAGTCCTTTAATAATCCGGCTTCTAAATCTTTAGCTGATAAAGATGGCTCAAAATCAATTGGCCAATCTATGGCTAAGTCTGGGTCATTCCAGCAAATAGCACCTTCATCGCTTGGGTCGTAATAGTCTGTGCATTTATATTCAAAATCAGCTGTGTCGCTAAGCACTACAAAGCCATGAGCAAAGCCTGGGGGTACCCAAAATTGCTTTTTATTATCGCCTGTTAAAAGTACGCCTTCCCACTGGCCAAAGGTTGGCGAGCCTTTACGAATATCGACCGCTACATCAAACACTTCGCCGGTAACAACGCGTACTAACTTGCCCTGTGGCTTGGTCTTTTGAAAATGCAGCCCTCTTAAAACCCCTTTACAAGAACGACTATGGTTGTCTTGTACAAAGGCTAGTCCATCACCAATAACACTTGCATAACGCTCAGCTTGAAAGGTTTCTAAAAAAAAGCCTCTATCGTCACCAAACACCTTTGGCTCAATAATTTTAACTTCAGGTATTTTTGTATCTACAATATTCATGTTATCTATCTTTTACTAAATTTAATAAATACTGGCCATAGCCGGTCTTTTTAAGGTTATTGCCCGCAGTTATAACTTGCTCTTTACTTAACCAGCCTTTTTGTAAGGCTATTTCTTCAAGGCAAGCAACCTTTAAACCTTGGCGGTGTTCTATTGTTTGTACAAATTGGCCTGCCTCAATTAAAGAGTCATGGGTACCAGTATCTAACCAAGCAAAACCGCGCCCTAAAACATTCACGTTTAGGTCTCCGCGATTAAGGTAAACGTTATTTACATCTGTAATTTCAAGCTCACCACGAGGCGATGGTTTAATATTACGAGCAATTTCTACTACATCGTTATCGTAAAAATAAAGCCCTGTTACAGCATAATTTGATTTTGGCTGTGCTGGCTTTTCTTCAATGCTGGTAGCAATACCATTTTCATCAAAGTCAACTACGCCAAAACGTTCAGGATCTGTTACATGGTAGCCAAATACAGTAGCACCGCTGTCACGTGAAACAGCTGACGCTAATTGTGCACCAAAGCTTTGTCCGTAAAAAATATTATCACCTAAAACTAGGCAAACATTGTCGTCGCCAATAAAATCAGCACCAATAGTAAAGGCTTGCGCTAAACCATCAGGGCTTGGCTGTACAGCATAACTAATATTAATACCAAACTGGCTACCGTCAGCTAATAAACGTTCAAAAGCTGGCATATCTTCAGGGGTAGAGATAATTAACACATCTTGAATACCCGCTAGCATTAATACCGAAAGCGGGTAAAAAATCATTGGCTTATCGTAAATTGGTAAAAGCTGCTTAGACACCCCTTGAGTAATAGGGTGCAAACGAGTACCAGAACCACCTGCTAAAATTATTCCTTTATATTTTTTCATTTTATTCATCCTTTATTTTGTATTTTCGCCAATGCGGTCAAGTTTGTAGTCGCCATTTAACACACGCTGCCACCAATTTGTATTGGCTAGGTACCACTCAACAGTTTTACGCATACCTGTTTCAAAAGTTTCTTCAGGTACCCAGTTTAGCTCTTGTTGCATTTTAGTAGCATCAATTGCATATCGTACATCGTGGCCTGGGCGGTCTTTTACAAAGGTAATAAGATCTTTGTAATTAGTGATACCTTCAGGTTTATTCGGTACAAGTTCTTCAAGTAATTCGCAAATAGTGTGGACTACTTCAATGTTTTGTTTTTCGTTATGACCACCAATATTATATGTTTCGCCTACTTTGCCTTCGGTTACTACCTTGTATAAAGCGCGAGCGTGGTCTTCAACAAATAACCAATCACGAATTTGTTTACCATCACCGTAAACAGGTAAAGACTTACCATGTAATGCATTTAAAATAACATGTGGGATAAGCTTTTCAGGGAAGTGGTAAGGCCCATAATTATTTGAACAGTTAGTTACAACAATAGGTAAACCATATGTTCTACCCCACGCTCTTACTAAATGGTCAGATCCAGCTTTACTCGCCGAATAAGGGCTGCTTGGCGCATAAGGGGTTTGCTCGGTAAATAGGTCATCGGTACCTTCAAGGTCACCATACACTTCGTCTGTTGAAATATGATGAAACTTAAACTTAGCTTGCGTATCAGCAGTTAAATTTTGCCAGTGGTGTCTTGCACATTCCAACATATTGAATGTACCAATTACATTCGTGTTTATGAAAGCACCAGGTCCTTCGATAGAGCGGTCAACATGGCTTTCGGCTGCTAAATGCATTACTAAATCAGGCTTATATTGGTCGAACACTTGTTTAAGCGCTTGATAGTCACAAATATCAACTTGCTGAAAAATATAACGCTCAGATTGCAACTTACTAGGAATTGACTCTAAATTACCCGCATAAGTAAGTGCATCTACATTAATAACTGTATTATTTGTATTTTCAAGAATGTGCCTTACAACAGCGCTACCAATAAAGCCCGCGCCACCTGTTACTAAAATATTCATAACCTAAAATCCATTATTTTAAATATTTACTTAAAAGCGTTTCGTACTGGGTTAATATATTCTCCCACTGAAAGCTGTTTAAAAATTGCTGTTTGGCAGCGTTACTTTTTTCTGTTACGAACGCATCATCTAAGTATTGCTGCTCAAAAAAACTAGCCAAATGGGCTTTGTCTTTAAAATAAAAAGCCCCATCACCAGCAACCCAACGGTTAAAGTGGTTGTCGTGAGCAATAACTGCGCAACCTGCTGCTAAGCCTTCAACCAGTGACGGGTTAGTACCACCTACTTGGTGACCATGCACATAAAAACGTGCATAAAAACGTAGTGCTGCAACTTTTTCGGCCTCGTAGATAGCCCCAGGAAAAATTACATCATTATTTGCAGCTGCTAGAACTTGCTGATGATAAGGGTTTGAATCTAAAAATTTACCTAACACCACCAATTTGTGACTACGCGGCTTAGCCGAAAATGCCTCAACCACCTCTAAAATCGAGTTTTCTGGTTCAGGGCGTGCAATAATAATCGCATACTCATTTTTAACTAACCCGTAATCAGCTAACACAGCTTCGTTAGCTTCACTTACATCAGGGCCGCCGTATGGGATCATAGTGATTTTATCGCGCGATACACGCGTTGCTAAGTGATCTTCTATTCTAGGATGATCTGCCACTAAATGATTACCAAACCAGCAACCAAAACGCTCGTTTAACCAAAACCACGTTTTTGCCACTTTGCCCCATTTTTGGCGTTTCCACTCAATGCCATCCATATTAATAACATTGGTAATACCATATAGACGCTGAATAATATTAAAACACGCAGTATTGTAGCCGAGTGTTAAGTGCAAGCCCTTATTTTTTCGTGCATGCCATACCGACTTTAAGTCAAAAATAATGGTTCCTAACGGACCTTCATTTTTTACTGGTATATGAATGCGCTTAACGCCTTGCCACTCGCTTTCGTACATTTCACCTTCGCCATCTTCTTGGCAATAGACTGTTACGCTCCAACCTTTGGCAATTAAAAAAGGACATAAGTATTCAGCAAAAGTTTCGAAGCCACCATGACCTGCAGGAACACCTCGGATCCCAAGTACAATTATTTCTTTATTTATCACTTATTTCACCAAGATTAAATTATATAAATGTTGTTGATAAGACTGCTCCGAAAATCGATTTAAATATTCATTCTTTGATGCTTCAGCTAACCTTGAGTATTCATCGCTAGGCATATGAAGTACTAAATTTATTATATTCATCAAGCTAGATATTGAGTTTGGCTCAAAAAGAAAACCATTTTTTTTATCAGTCACAATTTCTCTAAGACCGCCATGATTTGCAGCTATAACTGGTTTACCAAATGCAAAAGACTCTACAGCAACCCGCCCAAAAGGCTCTGGTTTTTTAGAAGGAACTACTACCCAATGAGCCCAATCATAGTGCTCACTTGGGTCATTAGAAAAGTTATGAAATTGAACAACCTCTTTTAAATTGTTCTCTTCTATCAATTTAAAAAGGTGGGTTAGCACAGTATTATTTCCACCGAAAGTTCCACCGACTACCCTTACTTTTATTTTACTTCTGACTTCAGGTGTTAACTTAGCTATGGACTCAAGCAATAAATCCTGTCCTTTCCAATCATTGACTCTTCCGATAATCAGAAAGTTAATTTTTGAAGCCTTAATCGTTGAAGGAATTTCGGTGGGATTAGAAGGAGCTTCAACGCCGTTATAAATAACATCTCCTTTAAAGCCAAACGCATTTTTTGTTGCTTCTGAATTAAAAATAAGATGTGCTCTAGACAACTTAAGCAGCAATTTAAATACAAACATTTGTTTGCCTACAGGAATCTCTCTAACGTGACATATAACCCGTTTATTTTTTGTCAGGGCTGCTGCTATAAGAGCAGAAAACATTACGACTGTATTTATGTATACAATATCAAAACTTTTATATTTAGAGCGATAAAAGAAAACAGATTTAATTGAATCGAGCAAAAAACGAAAGATTTTTTTTACATCTTTTTTTCTTAGTATACCTAATCCATGATATGTAGGATGTATTCCGCTTTTATTAAAGCTTTCAGATAACTCACCCTTTTCTGGAAGTATAACTTCAATATCGCCTGTATAAGTTTCATCAAAATACTTAGCAATTGACAAAAAACTCCTGTCAGAGCCATACAACTCAGCCCCTTGATGCACCATTAAAACTCTATTCATCTATTTAACTTCCAAAAAAATTTATAATTCTTAAATAACTTGAGAAATCTAACGTCTTTCAGCCTTAAAACTTTTGCAATAATGAAAAAAGGAAAGTACAAAAACAGACTCAATTTATAAAACTTTTTATTCTCATGTATTATGAACTGTGCTTGCATAAGATTAGAAAATCTAAAGAACATACTTGTAAAATCATTATCTTTTGACCTCAAAGCAGAGTCATGTTCCATACAATAATCGAGCACATAAATATTGATACCACTTTTATGACAATCTAGAAAGAAACGTGTATCAACGCCGTATATTGTTAATCTTTCATCAAACACAATATTGTGCCTTTTTAAGCTATCAGTTTTTATTATTGTTCCGCTCATCATTGCTACGAGACCAAAATTTTCCTTGTTTACCTTCAAATCCCCTTTAGATAAGGTACAGCCCTTAACACCTTTAATTATACCTGGTGAGATAATATTATCAGAGTGCTCAATTATTGGAACAGCCACTTCCGAAGAGCATTCCAAAAAATTAACTACTTGTAAGAAATAACTTTCGTTTGGAGTTGAATCATCATCAAGAATAATTAAAGAGCTCGAGTTTTCAAAAAAGCTAATCGCATTATTATATACTTTAGCAAGAGGCAAGTTCACTCCATCGTGATCATAAACAACCTCACCATCAAAGTTTTGAATTACTTCAGTTATAAGGTATCCATCTTTGGAGTTATCTCGAACATAAAGTTTTGGGCTAATAAGAAGCTTATTGAAATTTATTTTACAAAGGGAATTCAGAGTACTAGATTCATGTGGTGCATTCCCATATAAAACAACCACAATTGCAATATCGTACATATCTTACCTATTTTTTATATATTCTTTATTATCCATAACTAGAGCAGCTAAGAGAAACAGCACAGAAAAATAGTATAATGATCCAGCAACATGCTGCACTGATAAAACAGGAAAAAAAGCTATGAATGCAGACTGGAGAATAGGCATGCCATCTCTTTCATATCTAGAGCTTTGACCATAACTTACTGGAATCTTTTTATATAAAGAGTAGAAAAACAAAAGTAATAAAACAGCACCTAGGCCTAAATCAGCATATGTATAAATATAAAAGGAGTCGAACTTTCCTACATTCCCCCCTAGGCCTTGCCCAAGAATAGAAAAATTAGAAAACAAATAATTATATTGTAAAATTCTACCAGCAGAAGAGGCATCAAGGCTTGACTGGTTTAATATAGCTAAAACAAAAAATATTAATGGTAAAGTAAATATATAAACAAGAAATAGTGAGGGGCTTAACCTTTTAAATTTAGAAGAAAAAGAAAAAGTTAGAGCAAAAATATAAAGAACAATTGATGTTCTAACTTGTGAAAAATACATACTTAACAAAAGCAGTATCAGAATCCCCACATATACAACATGTAGGTAACTAAACTTAGTATTAACAATAACATTTGTTATCAGTATTGCCACAAAGGCAGTGAAGAAGCTAGAAGCTAAAGCCGAAACAAAAAAACCAGAAGCCCTTAAACTCTCTCCTCTGACTAGCTGGTACTGTAGGAATCTCTCATTAAATGATGAATCTTGTGCAACTTTAGCTTCAAGTAGTAAATTATATCTCCAAATATTACTGTATGAACCATCAAAATTCAAATACTCATAAATTGAATAGAGTGAATTTAAAACACAAATGAGAACTAATGTTTTTAAGAACACTTTAAACAAAACTTTTCTCTCAGCACTATTTAAACCAATAAAAATTAGCCAAGAGAAAAATACAAACAAGAAGATACTTCGCCACCCATTAACTGCTTGAACAATACCGTTATTAAAAGCACCAATTGCAAAAAAAGTAAGACTGAGAGGTAAAAGCAAAACATAAGGGCTATTAACTATATCAAGCTTAAAATGCTGTTTCATTAGAGTATTTAAAAAGAAAACTAAAAGCAATATAAATACTAGCTCTATATATAACTTCCCAACACTCAACTCGCCTAGGCCATAACCAACTTTATATAGCAAATAATCAGAAATAAACAAATAAAAAAGAGATGACACCAAAGCCAAGCGAAAATCTCTTTTATTTATTAAGAATGCATTAAAGACAACCAAGAAAAAAAGAGTGAACTCAATCAACAATTTCATATAATATCAACTATTAATATTCATAATCATATTTTGATAGGAGTTCATTAACCATACCTAAGTCAATAAAACCTTCAAGCTCTTGATTTTTATAAGCAAATGCCCTGCTACTAATTATGTTTGAGTAATCACATTTTATTTCACTCAACTGAAGAAAGTTAGCTACTTTTTTCATTTCATTCTCAGGCTCTAACAAAAAATTTTCATACTTTAAGAATAGTACATCATCATAATTATCCAATAAAACCCTTGCTTGACCCGTATATTCATCCCACAACTCTAATGCAGATGCTAAACTATTAGAACGCATTGTATCTACGAATGTACCTCTCTTGCCAAACACTTTATATAGCAAGCTGCGACTATCTAATTCTGAGGTGTTATATTGTAAATATTCTTCTCTTCGCTTAACTAAACTTAGAGCAACATCAAGTCCATGTCTCTCTATTATAATGAGCTTAGCTTTTGGATAAATATTTTTCCAAAATGGAAAAGTAAAGGTATTTCTGGGATCCTTCCACCCCCATAATTCATGGTTCTTAAAGTTATCATACTTATATCGAGCCAGTGATTTAGTCATTAGCTTAAAATACTTTTCATAACAAGCAATGACATCAGGTGAATTGAAAAGCCACTTAATTGCCTGCGGATTATCCCAATTACCGCCGGAATCATTTATTAATTTTTCATTGATCGATTTAAAAAATATTGACTCATGATTTTTCTCTAAGTCATTACCTAAGAAAACACCTAATTTTTCAATCTCCCTAGTTAGCATACTAGTACCGGCACGATGCATTCCGGCTATTATAATAGGAGTATTATTTTTCATAATATTTCCACTCTTTTGTTGAACCAGAATCTAGGAGTTTATCCATTTTTTTATTTGACTCATTTATAAATTTAACAATATGGCTAGGTACAGTAACTGGCATTTTATTTTTACTTTTCAAATTAATATTTTTTATTAGCTTTATTGCCCCCCCCATTAAGCCATATTTATTTACGAGACCATTGCTATTATCATAAAAAGATTTTTGATACTTATGAGATAGATAGTTTAAGTGAAGCTGTAACCTCATAAAAACAGGGAACTTCCCTTGATTCTCCTTTTTTATAGAAAACTCTGATGAATCGCCTATTTCTAAAAAAGAGAGTAATTTATCTTTAAATAATTCATCTGCAATCATCGACTCCATAGTACAAACAAATACATTTTCAAAAGAATTCTTCCACTTTTGTACACTTTGAGAATACATACTAAATGACAACAATTTCGTATCGCCAAACTGTAATTCCCTCTCAAAAGAGTGTATTGCAGTGCCACTCTTAACAAAGTGCAAATAAGCTGACTCCAGCCTTTTAATTGGATCTCTTACCAAGATTATTATCTTTGCATTTGGAAAGTTTTCTTTTATCCTCCTAATGGCAATGTCTGACTGAAAATAGCTTGTTGATGCATCAATGAAGTATTTACTTGAAGTTTTCTTTAAATTTTCATACGCAACCAAGATTTCTTCATCACTTGCATAAAATAATTTTTCATCCGAAAAAGGCATGTTCCTGTGGGCTATGTGATCTCCGCGCGAAAAGAGCATTGGCTCTTTTGGATCACATAACTCGATATCAGGCAATCGACCTAGAGCTGAAGCTAATGTGGTTGTCCCACACTTTTGTACACCAACAATGAAAATGGCTTCACTCATATGACTTTACATCCCCACTCCGGGAAGTTAGTACGTATATATTGGTTTAATGCAATTTCAGCTTCTGTGTAAATACGTGTTTGAAGATTAGTACTTCGAGATTCAGCGTTTGTACTTGTAATCATACCCGCACCTACGGTTACATTAGTTAACCGATCAATGATGATGAATGAACCGGTACCTACTACTTGTTTATATTGGTCAATTACGACTGGGGCAGATGTTTCTATACTACAATTAGCAATTTCGTTTAATTGTAATTCGTTAGCATCAATTTGCTCTAGGGTATTTACATCAATACGGTGGTTAATATTGCTAATTTTACCAAAAGTATTTTTAGTGCCAATTTTTAGCTCGTACTCTTTGCCTGGTTGCATAGCGGCATCGGCCATCCAGACAATCGTTGCGGCAAAGTTTGAACTAGTTGAAGGCAGCTGCTTTTGGTCAGTACTTGACTTAACAATCACATCACCTCGCGAAATATCAATTTCGTCTTTTAAAGTAAGTGTTATTGCTTGACCAGCAAAGGCACTTGGTAAATCGCCATCGGCAGTAACAATACGCTCGACAGATGATGTTTTACCCGATGGGAATGCTGTAATTTGGTCGCCAACATTAATAATACCGCTAGCAATGGTGCCGCAAAAACCACGGAAATCTAAATTAGGGCGGTTAACATACTGTACAGGCAGGCGGAAGGTATCTAAGTTTTTATCGTCACTAATGGTTACTGTATCAAGTAATTGCATTAATGTAGCACCTGGGTACCAATCTAGGTTTTCGCCTTTATCTACAACGTTATCGCCTTTAAGCGCCGAGATTGGTACAAAGCGCACATCAGGAATATCTAATTGCTCAGCAAAAGCTTTGTAATCGGCTTTAATTTGGCGGTAAACGTCTTGACTGTAATCAACTAAGTCCATTTTATTAATGGCTACAATTACGTGTTTAAGGCCAAGTAGTGATGCAATATAGCTGTGGCGTTTAGTTTGTGTTTGTACACCTTTACGGGCATCAATCATTACAATGGCTAGGTCACAGTTAGATGCACCGGTTGCCATATTACGCGTGTATTGCTCGTGCCCTGGGCAGTCAGCAATAATAAACTTACGCTTTTCGGTTGCAAAATAACGGTAAGCTACGTCAATAGTAATACCTTGCTCACGTTCTGACTGAAGACCATCTACCAATAATGCTAAATCGAACTCTTCGTCTGTGGTATTGAACTTTTTTGAGTCGTTTTTGATTGCCGCCATATGATCTTCAAAAATTAATTTTGAATCATGTAATAAACGGCCAATTAATGTTGATTTACCGTCATCAACATTACCACAAGTTAAAAAGCGCAGTAGATCTTTGTTTTCGTGTTGTTTTAAGTAACCTTCGATATCTGTTTCAAGAAGGTTTGGGGTAATTTGTTCAGTCATTATAAATCCTTTGAAAATGGAAGTTGTTAGTTATCAGAAGTCAGATTTCAGTCGCTTTCGCTTAGAAATAGCCTTCCATTTTCTTTTTCTCCATAGAGCCAGATGAATCGTGATCGATTACACGGCCTTGGCGCTCTGATGTTTTTGTTAGTAACATTTCTTGAATAATTTCTGGTAGCGTTGTGGCGTTAGATTCAACTGCACCTGTTAGCGGGTAACAGCCTAGGGTTCTAAAGCGTACCATTTTCTTCATTGGAACTTCGCCTTCTTCAAGTGGCATACGTTCGTCATCAACCATAATTAATGTACCGTCACGCTCAACCACTGGGCGTTCTGCAGCTAAGTAAAGTGGCACAATATCGATGTTTTCTAGGTAAATGTATTGCCAAATATCTAGCTCGGTCCAGTTACTTAGTGGGAATACACGAATACTTTCGCCTTTGTTTACCTTGCCGTTAAAGGTATTCCATAATTCTGGGCGCTGGTTTTTAGGGTCCCAACGGTGGTTTTTATCGCGGAATGAATAAACACGCTCTTTCGCACGTGATTTTTCTTCGTCGCGGCGTGCACCACCAAATGCCGCATCAAACTGGTACTTGTCTAACGCTTGTTTTAAACCTTGGGTTTTCATGATATCGGTATGCTTTGCACTACCGTGAGTAAATGGGCCTACGCCTGCATCTACACCTTCTTGGTTAATATGCACCAATAAGTCAAAACCTAGCTTTTCGGCCATTTTGTCGCGAAACTCGATCATTTCTTTAAATTTCCATGTTGTATCAACATGCATTAAAGGGAACGGTGGTTTAGCTGGGAAAAACGCTTTCATTGTTAAGTGCAGCATTACTGCAGAGTCTTTACCGACAGAGTAAAGCATTACTGGGTTATCGAATTCGGCAGCAACTTCACGAATAATGTGAATAGATTCAGCTTCTAGTTGCTTTAGGTGAGTCATGCGGGCTTGGGAGATTTCCATTTTTACTCCATGAAAGTATGCTAGGTTTCGAAAGAAAGAAGCCAAATGAGAAGTCAGAGGTTAGATATCAGAAGTTAGACAAGAGATATCAGGTGTAAGATATCAGAGATTAGATATCAGAGGTTAGATATCAGGTTTCAGATATCAGAGATTAGATATCAGATGTCTGTTTCGGATATCGGTGCTTTGATTTCAGAAGTTAACTTCGATCACCGAGATTATTTAAAATTTTTTATTCAATTCTAGGTTCTTCAACACGCTTTTCGTGGTGACAATTAAGTCAAGTAGAACCTAGAACGTATTTAATTACTTATCAGATTTATATTCGTAGTTGTAGTAACCGTAGTAACCGTATGCATTGCTTGCTTTACGTACTACACCATTAAATACAACACCTTTTACGTCTATACCGTTTTGCTCAAAGCGATTACGAGTAAGTTCAATTTCACGTAAATGGTTTTGGCCAAAGCGTGTAACTAATAATGTACTGCCTGCATGGGCACTTACAATTGCAGGGTCGGTAACCGCTAAAATAGGTGGCGTATCAACAATAACAATATCGTACTTGCCACTTACCTCTTCAACCATCTTGCTAAAGTTACTATGCATTAATAGTTCAGATGGGTTTGGCGGTATTTGACCACGGGTAATTACATCTAGCCCTTCAACTTGTGACTTTTTAGTCACTTGCTCAAGGTTTAAACGGCCCGATAATAAATCACTTAAGCCGTCATCCCACTTCATACCAAACTGAGTCTGCAAGTAACCTTTACGCATATCGGCATCGATAATCAGTACCTTTTTGCCGCTTTGTGCAAGTACGGTTGCCAGGTTTACCGAAATAAACGATTTACCAACACCTGGGCTTGGGCCAGATATAGCAATAATGTTGTTTTTAGCCTCCATCATTGCAAAGTGCAAGCTTGTACGCAGGCTGCGTAGCGCTTCTACCGATAAATCTGCAGGGTTATCTACTGCTAGTATCGACTTAGGTTTATCTTTAACTTTACGTGCACGGTTAAAGCCAGTGAGCTTATCTTGAAAATCTGAATACGGTACCGATGCATAAACAGGTAAGCCAATACTTTCGATCTCGGTTGGGTCTTCAACACCGCGGTGCATTGCTTTTTGAATTAGTACTATTGCAACTGCTAAAAAGCCACCAAGCAAAGTTGCTACCACAGCAATCAGTGCTTTTTTAGGCTTAACTGGTTCTGTGGTATCTACCGCTGCTGCATCAACCACACGCACATTACCTACAGTACCAGCACGTACAATATCTAGCTCTTGCGTTTTACCAAGTAATAAGGTGTAAATTTGGTTACTTACTTCTACATCGCGTTTTAAACGCAATAGCTCTTGCTGAGTTTCTGGTAGGTTACCAACTTCGCCAACCAGTTTTTGCTTTTGTTTTTCAACCGCTTCAATTTGCTCAAGCACACCTTGGTAAGTTGGGTGGCTTTCTTTAAATTTACGGCTTAGCTCTAAACGTTTTAGCTCTAGCTCTTGTAATTTAGTTTCAAGCTCGACTACCTGCTCAAGTACACCTTGTGTTTCTAAACTTATGTTGATTGATTGACGTTTAATTTGGTAGTCGTTAAAACGCTCTTCTGCGTATTCAAGTTGCTTTTTAACTTCAGGTAACTGTACTTCTAAAAACTCAAGTGACTTTTGCGCTTCGGCACTATTACGCTCTACATTACGGCGTACATAAATTTGCGCCACTTTATCAAGTACCTTTTCAGCGTGGATAGGGCCCTTATGCTCATAAGACATAGCAATTATGCCTGAGTCTTTACCTTTTTCGCTAGCAGCTATCTCTTGCTGTAGCTCAATAATAGTTCTGTAGCGATTCTTTTTAACAAGAACAAATTCTGTGCCTGCGCGAGCATGTAAATCGCGTATAGTTAATTCGTAAAAGCCAGCGCTTTCATCTTTGCCTACAACGCCTTTTAAAACAGAGTCACCTTCCGGGTTAAAAAGCTCATAGCTTTTATTATCACCAACAACTAACTCAAAACCTTGACCTTCAAACGCTTTTGGTACGTTAAACCTAAATACATTAATAGTCTCGCCGCCCCATGCATAGCTACTCAGACCTAAGAAAGGTTCAGCAATGTCGCCTTCGGATTCAGCAACAAAGCTGCGGTAAACTTTACCACCAATAATTGGGAATAATTTAGGTTCTGCAACTATATCAAGCTTTAGTGTGTCGACGGCTTCACCAATCACAGAGCGTGACTTTAAAAGTTCGATTTCGGTTACAGCGGCACTGCTACTTTCGAACATACCTGCCATATCATCAAGGCCAGGTACAGACGGGCTGCTTTCTTCAACTTGTACAAGTGCTGTTGCTTTATAAATTGGCGTGCTTAATACCGCAACGGCTACACCAATAATGGCAAATACAGCGGTTACAAAAATGATGAACCATTTACGGTCGAGTAAAGTACCTACTAATGCGAGTAAGTCTATTTCTTGTGATTCTTGACTTCTATTTTGATTTTTATTTGCTGCTAATGCAGTGGGCTGAGCATTCATCTACTACCCTTTCCTTATAAATACTTTTGCCAAGCGCTACACGCGCTATCGATTAATGCGTAAACGTGCTCAAAAGCCTCTTGGCTTTGACGGTATGGGTCAGGTATTTCTTTATCACCAACCCATTTACCTAGCAAAAATGTTTTACCACGCGCTTGCGGGTAGCGAGAGCACAAGTCATTTATATGACGCTGCTCCATCACTAAAATAACACTGTGCTGTGCAACAAGGCCTGAGCTTATTTGCCTGCCCTGATGCTCGCTCATATCAATACCATGTTGTATCGCAATTTGCTGTGCTTGTGCATCTGCGTGCTTGCCTTCAAGGGCCGTTAAGCCCGCTGAAGACACGCTAACATTTTTACCTTGAAGTTTACTTTTTAATACATATTCAGCGGTTGGGCTTCGGCAAATATTGCCTGCACACACAACCAGTACAGAATCAAACATAACATTTAACCTTTAGTTCGAAGTTGTAACGTCATTAATTGAGTCAACTGTACTTACCGAAGGTAGTAATAAGCTGATTACACGGTTCCAACGCGCTAGCGGTGCTGAAGTTACATACACAATATCGTGCGGCTGTAATTCAAATTGCTCTGCAAGCACTAATGCTGCAACATTTTTTGCATGTAGTTGGTATACATCAGCGATGATGCCATCGGTTTCTAAGTTGCGTTTACGTAATACAAATACGCCATTTGCATCTGCTGTATTTTCGTTTAAACCACCTGCATCACTTAAAGCTTGCGCTAAATTTAAACCATAACGATTAACGCCCACTGTACCAGCGCGTTTAACATCGCCTAACACAAACACTTTTTGCATGTCGTTACGATTAACATGCACAATATCGCCATGTTTTAATAAACGGTTTTGCGAGATATCGCCATGTGCATAAAAGTCATCTAGCTGGATCACTTCGGTTTTGTCGCCACGGGTAAATGTAACAGTGCGCCAATCAGCGGCATCTGTTAAACCGCCCGCTTGGTTTAGTGCATCAATTAGAGTAAGCGGCACTTCGGTTACAGGGAGTACCCCTGGATTGTTAACCTCACCTGTTACATAGGCTTTTTGGCTTCTAAAGCCAACAATTTTAATATCTACTTGAGGGTCTTCGATTACGCGGCTTAAGCGCTTAACAAGCTCTTTATGAACTTGTTGTACTGTTTTACCAGCCGCTTGAATATCTGGAGCGTAGGCAAAGGTAATGGTGCCGTCGGCTTGTACACGGAAGCCGTCGAACTCAGCAGTACGTTGTACCGCAGCAGGAATTGTTAATTCAGGATGATCCCATACGCCGATCGTGATTACATCGCCAACACCTAATTTGTACTGGTAATCAGAGGTATCGATGCCATCAAGGCTTGATGGTAATGCTGGTTTCGCTTTACTTTGCTTTTGTTGGTTAATTAGAGAAGAGTCGATGATTTGGATATTAACTTTATCGAGCTCCTTCTCAAGATTATCTATTTGTTCGCCCGATTCGATTCCTTCAAAATGGCTACCGGGGATGATTGTACAGCCAGTCATTGCTAGTAACGCAAATGACGTTACAATTGTTTTACAGCTAAGCGCCATTGTTATTTCCCAAATAATTATTCTTAAAACGTCCAGTTAAAATAAAACCACAACTGTTTATTTTTACGCTGCCTAATTAAAGCATGGCATTACAAGGTTCGCAAGACTGAGTGTTTAGTAAACGCTCACTTGTGACAGGTTTTTGCAAAATAGTTAATGAATACTTCTAGGTTCTAGGTTCTAGGTTCTAGGTTCTAGGTTCTAGGTTCTAGGTTCTAGGTTCTAGGTTCTAGGTTCTAGGTTCTAGGTTCTAGGTTCTAGGTTCTAGGTTCTAGGTTCTAGGTTCTAGGTTCTAGGTTCTAGGTTCTAGGTTCTAGGTTCTAGGTTCTAGGTTCTAGGTTCTTCAAGATTATAAATCGTTGCTTGTGTGTGCTTGCAAGCGGTATAGCGTTATTAATACAAAAGTACACTGCGCAGGAGGTGTTTTAACGCCGAACATTTTTCCTCATTCACGGCTAAAGCCGTTCCTACGGGATTGGCGCGAGGCCATCACCGTGCATTCCATTTTGTAGGCGTGAAATTTATTTCGCGCGAATTATTAGCAGCAGAGCCGCGCTTGAGACGCGCCAAGCAAGCGTGACGCCTACGACCGAAGGAGGCGTTTTAACGCCGAACATTTTTCCTCATTCACGGCTAAAGCCGTTCCTACGGGATTGGCGCCAGGCCATCACCGTGCGTACCATTTTGTAGGCGTGAAATTTATTTCGCGCGAAGCATTAACAACAGTGCCGCGCTTGAGACGCGCCAAGCAAGCGTGACGCCTACGACCGTAGGAGGCGTTTTAACGCCGAACATTTTTCCTCATTCACGGCTAAAGCCGTTCCTACGGGATTGGCGCCAGGCCATCACCGTGCGTACCATTTTGTAGGCGTGAAATTTATTTCGCGCGAAGCATTAACAACAGTGCCGCGCTTGAGACGCGCCAAGCAAGCGTGACGCCTACGACCGTAGGAGGCGTTTTAACGCCGAACATTTTTCAACCATTCACGGCTAAAGCCGTTCCCACTGGATTGGCGCGAGGCCATCACCGTGCATTCCATTTTGTAGGCGTGAAATTTATTTCGCGCGAATTATTAGCAGCAGAGCCGCGCTTGAGACGCGCCAAGCAAGCGTGACGCCTACGACCGTAGGAGGCGTTTTAACGCCGAATATTATTTCCCATTCACGGCTAAAGCCGTTCCTACGGGATTGGCGCGAGGCCATCACCGTGCATACCATTTTTTGTAGGCGTGAAATTTATTTCGCGCGAAGCATTAACAACAGTGCCGCGCTTGAGACGCGCCAAGCAAGCGTGACGCCTACGACCGTAGGAGGTGTTTTAACGCCGAACATTTTTCCTCATTCACGGCTAAAGCCGTTCCTACGGGCTTCTCGCTTCTCGCTTCTCGCTTCTCGCTTCTCGCTCCATCTTGAAAGCAAAATTATTTGCTTGTCTAGCCCTTCGGGCACGCTTCCGTTCCAGTTCGTCGCAGAGCTCCTCTCGCTCCATCTTGAAAGCAAAATTATTTGCTTGTCTAGCCCTTCAGGCACGCTTCCGCCCCTAGGTTGCAGTTCCTACGTACTGATTTTATTATCATTTTTGTTTTTTACGTGTAAAAGCTTAATACTTTCACTGTAGGAGGTGTTTGAACGCCGAACATTTAAACCTGTTCACGGCTAAAGCCGTTCCTACGTTAATGTCGCGCGGAATCACGACTTATAAATTATCCGTTCCGTAGGAAGCGTTTTAACGCCGAACATTTAAAACATGTTCACGGCTAAAGCCGTTCCTACGTTAATGTCGCGCGGAATCGCGACTTATAAACTGATTTCTTTATTATCTACACTTACGGTGACTTGTTTGTTCAATAAATTAACTAACAAAATGCTACGCATTTCACCATCTGACTCTTGGTAAATAGCTTGAACATTTTTAAATGACTCTGTGTTTAGGTAAACAACATCACCGGCTTTTGGTAGCGAAGATGTTACCTCACTCATATCACTCATAGATTTGAGTTGAGCAATTAACTGCTCAGGTACGATTTGAAATTTATGACCATAAGCAACAAAACCACTTACTCCACGGGTATTTTTTACCGCAGAAAAGTTACAGTTTTGCGAGTCTAGCTTTATAAATAAATAACTAGGGAAAAGAGGAGATGTACGAATTGAACGGCGACCCTTTACGATTCGCTCGATTTTATGTTCGGGAAAGAATACTTCAAAACCTTGGTTTTGAAGGTTAGTTTGAGCTCTTAGCTCTTGTTTTGATTTACAAAAAAGTAAGTACCAACTTTCCATAGTCACACCTAAAATACTCATTTTCCTTAAAACCAATCCAAAAGGACTGGTTTTTATGAGCCAGCGATTATACGCAGAGAATTTAGGCGTGTCTATTACAAAATTGTTATTACCCCAAGTGAGTACTAATCACTACCAAACAGGTCTCTGGTGTACACTTTTTCTGCAACATCATCGAGCTCAGTTACCATTCTGTTGGCAATAATTACATCTGCAGAAGACTTTAATTCAGCTAGGTCATGGGTCACTTTAGAGTTAAAGAAAGTTGCTTCATGTAATTCAGGTTCATAAACTATCACTTCAACACCCTTAGCTTTGATTCGCTTCATGATGCCCTGAATAGCGGATGCTCTAAAGTTATCAGAACCAGCCTTCATGATTAAACGATGAATACCCACTACCTTTGGCTTTCTGGCGAGGATCGACTCTGCAATAAAGTCTTTACGAGTAGAATTTGCATCTACAATGGCACGGATCATGTTGTTTGGTACGTTTTGATAGTTAGCCAACAATTGCTTGGTATCTTTAGGTAAACAATACCCACCATAGCCAAAAGAAGGGTTGTTGTAATGACCACCTATACGAGGGTCTAAACTTACCCCTTCGATTATTTGTTTAGAATTTAAACCATGACTTTCTGCGTAGCTGTCAAGCTCGTTAAAGTAGGCTACGCGCATAGCAAGATAAGTATTTGAAAACAACTTGATTGCTTCTGCTTCAGTTGAATCCGTAAATAAAACTTCAATCCCTTCTTTAATAGCCCCTTGAGCTAGTAAATTTGCGAATACTTCAGCACGCTCGGAACGCTCACCCACAATAATACGTGATGGGTGTAAGTTGTCGTACAGCGCTTTACCCTCTCTTAAAAATTCTGGAGAGAAAATAATGTTTTCTGTATTAAACTTTTGCTTAATGCCTTCAGTAAAGCCAACAGGTACAGTTGACTTAATAACCATGACTGCTTTTGGGTTTATTGCTAAGACATCGGCGATAACAGCTTCAACTGACTTAGTATTAAAGTAGTTGGTCTCTGGGTCATAATCGGTAGGTGTAGCGATAATGATGAAATCTGCATTTTGATAAGCCAACTGCTTATCTGTAGTGGCAGTAAAACTCAGTTTCTTATTAGCAAGAAAGTCTTCGATTTCTGTATCTGATATTGGTGACTTCCCAGCATTTAACTGTGCAATTTTTTCTTCAACAATATCTAGAGCCAGTACATTGTTATGTTGGGCCAATAACATGGCATTAGATAAACCAACATAGCCGGTTCCAGCTACAGCAATTTTCATAAACTCATCCACTTTTATAAAACTAAACTCAGATACTAAAAGATAACTCATAGTATGCGAAGTGCATAATAACGTATTTTAGTTTTATCTCACATATTAATTTCCATATAAGAAAAGTGAATATCAATCTCAATTTCAATATATGTAAATTGAATTTTATAACAAGTTCAAGGGCACTGCAGTGTTAACAAATAATTAAAAATGTAACTAAATGACGAAAGTTTGATTTACTTTGTAACCAAGGTACATATTTAAATTGCAGTACAACTATTAATCACATATTGTTTTATTAAAAAACACTTAAGAAAAATTTAAAATGAAGCAAGTTATTGATGATATGTAGTGATTTAAAGTACAATTGCTGTCTGAATTAAAAGTCTGTTCATTAATCCTTCAAACTAAAAAAGAAAGTAGCGTGCGTAAAATTTTATCTAACTCCTTCATCTGTCACTTCCTAGGTTTATGCTTTGTAGCACTCATTGTTGCTGTTTTTTCTTTTGGTCAGCACGGGCAAGATTCTGTAAAAAACTCTGCAATTCTAATTAGTCTATGCTACTTGGTCACAGCATTTACATTACCGCTAATTGCTCGATTCTTATTAGTCGAGAGAAAGTACTACATTATTCCTATTATAGTTGCTGTATATAGTATTGCACTTTTGATTATTGCACTTTTTAGGATTGATTATTCTGTTATTGTTACTTTTATAGGTGCGGTGTCTAGTTTTAGCTGGTTATTCGCCACAGCTATATTAAGAACAGATCAGAAAAAGTTAACTTTGCATTTAATTGATAATTTTGACTACTCAGAATTAACAGCCCACAAAAACCTTAATGTAATAGCTTTAAGCGAGCCATATAAAGAAGCAGATATCAAACAAGGGCTTGTAGTAGACTTACATAAGGGGCTTTCAGCTTATCAAGAAAAATTTATTGCTGACTGTAGCCTTCACTCTATTCCCGTTTTTCATGCTGAAAGTATAAAAGAGATGATAAGTGGCAAGGTACAAATAAAGCACCTGTCAGAGAATTCAATCGGTACACTTCAACCTAATCCACTCTATCAACGTTTTAAAAGGATTTGGGAGTCACTTATTATATTACTGACGTTACCTGCATCACTTTTAATTATGATAGTCACAGCAATACTGATCCGTTTAGAGAGCCCAGGACCTGCTTTATTTACTCAAGAACGGGTTGGACAGTCAGGTAAAGTCTTCAAAATTTATAAGTTCAGAAGCATGACTGTAAAAGATGAATCAAACAGTGACAAATTTGCAACTGAAGAACAAGCTAGGATCACAAGAGTTGGCAAGTTCATTCGAAAGTTTCGTATTGATGAATTACCACAGTTTTTTAATGTTTTAAAAGGCGAGATGGCGTTAATTGGCCCAAGGCCAGAGCAAGAGTCTTTTGTTAAATTATTTGAGAATGATATTCCATTCTACGGCTATCGTCATATGGTAAAGCCAGGTATCACTGGATGGGCGCAGACAATCCATGGTTATGCTGATGATGAAGACTCGACAAAAGAGAAACTAGCTTATGATCTTTATTATATAAAGCATTTATCACTTTGGCTGGACATAAACATTGTGTTTAAAACATTAAGAACTATGCTGACTGGGTTTGGAGCAAAGTAAGTTACTTTGCTCTCCTGCAAAGTTTTAGCGTCTATTTAATTTATATAAAATAAATAAGGCGCGGCTTGGTAAAAGCCTTGGGAATGATCTAATTAAGAAGTAGTACCAAGCTTTTGCTTTGTATTGAGGAAAAAGCTTAGTTTTAACTTTCGTTAAATTTGCTTCATATGTCACGTACTTAAAACCATTCCTTCTAGAAATCATAGCTTTACCTGTACGCGCTGCAACAAGAGGCTGTTGAATATTATAGCCTTTAAAACCTTTCTCAAGCATTCTTAACCATAAGTACCAATCTTCCATCAATGGCATATCTTGGTAGCTACCAGAATTAACCACAGCAGACTTTTTAAACATAATAGATACATGGTTAAAAGGGTTTTTGCCGATTGAAGATGACAAGATTTTTGGGTGATACTCTGGTACTTTTCTAACAGAAATAAGCTCTTCAGTTTCTGAGTCAATTTCGTCGATATTTGAACCGCAGATTGATAATTCAGGATCTGAAGCGAAAACCTCAAGCTGCCTAGCAAAGCGTTCAGGAAAGCATATATCATCAGAATCCATTCTTGCGACCAGATCATAATTACAATGTTTCAGGCCATGTTTAAGTGCTAAACCTAAACCAACATTCTTTTCTAGCTGAACTTTGACTATATTAAGAGGAGATTGCCACTGATCAATTACCCCATGTAGCTCCCCACTTATTGGCCCATCAATAACCAGAACAACTTCTGTTGCCTTATGAGTTTGTTGAAATAAGCTTGCTAAACATGCATCTAAATAAGCTGGCGTTTCTCTATGGTAGACAGACATTAATACAGAAAAATTCATCTTCAACCCTTTTCTACTAAATTTGAAACTTCAAACAGGTTAGTAATTTTATTGAACTCACTCGATGAAATCGGTTGCTCTGAGAAGTAGTCACAGTTGACTAAGTAACTATGAATATATTTTTTCATTAGTTCATAATTAAAGTTTGTATAGATAGCACGACCCAATACAGTTAATGGTTTATTGTATATTAGCGCTTCTAAACCGACTGTAGAGTTAATAGTTACAATTTTATTTGCCTTCTTTATTAACTCTGTAGTGTTGGCATCAACTAGTTTAAAGTTTAACTCATCACGAAGTACTTGATACCTTTTAAGCATTTCAACATCAGTTTCTGCTGGGTGCACTTTAACATAAAGTTGGCAGTTTCTTTCAATGGCGATCTCAGCGGCTTTCCTTATCGCTTGTTCATTATTTACATCGCTATTAAGGATAAGCTGTGAATCAAAGCGAACCTGGGTTGGGAAAAACACATAATCAGTACTTAGATCATAGCTATCTGTTGACAAGCTTAAACTTTTCTTCGATTTAGATAAGCTCAAAGTTGTCATTATCTTAATAAGTGGATTTGTAAGATTCTCTTCTCTGAGCCCCTTACCAAGTAAAGAATAAAGGTAATCTCTAATATAAGCCTTTATAAATACACCTTTAAGCTTACCTTGTGGAATTGGCGATTGTTTGTATTCTTCGTATTCATGAATCCATTTTGAATGAACATCATCTTCAACACTTGGTAGTTTTTCTAAGATACTCGGTGATTTATATAATATCGATTTAGCATTTACACCTTGTGCATCAAATAAAACTTTGTTGGGTAAATTACTAATCTCAGAGAACATTGAGCCAATACCATGATCCGCAAAAAACTTCACAAATGCTTTCTGTGAAGCAGAGTTACCATTAAAAACTAGCGCTAATCGAAACTGTTTAATCGGAAGGCTAAGCTTTTTAAGGTATTGCAAAACATTGCGGTAGATGAATTTAGCATGCTCCTGTGACTGAGTTCCACGGTGAACATAAGTAAGCTCTTGTGTATTAGATAAGCTTTCGGTTTCAGTTACATCACTTTCTTTACTAATTAAAAATACAAAATGACAATGCTTACTTAGAAAGTTATATACTGAATGTTTAGTTGTGAAGAAGTAGCTCTCCTCTTGGCTTGCTTTCGCTAACCTCAAGAAGAAAGTTGCTCGCTCATAATTATCTACATAAATAGCTATCATAATAAACTCTATAAACGCCCTACTGCTGGAGGGGCTTTCTCATACTCTTTGTGGAGCAATTCAACCACATTCAAGGATAATGTTTCAGGCGTAAGTGACTTTGAAGACAATACACCAAATACAATTATATTTTGTGGTAAGGCAAAAATTAAAAATAACGAAAGGTAAATAAACAGCCTATTAATTTTACTTCTGTAGCTTTGGATACCTAAAAGTACTATTGGCAAAAAGAAAAATAAGCCGAAGTAAATATACCTTTCGTTAAGTGTTCTTGAGAAGACTGCCAAAAAAGCAATTGGCATGATATAAAAAGCGGTATTATACAGCCGACCAATTACTAATAACAATTTTTGATTGGGGAATATTCTTTCACTATCTAAATTATAAAAGCACTTTTTTATTCTTATCATGCAGAATATTAAAATAGAAAACTTCAAAAAAGCTATAATAAAAAATTCAAAATCCCTTCGTTCAACATATTGGCTCCACGGGCCTGTTAAGAAAAATACTAGCTTATTTTGGATGTGGACAATAAAAGAGCCGATAAAGCTTAGTGGAAATAAAGCAAACATAACAATAACTGAAAATGCAGAAATTGAGAGTAAGGTTTTATATTTGTAAAAACGACTGAAAAGTAGTGCAGGAAGCATCATCGCAGAGTACAAAATAGCTGCAGGATGAACCAGTGGAGCCAGCACTAAGAGTAACAAAGAGCGCTTCTTTTTACCTACACAAAACAAGTACAGTGCTAGATATACAAGAGTAAATGAAAACATTGACTCATAGTTGCCAATTGCAGTACTGGGGTATAAAAGCACAATCAAAATAAAAGCTAATATAAAATCAACTTTTCTTCTTTTTGAAAAGATATCAACAAACCTTAAGCTCACAAATAAGATAGCAAAGAAGTTGAGGAACAGCGTGATCCCTGTATAGAGCTGAGGTTCAAATCCAAAAAAAGAAATAAACTGAAATATTAGATAACGATAAAGCTTGCCCAAGACTAGGATATTTATATCTGGCTGATAAAAAGTTAAGTAATACCTAGAGTAATCCCCTATGTATGAAACGGGATCCATTGCCATTCCATAAAAGAGGAAGAATAGCGAAAAGATAAACGCTATAACAATATAGTTTCTTCTATTTAAGAAAAATATCGAAAAAAACGATATAAACAATGATGTCTGTACTGGAAAGAAAAAAAGAGCAACTAAGTAAAGTACACTCCCCAGAACAAAAAAATGCTTACTTTTTGAGTACATAAGAACTAACAGCTTTAAATAAAAGCAACTCAAATGTATTTAAGTCGTCAACTGGAGCAATACTTCTACATTTACTGTAGAGGGATATCCTATTTTTAAGCATGTACCAGCTTTGTTTAGGTGTAAGGCTATATTTATCTTTTATATAACTATTAAACAAACAAAAGGCATTGTAAGCACGTAAATGCTGCTCTGTTGTTTTCAAATCTGTAATTTGACCATGACCATGATCTTTGTTCCAAATAGCAACTTGCTCATCAATGAAGAGTACATTAAATTCTTTTATTAGTTCTAGGTGAAGCTGAGTATCTTGAAACTTAGGTAACTTTTCATAAAATTCTAAAGTATTAAAAACACTTCTTCGGATCAGAGAGCCATTAGTATGTAGCCCTCCTATCGAAAAGAAATCTGTAACCTTTTTTTCATGCTGTAATGATTTACGCTCTGTACTGCCAAGCACTTTACCGAAGATCGCATGCATCTCAGGGTATTTATCAAAATAACAAAGAAGCTGTTTTATCTTATCCTTACTGTATGTATCATCGTCATCAAGGAAGCAGACAAACTGACCTTTTGAAGCTTTAACACCAATATTACGTGAAGCTCCCCCTCCCATCCTCTTGCTATTGTGGATTAAAGTTATTGGTAATGAGTACTCACTTTTATCAACAACAACCTTTGAATCTGAACAATCATCAACGATTATCAGCTCAACATTACTATAGCTTTGCTCTTCTACAGATTTAATTGCATTGCCTAGCATCCCACTTCTATTTAGAGTAGGTACAATCACACTTATTAATGGTTTATTCTGCATTTACTAGACTCTTTCTCTGTAATGTTTGCCGGTAAAAAACGCAAGAGATGTATATTTTAGTTTTTGCACATCTTTTGACGAAATCGTTTGATAGGCAAGTCTTAATATGTAATATAAAGATTTAGCTAACGGGAAATAGTATCGCCATTGAAGCCCTACATCATAACAACGTTCTTTTTTTCTGAAGTCTGTTACAGCTTTCTCTTCAGTTTCTAATCTAGATAACGAGTGCTCTATATAACTTAATAGCTGGATATCTTTGTTAAAATTTAGCTGTTTAATTCGATAGAAAAATGTTGTATCAATTCCATATAGATAAAATTTTTCATCGAAAATATCACCAAATTTACTTTTTATTGCTTCTAGCTTTTTGCATCCAACGGCAAGCCCACTTCCGATACTTAATATAAAATCATCATCTTTAAGTACTTTATAATCTTCACCAATAACTTTGCCATTTACCTTTGGAGCTTCAATTTTATTGTAAGACTTGATAAAAGGAACACCGATACTAGAGCTGTCGGTTTTGAGTAGTGACACAAGGTAGTTTTCGCCTACAACTGAATCATCATCCAAGTAGACAAAAACGCTTGCTCTAACCATTGAACTAAACCGATTGTAAACACTTGATAATTTTATATTATTTAGCGTTTCAACAATTTTTATATCGAAAGGCGCTTCATTAACCGAATGAGTCGCTTGCTCTGAAAACTCTTTAGGTCCATTGTTCCAAAGCACAATCTGGCAGTTTGTTTCAGGTTTTAAACTAGCCAACAAACTATTCAAGGTCTTAGATTCATAGATATCTTTTTTATAATAAAGAATTAAAATAGCAAAGTCGTAATCCACTAAAACACCTTATATATATAAAACATCACAACTGATGAAACTAACATTGGTAGCATTTTGAAGAAGAATTTACCTAGGGACTGCTTAAAAACACAAATGTATAAAATTATATAAACTTGAAAAAAGTTTATATAAATAGCAATAACTAGCATTTCACAAATTGCGTTAAGGCTTTCTAAATATACCCCGTAAACTATCGCTGAAATCATAGTGAAAGAAGATAGCAAACCACTCACAAACAATAGCTTTACTCTATTTAAGGCTTGAAAAAAGCCGCCACTAGTTGATGAAACCACTTGCGCAGGAATTGAAATAGCCAGTATAGCAAGAATCGGGCTTACGCTTTGCCAATCATCACCAAGCAAGATAGTCACGATTAAATCTGAAAAGGTAAAAATTCCAACCGAAACTAAAATTCCTAAAAGGGACAACTTGAATGTAAAATCTCGATGAATGGACTCGACCTTTGCTATGTCTGCTTTGTGCTTTCGTAAGTATGGCTGAATCGCTGGAGCCATAGAAAACGTCAGAAGCATTAAAGGGTATCTCATCAATTGATAAGATTTATCATAAATACCTAAGTAAAAAGGCCCCAAATATTTACCAATTAGTAAGCTATCAAGGTTCCTAGAAAAGAAGTTTATAAAATTAAAGCTAAATTGATACAGTGAAAAGCCAAATAAAGGCTTAATAGCTGAAAGCTTGCTGCCAATCCTTGGACGACCAAATTCATTTTGAGCTGAAAAATAATACAAACAAACAAAGTTAACTAATGAACTCACTGCATATTTAGATGCTAATGCGCTTATCTCTGATGTATATGAAAATAGTATAACTGTCGTTATAGTTGATAAAACTTCGGCGGCAACACCGGCATTAGCTATTCTAAAATGAGACTGCTGTCTGAGTAATAATGCATTTGGTAATATTGAAGCTGAAAATAAAAATATTGCTATAGACAAGTAAGGAATCACTTTACCAATAGCATCTTCGTTATAAAAAGCCACAATTACATCAGACATTGCTAAGAATGCGCTGCCTAATGCTATTCCTAGTAAAAGCGTAACAGAGAATACTCCATCACGCTCTTTACTATCGAAGCTATCAAGATTAATAACGGCAGGTCCAAGCCCTGCCTCAGAGAACAATTTAAAGAAAATGTAGACTACGAATACAGAAGCAATAACACCATAAACATTAGGCGAAAACATCCTAGCAAGGATCATTAAGGATACTAAGTTGCAAAGATAAACCGAATATCGGCCAGCCATACTACGCGCTACGGCTGAGTATAATCCTTTGTTAATTATCATTTTGAGTTACTTTTAAAAAAGTACCTTACTATGAAAAATAGAATAGCGCCGGTTAAGCCTAAAAATGTTAGGGCTATACATATAAGCGCTCTTCTTGGCTGGCTTTTTTCTTCTGGAACAATTGCCGGATCAACTGTTTTAAAGACATACTCATCTCTAATTTCAGAAAACATGATCGTTTTTGTTTGTTCTTCGATTAAATCAAATAAAACAGACTTAATTTCTGCAACTGATGTTTTCTCAATTTGCTGAGTCAGAAATTGCATGCTTTTACCAGCTTCACTAACATCACGCTCTTTCATCTCGCTGTTTATATCCTCAACAAGATAATCGACCCATTTCTTTGCTACAACTGGTGACAAGTGTTCGATACTAATAGTAATCAAACCGGTATCATCATCTTTTTTAATATCAAACGCTTTCTTAAATGCTTTGGTTGCTTCTTGAATCGATGGTTTTGGCTTCTTCGGAAATTTAACCTTTCTTACCCACTCGCGTTTATCAGCATCATAAAGCTCGGGATCTAAAACTAATGTATTTGAGCTTTGCTCCCATTTATCGACAGCCATTAACTCAACGAGTATGTCCCGCTTCGTAATGAACTCACCAATAAACTTTCTTGATTGAATAATTTCAAACGCTAAATCTGATGAAGTTGACGAGCTACTTCCTACGTTAATTCCAGCTAAACTAGCAAGCCCACCAAACTGGCTTGCTAGTGCAGAAACACCACCTTCCGCTTTATTCTCTGCGGGTACGACAAGCGCTTCAGAGGTATATTTGTTTGGTAATGAAATTGCAATTATTACAGAGATGACAGCAAACAAGCCTGCAACCAAAATTATCCAAAGCTTCTTACTCCAGACATAACTACATAACTCTCTAAAGTCTACTTCTTCTCTTTCAAAGAACTGTTCTAATTCAGACATATTCTCTTTCATTTGAAATTTACACCTAAGCTTGGCTGTTATTGGTCTTATTGCTAAATACTACTAATTGCAGCTAACGCTACACCTAACTGATAAACAATCTGTGTTGCTGTGCTCCACAGTGTTAAGTTATCCATGTAGTCAGAGTTCATAGGTACAACAATCGTATCGCCAGCCTCTAATAACTTAGAGTCATTCACAGCGAACCAGGTACCCGTATTTGGTATAGTTACAGAACCATTAGCTTTTATGATGTAAATTCTGTCTTCGTCTGCGCGCTCTTTTAGACCACCACTTAGGTCAATATATTGATCGACACTCACTCCAGGCTTATATAAATGTGACGTGGTGTAATTTACTTCACCAATTACACTGATTGAGTCTCGTAGACTCGGAACATAAAGCGTATCACCGTTTTGTAGCACTAGATTTTGTTTATCCTCTGCAATGAGGGGTAAGTCAATGACTAAACGACCTACGGCTTCAACATTTGCCAAATCAAGTAGTAGCTTATTCATTTCATCATAAGAAAGTCGCGTGCTACTAACTGATTTTTCAAAGCTTTTCGTTGCAATATCTCTTCGTAAATCCTCTGCTAGTTTAGCTAATTGCTTTTGCTCTTGTTGACGAATTGACTCACGTGTAAAAATGGCAGCATCTGGCTCTGCAAACTCAGAGAAGCCACCTGCTCGTTCTAATAAGTTAGTTAATGTTTCTCCACGACGAATGGTATAGATACCTGGGAATTTAACTTCACCTTTGAGCTCAACTTTTACATTTTCTTGCCAATTAGGAATTGAGAAAATATTAATGCTATCTTTGCTTCTCAGGACTTTGTTTTCCGAAGTTTTACCAACCATAGCCTGAGCTAAATTAAACTTAACATGCTCAACTTTAGAGCCTTCACCTGCAACAACACGGGTTATTTCAGCTTGCTCAGTGTAAGCAGACTCCAATAAGCCTCCTGCTGCCGCAATAAGCTCATTGACTTCACTACCTACAGTTAATGGATAAATACCTGGATATGTAACATGACCGTTGATTTCAACTAGTTGCATAGCCTTTTGCACAGAAGCTTGTTGCTTTAATTTAGCAATAATAGGCTTTAACAAAGTGTATCGGCTAAATGCAGCGTAATCTTCAGGCTTAAGCTCTTGCTCTTCTTCTTTTGCTTTTCTTTTTGAAATCTCAGCAATGCTAAGCTCTTTCTCTTCTTCTTTGAATGGATCTTCTGGCTTTAAAACACCTACGTACCTTTCAAACTCTTTTCTTTGATACTCATGCCATTGCTTAACTTTAATCTGTTGTTGTTGCTGCTCAACAGTTAAAGCCATATTAGCAAGTGCAGCTTCTTCTGCCTGCTTTTCCTGGTAACGACTAAACACAAATAACTTATCGTTAGCTTTTAGCTCTAAGTCATGCTCAGCAGCTTTAACTATCGCTTGTGCAATATCAAATTGAAACACTTCAATATCGCCCGCAATGTTAATTTCTCGCACGAGTAAGCCATAACCCAAATCAGCTTGAGGCAGTAAATCACCACGCACTGAAGTTAAAACGTCAGAAATATGCTTACCTTCAAACCACTGATAATGGCCAGGGCGAGCTACAGCACCGATTAAGCTGATACTGTTTTGATATTGAAAGCTTACAGGATTAAAACGAATACGGTCGCCATCACGAGGAATATAATTAATTTGATTACCGCTAAAGTCCACTGATAACACTTCTTTCATATTATTGTTATTGAAGCGTTCAACAATTGCTTTTTTAGCGTAAGCTTGCGGTTTTAAACCACCCGCCATTTTTAATAACTGTGCCGCTGTTTCACCTTTTTTTAGCTCAAAAATAGCAGGACGTTTTACTAAGCCTTCAACAGCGACTTGAGAACCAACTGATGGGATAAACACAACATCACCCGGCTTTAAGATGATATCGTTGCTGCTATCACCATTGATTAGTAGATCGTACAAGTCAAAATTTGCGACAACTTTACCAGCGCGTTTTATTTGAATATTTCGTAAAGAGGCAATATCTGATACCCCACCACTTACGAAAAGTGCATGTGAAACTGTCGCAAGAGAAGAAACGCTATAGCTGCCGGGCTTATACGCTTCACCTAAAACCAAGATACGAATACTACGTAGCCTACCAACAGACACAAACGCTTTAACACCGATCACTTCTTGTTCAACTTTAGCTTTAATGAGCTCTTTGACTTCCATAAAAGTTAAACCAGCCACCTGCACAGGGCTTAAGTTCGGTATATTAATACGGCCTTCACGATCTACAGTTAAATCGTAACTTTCACTTTCTTTACCGTAAAAGTTAATATTTAACTCATCACCACGACCTATTAAATAGGTATCAGGAACAGCCGCATTCTCGGTAGGCATAAATGAAGTTGGCTCACCGGCGAAGATATCATAACCGAAAGGCTCTACTTCACTTTCTTTAGGGGCGAAACGCTCTTCATCTGTTAGTTGCTCTTCCTCTTTCTCGAGTCGCGGTTGGATTGTAGATTCAACTTCAAGAGATTCTTCACTAGTTGTTTTACCAGTGATAGTTGATAGGTCAACACCATACTGCCTTGCAAGCGCTTCTTGTTGAGCCTTTGGAAGCTTTTTGAATTGCTCAATTTGAGCTGCAGTAGGAGTAAATGCCAATACCGATGAAGTGGTTAGAAACAAAAAAGTAAGGAATAATCTTTTAAATAACATCACAAGTAGGGATATCCATAGTTCTACAGTCAAAAAGATTGTGTATTCTACCTGAAACTCAAGGAAATAAAAAAGGGACTTTCGTCCCTTTTTGTCATTAAATTGTCAACAAAACGATTTATTTAGTTAAAAACTGTAAACTAGCGTTAGTGACGTTTCTGTATCTGTGTTTTCTTTATCATCAGCAACATCTGAGTTGTGGGTGATGTTGTAAGCTACTTTCATTTGTAGTGAGCCGTTGATTTTGGCAAGAATTGCAGACTCTGAACGCGTTTTAGTATTGGTATCACCATATTCAACTGATACTAATTGAGTAAAACGTGCGCTGTCTGAAATCTGCCAGTTATAATCTACTTTACCTAGTGCGATTACTTCACCTTCGCGCTCACCGGCAAGTGAGTTGCCGTTGTCATCAACTTCAGTGCTGTCATCAGGATATTGGAAATACTTATAACCCGGACCAATTTCTGCGTTTAGCCACATATCAGAACGGTCAATTAGGCGTAAACCATAACCCGCTGAGATAACTGATTCGTTACGGTATGCACCAAAGTAATCAGATACGTGCGAGCCGTAGATGAATAAATGTGAGTGCTTTTCGTTTAATTTATAGTTACCTTGCGCTGAGATTGAGTACTTTTCGTTGGTACGCTGTGTTTCTTTTACACCTTGGTCGTTTTCGATCTCATCTTCTTTGTAGATGCCGTCTAACTTGTACTCGTTATTCCAGTTTTCTAAGTTATGTAAAACCTTAACACCACCTTTAAGTGTTGTTGTTTCAGTGTTACCACTTGTAATAATGGCACCTAGTTCACTGGTTACATCCCAAGTTTTGGTTTCATCTGCTGCGAATGCGCTAGTTGCAGCGCTTGCTGCAACTAGAATTGATAATGCTTTTAATTTCATTAAAAAATAACCTTTACTACTTGTACGTTAGACTTAATTAGTCTTCTTTGTGCAAATGAACATCCATTTGCGGGAATGGGATTGTGATGTTGGCATCGTCTAATGCGATCTTAATGTTTTCCATTAAATCGAAATACGTTGGCCAATAATCAGCAGAGTTAACCCAAGGGCGAACTACAAAGTTTACGCTTGAATCTGCAAGCTCAGATACCGCTACTGTGTATGCTGGGTCTTTTAGTAAGCGCTCTTCTTTATCTAAAACTGATTTAAGAACTGCTTTTGCTTCTTTAAGATCTGCATCGTAACCAACACCGATTACTAAATCGATACGACGAGTTGATTCACGAGAGAAATTTGTAATTGGGCTGCCCATAATTGATGAGTTAGGCATGATAATTACTTTGTTGTCTGGTGTACGTAATTCTGTAGAGAAAATTTCGATTTTCTTAACTGTACCCGCTTTACCACCTGCTTCTACATAGTCACCTGATTTGAAAGGACGAAGTAAGATGATTAAAACACCTGATGCAAAGTTAGATAGTGAACCTTGAAGTGCTAAACCTACTGCTAAACCAGCCGCACCTAAAATAGCAATGAATGAAGTAGTTTCAATACCTAATTGAGATAGTGCCATTAAGATTGTTGCAGCAAATACAATTGCATAGACAATACTAGCAACAAATGAACCTACAGCTTTATCGACTTTCTTTTTATCAAATGCTTTTTCAGTTAAGCCTTCGCAGAATTTAGCGATGCGACCACCGATGAAGAAAATGATTAGCGCTAGAACCGCCTGAACGGCGTAATGTATGATTAAACCTGAATTCTCGTTGATCCAGTTCATTATTGTATCCATGTTCTCTCCTGAAGTTCATTTGTAGCATCACGCTGTACAAATTATATATGATCTTTGGTTAAAAAATCATTAAATTACGCGTAAAACTACGAAATGAGTATTTGCTCAATTACAAAAACCGCAAGTCTAATCTGCGAAACTGAACGCGAGCTGACCAGTGATGGTTTTCTGAATTTTCTGAGGTAAATAAGTTTTTTCTACTTTTTTCAATTTAGGGCTTCACAAGCCAACCTTAATTATGTAATATGCGCGCCACACCAAACGAGGTGTATCTCAGTGGCGGCTGTAGCTCAGTTGGTAGAGCCCCGGATTGTGATTCCGGTTGTCGTGGGTTCAAGCCCCATCAGTCGCCCCACTTCTCCCCCCTTTGTAAATTATTTTATTTTCTACTTTAATCTCAAGATTTAGTTTTATCTTCACTACCTGTTTTCAATTCAAAAAGCCGTCAGCTTTCAGCTGTCAGTTTTGAGCCGAACTGTGTTGTTTGATCGCAATACATTCCCCCTTCAGATAGGTGTTGAATGTAAGACGCGCCAAGCAAGCGTGACACCTACGATGTAGGAAGTACTCTAGTGCCGAAGTCTCTAAGATAATTCACGGCTAAAGCCCTTCCTACGAGACAAGAGATGCGAGGTGCGAGGTGCGAGATATTTATTGTAGGCGTGAAATTTATTTCGCGCGAAATATTAACAGCAGTGCCGTGTTTAAGGCGCGCCAAGCAAGCGTGACGCCTACGATGTAGGAGGTACTTTAGTGCCGAAGTCTCTAAGATAATTCACGGCTAAAGCCCTTCCTACGAGACAAGAAATGCGAGATGCGTGATGCGAGATGCGAGATGCGAGATGCGAAATATTGTAGGCGTGAAATTTATTTCGCGCGAAATATTAACAGCAGTGCCGTGTTTGAGGCGCGCCAAGCAAGCGTGACGCCTACGATGTAGGAGGTACTTTAGTGCCGAAGTCTTTAAGGGTAATTCACGGCTAAAGCCCTTCCTGCGAGACAAGAGATGCGAGGTGCGAGGTACGAGGTGCGAGGTGCGAGATATTGTAGGCGTGAAATTTATTTCGCGCGAAATATAAACAGCAGTGCCGTGTTTGAGGCGCGCCAAGCAAGCGTGACGCCTACGATGTAGGAGGTACTTTAGTGCCGAAGTCTTTAAGGGTAATTCACGGCTAAAGCCGTTCCCACGAGACAAGAGATGCGAGGTGCGAGGTGCGAGGTGCGAGGTATTGTAGGCGTGAAATTTATTTCGCGCGAAAGCCTAGCACCTAGCCCCCTAATACCTAGCCCCTAATTTTTTCAAACCCCAAACAAAAAAATGCCACCTTTCGGTGGCATTACACACGGGATTATTTCTATTTACTAGAAATGCTTTTCAAAGTTCAAGGCGGTGCGCTTTACACCCAACCTCAAACTCATAATTACTTCCAACTTTTCATCTTATGACCTTTAACAGCATAGAAAAGTATGAATAAATAACAAGGCAACATCACAATATAAGCCATTTGTTGTGCTTCTGCGCTTTTTACGCCGCCACTTGCTAAGCCCCAAAATAATGGACCGAACGCTCCACCAGCAATACCCATAACGAGCAGACCAGAGCCTACACTAGTTAGCTTGCCTAAACCAGATAATGCTAACGGCCAAACTGCCGGCCATACAATGGCATTAGCAAAGCCTAGCACAGCAATGAGCAATAAGGTATCAGGCAGTACCGATTTTAGGCCAAATAATGTTGATATAAATACAGTTTCATTGCTACCTGTAACAATCGCTAGAGTTAACACACAACCCAATACCGCTGAAATTGTCAGCGCTGTTTGCTGCGATAACACTCTTGGGATAAGTAAAATCCCTAAAAAGTAACCTAGTACCATACAGCCCATGGTGTATGATGTCATAACACTGTATTTTTCAACACCTAACGACAACGCAAAGCTACCAATCGTATCACCTGCAATTACTTCAACAGCTACATAAACAAAAAGTGCCACAATCCCTAAGGCAAGACTCGGATGACTCAACGCTTCTTTTACCTGCCCCGGTTTTTGTTCATCAACATCGTCATCAATTAACTCTGGTAATGGCATTTTAGTAACTGCAAAGCCGAGTATACCAATAAAAATAGCCATCCCTAAATACGGTAATATTAAGCCATTGGCCATTGCATCAATATCAGTTTGGCTGAGCTCTTTACCTACAAAGCCTTTAAAATCGCTGAGTATCAGTGCAGTAAATACAATCGGCGCAACAACACCTGCACCTTTATTTAATATACCCATAATACTAACGCGAACCGCGGCTGATTCTTCTGGGCCGATTCTTACTACGTATGGGTTAACCGCTGTTTGTAATAACGTTTGCCCAGCTCCCATAACAAGTTGAGCGAATAAAAACAGTGCAAAAATTTGCGTTTTTGCAGCAGGAATAAACAGTAAACCTGCCACCATCATGGTCGCCATACCCAGCGCCATACCGTTTTTATAACCTACCTTTCTGATGATCATCGCTGAAGGTAGAGCCGTAAAAGTCACTGCGATATAAAACGAGAAAATAATCAGCGATGCCTGAAAAGGTGAAAGCTGCAAAATTTGCTGTAAAAATGGCATCAGTGAGCCATTTAACCATGTAGCAAAACCCAGTATAAAAAACAGCGTGGCAACAATCGCCATAGGCACAACACTGCTTTGTTTATTCATTTCAGACATAACATTTCCCATAACAGCACAGTTCGACTCTACAGCGCTGCTGATTCAGATGATTATATAAAATAGATATTAAATATTTATAACACTATCGCAACAAAAATGACAGCGCTGACATACTTTTTAGATGCCGTAGGCGTGTAGTTTATTTCGCACGATGAATTTGGATTAGCCGTCAGCTTTCAGCTATCAGTTTTGAGCCGAACAGTGTTGTTTGGTTGCAATACATTCCCCCTTCAGATAGGTGTTGAATGCAAAACGCGCCAAGCAAGCGTGACGCCTACGAGATGCGAGATGCGAGATACGAGATACGAGATACGAGTTGCGAGTTGCGGGGTGCGAGATACGAGATGCGAGGTGCGAGGTGCGAGATGCGAGATGCGAGGTGCGAGATACGAGATGCGAGATGCGAGGTGCGAGGTGCGAGGTGCGAGGTGCGAGATGCGGGGTGTGAGATGCGAGGTGCGAGATGCGAGGTGCGAGGTGCGGGGTGCGGGGTGCGAGGTATTGTAGACGTGAAATTTATTTCGCGCGAAGTTTTTAGGCCGCCAGATTTTAGTCAGACGCGCACGCAAAAATGACGCCTACACTTTGCTGTAGGCGTCACATTTATTCATCACAAAGCACTACTCACCAACAACTGTGACGCGACTGGTTTGCTGTGCGTTTAAGCGGGTGCGTAGCGCAACTTTTGCATTGCTATCAACTTTTACAGGCTCGGCATAAGTTTGCCAGCTTTGGCCGTTGTCTAGGCTGTATTCAATGCTCAAATAAGCAAATGCGCTGTTGGCATACAGCTTACCATTTTCAATCACACCACCTGGTACCGGTAAATGCAGATCAATGCCATCTTTGGCTAACTTATCAAGCTCTTTTAAACCGACTGCACTTGAGAACTCAGCCCAGTCTTTTGCTTGTTTTTTACTATCGACGTTTTCGCCTTCCCAATCGGCTTTATGCCATGCGCGCTCTGCCACTGACAGAATACGCGGGAAGATCATGGCTAATACTTGCTCTTCAGTACGGATTGTTTCTGACCATACCTGACCTTGCATACCCAAAATATTCTCTGGCTTTTCAAGTTTAGGTAACGGGCGACCCACCAACGCTTCTAAATTAACGATTGGCTCACGGGTGCGGGTGTAATCAGCATTGGCATACACGTCATCAGGCATGTAATTAAAGGCTTTTTTAGTATCTGTGTAACGAGTGGCCCAGTAATAACCACGCTCTTCAGGGCTTGCTTCGTATGGGTGGTCAAAGTACAAATGCGTACCGTGTGATAACACCACTTGATAACCAGCATTTGCTAGGCGG
The DNA here is from genome assembly GCF_001306895.1 of Pseudoalteromonas sp. UCD-33C. Lineage (NCBI taxonomy): Bacteria > Pseudomonadati > Pseudomonadota > Gammaproteobacteria > Alteromonadales > Pseudoalteromonadaceae > Pseudoalteromonas > Pseudoalteromonas sp. UCD-33C. The sequence continues at coordinate 62,241 of NZ_LJTB01000011.1, read as the reverse complement.
TATGCTCTATCGGCAACGCCCCATTCCCAAATGTTATCCCAAGTATTAACGGTGAAGGTTTTGTTAGGGAACTCATCACGTTTAAACGAGTTTTCACGGTCGTACATGATGCCATCTTCCCAAATCCCCGGAGAAATACCGCGTTTTTCAAGTAAGGTTGCAACACGTTGTGTGAAATAAGGTTTTAAATCAGCCGGGCCAGCTACACCGTTATTAGGATCAGCAAATAACGCCTGACAGATTGGCGAGCCTATCCACGAACCAGCACCGACTTCATCACCACCAATATGCAGGTTCTTTAACTGCACACCTGCTTCGCGGTACATCTGCTGAAGTTCATAAGTTACTTTATCTAAAAATGCGTAGGTAGAGTCCATACACACATTCATTGAGTTATCTTTGTAGTTTTGTACCGTCATGTACACAGAGGTATCTTTAGGATCGGTAAGCAAGTATTGCGTTGCCGGCCCCATATCTATGTGTTGAATTTCTTTGTTTGCAGAGCGCGTTTTAATGTTATTTTTAGCGGCTTTCTCAGCTTCTTCTAACATGTTGTGATAACGCGCTTCCATCGCTTTGATTGAGGCTCGCGCATGACCTGGGCCTTCAACTTCAGGGATGATTTGAATGTGGCGGTCTTTCGCAAACTTTAATAGCTCAACAAACTCATCACGTTTCAAATAACCGTTGCCAGAGCCTGATTTAAATGGCCCTGTGCCAAGCTGAGTTAATAAGCACTCGCGCTCTTCTAAATCAAAGCAGCGATAGCCACCAACGTCTGTGAGCTCTGGTAGACCTGGGATCTCAAGTCGCCAACCTTCATCTTCTGAAAAGTGCCAGTGTAGCTTATTCATTTTATAGCGAGCCATTTGCTCAACCAGCTTGAACATGGCTTCTTTGCCATGATAGTTACGACCATTATCGTAATGCATACCACGCCAGCCATAACGCGGTGAGTCTTCAAGTTCTAACTGCGGTAAGCTGGCACTGCCTTGGCTATTTGCAGGAATGAGGTTCAATAAGCTTTGCATCGCATAAAACACACCGGCGTTATCGCTACCTACGATGGTGATCACTTCGTCATCAATCTCTAGAGTGTAGCTTTCTGCTTTTGCATTATTGAGTTTAGGGTCAACTTTTAAGCGTATTACTTTGTCTTTGCCGACATTGATATGATCTGGCTGTGCTTTAAGGCTAATGCCATAGTCATCTTGTAAGTCTTGCATAAACACCATAACTTCGTGCTTAAGCTGGCCTTGATAACTGATTTGCCAATTATTGTTTAACGTTGCGCTACCTCGATTAAAATCGACTTTACGAGGCTTCGGAATAATACGCTTTAAAGCATCGTCTTTACTAACCGACACCTTATCAGTGCTATTACGCTCGAAACGTACTTTTGCCGTTGCTAAAACCGATAAATCTTTTGGCTCATTGTAACGGCGTAACTGATTTTCACGGGTAAATGGCGTCACAAACTGTTTAAAGTCTTCAGTGTCGGTGTTGGCAAATACGCCTGGTTTATTCTTACCCGAAACAAAAAATGCCCGTGGCATAAAGTCACTGTAAGCAACAATCCATACTTGCGCATCAAACGGCAACTCTAAACTTTCACCTGCTGCTAAACCTTTAAACGAGCTCGTTGGTACGATGCGATGAAGGTCACCATTAACGTGCTCTATGTTTAGGCCCGCAACATGCTCGGTTGAGATTTTACGAACAGAGTGAATATAAAGCTGCCAGTCGCTCTCGCCTGCAGGCAACGCCACATCAGAGCCATTATTGAGGGTAATTTTTCCTAAAAAGCCCGCATCTTTATTACGAAAGTTATCTTCTACCGAAAACAGCAGTTCGGTACCTTTCGCAAACTGATCAACTTGCGATTGAGTTAATGCTGCACTAGCCATTAAAGGCGCAGTCGCTAGCATTACCGCGAATAGTGACTTCTTAAAATCCATTACTTTCTCCTCGTTTAAGCCCTGAGTGTACGGTATTTCTGCGTACTATTTTTCATTTTTGTTAATAATTCGTTCCTATCATATAAAAACTAAAATGACAGCGCTATCATTTTGTGAAAAATAAAAGGTGAGGAGTTAGCTATCAGCTATCAGCTATCAGCTATCAGCTATCAGCTATCAGCTATCAGCTATCAGCTATCAGCTATCAGCTATCAGCTATCAGCTATCAGCTATCAGGCTGACGGCTGACGGCTGACGGCTCAAACCTTAACACAAAGATACTTCTCTTCTAGATACTCATCTAACCCTTGGTGACCGCCTTCTCGGCCTAAGCCAGACTGTTTAACGCCGCCAAAAGGCGCTACTGGGTTTGAAATAAGACCTTCGTTAATACCAATCATGCCGTATTCGAGTGCTTCGCTTACGCGATAAACTTGCTTGATGTTTTCACTATAAAAATACGCAGCTAAACCGTAAGGTACGTCGTTCGCAAGCTGAAGTACTTCTTGCTCATCATCAAAGGCGATTATGCTGACTACAGGGCCAAACACTTCATCATGATAAATGTCCATCTCTGGGGTCACATCGGTTAAAATTAATGGCGCTTGAAAGCTACCTTCAAGCTCGCTGTTGTCACCGATTAACGACGCCCCTTTATCAACCGCATCTTGCACAAGCGTTTGAACTTTCTCTTTTGCCTTAGGGTAAATTAATGGGCCAATATCTACCCCGTCATCAAGACCATTACCTACCTTTAACTCAGCTACTTTGTCTGTGAGTTTTTCGAGCACCGTTTCAAGCACTGAGCGCTGAACAAAAATTCGGTTAGCGGCAACACAGGTTTGTCCTGCGTTTCTAAATTTAGCCCCCATAAGGCCAGCAACCGCCTCATCTAAATCGGCATTATCAAAAATAATAAACGGGGCATTGCCGCCAAGTTCCATCGATGTTTGTTTAATTGTTGAAGCGCACTGCGATAGTAACTGCTTACCTACACCGGTTGAGCCTGTGAATGTGAACTTACGGACACGCTCCGACTCGGTCATGATCTCACCCACCATTTTTGCGTTTTCAGAGACCACTACGTTCAGCGCACCTTTTACAAACCCTGCTTTATCAGCAAGGTAGGCTAAGGCAATAGCGCATAATGGCGTATGCTCCGAAGGTTTAATCACAAAACTACAACCCGCGGCATAAGCGGGTGCCACTTTACGGGTGATCATGGCAATCGGGAAATTCCAAGGGGTAATACCAGCCACCACACCGATTGGCTGTTTTATCGTTCTTAAACGATGCTTGCTGTCAGTAGCAGGAATTGTGTCGCCATAACTGCGCTTTGCTTCTTCGCTAAACCACTTAATAAAGCCCGCACCATATTCCACTTCGCCCAAGGCTTCTTTTAAAGGCTTCCCCTGCTCTTTGGTCATTAGTTCAGCGAGCTGTTGCTTGTGCTCAATGACTAAGTCGTACCAACGGCGTAACGTTTCACTACGCTCGGTTGCGGTTGTTTGCTTTAATTTGCTAAATGCCTCGTCAGCACTTTTTATTGCTTGCTCAACGCCAGCTTCATCAATATCAGAGACATGGGTGATCGCCTCTGCGGTTGCAGGGTTATCTACACTAAAACGCTGGCTCGTAGAGTAAAAGTCACCGTCGATAAACGAATCAGAAAAAACCAAATCAGACATAGAACCTCCAAGTAAAAGCTATCAGCTATCAGCTATCAGCTATCAGCTATCAGCTATCAGCTATCAGCTATCAGCTATCAGCTATCAGCTATCAGCTATCAGCTATCAGCTATCAAAAGCTTAAGAAAATCGGGAAATAAATGTAAAGCTATTGCTGTTCAAAAACACTAATAACTGAACCACCCTCTCGTTCTGCTAAAAACTGACGGCTGAAAGCTGACAGCTCTAAAAAACAAAAAACCGCTGTAGAGACCAAGCAACTACAGCGGTTTTTACGAAATCAAAGCCGTTAAAAATTAATGCTCTTCATTAACGATATTGAGATTATACTTTGGAATTTCAACCACTAAATCTTCATCTTTGATCACCGCTTGGCAACCAAGGCGTGACTCAGGCTCAAGACCCCATGCTTTATCTAGCATGTCATCTTCTAGCTCATCGCTCTCATCTAAAGAGTCAAAACCTTCACGGATGACTAAGTGGCATGTTGTACACGCACATGATTTTTCACATGCATGTGGAATGCTAATACCATTCTTTAGCGCTACATCTAATACAGTTTCACCTGCAGGAGCTTCAATAGCAGCGCCTTCTGGGCATAACTCTTCGTGTGGAAGAAAAATAATTTGTGGCATACCTTACCTCGTTAAACTTCGTCTACTGACTGCCCTTGCAGCGCTTTTTTGATTGATGCATCCATTCTGCGAGCAGCAAATTCGCTACTTGCATTGTCTACAGCTTCAATCGCTGCTTTAATTTCTGAAGGTGTTGTTGCGCTTTCACGTACGGCAACAAGTTTAGCAATTTCTGCTTTTAACGCACCTAATTCTTGTTCATCAAGTAATGCACTGTCGGTTGCCAATGATGCTTCAAGCGCTTCAACTACACGTAATGCTTCAACTTGCTGCTCTTTAAGCATACGCGCTTGCATATCGTCTTTTGCGTTAGTCATTGATTCTTTTAGCATGTTTGCAACTTGGTCGTCCGATAAACCAAATGATGGTTTGACCTGAATTTCAGCTTGTACACCCGTTGATTTTTCCATTGCCGATACACTTAATAAACCATCGGCATCAACTTTAAAGGTTACGCGAATGTGCGCAGCACCTGCAGCCATTGCCGGAATACCTTTTAAGCTGAATTTAGCCAACGAACGACAATCGTCAACTAACTCACGCTCACCTTGTAATACATGCAGTGACATTGCCGTTTGACCATCTTTGAAAGTAGTAAACTCTTGTGCACGTGCAACAGGGATCGTAGTGTTACGTGGAATGATTTTCTCAACCAAGCCACCCATGGTTTCAAGACCTAGCGATAGTGGTAATACGTCTAATAGCAACATGTCTGAATCTGGCTTATTGCCAACCAATACGTCTGCTTGTAATGCCGCACCGAGTGCAACTACGCGATCTGGGTCGATAGAAGTTAGTGGCTCTTTATCAAAAAATGCAGCAACTTGAGAGCGTACAATTGGCATGCGAGTCGAGCCGCCAACCATTACAACTTGTAGTACTTCTTCATTCTCGATACCGGCATCTTTAACGGCACGGCGACAAGAACGTAGTGTTTTCTTCACAAGGCTAAGAGCAAGCTCATCAAACGTTTCGCGGGTAACTTCAACTTTGTGGCTTTGACCATCAAACTCTAAACCAACATTTACAGTTTGGTATTGGCTCAGCGCTTCTTTACACGCTTTTGCTTTATTGATGAATAAACGCAACACCGATGCAGAAAGCTCGCTCACACCCGTTTGTTTTTTGAAGTAATCAACTAGTAGCGAGTCAAAATCGTCACCACCAAGGCTTGAGTCACCGCCTGTAGCAAGTACTTCGAATACGCCTTGGTGTAAACGTAAAATAGAAATATCGAATGTACCGCCACCTAAATCGTACACGGCGATAATGCCTTCTTGGCCTGAATCAAGGCCATAAGCTACAGCCGCAGCCGTTGGCTCGTTTAATAAACGTAAAACCTTGATACCTGCAAGCTCTGCGGCATCTTTGGTGCTTTGACGCTGTGCATCATCAAAATAAGCTGGCACAGTAATAACTGCACCTAAGATATCTTGACCTGCAAAGCTGTCTTCTGCGCGCAGTTTTAATGCTTTTAAAATTTCACTCGATGCAGTAACAGGGCTAATTGCACCCGCAACCGTGCTGATTGCTAATGAGCCATCATGCTCACAAAATTCGTACGGCAGTTGACCATAGCTTTTTTCGATTTCAGCCTGAGTTTTACCTAAAAAACGCTTTACTGAAATTAGAGTGTTTGCAGGGTCTTGAGTAGCAGCTGCTGCCGCTCGTTCACCTACCACAATGCTATCTGCTTGGTATTGCACTACCGATGGTAGCATCGCGTTGCCTGCTAAATCAGTTAGTGTGCGCGCTTCACCGCTTTGCACTGTTGCAACTAACGAGTTAGTCGTACCAAGGTCAATACCGACTGCTAATTTGTGCTCATGTGGTGCCGCGCTCTGCCCCGGCTCAGCAATTTGCAATAATGCCATAATGCTCTTTTTAAACTCTTAAATAGCTGTTGTGTAACAACTAACGATTAATCATCAAATAAACTGTCTTCAATACGCTCTAGTTCATCGCGTAACTTATAAACAAACTTCAATTTACGAATATTGTCAGCGGCAGCTTGCCATTGTTGCTCATCATTACTTGCCAGCTGAGCGGCTAATTCACTGCTGTATTGTTTATCGAGCTGTTTAATTTGCGCTTCAAACTGGGCAATTGCTGCATCAGGATCTGCGGCATTTTCAAGTTCTTCTAATTCTTCACGCAGCTCCATTTGCTGCATTAAGAATAGCGGGTCTTGTAATGTTTGTTGCTCGGCGCGAATATCAACACCAAGCTCGCTTAGCATGTACTCAGCACGTTTTACCGGGTGTTTTAAAGTTTGTAATGCATCATTGATTTCTGCTGCATTTTGCACAGCAAGTAATTTATCACGGCTGCTAGAGCTTGCGTGGCGATCTGGGTGAACTGCACGTTGCAGCTCAAGGTAGTGTTTATTAATAGTCGCTAAATCAATGTTGTAATCTACTGGAATTGCAAATAACTCAAAGTAACGCATTACATAATCCAACTCGGTAAACAGGAAAGAACAAAGCCCTACATAGGCAGGGCTTCAAGCAAAGAAAGTTTTATAAGCTTAAACGGTGAAGCTTTCGCCGCAACCACACTCATCGGCTTGGTTCGGGTTGTTAAACTTAAACCCTTCGTTCAAACCTTCTTTGGTGTAATCAAGCTCAGTACCATCAATGTAGACTAAGCTTTTAGCATCAACGATCACTTTCACACCACGGCTTTCAAAAATTTCGTCGCCGTCTGCTAACTCATCAACAAACTCAAGAACATAAGCAAGACCTGAACAGCCCGTCGTTTTAATGCCAACGCGTAGGCCAATGCCTTTGCCGCGATTTGCTAAAAATGATTCTACGCGGTTTGCTGCCGCATCTGTCAATGTCACTGCCATGAATTTATCTCTTACTTCGCTTGTTTGCTTTTGTAGTCAGCAATTGCTGCTTGAATCGCGTCTTCTGCTAAAATTGAACAGTGAATTTTCACTGGCGGTAATTCAAGCTCAGCACTGATATCAGTGTTTTTGATTGTTGCAGCTTCATCTAATGTTTTGCCTTTTACCCACTCAGTTACAAGTGAAGAAGAAGCGATTGCGCTACCACAACCATATGTTTTGAATTTTGCGTCTTCAATTACACCTTCTGGTGATACTTTGATTTGCAATTTCATTACGTCACCACATGCTGGTGCACCCACCATACCTGTTGCAACTGACGGATCATTTTTGTCTAAAGCACCCACGTTACGTGGATTTTCAACATGATCGATTACTTTATCACTATAAGCCATAATACTATCCTCACTACCTGCTAGCGGCGGCGATCACTGATTAGTGATGCGCCCACTCAACTGAATCTAAATCAATACCTTCTTGATGCATTTCCCAAAGAGGAGACATCTCACGTAAACGGCCGATCGAGTTTTTGATTAGTTCAACGGTGTAATCAATCTCTTCTTCAGTCGTAAAGCGGCCAATGCTGAAACGAATTGAGCTGTGTGCCAACTCGTCATTACGGCCTAATGCACGTAGTACATAAGAAGGCTCTAAGCTTGCTGAGGTACAGGCTGAACCTGATGAAACAGCAATGTCTTTAACAGCCATTAATAACGACTCACCTTCAACAAAGTTGAAGCTGATATTTACAATACCTGGAACTGAGTGACTTGGTTCACCATTGAAGTAAACTTCGTCCATATCAGCCATGATGCCATCGATCAGGCGCTTACGAAGTGCGCTGATGTGTGCATGGTCTTTTTCGAAATCTTCTTTAGCGATTCTAAATGCCGCACCCATACCAACTAATTGGTGAGTAGCTAGAGTGCCTGAACGCATACCACGCTCATGACCACCACCGTGCATTTGCGCTTCTAAACGTGCGCGAGGCTTACGACGAACATAAAGTGCGCCTACACCTTTCGGGCCATATACTTTGTGGCCAGAGAACGACATGAAATCTACTTTTAACTGTTGCACGTCGATAAGTACTTTACCTGCGCTTTGTGCAGCATCTACGTGGAACATAATTTTGCGCTCACGGCACATTTCGCCGATTGTCGCGATATCTTGGATAACACCTAGCTCGTTATTTACGTGCATTACGCTCACAAGTACTGTGTCGTCACGCATTGCAGCTTCAAGCTTTTTAAGGTCAAGTAAACCGTTTTCTTCAACGTCCATATAGGTTACTTCGAAACCTTGACGCTCTAGTTCACGACACGTATCAAGCACTGCTTTGTGCTCTGTTTTAACAGTGATAACGTGCTTGCCTTTCTTTCTATAGAACTGCGCAGCACCTTTAATTGCTAGGTTGTTTGATTCTGTAGCACCTGAAGTGAAAACAATTTCACGCGGGTCAGCGTTGATCAGATCAGCAATATCTGTACGTGCTTGATCAACGGCTTCTTCTGCTTGCCAACCAAAACGGTGTGAGCGTGATGCAGGGTTACCAAAATTACCGTCCATAGTCAGGCATTGCATCATTTCTTTTGCCACACGTTCATCAACAGGCGTGGTTGCTGCGTAATCTAAATAAATCGGTAACTTCATTTCTCTCTCCGCTTTCGTCAAGCTACAGTTGACAGCTTACTTGAATGTTTTCCAGTTGCTTAATTGCATTGTTGATGCTGTTATCTTGGCGCGATGCGACTTCTTTCACATCTGACTTTTCCACCAATTCAGCAAGGGTAATACTATTTAAAAACTCTTCGATACGTGCGCTTAAGTCCGACCATAAGGTATGAGTCAAACAACGCATGCCGCTTTGGCAGCCACCCGTTGCATTGTGGCAACGTGTTGCATCAACAGACTCATCAACGGCGTTAATCACATCGCCGACAGAAATTTCGTTCGCTTCTCGACCTAATAAATATCCGCCACCTGGGCCACGCACAGAGGTCACAAGGCCGTTTTTACGTAAACGGGCGAATAGTTGTTCAAGATAAGATAACGAAATCTCTTGGCGTTCAGAAATATCGGCAAGAGGCACTGCACCCACATTTGTATGTAGTGCAACATCCAACATGGCGGTTACTGCGTATCTGCCTTTTGATGTTAACTTCATGGAGCCCCCGATGTTACTGCACGCTAAGGTGTGCAAATTTTAATTACCAGACCAAAATAGTCAAGTATTATCACTTGATAAAAATTGATACTTGCCATTGATAAAACCGAATACTTGACAAAAACAGTCAAGTACTAGGTACATTGTAATTACCTGAGTAATTTAGTCAAGTATTATACTTATAACCTGTGATTATTTAATAGACTTATTAATAGAGGTAAGAATACCGCGTAAAATGTTCATCTCAGCTTCTTCTGGACGTGCGCGGTTAAATAAGCGACGTAGTTTAGTCATCACCATGCCAGGGTGTTGCTTGATGATAAAACCTGTGTCGTTTAGCGTTTGCTCTAAATGCTCGTAGAACAGCTCTGTTTGCTTCGCATTTGGGTAGGTTGCTTCGTCTTCTTCTTGTACTTTTGGCTGTTTATTTAAATATGCCATACGTGTTTCATAACATAGCGTTTGCACGGCCATTGCTAGATTTAGTGAGCTGTATTCAGGGTTTGCAGGAATACATACGTGGTAGTTACATTGTTGTAGCTCTTCGTTCGTTAAACCACTATTTTCACGACCAAACACGAGTGCAACAGGGCCATGTTCAGCCTCAGCCACTAATTTTTCACCACATTCACGCGGCTCAACCATAGGCCAAGATAAAGTACGTGAGCGTGCGCTGGTACCAATTGTTAAACCACAATCAGCAATCGCATCTGCCAGTGTATCAACAACCACTGTTTTACCTAAAACATCAGTTGCACCGGCCGCAAGCGCACTCGCATGACTGTCAATTTCACAAGCAGGATCAACAAGATATAAATTTGATAAGCCCATCGTTTTCATAGCACGTGCCGCTGAGCCAATATTACCAGAATGTGATGTGTTAACTAATACGATACGAATATCATCAAGTGTCATTGCGTTGTTACTTACTGAAAGTCAAAAATTGCGGGGGATTATAACATAGCTATCAGCTATCAGCTATCAGCTATCAGCTATCAGCTATCAGCTATCAGCTATCAGCTATCAGCTATCAGCTATCAGCTATCAGCTATCAGCTATCAGCTATCAGCTATCAGCTATCAGCTATCAGCTATCAGCTTCGATCTTATGAATAAGAGATGTCAACATTTTTGATAGCTCTTCCGTTTCACTCACCCAAGCTCTACCTATGGCAGCATCAATGTATTTAATCTCGATTCCGATATAAATTTGCGTTCGTGTTTCTGCTATGGACGATCTTGATATATCTAAAAAACGCACCCGTTCTTTTTTGCTGATTCTCACCATACCTTCTGCGATGTTACTCGGTATTGATAAACCAGAACGTGTGAGCTGATTGCGAAAGCCAAAATCATTTAGATCTGTCGTTTCTTTGTAGATGTCAGCACTTAATCTTGAGGAACGCTTCCATACCTCTAATTTTTCAAAATTCATACTTGCATCCTTTTAAGTATAAAAACTTTATATAGGCACGAATTTTTCAGAATGCAAATTTCAAACTGCCGGCTGACGGCTGACGGCTGACGGCTGACGGCTGACGGCTGACGGCTGACGGCTGACGGCTGACGGCTGACGGCTGACGGCTGACCACTAACCCCTTCTTCTGAAATTAAATCAACAACAAAATCAGAACTGTACAAAAAACAAACTAATTTATTCGAGTTTATTGTTTACTTTACGCTAGAAATCGCTAGAATACGCCGGCTTAAATATATTCGTTCTTTTACAACCCAAAGGTAATGCTATGCATCCAATGTTAAACATTGCGGTTCGCGCTGCGCGTAACGCAGGCAAAATTTTACTTCGCGCAAGTGAAGATTTATCAAAAGTTGATGTACAACAAAAAGGCACAAACGACTTAGTTACTAACATCGACAAAGAAGCTGAAGCCGCAATTCGTGATACCATTTTAAAATCTTACCCAGATCACACTATCGTAGGTGAAGAGCTTGGTGAGCATAAAGGTAAAGATGCAGATTACCAATGGATTGTAGACCCTCTTGATGGCACAACTAACTTCATCAAGGGTATCCCTCATTTCGCAGTATCTATTGCACTTAAAGTTAAAGGTCGTTTAGACCAAGCTGTTATCTATGACCCAATCCGTGGTGAATTATTCACTGCTTCTCGTGGTCAAGGCGCACAGCTTAACAGCAAGCGTTTACGCGTAACTAAAACTAACGAGTTAGCAGGTTCTGTACTTGCAACTGGTTTCCCATTCAAACAAAAGCACCACTTAGACGCATACTCTGAAGCGTTTAAAGCACTTTTCGTGCACACTGCTGATATCCGCCGTGCAGGTTCTGCTGCATTAGATATGGCTTATGTTGCAGCCGGTCGTGTTGATGGTTTCTTTGAAATTGGCCTTAAGCCATGGGACACAGCGGCAGGCGAGCTTTTAGTTAAAGAAGCTGGCGGTATGGTTGTTGATTTCGCAGGTGGTATTAACTACAACCAAAGCGGCAACATCATTTGTGGTGCACCTAAGTTAACTCAAGCAATCATTCGTGAAATTCGCCCAGTGTTAACTGAGTCACTACTTCGCTAATAGCGGGTTGTAATGTAAAAATACAAAAAGGAGCTAAGGCTCCTTTTTTTGTGGCTGAAAATAATCGTTGTCGAGTTTTACCTCTATGACTTCACCTTCTTTAAATGGCAACTTAGCCAAGTCTTCAGCAAAGTAACTGGCAAATAGCTGTTCAAACTCGCCAGTGCTTTTCATCACCTTGAGTCCTTTTAACAGGGCTTCTGCCAATTCAGGCTTGTGGTTACTGACAAAAAAGTAAAATGCCGTTGGATAGCTAATATAAAGGTCAGGCACTATAGCCAGATCGTCACTTTTGATTTGTTCCATTTCAGAAATAACCTCAATGAACGAACGCGGAAAATAATCAACTCGCCCTCTGATCACTAAGCTAAACATTGCCTGGTAATTTGCCAGCGGTCTGACTGTTAAGCCGTTTTGAGCAAGGATTTTAGTATCGGGCCAATCATGGCCTTGAATGGCACTAAACTGCGCTAAATCTTGTTTCGTTTTTAAATCTTTAAAACGCGGTAAAAACGCTCGCTTAGTTAGTAATGCGCGTTTACCAATGTAGCCTTTAAACAAAGGTACTTTAACTGCTATTGCAAGGTGTTCTCGCTCGGGGCTTGTCATACTCCAAAACACATCGGCTTGCTTTTCATCGAGCATCAGCAATGTGCGCTGTTGATGGGGGTGAACCAGAACCTCGTTGATTTCTGCTTGATAATTACTGGCACGCAAAGCTGCTGCCAGCAATTCATGAAGATAATAATCGCGTTTATACAGTGGGCGTTGTTCAATCGCTAAATTGACCACATTGTTAGCTTCTGTGGTAAGGCTGTATCCTAGGCTTAGCAATACTAGGATTGCACTACATAGTCGCTTCATTGTTATTTTTATTCATTGTGTTTTTTTTAAGCTACACCCAGTTAAACAGGGACACAAGTAAAATTAAGCGAACTTAAAATTTCTTCATGAACTGATAGATATCACTTCATCTTTTTGGCTGCTTAAACGCACCACTGCAGGGGCTGGTCGACTACGTTTACATACAAACAAGTGGCTACTCTGATAACGCTTGGCCTCTTTTTTTGCATCTGTTGCCAGCGCTGCGACTTGGTGGCTGTTAATACATAACTCTAAATCAGGCTTAACTAAACCGATTGATAATGTAAGTAGTGGCACAAACTGCTTTTTACCTTCTCGATTGCTTGCCCAATAACCCCCTTGCTCAATATGTTCTGGGGTGAAAAAGGTGCGAGACTGCAGCTCAAACTTACTAATGATGTCATGACAAACTTGCTCTGCATCATTTTTATCAAACACCACCATAAAGTCATCACCGCCAATGTGCCCGATAAACCCTTTGCTAGTACTACAGGCCTCTACGATGACTTCAGCAAGTAATTTTATAACGCTGTCACCACTGGCATAACCGTACAGGTCATTGAATTGTTTAAAGTGGTTTAAATCAACGTATGCGAGTGAGAACGGATAATTATTACGAAGCCTCAGCTCAATTGCTTCGTTAATTGCGACATTACCCGGCAGCATAGTAAGCGGGTTGGCATGTTGTGCATGGCGGATTTTTTCTTCGGTAATGTGTTTTAAGATATTACGCAATGGCGCCAAGCCTAAGTATTCACCACTTCGGGTGATAACAATGTGGCGTCGAATATCAAACTCAAACTCAGTAATTTGCTGACTCACCGTATCGAGTAACTCGTTTTCGTCAACGATTAACGGCTGTTTATCCATTAAAGAAGTAACTGGCTGCTTATCATAAAGCGCATGGCCATAGGGAGCGGCAAACACTTCAGTGAGTTGATCTCGGTGTAATAAACCAACAGGAATATTGTGTTCAAGTACTGCCAAGCTCGTTAAGCTTTTATCTTGCTCAAAGATACTGTGGGCATCTTTACAGCGGGTTGTTGCTTCTATGCTGGCGTGCTCGACTGCCAACCAGCCAATTGCCATAGACTGCTCAAATGCATTGCTATTATCTGATGACTCTAAGTGCTTTAAGCAGTGGATATTAATTTCGTAACTTGGCTGTAAGCTCGGCCTTTCGAGTAAAAAGCCTTGCGCATGTTGTACGCCTAAACTTTCGAGTAAACAAAGCTCCTCTGCCCGCTCTATGCCCTCTGCGATAACTTGCGTATTGGTGGCTTTTGCAAGCTCTATAATTGACTTTAAAAACTCTTTTTTAACCACACTCTGATCGCAGTGGTCGATAAAGTAGCGGTCTATTTTTACAAACTCAGGACATAACTCAGACCACTGCTTTAAGCCCGAATAGCCAGCCCCTAAGTCATCAATGGCAATCGAAAAGCCTAACTCACGATAATGAGCAATGGTCTTTAACAATAAAAAGCCATCATCGACTTTTTCTTGTTCTGTAACTTCAATTACTACCCGGTTAGTTGCTAGGCCAAAGTGTTCAACTAGGTGTAATGTTTCACCTTTAGGATGGCAAGGATCAAGTAAGGTTTTAGGGCTTACATTTAAAAATAGCTTGCCTTCTAGATTGAGCTTAACAAAGTTCTCAATTGCTCTACTGCGGCAAAGTAGCTCTAATTCAGAGATCTTATGGCAAGCAATAGCTGCACTGAATAATGCACTCGGCATTTCTAACTCAGACCCTTTCGGACCGCGGCTTAATGCCTCATAACCCAAAATATGTTGATTAGAAATATCAAAGATAGGTTGAAACAAGGTCTCAATTGCACTGTTATCTAAGATCTGCTGTAGTTGTGCGTTCACCTTACACCTAGCGTTAGTAATACAAATAGGTGGGTAAATTATCAACCTTGTATGACAATTTTATGGCAAGGCTATGACGAGTGCAGATTACTCAATAGCGGTGATCAGCTCAAGCTGCTTAATGCGGGCAAAACTATCTGTCATTTTTAATTTAGCTTTTTGGTAATCACTCTGTGCTAAATCAGCTTGTTGCGCAAATTTATAAACTGCGAGCGGATTAAGTAATAACTTTTGTGCGTGGTAACAGCTTGGTGCAGCAAACTCAGGTAGTTCAGGCTCTACATTAATTGTTATTACATTCTTCAACGCCTCTGTATCATCACTTTGTTGTTGCTGAAACTCTGTAGCGTCTGCCATCGCTTGCAAGCTTGCCTCACACTCTGGCAACTGTGCTTTTAGATTCAAAAACAAGCCTGTTGATGAAGTAATTAGCTTAAGCGTCAAGCCTTGTAATTGCTGAGCAGTTGATTGGTTTTGTAGTGCTTCTACAACTAGCCAAGCCAACCCTTTATAGCTGTCGAACTGCTGCTGAAGTGTTACTTCAGGTATTTGCTGCACTTCTGTCTGTTTTGACTCAGGCTTATCGTCACAAGCACTAAGCATTAAAAGTACAAACACGCTAAACATCAGGTGTTTCATAATGTCTCCCATAAAAAAACCGCCCTAATTAGGGCGGTTTCTTTTTGTATCACTTATTAAGGCATTGGATCGAGATCCGCACCTTCTTTTTCAATTACTTCTGGAATTAAGTCTTCTTTACTTACACCCATTGCAATTGCTACAGCTGAAGCAACATAAACAGATGAATAAGTACCGATGAACACACCAAATAGTAATGCAGTTGCGAAACCGTGGATCGTTTGACCACCCCAACCAAATAACGCAATCAATACTAGGATAGTGGTGATTGATGTTACTAGGGTACGGTTTAACGTTTGCGTTAATGAGATATCGATTATTTCAATCGTGTCATCAATACGCACTTTACGGAAGTTTTCACGGATACGGTCAGATACAACAATGGTATCGTTCAGTGAGTAACCTATTACCGCCAAAATCGCCGCAAGAATCGTTAAGTCAAACTCTAGGCCAAGTACTGAGAATAAGCCTAGTGTAATGATAACGTCGTGTAATAGTGCCGATACAGCACCGATCGCAAAACGCCATTCAAAACGAAACGCAACGTAAATTAAGATACAGATAAGCGCAGTTAACATGGCAAGGCCACCCTGCTCTTTTAGATCTTCACCAACACTTGGGCCAACAAATTCGATACGACGCATTTCTACTGTCGACTCTACTTTTTGTAATGCCGTAATGATTTGGTTACCAATTACTTCTGCTTTTACGCCAGGACCTTGCGGAGCAAGACGCACTAAAATTTCTTTACTTGAGCCAAACAGTTGCACCGAGAAATCTTCAAAGCCACTTTCAGTGATTGCATCACGAACGTCTTTAAGATCAGGTGCTTGTGTAAAGCCTACCTCAACAGCGGTACCGCCAGTGAAGTCGAGACCAAAATTCAAGCCTTTAGTAAAAAACGACACGAAAGAAGCCAATATCAACAAGGTTGATAGTGCCATGGCAAACTTTCTTAACTTCATAAACGGGAGTGTTTTACCACCGAGTTTTAAAATTTGCATGCTGACTCCTAAATCGACAACTTATCAATACGCTTACCGCCAATGAATAAGTTGATTACCGCACGGGTACCAACAATGGCTGTAAACATAGAGGTGATAATACCAATCGCTAGTGTTACTGCGAAACCAGCAATAGGACCAGTACCCACTGCAAATAGGATCACTGCTGCGATAAGTGTTGTGATATTAGCATCTAAAATTGTGCTAAACGCGCTGTCGTAACCAAAGTGAACGGCTTGTTGTGGACTACGGCCATCAGCAAGTTCTTCACGAATACGTTCGAAGATAAGTACGTTGGCATCAACGGCCATACCTACAGTTAATACGATACCAGCAATACCCGGTAGTGTTAACGCAGCACCTGGAATAAGCGACATCACACCAACAATTAATACTAGGTTTGCGCCCAGTGCGATATTCGCCACCATGCCGAAACCTTTGTAGTAAACAAGCATAAATAAAAGTACAAACACAAAACCAAGCACAACCGCTGTCATACCTGCTTCAATGTTTTCTTGACCTAAGCTTGGACCTACCGTGCGCTCTTCAACGATTTGAATTGGCGCTACAAGTGCACCGGCACGAAGTAATAGGCTTAGGTTATGTGCTTCAGCTGGGTTATCGATACCAGTAATACGGAATGAACGGTCAAGACGCGCTTGAATCGTCGCTACGTTAATCACTTCTTCAACTTTAATTGGTGGAAGTGCTTTTCCGTTTTCATCTGTTTTACCTGATGGCTTGTATTCGATAAATACCGTTGCCATGCGTTTACCGATAGCACGCTTAGTGAACGCATTCATTTTTGCGCCACCTTTGCTGTCTAGCGTAATGCTAACTTGTGGACGTTGATACTCATCCATACCTGATTGCGCGCCAGTGATGTGGCTACCTTCAAGAATGATGCGCTGCTTAAGTACCACAGGGTAACCTTCACGCGCCATGATCATTTCTGTACCTGGCGGTAAACGGCCTTGCAGGGCTGCACTTGCATCTGCATTTTCATCAACTTCGCGGAATTCTAGTGTTGCTGTTGCACCCAGAATCTCTTTAGCACGCGCTGTATCTTGTACACCCGGAAGTTGCACAATGATACGCTCAGCACCTTGGCGCTGTACGTTAGGCTCTGCAACACCGATTTGGTTAATACGGTTACGGATAATTGTTTCATTTTGTTTGATAGCGTAGTCACGAATTTCTTTAAGCTTTTGCTCGCTCATGCTGGCATAAAAAGCATTGTCACTGCTGCTATCATCAACGTAAACGTTTAATGGGTAACGTGTTGATAAGAAACGCTCTGCTGCGTCTTTATCTTCTTCGTTACGCATTTCAACACGTAATCGCTCGCTGTTCGCTACACGGCGAATGGTGCGATAACGCAATTTTTCTTCACGTAAGTCACTTTTGAAATCTTGTTCCATTTGCTCAAGCTGAGTATCAACCGCCGTCGCCATGTCGATTTCCATAGTAAAGTGAACACCACCGCTTAAATCTAGGCCTAGTTTCATTGGGTTACCACCCAGTGACTTTAACCACTCTGGTTGAGCAGGCGCCATATTGATTGCAGAGATATAATCTTCACTAAGGGAATCACGCAGTAGATCTTGCGCTTTTAGTTGGTCTTCAACATTCTTAAAACGAACGAGGATTTGTCCGTCTTCAAGTTTGCTTGATTTAACAGTAACGTTATGTTCTTTGAGAGTCGCATTTACTTTATCGAGTACGCTGAGGTCAGCATCAGTACCTTTAGTGCCCGAAACTTGTATGGCCGGATCTCGGCCATACAAATTAGGAGAGGCATATAAAATACCAACGACTAACACTACTAGAACAAGTAAATACTTCCATAATGGAAACTTGTTTAACACGTGTGAGTCCTTATTTTTATTGTTATAGCGACTTCATAGTGCCTTTTGGCAATACTGCAGAAACAGCTGATTTTTGTACTGTTACTTCTGCTTGGTCGTTTAATGAAATCACGATGAAGTCTTTGTCATCAGCGATTTTAGCAATCTTACCTACTAAACCACCTTGCGTTAGTACTTCGTCGCCTTTCGCCATTGCGCCCATTAGTGCTTTATGCTCTTTTACACGCTTAGCTTGTGGACGGTAGATTAAGAAATAAAATACCAGACCAAAAATACCCAACATGATTAGCATTTCCATGCCACCACCTGCTGGTGCTGCACCTGCCGCACTTGCGTGGGCGTTTGAGATGAATAAACTCATTTCACTTCCTCTTTAATTTTTCTAAAAATTTAATCTGATGTATCTGCAAGCTCTGGCACATCTTGGCCGCGGCGTGCATAAAAATCTGCAACAAATTCGTCTAGTTTGCCATTACTGATGGCATTACGTAAGCCTTCCATCACGCGTTGATAATAACGTAAGTTGTGAATCGTGTTTAGACGTGCGCCTAAGATTTCATTACATTTATCAAGATGATGCAAGTATGCACGTGAATAGTTTTTACACGTATGACAATCACACTCAGGATCCAGTGGACCGGTGTCTGTTTTATGTACTGCATTACGGATTTTAACAATGCCGCCAGTTACAAATAAATGACCGTTACGGGCATTACGCGTAGGCATTACACAGTCAAACATATCGATACCACGGCGAACCGCTTCTACTAAGTCTTCTGGTTTACCAACGCCCATTAAGTAACGAGGCTTGTCTTCAGGCATTTTGTAAGCACAGTGGTCAAGAATATTGATCATCTCGTTTTTCGGTTCACCAACCGATAAACCACCTAATGCATAACCATCAAAGCCAATTTCTTCTAGGCCTTTTTGTGATTGTGCACGAAGCTCAGGGTACATACCACCTTGGATAATACCAAATAGCGCAGCTGGGTTATCGCCATGACCTTCTTTTGAGCGTTTAGCCCAACGAAGTGATAACTCCATAGAATCTTTAGCTTCTTTTTCTGTCGCAGGGTATGGCGTACATTCGTCAAAAATCATCACGATGTCAGAACCTAAATCACGCTGAACTTGCATCGCTTTTTCTGGCGAAAGCATGATTTTTTCACCGTTAACTGGTGAACTGAACATCACGCCTTCTTCAGTGATTTTACGCATTGCGCCTAAGCTGAATACTTGGAAACCGCCTGAATCAGTTAGAATTGGACGATCCCAATTCATAAAGTCATGTAAGTCACCGTGCTGCTTAATGATTTCTGTGCCAGGACGCAGCATTAAGTGGAAAGTGTTACCTAGGCAGATTTGTGCACCAGTATCTTTCACTTCGTCAGGCGTCATACCTTTAACAGTACCGTAAGTACCTACAGGCATAAATGCTGGTGTTTCTACAACACCACGTTCAAAAATCAAGCGGCCGCGGCGCGCTTTACCGTCAGTGCGGTCTAATTCAAATTTCATATTATCCTCAGTGTCGGAAAAACAGTCCAACAAGCTATAATTTAACCGCTCGATTCTACCCTGTTTGCGGGTTTATTACTATAAATTGGGCTAAATTCGAAAATAAAAAGCCCAGTTAAAAAACTGGGCTTTTTCAAATTCTCATCAGCGCTTATTTGCGCGTTAAAAACATCGCATCGCCGTAACTAAAGAAGCGATACTGCTGCTCAATAGCCGTGTGATAAGCACCCATTATGTTCTCTTGGCCTGCAAAGGCACTCACTAGCATGATTAACGTTGATTCAGGTAAGTGGAAATTTGTCACCATGGCATCAACCACATTGAACTGATAACCCGGGTAAATAAAGATATCGGTATCACCAAAGTAAGTATCTAGTTTGCCGCCGTGCACTTTAGCAGCTGACTCCAGTGAGCGAACTGAGGTAGTACCTACAGCAATTACACGCCCACCTTTTGCTTTAGTTTCGGCTACCGCTTTAACCACTTCATCTGGTACTTCGATGTACTCTGAGTGCATAACATGCTCATCAACTGAGTCAACGCGAACAGGCTGGAAAGTACCTGCACCTACGTGCAAAGTCACAAAGGCCATGTTAATGCCCTTGTCTTTTAAGGCTGCCATTAATTTATCATCAAAATGCAGGCCAGCTGTTGGCGCGGCTACAGCACCAGGCTTTTCACCATAAACCGTTTGGTAGCGCTCACGATCTGACTCGTTATCAGGACGGTCAATATAAGGTGGTAATGGCATGTGACCGATGTCGTTTAGGATATCGAGTACATTTTCGTCTTTGGCAAATTCAAGCTCGAAAAGCTCGCCATGACGCGCAACCATGATTGCTTCGGCTTTACCTTCTAGAATGATTTTTGAGCCTGGTTTTGGCGATTTACTAGCTCGCACATGCGCAAGCACACGATGCTCGTCGAGTACACGTTCTACTAAAACCTCAAGCTTACCGCCTGACTCTTTTTGCCCAAACATACGAGCAGGGATCACTTTGGTGTTATTGAAAATTAATAGGTCATTTTCATTAACGAGCGATAAAATATCACTAAATACTTTATGCTCAACTTGGCCTGATGGGCCATCAAGCGTCAGTAAACGACTGCTAGTTCGATCTGCTTTAGGAAAACGAGCAATTAATTCATCAGGAAGGTCAAAGCTAAAATCAGCTACGCGCATAGAGCATATCTCTCATTAATAAAAACGCGCCAAGTTTACTCTGATACGCCCACCACCTCAAGCAAAGCCCTGCGTCAACTTGGTACTAGCTTAAAGGATTACAAACTTAAGTACTTATTAACCGCTTTTGGGTAAAGTTTGCTTGTAGATTAAGCAAAATGTCATTATTCTAGCTTATTCACTAAACATGGGTTAAGTAAGAGGTAGTAGCGCCATGGCAAAGCAGTTAAAGCTGCTAATTTTGAACGCGAGCGTTGCTGAGCGTGAAACAATTAAGACCACATTAAACAAGCTTAATGTCTTCACGTTTATCGAAGCCAGTGACTCTCAAGATGCGCTTAAAATTCTTAAAAGCCACCCGGTGGATATTATCATTACAGGCCTTGAGGTCGGTAAGATTGATGGTTGGCGCTTTTCGCGCATGATCCGTTCAGGGTTATTAAAAACACCAAAAAACACACCAATTTTACTTACTCCACCAATCTATTGTGAACGTATAGCCGAAACCACGGCTCGCAGCTATGGCATTGATGCTGTTCTTCCATTTGAACGCCAAGATATGCTGCCGCAAGTGCTAGCCAACGTGTTATCAACTCACCTTGAAAAAAGTAGTCGCCTTAATTTATTACTACTTGAAACAGATAACCGTAAAGCAGAAGATATCAGCGAACAGTTAAAACTTAGCTTCGCGATAACCCATACCACTTCAACAAAAGCGGCACTTGCGACCTATCTGCAGCAAAAATTTGCCATTGTATTGATTGACGCCACCGAATCTCATTCAGATACCGCAGCTGGGTTAATTAGCGAAATACTACAGCACAACCCAAAGCAAGCGATTGTAACCATCATTGATAACAATGATGCAGATTATGCTGAGCAGTTGTTGCTATCTGGCGTAACTGACTTTATTCGCGCCCCGTACGATCACTCGTTATTAAGTAAAGTGTGTGACCACGCTGCCCGCCGTGAAGATTTCATGGTGAGCTATGCAGAGTTTGCGCAAAAAGTAGAACAACTAAGCCAAAGTCAAAGCCGCTATAAAGAGCTGTTTTCTGCCCACCAACGTATTTTATTACACCTAAATACTGTGGTACTTGAGTTTAACCAAGAGGGTAATATTCGCTTTATTAACCCTGCTTGGGAGCATTTAACGGGCTATGGCATTAAGTCTAGTTTAGCAAAGTCATTAACTGACTTTTGTTTACCTGAGTGTAAAACAAAGCTACAAGATACTATTCAGCGTATTTTGCATGGTGGTGAGCAACAGCAACAGGTAGAGATCCAACTAAAACATAAAAATGGCAATGCCATTTGGGTTGAGTGTCGCTTACAGCTGATTAAAAACAGCCAAAACTCAGCAACTATTACCGCCACCATAGATAACATTCATGAGCGTAAGCAGGCAGAGCTACAACTTCGTCATTTAGCCTTGCACGATACGCTCACAGAGCTGCATAACCGTTATTACTTTGACCAACAATTACAACGTATTTGTAAAGCACAATACACCAGTAACGATACAGAGCACGCGCTGATTTATATCGATTTAGATCACTTTAAAATCATCAACGACAGTAAAGGTCACCAACAAGGTGACATCGTTTTAAAAGAAGTTGCCCAGTTATTCACAGCGAATATTAGTGATGAGCACTTAGTGTGCCGCATCGGTGGTGATGAATTTGCCGTGATCTTAAAAAATACTAACTTACTCGATGCACACTTGGTGGCAGAAAGTATTTGTATGGCGATTGAAAAGCACCGCTTTCATTCAGAAGGTCAAGAGTACTCAATTAGCTGTTCAATTGGTTTAACACAAATCACCGAGCAAAATAACGACCCAAGTGAGTGTTTAAAACAAGCTGATATCGCCCTTTATGTAGCAAAAAGCTTAGGCCGTAACTTAGTACACTGTTATTCAAAAGAAGATAGTCATCACAATAGTTTACAAGCCGGTCTTGAATGGGGCCATAGTATTCGCCAAGCATTACAACATGATGCTATCGAACTGCACTATCAACCGATTTGGGACTTTAAACGCGGCCACGTCGCCTACTTTGAAGCACTATTACGCTTAAAGCTTGATGATGAGCTTATCTACCCTAATCAGTTTATTCCTGCTTTAGAGCTTTTAAACGATACTTTCTTGATGGACCAATGTGTTATTCGTAATGCCATTAAGAGCGTTGCCGAGTACCCAGAGCTTAACCAAGTAGCAATTAACTTATCAGCACAGTCGTTTTTAGATGAACGCTTACTGCCGCATATTGAATCGAGCTTAAAAGAATACAATGTTGAACCAACACGCATTATTTTTGAGATCACCGAGTCTGCGAGTATTAATAACCTAGTTGCAACCCGTGCCATGATCGAGCGTTTGAATGGATTAGGCTGTCACTTCTCTATTGATGACTTTGGTACTGGCTTTAGTACCTTTAATTACCTTAAACAGTTACCGGCTCAACACGTAAAAATTGATGGTTCATTTGTTCGCGACATGTTGAACGACCCAATCGATTTAGCGCTTGTAAAAGCGATTAATGATATTAGCCGTTCGCTTGATAAGCGCTCTGTTGCTGAATATGTTGAAAACAAAGAAATATTCTTAGCGCTAAAAGAAATTGGTATCGACTATGGTCAAGGCTACTTTATTGCCCGCCCAGTACCGGTTGAAAAAATTAGCGACGAGCTGAAAAAAATATCTGAAAATAATCTTTTTAACTAACAAATATCTAGCCTTAAAAAGCCTAAATTTAATACATTTTAAACATTTTTTCTTAGTTTTTAAACTTCCATACTGACAATACTCATCTATACTTAAATCCACAGCAAGATAAAATGTCGTGTTTTTATAGTGATTATCTATAATAAACATGACATTACTTATTACATTAAACATACTGAGTATGACTTAACATCGTTAAGTCCATCTATTAGCGGTATAAAGGAGAAAAGTGATGACACAACTAATCGTTTTGTTGCTGATTGTGAATCTAGGGATAGCGTATCAATGTTACCGTAATGCGACCTTTAAGGGGTACCCGGTAAAAACATTTACAGGGCTAGGTTTAGTACCTTACTTTAACTTAGTCGTGTGGGTTTACTTGTTGTTTTTACCCGACTTAAAACCATTTTCAATGAATGAAAAGCAGCCACTTTAGGCTGCTTTTTTAGTTGGGAGAATTTAAAAACTATAAGTTGATGCTTTTTCGAGTAATTGCGCGGCTTTTATATCGCCAACCACACACTTTTTAATGTCTGACTTTTTAAATACTTTTACTTGCTCAGTTTTACCTTCGCTAACACCACGGATGATAAAGCTGACATGTTCATCGTTAGGCAGATTTCTTAAACCGCTCCCATAATCACACAAAGTCAGTGATAAGCTCTTATCTACTTGCTTAGCTAAAGAAGCCAGCTGTTGCTTTTGCTCTTTAACACGAGCTTGTTTTTTCTCGGCTAACTCTTTGCGCATTTGTTGCTGCTTTTGTGATAACTTTTGCTGCTGCTTTTCAAGCTCTTTAATCGATGCTTGCAATGCTTGTTTACGTTTTTCGAGCTCTTGCTCTTTGGCATCTTTATCGTGACGACGGTCAAATTCAAGGTCGCGCTTTTCACGTTCAAGATCACGGATTTCACGGCTCACATCGCGCTCTTGCTCAGCGACTTCACGTACTCGCTCTGCACTTTCGCGCATCACTTCCATGGCTTGCTGATAGGCTTCTTGCGTTTTCACGACTACTGCATCGCTGATCACTTGCACATGTTCGCCTAACACTTCGATTTCAGTTAGTTCTTCAAAATCAATATCTGGCATAGGTGGCAGCGGCGCATCGGGTACAGAGGCAAACACTGTAGACCAGCGCGAACTGCCTCGTACATCAAAGCTAAACACCACACCTTGATGCTGCAAATAACTCGAAGACACATTTCTTACCTTGTTATCGGTATCTTGTTTTAACGCCGCTGAGAGGATTTTTTCCATGATCCCGACTTCACGCTGAATTTTATCTAACTCATCACTTGCTTGTGCCTGTAAGCTTACTGCTGTGCAAAGCAATAAGGCTGCCGTAGTTGATTTGTATTTTGACATCTTAATACTCCAAATTGTTGGCAACGGTTGGCAATGGTCCGCCGTCCACTTGCTCTGCTAAATCATTTAACTGCATACGTAAGTACGCTTGGTCTTGGGCCCGCTGCGTTTTGATATATGCAAGTACGCTGGCAATATCTTCTTGGCGCTCGACTCGCCCGGTTTTAATCGCTTCTTTGGCCAGTTGGTACATCTGTTGTTGCTGCACTTCGTTTTGCGCAGTAATAATGTTTTGCAACTGATCAATTTGCTTTTGTTGTGACTCTAGTAAATTGGTTTGCTTGGCCACTTGCTCAAGTAACTGCTGATTTCCTTGCTGTGGATTACTAACAAAAACCCATGCGCAAAATACTATTGAAGCAGCCACTGCCCACATTCCAGCACCAAAAAACAGACTCGTTTTTTGCACTTTAGGCATCGTAGACTCTCGATCCCAATTTGGTACGGGCACCGTTTCATAATGTTGACTTTGTTGTTGCCACTGCATTGCATTGTTCATCATTGATGCATACTCAGCATTGGCTTGTAGCAACGCAATCTGCTCTTCAGTGAGGCTCTCGCCTTCTAACCATGCGGTAAATAATGAATCTAAATTAGCCATCTACGGCCTCCAAATACACTTTTAACTTACCAAGCGCACTGTATAGTCTTGATTTAGCTGTATTGGTCGAAATACCTAATTGCTCAGCGATTTCTTCAAATGTACAGTGCTGAAAAAACTTTAACTCCACCACCAAGCGTTGCTCCCAGGGTAAATTGTTCATCATTGCTTTGAGTTCATGATGCTGCTCAGATTGCAGTTGATTGGTTTCTAACTCACTATGCTCGCAGCTTTCTTCTGGTATATCGTCTAAACCTTGATGCAGCTTACGGCGGCGGTAATATTCAACACTACGCCGGTGCACAATTTGATAGAGCCAAGTATTAAAACTCGATTCACCACGAAAGCTCGGCAAGCTTTTATAAACAGAAATAAACACTTCTTGCATTAAATCCATTGCATCATCAGGGTGACTTAACATCCTTAGGCAATAGTTATATACCTGTGTTTCGTGCTGCTTGACTAATTTCAACCACGCCCGTTTATTGCCCTGTTGCGCTTTAGCAATTAGTGTCTCAAGGGATTGAAAAAACACGCTAGCCTCGTCATCTGATCTGCCTTTAATGGTTTTGTTATTATGTTAGTCGAGGGAAGGAAAAAAATAGTTTGCTTAAATAATAAAAAACCCCAAATATTTTTTATTTGGGGTTCTTTATTATTCGTCGCATTGACCGTCTAAGCTACACTGCTTATTAAGAAAGAGCTCTAGCTGCTGACTAAACAGCCTAAAGTCTCTGATCCGGCCTGTGGTTTTACGCCACACAATGCCAATATCACGGTATGCATCGCCTTGTGATGGCGTAGCAACCATATCTTTTTTATCTAAAATACCGGCATTGATAGCCATTTGCGGTAAGAAAGTAACACCAAGCTGGTGTTCAACCATACTTAATAAGGTATGTAAGCTTGCCGCTTCAAATGGGTTAATACAGCTTGAGCGATTCAAATGGCAGGCACTTAACGCATGGCCTGTCATACAGTGCTCACGCTCTAGTAAGAACACACTCGCATCTGGTAATAGGTTAAAGTCTTCCACGCCATCTGCTGGTGTGTAATCTTTATGGTGCACTAGGCTGAACTGATCTTTAGCGAGTACTTGGGTATGAAACTTTTCAGTGTCATAAGGTAAAGCAAGCAATGCCATATCAATTTGGCCATGCTCTAGTTTATCGAGTAGCTTGTCACTGGTGTCTTCAACCAAAACTAACTCTAACTCGGTAAAGGTCTGTTTGCAGAAATGATATAAAGGCGCAGCAATAAAACTGGCTATCGTAGGGATTACACCAAGCGTGAGTGTGCCACTTAAAGGCGTTAAAAAGCTTTTTGTCAGCTCTTTAAGGCTAAGGGTGTCGTCAATAATCTTACGTGCTTTTTCGACAACCTCTTCACCAATTGCGGTAAACATTAAGCTGCGGTTTTCACGCTCTATAAGCTGGCAACCTAAGGTTTCTTCTAAGTTCTGAATTGCACTACTTAAGGTTGATTGACCGATAAAACAGGCGCTTGCTGCGCGGCCAAAGTGTTGATGTTGGTGGACTGCTAATAAATACTGTAGTTGTTTAATACTTGGTAAGTTATTCATTCTCTACCTGCAAATAAAAAGACCCCAATACCTAAGGCATTGAGATCTTTTCAAGCTAAAAGTCTTTTAGTACTTTTTATACCCCGAAGGCAGTTCTCAGTACATAGAAAATAACAATAGCAAGGGCTGCGCCAACTGGCAATGTAATTACCCAAGAAACTACAATGTTTCTTACAACACCCATGTTAAGTGCTGCAATACCGCGTGCCATACCTACACCTAAAACCGCACCTACAAGTGTTTGTGTAGTAGAAATAGGTAAACCAGTACCTGATGCGATAACAACTGTAGAAGCAGCAGCAAGCTCAGCAGCAAAACCACGGCTTGGTGTTAAGTGCGTGATACCTTCACCGATTGTTTTAATTACTTTCTTACCTAAAATAGCAAGACCAGCAACAATACCTAAACCACCTAGTGGTAAAATCCACCATGCGATAGCCGCTTTCTTAGCGATTTCACCGTTGTGCTCAACAATGTTTACAACAGCAGCTAGTGGACCGATTGCGTTAGCAACGTCGTTTGAACCGTGCGCGAAAGCCATACAACATGCCGTTAGTACCATTAGTACTGCGAACACTTTCTCAACGTTGTTGAATTGCATTGCTTTGTCAGCTTTAGGGTCAATTTTAAGGCGAGCAATCGCAATCTTACCGATGATAGCAACTACAACAGCAATCGCGATAGAAAGGGCATAACCTTCAACAGCACCTAAGTTGATACCAATGTGCTTTAAGCCTTTCTTGATTGTTACAAGCGACATGATGAAGCCCGCTAGACCCATATAGATAGGTACGAAACGCTTAGCATTTTTAAGTGGTGCATCAGTGTCAAAAATTAGCTTTTGCGCACTCATGAAAATCAAGTAAGCAATAAAACCTGAGATAGCAGGGGTAACAATCCAGCTACCTACGATACCCATTACCTTGTTCCATTGGATTGCTTCGCTACCTACTGCAACTAATGCGAAACCAATGATGGCACCGATGATTGAGTGAGTCGTAGATACTGGCCAGCCTAAGAAAGAGGCAATTAATAACCAGCTACCTGCAGCGAATAACGCGGCAATCATACCTAGTATCATTAA
This sequence comes from Pseudoalteromonas sp. UCD-33C, assembly GCF_001306895.1. NCBI lineage: Bacteria > Pseudomonadati > Pseudomonadota > Gammaproteobacteria > Alteromonadales > Pseudoalteromonadaceae > Pseudoalteromonas > Pseudoalteromonas sp. UCD-33C. The sequence goes on along the minus strand of NZ_LJTB01000011.1, from coordinate 34,083 downwards.
CTCAGGTATGTCCATAAACGGCGTGGCATCGATAATCCCTTTACGGATTGTAGATGTAACCTCACCACCGGCAAGGTATGCGCCAGCGAATTCAAACACCATAGCGATGATGATTGCTTGTTTAATTGTAAGTGCTTTTGAGCCTACTGATGTACCCATCGCATTGGCAACGTCATTTGCACCAATACCATAAGCCATGAAGAAACCGACTGCGGCGGCAGTTAAAACCAATAACGTGCCGTAATTTGCAATGATATCCATTGTGTGAACCTTTAATTTTTTTCGTGTTTGAACTGATTTTTAATTAACGAGCTAACATCAGCTCAAGACGAGAACCTACGCGCTCTGCAATATCTGCAAGCTCGCCTACCCACTCAATGATCTTGTATAAGAACATCACGTCAACAGGGTTAAGTTCATTTTCGATGGCGCGCAATTGACGGCGAATTTTGATCTGCATGTCATCCGTGTCTTGTTCAATAGCGTCCAATTCAACGAGCATTTTTTCAACTAAAGTCACTTCGCGACCTTTGAAGCCCGTTTCAAGCAGCTCATCTAGCTCATTGATTGCTTTTGACGCTTGTTTAGTCGCATCAACACAACGAGTTAAATAAGCAAGGAAATCTGTTTGGATTTCGGTAGGTATGATCATCTCACGACCAACTACACGACCTGCGATATCTTTTGCTTTGTTAGCAATTTTGTCTTGTTGAGTAACAAGCTCTAGCAAATCGGTACGCTCAACTGGCATGAATAAGCCACGAGGTAGTTGAAGGCGGATGTTACGTTTCATTTCATCAGCTTCACGCTCTAAATTACGAATGTTTAGACGGATTTCTTCCGCTTCTTGCCATTCTTCTTTAAACACGTGATTAAAGAAAGGGATCAATGCTTTACTTGCTTGATGTACTTTCTTAATGTGATCTTCCATAGGCTTAATAGGTGATTTAGCAAAAACCCCTAAAAATGCATTTGTAGGCATAACTGACCCTTTATAAATTAGTATGCTTTGGCAGCTGCGAATTTTACAGCATTGTGTTCGATTGTGAACGCTTTTTCTGCCTTACATCACCAATAATAGACAAAGCGGCCTAAGGCCGCTCGGTTTAATAATGAAAAGTTGCGGCTAAATTTACAGCGACTTTTCGATATCTTCTTGAGATGTATGACGAATATCTTTGCCGTTAACAAAATAGATGATGTATTCAGCAATATTCTGGCAACGGTCGCCAATACGTTCTAATGAACGAACTGACCACACTAAATCCATAATTTTCGGGATTGAGCGTGGATCTTCCATCATATATGTCATGATTTGACGGGTAATTGCTTCGTATTCGCGGTCAACTTTGGCGTCTTCTTTATGTACTTCAAACGCACATTGCACATCCATACGTGCAAATGCATCAAGTACATCATGAAGCATTTTTGATACTTGGCGACCCATGTTTTCAATGTTCACCAGTAGGTCTTGCTGATCTTTTGTGAATGAGTCCAGCGCAACTTTAGCAATACGCTCAGCTTCATCACCAATACGCTCTAAATCGGCAATTGTTTTTGCAATAGCAATTACAAGACGTAAGTCACTCGCTGCCGGCTGACGACGAGCGATAATGCGTGTACATTCTTCGTCGATGTTCACTTCCATTGCATTTACTTTGTAGTCGTTTTCACGAACTTTTTGTGCAAGATCGGCATCACCATTACTAACAGCATCCAGCGCACTGTTTAGTTGTTGCTCAACTAAACCACCCATGTTTAATACATGGTTACGCACATTTTCAAGCTCTTCATTAAAGCGGCCCGAAATGTGTTTATTGATATTATGTTCCATTGTCTACCTCTATAAATTTCGTTTACGGTACCAAGTGACTTTATTGACTAACCGTAACGGCCTGTAATGTAGTCTTCTGTTTTCTTCTTGCTTGGTGTTGTAAATAACGTATTGGTATCTGAATACTCAATCAACTCACCCATGTACATAAACGCAGTTTGGTCTGATACACGAGCAGCCTGTTGCATGTTGTGAGTAACGATTACCACGGTAAACTTATTCTTTAAGTCGTTAATTAGCTCTTCGATAACTAAAGTAGAAATTGGATCTAGTGCCGATGTAGGCTCATCCAGAAGTAGTACTTCAGGCTCGATAGCAATTGAGCGAGCAATAACAAGACGCTGTTGCTGACCACCCGATAGGCCAAATGCACTATCGTGTAAACGGTCTTTAACTTCATCCCATAATGCCGCGCCACGTAAAGATTGTTCAACCACTTCGTCTAGTTTACGCTTTTCTTTAATACCTTGTAAGCGTAGGCCATAAACTACATTTTCGTAGATTGATTTTGGAAATGGATTAGGACGTTGGAATACCATCCCGACATTTCTTCGTAGTGCAGCAACATCTACATTCTTATCATAGATATTGTGACCATGTAGTAAGATCTCACCATCAATACGACAGCTATCAACAAGGTCGTTCATACGGTTGATACAACGTAAAAGTGTTGATTTACCACAACCCGATGGACCGATAAATGCTGTTACCTGACCTTTCGGGATGTTCATATTTACGCCGCTAAGCGCTTGTTTATCACCGTAGTATAGATCTAAGTTTTTAATCTCTAACGCTGTTTGTTCTGCAGTTAGGTTATCTAAATCTAGCTTTGCCGCGCTTTTCGCTTGGTTTACTTGTGGTGCAACTGTAATCATCTCTGTCTACCTATAAAAATTCTGTATTAATGCTCAAGAGCTCTAAACTTTTCGCGTAAGTGGTTACGAATACCAATCGCGGTGATATTCAGGGCGATAATTACTGATACCAGTAAGAATGCCGTGGCATATACCAGCGGACGTGCCGCTTCTACGTTAGGGCTTTGGAAACCAACATCGTAAATGTGGAAACCTAAGTGCATAAATTTTCTATCTAAATGTATGTATGGGAAGTTACCGTCAAGTGGCAGTGTTGGCGCCATCTTAACAACACCAACAAGCATTAGTGGTGCTACTTCACCGGCTGCACGTGCAACCGCTAAGATTAAACCTGTCATAATCGCTGGGCTTGCCATCGGAATGATGATACGCCATAGCGTTTCTGCTTTTGTTGCGCCAAGTGCTAATGAACCATGACGAACCGTACTTGGAATACGTGATAAACCTTCTTCAGTCGAAACAATAACAACAGGAAGCGTTAAAATTGCTAGCGTTAAAGCAGACCAAATCACACCTGGCGTACCAAATACTGGGCTTGGCGATGACTCAGGGTAGAACAATTGGTCAATACTGCCACCTAGCATGTATACAAAGAAACCTAGACCAAATACACCGTATACAATCGAAGGTACACCTGCAAGGTTGATTACCGCGATACGGATCATCTTAGTCACGGCATTTTTTGCTGCGTATTCATGTAAGTAAATAGCTGCAACAACACCAAACGGCGTCACAATCACTGCCATTAGTAATACCATGAACACGGTACCGAAAATCGCTGGGAATACACCGCCTTCTGTGTTTGCTTCACGTGGGTCATCTGCTACAAACTTACCAAGTTGTACAAAGTAATGACCAAGCTTAGCAAAGAAGCCCATGTCATTAGGGAACCACACATCAAGAACTTGATACAGAGGTATAGTAACCACTTCACCGCGCATGTCTCTTACAGTTACTTGGTCACGCTTTGCTTGTTTACGAAGCGCGAATAACTGCTTTTCTAATACTGTGTATTCAGCACGTAACTCAGCACGAGTTTGTGCAAGCTCAGCAACACGCTCATCGGTTAGTTCGTTATCAAGCTGGTATGCTTTTTCTCTTAAGCGTAAACGTTCAAGCTCATAGTTAATATGACCAATGTCACCATTTTGTAAGTCTAACGCTTGGTCATTCAGATCAACAGCACGGTCTACAAGATCATAAAGCACGTCGATTTTGTTATCAGTGATAACTTCACCGTCTTTAATAACCTGTTCTACATAACCGTAGAAGTTACCGTTTTTACTACGCTCGAATACAGCAAGCTCAGCTGGCGCAGTACGCGATGTGATGTCTGTCTCTAGTACCCAACGGAAATCTAGAGCTACGTACTCACGGTTACCTGTTTTAATCAATAAACGCTCTAGTTGCTCTTTATCGTAATGAGATAAATCAACGCCCGTCGCCTCAATACGTGATTTTGCAACTAGTTCACGGTCATAAATCTCACCGATCACTGTTTGTTTTTCAACTGAGCCTTGCAGCTCAAATTGCACTACTTCTGATGGCCAGAAAAAGCTTAAACCTTTCCAAGCAATCATGGCTAGTAAGCCAAGAACCGAGATTAAACTGATGCTTACCGCACCGCCGGTCATCCAAATCCAAGGAGAACCAGACTTAAACCACTGCTTTACCATGTCGTGTCTCTCCACCTACATTGAACTGTATTTATCACGCAGTTGCTGTCGAACAAACTCAGCCACTGTGTTGAAAATGAATGTGAATATGAATAATACAAATGCTGCTAAGAATAGAATGCGATAATGCGAGCTACCTACCTCAGACTCAGGCATTTCTACCGCGATATTCGCTGCAAGTGTTCTCATACCCTGGAAGATACTCCAGTCCATAATAGGTGTATTACCTGTTGCCATTAGTACAATCATTGTTTCACCTACAGCACGGCCTAGACCCATCATTACTGCTGAGAAGATACCTGGGCTTGCTGTTAGTAATACTACGCGAACCAATGTTTGCCATTGTGTTGCACCTAGTGCTAATGAACCGTTTGATAAGTGCTTAGGAACACTGAATACCGCATCTTCAGCAATTGAGAAGATAGTTGGGATAACAGCAAAGCCCATCGCAATACCAACAACTAGTGAGTTACGTTGGTCAAACGTCATACCCAGTTCATTGGTTAAGTACTGACGCACATTGCCGTCAAACATCCAAAGCTCAATTGAGTTACTCATCGCAAACGATAACCAGCCGATGAAAATAACCACTGGAATAAGTAAAATTGAGTGCGAACCTTCAGGAATACGGTGACGAATTGACGCCGGTAGCTTGTTCCAGCCAAAAGCCGTTAATAAAATAGCGATTGGTAGCAACACCAATAATCCAATAATGGCAGGTAAATGCTCTTCAATTAATGGTGCTAACCAAAGACCCGCTAAGAAACCTAGGATTACCGTTGGTAATGCTTCCATGATTTCTACAGTCGGCTTAACCACTTTACGTAATTCACTCGACATAAAGTACGCCGTGTAAATTGCCGCTGAAAGCGCAATTGGTACCGCAAATAACATTGCGTACATTGCCGCTTTAATCGTACCGAATGAAATTGGCACTAATGAGAACTTAGATTCAAAGTCATCACTTGCAGACGTTGACTGCCAAATGTAGCCCGGCTCTGGGTAACCTTCGTACCATACCTCTTGCCACAACGCAGACCAAGTTACTTCTGGGTGCTCGTTATGAATTTCAATTACTTTTAGCGCGTCATCAGCAAGAATAAGTGCCGCATTTGAACGTGGCGCTATTGCAAAGTTTTGAATTGGACCTTCGCTTACTTTACCTTGCCACAGTTTAGCATCGCTAGTTGTGTAATAAATACCTAGCTCACCGTTAGCGCCTGCTGTGAAGAAGGTACGACGGTAGAACTCGGTGAAAATGTTTAGTTTCGATTGCTTGCTGGTTTCAAATGCACGAATCTTTTGGAACTCACGGCCATTTTCAGTGTTTACTTCAAACCACTGTGAAACTTCGCCATTATCGTTAGCAAGCATCAGTGAGTTGGCACCAGCCAATAGTTGAGTTGAAACTAGGTTCGCGTTTTCTTCGTTAGCTGCAAGTAGTTGAATTTGCTCAACTTCAGAAGGGTAACGGGTATCATATACGTAAATTTGATTTGCTGAACGCACGAATGTACGTGTTGTATCTGGTGAGATTAATAGCTCATCAACACGACCTTCGATATCAAGCTCAGTACGCTCAACAACCCACTCTACTTCGCCGGTGAACATGTTTTCTTCACCCACAAAGCTGCTGAATATAACGCGCTTGTCAGCCGTTAAAGCAACAACAGCTGTTTTATCTTCGTAGTGGCTAAATGCAAATTTAGTGATTGCCGCACCTTGCTCATCAACTTCAAGCGCCATATCACCCAACGGGTAATCTAAACGTGGTGTTAACTTGCGTTGATTGTTCGGGAATGTCACTAAGAATTTTGGCGCAACCACAACCACAGAGCCATTTTCTAGGCCGTATGCGTATTGCCCCTGAAACGGTGCAGAGCTTGCGAAGCTGCTTACATCGCTTGGTAATTCTGTATTAAGGGTGGTGATCTTTTTACCAAATTGCTCTTTTTCAACATTGTAAAAGTCCACATTACCTTTTTCACCGAGTAAAAAGGCAATTTCGGTTTGTTCTTCAATGCCAAGACCCACAACTTCTGACGCATTTTGTAGTTTCACACTGTTACGTGTATCTACTTTTGCTGACTCAAAAATAGGTTGAACAACATAAAGAAGGTAAAAGAATATAAGTAGCAGTGCTACTAGCACCATTACGCCACCTGCGGAAATACCCCACTTGGCAAACCTGTCTTTAAATAGACGGCTTCTATCCGTATGAAAGGTAGGTTTATTCGGATTGGAAGTCATCAAAACACCCTTAAATCTTAACGTTGCGCGCATTATATTTCACCAAGATGACAGTAATGTTACAAACGTCATAATTCAGTGTAATAAAGCGAGTATTTCAGGGACGTATTTTAAAGTTAAAAAATGACCAAATTGCGACATTGCTCTGCATATTTATAACGACCAAATTCACAACCTAACAAACTGTTATAACTAATTTTTTATAACTATATGGAAAAAATTGGACAAACAATAAAACTGCATCAATACTCAAGATGACTTATTTTTTTCGACAATAAGAATCATTTTTAACCAACGCCTCCTTCCTTTTATTGCATTTTTCAGAGGCATTTTTACAGAGATATAAGTATGAAGCAGTTAGTAATTACTATTTTGGGGCCAGACAAACCCGGCCTAGTTGAAGACCTTTCAGCCACAATTTTAAACCATCATGGTAACTGGTTAAGCAGTAATTTGAGCCACCTTGCAGGTCACTTTGCAGGGATTATTGAGGCAGCAGTACCTGAAGAGCACCTGCAAGAATTGCAAGACGCATTACATAGTCTGCCGTATTTAGAAATCAGAATTGAACGCGGCGCCGAAACTCTGTCAGAAGAAAAATCTGAACAAATCAATTTTGTCATTACTGGCAACGACAGACCTGGCATTGTACAAGAGCTTGCCAGCGTTATTCGTCACAAAGGGGCGAATATCACTCACCTAAATTCAAAACAACAAAGTGCACCAAACTGGGGTGTGCCAATTTTTAGTGCTGTTGCCACCGTTGCTTTGCCAATAGGCATGAACAAAGACGAAGTAATCACTGCACTTGAGTCTATCACCACAGACCTGATTGTTGATATTGAGGACGCATAACAAGCAAGTTTATAGGGATATTTAAACTTAAACTAAGCTTTAAAATTAACGACATACATGTCACATAACTGACATGTATGTCATAAAAGTGATAAATACGTCACATAAACGTCATCTGCATCCTCTATATTCTAACTAGCTATAAACGTTGGAAAACCAGATGAACGCATCACACTCTTCTTCTCAAGCCGTTAACTACTTTGCCAAAGAGCTAAGTTGGCTGTCTTTTAATGAACGCGTGCTGCAAGAAGCTAAAGATAAATCTAACCCGATTATTGAGCGCATGCGCTTTTTAGGTATTTACTCAAACAACATGGATGAGTTTTTCCGTGTTCGTGTTGCCGATGTAAAACGCCGAATATTACTTAATAAAATTCCTGATGCGAACTTTGAAGAAGACGAAATATTACTTCATCAGATCCAAAGCAAAGTGCTACAGCTTGGTAAAAAGTTTAACCAAATTCATAAAGACATTTTAAATGACTTAAACGAGCACAATATTCACGTTGAGTTACCTGAGGAGCTATCTGAATTTCACTTGAGTTGGCTGAAAAAATTCTTCCACGACAATGTGCTGCAACACATATTGCCGATTTTACTCTCTGAAAAGAAAGACTACTCAGATCAAATCAACGACACCATGACCTATTTGTTTGTCGAGATGACAAACCAAAAAAGTCATTATGCCATGATGGAAGTACCAACCGACCGCGTATCTCGATTTGTTATTTTGCCACCAGAGAAAACGCGCCGTCACAAAACCATTGTGATGCTTGATGACATTATCGCCTACTTTATTCGCGATGTGTTTAGCAGCTTTTTTAGCTTTGATGATATTCAATGTTATGCCATCAAATTGACCCGTGATGCCGAATACAATTTAGATGACGAGCTTGAAGAAGGCTTGCTCGATAAAATGTCAAAAGGTCTAAAACAACGTATTTCTGCAGAGCCTGTGCGCCTTGTTTATGACGAGAGCATGCCAGCTGAGATGCTTAAAGTGATGAAAAAGCGCCTTAATATAAGCCAACATGATGCGTTGATCCCCGGCGGTCGTTACCGTAATTTCCGCGATTTTATTGCGTTTCCGAATGTTGGCCGTCAATATTTAGAAAACAAACCACTGCCTGCATTACAAAGCACGGCTTTTAACAATCATTCAAGTGTGTTTGATGCTATTTCAGAGCAAGATATTTTACTGTATTACCCCTACCACACCTTTAACCATTTACTTGAGTTTGTACGCCAAGCTGCTTTTGACCCAGATGTAACCCAAATTAAGGTCAATATTTATCGCGTTGCGAGTCAGTCTCGACTTGTCTCTACGCTTATTAATGCAGCAAAAAATGGCAAGCACGTAACCGTTATGGTTGAGCTGAAAGCGCGTTTTGATGAACAAAACAATATTGAATGGGCAAAAACCCTAAGCAATGCCGGTGTTAAAGTGATCTTTGGTATTCCTGCGTTGAAAGTTCACAGTAAGTTATGTGTTATTCACCGTAAAGAAAAGAACAACATAGTGAAATATGCCCATATAGGCACGGGTAACTTCCACGAAAAAACCGCCAAAATCTACACTGACTTTAGCTTATTCACCAAGTTTGAGGGCATTAGTGAAGAGTGCGATAGTGTGTTTAAGTTTATTGAAAGTAGCTATAAACCATTTCAATTTGATCATTTGATGATTTCGCCAGTCAACGCAAGACAAACTATTATGTCGCTAATTGATGCTGAAATAACCAATGTAGAACATGGTAAGGCTGGTCGAATTACGCTAAAAATAAACAACCTTGTTGATAAAGAGCTGGTTGATCACCTCTATTTTGCCGCAAGACGCGGTGTGAAAATTCGCATTATTGTGCGTGGCATGTGTTCGTTAGTGCCCTCTGCCGTTAACGAAAATATTCGCATTATTAGCATTGTTGACCGCTTTTTAGAGCACCCTCGGGTGATGGTGTTTCATAATAATGGCGACGAAAAAGTGTATATTTCATCGGCAGACTGGATGACCCGAAATCTTGATCACCGTGTTGAAGTAGCCGCACCGATTTATGATGAAAAATTAAAACAGCTTATTATTGATATTCTTGAGCTACAGTTTAAAGATAGAACAAAAGCACGCATAATCGATAGCGAACAAAAAAACAGCTATGTGCGCCGCGGCAATCGTAAAAAAATTCGCTCGCAAATTGCCATTTATGACCACCTTAAGAAATGGGAAAGTAACTATAATAATGAATGATTATCCCTCAATTGCTGCCGTTGATTTAGGCTCAAATAGTTTTCATTTAGTGGTGGCAAGAGAGGTCGATGGCTCTTTGCAAATCTTACATAAAGAAAAACAGCGCGTTTACTTAGCTGACGGTTTAGATGATAAAAATCATTTAAGCCAAGAAGCAATCGAACGCGCGCTGGCGATTCTTAAGCAGTTTGCTACTACCTTGCAGGACTTCCCCCTTGAGAATGTCAAAGTGGCGGCAACTTACACATTACGCCGCGCTAAAAATATTCATTCGTTCTTAACCCAAGCAAGTAAAGTGTTTCCTTACCCAATCGAAGTAATATCGGGGCAGGAGGAAGCGCGCTTAATTTACCAAGGTGTTGCCCATTACATTCATCACGATGAAAACCGCTTAGTCATTGATATCGGCGGCGGCAGTACCGAACTCATCATTGGCAAACACTTTAAGCACAAGCTACTTACTAGCCGCAATATGGGCTGTGTTAGTTACACCAAGCAGTTTTTTGCAGATGGACAAATCACTGCTAAGCGATTTGCCAAAGCTGAGGTTCGCGCAGAGCAAGAACTCGAAGTGATTTTTGCCAACTACTTATCGGCTGGCTGGCAATCAGTGGTGGGAACATCAGGCACAATTAAATCTATCCTTGCTATGATCAACGCTAACGATGCCGAGCAAGAACTGATTACATTAGAGCGATTATTAGAACTAAAAACTCAGTTTATTGCAGCTAAACAAATAAAAGCGCTACAAATTGAAGGTCTTACACCTGAGCGGCAAGTGAGTATTTGTGGTGGTTTAGCTATTTTAATTGCGATATTTAGGCTGTTTAAAATCGAAGCGTTGCAATACAGCGACTTTTCACTTCGTGAAGGCCTGCTACATGAAATGCAGCAAAAGCTCGCCCACAAAGATATTCGCACTAATACCATAGCGAACCTATCTGAGCGTAACGCCATAGATAAAGAGCATGCTAACCGCGTCTCGACTACTGCAAAGTGGCTGTTTGAACAAGTAAAAGAGGCATGGCAACTTACCGATCCTGACTACATCAACTTGCTGGATTGGGCCGCGCAGCTGCATGAAATTGGCTTAGGGGTTAATTCATCAGGGATACATAAGCACAGTGCGTATATCGTTGCGAATAGCCAATTACCAGGCTTTACGCAGCAACAACAAACCTTGCTTAGTTGCATGATCCGTTTTTATCGGAAAAAAATTCGTTTAGAAGAGTTTCCTGCACTGCATACCATGCAGCATTATGAAATATTGCAGCTTATTGTGATTTTGCGCTTAGCGGTACTACTGAATCAAAAGCGTATTACCGATCAAGGTTTTAAACTTGAGGTAACAGCCAAGCAAAATAGTATGTTCTTAAAGTTTCACAATAAGTGGCTTAAAGAACATACCTTGCTTTTAGCTGACTTACAGCAAGAGCAAAAATACCTTAAAAAAGTCGGCTTCTTACTCGATTTTCATTAAGCGGATTAATAGATTAATCTATTACATATCCATATGGCGGTTTGAGCTTTGCATCATTTGCTTAAGGCCTTGATGTTCAAGCTCAAGTAAACGTTCGAGCTTTTCTTTGCTTTGCTCTGTATCAGCTCGCGATACCAAGTACTCGTATAAGTCGATTACTTTTTGGTGTTGCGTGGTTAAGTAAACCTGAATCGCCTTTTCATCAATTTGCTGATCTGTGCTGATATCGTTAAAAGTAATTAGCTCTGGGTTTTCAGCAAAATACTCATAGCAATAGGTATCTAGCGTGTTTATTTCTGTAATGGCTTTAAAGCCAACGAGATCTTCTGCTAGTTTCTTCTCATATTGCAGATAATAGTCCACCAGCATTTGATTATGCTCATCCAGTAAGTCTTTAACACTGTGGAAATTGGCTGCCATTTGAGTATGAAATAACACGGTCCAATCATAAACTTGTTGTATTGTTTTAACTTGCATGTGCATTCCTTATCAAAATCAATTTAATATGACTCTGCATAAATCACACCAGTAATAAACCCATTAATTTTCAGCCACTTAAAATAAAATGTGTAACTTGCAGCAAGTAAAAGCGTACAAGTTACACACTGACTGTAAAATTTATAGATGGCGTTTACGCCATATAAAATAAAGCGCAGGTAACACTAGTAGTGTTAAAACTATGGCACTGAGCATCCCGCCGACCATAGGCGCGGCTATTCTGCTCATCACCTCACTGCCCGTTCCAGTGCCATAAAGCACTGGCAATAACCCTATGATAATAGTGGCGACTGTCATCATCACTGGTCTAACCCGAAGGCCCGCACCATTGATGATTGCTTGGCGCAGTTCTGTAACCGTAAACTGTGCTGATTGCGCTTTCGCATCTTGATAAGCTTGGTTGAGATAAACCAGCATGATCACGCCAATTTCCACAGCAACCCCAGCTAAGGCAATAAAACCAACCCCAACAGCAACCGAGAAGTTAAAGCCTTCAAGGTACATCAGCCAAATACCGCCTATCATCGCAAGCGGTAAGGTCAGCATGATCATTGCCACCTCAATAAAGCTTCTAAAATTGAGGTATAACAGCACCACAATGATTGCCAAGGTGAGTGGCAATACATAACTGAGTTTGGCTTTTGCGCGCTCCATATATTCATATTGCCCCGCCCACGTAATTGAGTAACCAGCAGGTAGTTCAAGTTGCTCATGCAGCGCTTGTTGCGCACGCTCAACATAACTGCCAATATCACTGCCTTCAATGTCAATTAAGCTCCAACCATTAATACGCGCATTTTCACTTTTAATACCTGGCGGGCCATCTTCGATAAAGACATGGGCAACATCAGCCAATGCGATACGCTGTCCGTTTGGCGTCACTATCGGTAACAACTTAAGCTCTTCTGGCGAGTCACGATAATCTTGCGGGTAACGCAAGTTAACCGGGTAACGCTCTTGCCCTTCAACCGTTTCGGTCACATTCATACCACCGATAGCGGTGGCAACAACCTGTTGTACATCAGCAATGTTTAAACCGTACCGCGCTGCCTTCTCACGGTTAATATCGACTTTGATGTAGCGACCACCAGCAACGCGCTCTGAATACACCGAAGCTGTACCCGGTAAATCTTTTAAAATGACTTCAATTTGCTCACCGATTTTTTGAATTTCGCTCAGCTTTGGCCCTGCTACTTTGATCCCCACAGGCGTTTTAATGCCAGTGGCAAGCATGTCGATTCGCGTTTTGATTGGCATAACCCATGCATTGGTAAGCCCTGGGAACTTAACCAGATTATCGAGCTCTTTTTTCAGTTTTTCGGTTGTCATACCCTCGCGCCACTGTGATTTTGGCTTTAACTGAATAAAGGTTTCGATCATGGTCAGCGGCGCAGGATCTGTGGCAGTATCCGCTCGACCAACCTTACCAAATACCGACTCAACCTCTGGAACACTGGCAATTAGCTTATCGGTCTGCTGTAAGATTTCGCGGGCCTTACCAATTGAAATACCTGGGTAAGTCGTTGGCATATACATTAAGTCGCCCTCATCAAGGGGAGGAATAAACTCACTGCCAATTTTATTAACCGGGTAAAAGCCAATAGCAGCCAACACTAATGCCAGTACCAATGTTGTTTTCGGTACTTTTAATACCGCATTTAACAAGGGTTTATAAGCTGCCACTAATATGCGGTTTACAGGGTTTTTCTGCTCCGAAATAACCTTACCGCGAATAAAGTAGCCCATTAATACCGGCACCAGTGTAATCGCTAAACCAGCCGACGCTGCCATCGCATAGGTTTTTGTATAAGCCAGTGGCGAGAACATTCGCCCTTCTTGTGCTTCAAGAATAAACACCGGCATAAAGCTGACAGTGATGATCAATAAACTAAAGAATAACGCGGGCCCGACTTCTGCGGCTGAGTCCATCACCACTTGCCAACGATTTTCATCGGTCAGTGGGGTTTTCTCCATATGCTTATGCATATTTTCTATCATCACGATAGCGCCATCGGTCATTGCACCAATGGCAATCGCTATCCCGCCAAGCGACATGATATTGGCGTTTATACCTTGCCAATACATCACCACAAAAGCCGTTAAAATACCCATTGGCAACGTGATAATGGCTACGATCGATGAGCGTATATGGAATAAAAACACTACACACACTAAGGCCACGACAATTAATTCTTCAATTAACTTTGAGCTTAAGTTATCAAGCGCTTGGGTAATAAGGTTTGAGCGGTCGTACACAGGGATGATTTCAACCCCCTCTGGCAGGCCTTTTTTGAGCGACTCTAGCTTTTCTTTTACGAGTTTAATGGTTGCTTCGGCGTTTTCTCCAAAGCGCATCACAACCACACCACCAGTTACTTCACCCTCGCCGTTTAGTTCGGCAATACCACGGCGCATTTGCGGCCCAAGTTTTATATCAGCCACATCACGTAATTGCAGTGGCGTGCCATTGGCATTAGTACCCAGCGGAATGGCTTCTAAATCTGCGACACTTTTAATATAACCTGTGCTTGATACCATGTATTCAGCTTCAGCCATTTCGACCACTGAGGCACCACGCTCTTGGTTACCTTGCTTAATTGCTGTTTGAATTAAACTCAGCGGAATACCATAAGCACGCAATTTATCGGGGTCGACATTCACCTGATACTGCTTAACCATACCACCAACAGACGCTACTTCTGATACACCCGGCACCGTTTGCAGCTCAAACTTTAAAAACCAATCTTGCAGGCTGCGTAGCTGACTAATATCGTGCTTACCGGTTTTATCCACCAGCGCATACAAGTAAATCCAACCCACACCTGTTGCATCAGGGCCAAGTTCAGGCCTTGCTGAATCTGGTAAGCGAGCACTTACTTGACTCAAATACTCTTGCACCCGACTACGGGCCCAATAAAGGTCGGTGTCTTCGTTAAAAATAACGTATACATAAGAGTCACCAAAAAACGAAAAGCCCCTTACCGTTTCAGCACCCGGCACCGACAACATGGCTGTAGTGATAGGAAACGTTACTTGATCTTGCACCACTTGAGGCGCTTGTCCTGGGTAAGACGTTTTTACAATAACCTGTACATCAGATAAGTCAGGCAAGGCATCAACTGGGGTATTCTTTAAAGAAAAAATCCCAAAGCCCGCCAACATTAAAGACAGCAGTAATACAAAGAAGCGATTACCGACTGACCAACGGATCACGGCAGCTATCATTGCATTTCTCCTTGCATAGGGTGGCTCATGGTCATGATGTCAAAAATCACAAACTCACCGTCTACCAACTTAAAGGTAAAATGCACTTCATCATCACTTTGTAAACTAGACATATCGATACGCGGCGAAAAATGAAATTCCATAGTTGCAGCCTCGCGTCCCCACTTAGGGATAGCCTCACGACTGATCACGGCTGTGCGGGCTTCACGGTCAATGCTGTTGATCACGCCATTGACCATTGCGCTGTCACTATCTGGCTCTTGCATACGCATAAAGTCAGAACTCTTACTTGATTCGGAATCTATTAAGAACTGCGCTGAAACCACTACGTTATCGTCTTTCAATAAGCCTGATAAAATTTCGACATCATGATTATCACTACGACCTAGCGTCACAGCCACTGATTTAAAACGCCCTTCACCTAAATCAATCACCACACGGTCTTGGCTACCGGTGCGGATCACCGCTTCTTTTGCTATCACTAATTGCGGCTCAGTCGGCTTGGTAGTAATACTCACTTCAGCAAACATATTTGGTTTTAGTAAGCCATCTTGGTTAGCAAAACGTAATCGCACGCGAAGGGTACGGTTTTTCTCATCAAGGGTTGGGTAAATATAATCGACCTTGCCTTGCCAGCGCTTACCCGGTAAGTAATCTAAGCTCATAGTAACTGGCAAGCCTTTATGAATTAGCCCTGCTTGACGCTCAAAAACTTCAGCCTCAACCCACACTTCTTCTAGGTGAGCAATACTCATCATGGTTGTGCCCGGTTTCACAAAGAAACCTTCGCGGATATTTAACTCATCCAATACGCCACTTTGCTTGGCATAAAAGGTAATGTTTTGTCTGACCTTTTGGCTTTGCTCTAATTGGGTAATAAAATCGTCAGAAACATTCAGTGAGGCTAAGCGTGCTTTTGCGGCACGTATAAGCACTGCATTGTTACGTTTAAGGGCAAGCAATAGCTCTTCTTGTGCATTCACTAGCTGTGGAGAATACAAGGTATAAAGTGGCTCGCCTTGCTTAACTTGGTCACCTGCAGCTTTTACATATAAGGTTTCTATCCAACCTTCGACACGAGGGTGAATATGCACGAGTTGGTCTTGGTCGTATTGCACATAACCAACCGTATCAACCGTCGTTTGTAATGATTTAAACCTTACGGGCGCTGTTCTTACCCCTAAGTTATTAACGACTGCTGGTGAGATTCTCACAGTACCAGGGCTGTCTTCAGCGCTACTTTGCTCCTCATAAACGGGGACTAATTCCATACCCATTGGCGATAAACCCGGTTCATCACGGCGGTAATTACTGTCCATAGGCGCCACCCAATATAAGGGCTTTTTCTCAGCGCTTGGCATAGCTTCATGATCTGGCTCAGCTAGTTTATTTAAAGCCGTTGCCAATGCCGCACCTACCGCCAAGGCGATAACTAATTTGACTGTATTATTCATTGGTAGCTCCTTGGCTTTGTGCTGCATTTATTTGGTTATCTTTTGCTGCTGCGTAATAGTTAAGGCGAGCGAGGGTTATTTGCTTGTCTATTTCGATATTCAATGCATCAATTTTTGCGTTAAGTTCGCTGATGCGTGCACGCATCACTTCTGAAAAGTCACCATCATCGTTGGTGTAAGCATTTAAAGTCGCTTCGGCTTGCTCCGCCATTTGCGGTAAAAGCTGCTGTTGATATAGTGCTTTGCGCTGAGCAAGTCGGCTTAGTTGGCTAAGCTCTTTAAAATACTGACCTTGCAGTTTTTGTAGGGTAATAAGTTTGTTGGTTTTTACCGCCTCGGCATTAGCTATTGCGGCATTAACTTGTTGATCTTGACGGTTATCAGTAAACAGCGGTAAATCAACACTTACCCCAATAGAGAATAAGTCAGCGCGAGAGTCACCCATCGGGGTATCATCACGATAGCCATAGCCTAGGTTCATACCAAATTGCGGCTTATACGCTTCTTTAGCCACTTTCACTTGGGTGTTTTTGGCACGCATAGCATGATCAATAGCAATAATTGCCGGGTGATTCATCAGCACTTCAGTCACCCCCGATGGCGCAAGCTCTTGATAAGCCATTACTGCGGTCACCTTGGTATTTTCATCGCTCACTGCACCGTTTAGCATTTCAATAGGTAGCCATTGTGCTAGTCGTTTTTTTGCACTATCAAACTGTTGCTCTAACATCACCAGCTTATCTTCAAGCCGAGTCAGCTCTAGCTGGGCGCGAATAATATCCTGCTGGCGAGTCGCACCAAGTGTATTGGCATAGCTTGCTTCTGTAATATCAATAAGCTGATTAAATAAGGCTTTATCTTGGCTGATCAGTTGAATGCTTTTTTGTGCGCGATAGGCATTTAGCCATGCTTCGCTAACAATGGCTTTAACCTGTGCTTGGCGGTCAGCTCTTAGCCAAGGGTATTGTTCAGCCGATTGTTTTAAAGCTTGTTGCTGTAAGGCAAGACTATCACCTCGGCTAAATTGTTGTGACAAGCCCACTTTGAATTGCGTCATACCCTCTTGGTCAAAGGCAAAGCCATCGGTTGGTAAGTTCATGAATCCAACGGTTAATACTGGATCTGGCAAGGTACCTGCCGCAATGCTTTGCGCTTCTATCGCCTGTTGCTGGTATTTATTTGCCTGTAACCAAGGCTCGTGAGTCAATGCATAATCAATCACCTGATTGAGCGCCAATGGCTCTGCTTTCACTAAACTTGAGGTTATCAATACTGCGCCTAGAGAAAGCGCCTTAATCAATTTGCTGTGAATCATCACATGCTCCAAAAATCTTAAAAATGGTTAAAAAACAATAGATTTTGGGTGCAGAATAAGGAGTATTTCAGCGTTTTACTGAATTTTAGACAGACCTATCCTGCTTAAGCTGTAATAGGTGGACGATATAAAGAACTTGCGTGGAAACTAAGCTGGCTTGCGCCTAACACGGTGACTTTTTCTGATTGCTTAATTGATTTAACAACTAAATCATTTAACGGCAGGAGTGAGTGAGCTGTACAGGCATTAAACGGACACGCGCAATCGCTGTTATCCATTACGTCTTCATGGCAACAATCCATATCACTCATGTCGCTGTCAGCACTCATATTAGCATGATGATCCATCTGCATACTGGCATGTGGCATATCACACACCATAGCAACAGACGCAACTGACTGACCCACAAAAGTGAGCAGCATCATAGCTATCAATAAGTAGCTTGAAAGTCGCGTCATCATCATACCTTAAAAATTAATTGCCCAAATTGTAGCCCAAAATTTACGCGCTCGACAAGGGCTTATCTATTTTTATGCTACTGCTGGCAGCAATAGCAAACAGGCAATAGCCAGTAAAGTACCAAAATCCATCCCCCAATTCGGCATGCATTTTGATTAGCTCGCCCATTTGCCCATCGGCATTACCTGCTAAATAAGACACGATCAATGCAATCACAAACACATCGACCATGCTCCATTTACTTAGGCCCTGTATGAGTTGACCGAGCAAATGCTTAAATCTATTCGCAGGTAAAAAACAATAAAGCAATTGCATCAGGAGTTTTAAAGTGGGAATAACAATCGAGAACACTGCAACAAGCGCGGCAACAAGGTAATTTTTGTTATTGGCGAGCTCATTCACGGTGCCCCAAATGCTGCGTGTTTTTTTGTAGGCATCTATTTCACCTTCGAGCTTATCAAGCCCCAACATGCTTGAAGCCATCATTAACACGCTACGGGTATTGCGATCGCCTTCATCGGCAATCATTTCAATACCTGTTTTGGCAAGCTTAGATTTATCGATTTTTCCTTCTAGGGTGAGCACAGGCTGGGTTACACCAGGAATTAGTAACGCCAAGGCAATTAAAATAGCCAGTACTGGAAAAACAACACGCATTAGTTACAAACCTTTTTAATACTCAGAGCCCGCATCATAACGAACTCTGCACTTTTAGTCTGTAACCGATGATAAGCTTGCGAACACTTCATCGGCATAAGCACGGGCATCGTACATAGCTTGAAAAACCACATCCATCTTTGACGCAGGGCGGATCATCATTAGCAGCTCATGAGCAGTTTGCCATTGCTCTTCTTCCATCGCCTTAACAAGTTGTAAGCTCGCACCTTGCATGCCATTAAAGTTTAACAGTGCGCTCGAAAGCTCACTACCCAGTGAAAACTCTTTGGCAATGATATCAAGCTCCATATCTAAAATAGCATCAAGTACGGATAGTAAACCGACTAAATAACCCTGCTCAGCTAGGTCTTTACCACCAGGTTCAAGCATCAACGCAATAAACTTAGCTCTTGTTAAGCCAAGTTTAGTCAGCTCTTGCGGTTTATCATTGCCTAACTCGCTCAGCGCTAATACCCGTACAAATTGTCTAATCGCGTCTTCACCAAGGTAAATAACCGCTTGTGAAATCGAACGAATTGTTTGCTGACTATTGCTTATACGAGCATTAACTAATTTTAAAATGCGTGCGGTAAGGCCAATATCTTTAGCAACCCGTTGCTGAATTGCATCAAAATTTAAATCTGTTTGCGCAGTACAGTTAAGTAATTCAAGCACGGCAACTTTTGATGGTTCAACATTACCAAAACTTAAAAGCTCTGGCTTGGCAAAAAAGTAGCCCTGAAACAGGTCGCAACCTGCTGCTTTTAGTTGCTTAAAGTCTTCATAAGTTTCAATGCGCTCCACTATGATAGTGATTTCTGGGAAGCTGCGTTTAAGCTTTTTGATCATCATGTTGGTTTTGATAATCGGCTGCGTAACTTCAAGCTTAATAAAATCCATTAAAGGCAAAATATCTTGCCATTTATCTGTGCCATCGTAATCATCAAGCGCGAACAAATAGCCTTCTTGTTTTAATTGCTTAACGCGGCTTACTACTTTTGGAATGCTAGTAGCCCGCTCGACTATTTCGATAACCGCACTGCGTGGTTGTAACAGCTTAGGAAAGTCATCCAAAATAGCGTCGGTCGATAGGTTGATAAACGCAGGTTGAAAACCCGTTAGCTTCTCGAGTCCCATCAACATTAACGCGTTAAAAAATAGCCGCCCCGTTGCTTGGCCATCACTCGTGCCTGCAGGAAAGACATTATCGCTCGATTCTCTATACAATAATTCGTAAGCATACAAACTTTTATCAGCATTAAATATTGGCTGCCGGGCTATATACTGAGTCACGCTCTGACTTTTGTTACCTTCCATACTTAATTCTGACATTCTACTTCTCACTTAGATGTGGCTATCTCCACATTACTATTGTTATAAGTATAGTGAAAGATGTTTACCTTGCTAAAAAACAAAAACCCAACCAAACTAGGTACATGAAAACGAATTCAATCAGACCATTGCGCTTCTCTAACTCGATTTTCTTAATTTTACTTTTTCTTACTCAAGCAGTTTTGGCTGAGCAGCAACCTGTACTGAAATACAATGTAACCGGCTCTGGGAACTACTATCCTTACTATATTGATGATAAAAGCAATCCAGGGATCCTTCCTGAAATTATCAAACAAGTTATGCTGCTTGCTGATATTCAAGTGCAGCATGTCGAGCTTCCTGCAAAACGAACCGTTAAATACCTTCACCAAGGACATATCGATTTTGATGTCATAAGCCCCGAATGGCTGAGCCAGACAGAAAAACAAAATCCACAGTTTAGTTACTCAAACACCCTGTTTGCCGTTGAAGAGTATCTAGTGAGCTTAAAAAGCTCTGTGGCTCAATGGCAGCAACTCAACAGTATTCGTAATCAACCCGTAGGGACTGTTTTAGGCTATTACTATTATGACGATAACCGCTTTAAACGGGTTGATTTTCACTCTGAGCAACAACTCATTCAGGCGTTAAAAATGCAACGAATTGAGGTCGTCATAATTGATAAACTGCCAGCATTATATTGGGCTGAGCAATTTGATGCAGATATCAGCTTTGGTGCATTACATTCGCTAGGTAATCTAAAAATTCGCCTGCGCAGTGAGCATCAATCATTGTTACCAAAAATAAATACAGCAATCAAAGAACTTAAAAATTCTGGCCGCTTAGATGCCATAATCAATAAATACACAAAAAGCATACCCCTACAATAATTAGGGATATTCCGCTTTGGACCTGCTTTTGCTATAATGCGCGCTGTTTTTCTTACCTTGTTAACTAAAAGAGCCTCCTATGAGCATTGAACAAGCCCTAATCGAACGCAGTAATAACCAATGTGAACTTTGCACTAATACAGACAATCTATCTGTTTACGAAGTGCCACCTGTTACAGAGGCTCATTCTGATAAATGCATTTACGTTTGCCAAACCTGTAAAGATCAAATTGAAAATAATGCTGATTTAACTGCAAACCACTGGCATTGCTTGAACGACAGCATGTGGAGTCAAACACCGGCTGTACAAGTTGTGGCTTATCGCATGTTGAAGCGTTTAGCTGCTGATAACGGTTGGGCACAAGACGCACTCGATATGATTTATCTTGAAGAAGACACGTTAAAATGGGCGCAAACAGCCCTAGCTGAAGATGACGATATTAAACATATCGACAGTAATGGTGTTGTGCTACAAGCAGGTGACACTGTGACACTTATTAAAGATCTTGATGTGAAAGGCAGCAGCCTTGTTGCTAAGCGCGGCACCGCAGTTAGAAACATTGGCTTAACGAGCAACCCAGAACATATTGAAGGCCGTGTTGATGGTCAACGCATTGTTATTCTTACCAAATACGTGAAAAAATAACGAACACTCAATTTGCTTTTTAAAGCGAATCCGTAATTAAGAAAATGGGCCTAGTGCCCATTTTTTGTTAATTAAGCTATGATTAAGTCAGCGAACTTTATGCTTATTCAATTACAAAGACGCATAACCCTAAAACGCAAGGAAACAATCATGGCTTCGGATACCATCTCATCTTTCAAACGCGCTTCTCTATGCAGTTTAATGATCTTAGGGAGCAGCTTAGTATTAACAGGTTGTGGTGAAGACTCTGCCGCACCACAAGCTGAGCAATCAACAATGAAAACCCTCAATACTCAGGTTATTTATTTAGACCGCAGCATGCTGCCACCGGGTTCAGTATTAAAAGTACAACTTGCTGATGTATCAAAAATGGATGCCAAAGCAGAGGTTATCAGCGAACAAGAAATTGAATTAAATGGTGCGCCACCATATAACGTGGAACTTGAGTATGACGAAAGCAAAATTGCTGACCGTCACCGCTATAGTGTGAGTGCACGCATTGAGAATCAAGGTAAATTACTTTACATCAGCACCACTCACAATAATCCATTTGCCGAAGATGCGACGGATGATGTGTACAAGGTGACAGTAACAAAAGTATCAGCGAAAAAGCCAGACGTGACATTGACCAATACGTATTGGAAAGCAGTTACAATCAGCGGTGAGGCTATCACCGTTGAAAATAAAGAACCTTTCGTACAGTTTAAAGACGATGGTTCAACCAATGGTCACTTAGGATGTAATAACTTCTCAGGTAGTTACGAGGTTAACGAGCAGACGCTTACATTCAACCCATTAGCAAGCACCAAAAAAATGTGTGTATCACAAATGGATATTGAAGCGGCCATGTCTGCAGCACTTGCGGCAACAGCTAAGTACTCTATCAATGGTGAACAGTTAACCTTGTTAGATGATAGTGATGAGCCACTTGCGACCTTCGCAGCGACTTATATGAATTAACAACAGTTAAATAAAAAAACGCCCAGCAATTGCTGGGCGTTTTTGTATTGGAGAAATTATTCTTCAACTAACTGTTCACTGCGATAAAAACCACTGCTATCGCTTAGTAATGAAACAAGCTCTGGTAATACCGCATCCATTGTTTGCTTTAGTTTCCATGGCGGGTTGATCACTATCATACCCGATGCTGTCATACCGTGAACGTCGGTGTCTGCCTCTGTTGCAAGCTCGAAAAGCTGAATGTTACGCATACCCGATGCGATTAAACCCGCTTCCATTCTGTCAATTCGCTCACGATCTACAACCGGATACCAAATCATGTACGTTCCAGTTGCAAAGCGTTTATGCGCCTTAACAAGAGTGTTAACAACCGTATCGTAGTCGTTTTTAATTTCGTATGGAGGGTCAATAAGCACACAAGCTCGACGTGATGCTGGTGGTAATAAACCAATTAAGCCTTGAAAGCCGTTTTCACCACGTACGCGAATAGAACGCTTACCTTTCATGTTGTCTTGCAGTAACTGTAAGTCACGAGGATGCAACTCAAAGAACCAACCGTTATCTTGGCGACGTAAAAAGTGCTCTGCAATTTTTGGCGAACCAGGGTAAAAATCTAAATTACCATTTGAGTTAAATGATTTAATCAGCTCAATATACTCATTAAGTGCATTGTGTTCACTGTTATGCTGCCAAAGCTTAGCAATCCCATCTAAATACTCTTGTGTTTTTTGTGCATCACTGCCTGCAAGTTCAAAAAAGCCAGCACCTGAGTGGGTGTCCACATAATCAAGCGGTTTGTCTTTAATTGTTTGGTATTTAAGAACTTCAGCTAGAACAAGATGTTTTAGAACATCAGCAGGGTTACCTGCATGAAAAGAGTGTCGATAACTAAGCATATTTATAAGTCGCCAAATGCAAAACTGCATTAAAAATGAATAGCCATATTGTACATGATAAACAGAAAATGATCCTAGCATCTGGCGTTTTGGTGAATCATAAATGAATAAAAAAGCCGCTACGCTGAATTACACCTTAATAATAAATAAAAATCCTCTAAAACGGCCGTAAATGCTGGCATATCAAGACACTTTCCTTTACATTTGCATGACAATAATCACAGTTTTATGAGCGCATTTATGAATAACGAAACTCTTTCCCAACTCGAACAACTGATCGACAAGTTAATTCTTCGCAACAGTGAACTTGAAAGCGAAGTTAAAAGCTTACAAGAGCAAAACTCTAAGCTTTTAGATGAGAACGAAACTCTGCAACTAGAAGTACTAGAAAACGAAGAGAAACAAAAAGATACAAGCAGCACACTAACTGGCCTGCTTGAGAAATTACAAAGCGTTCAACAGGCTAGCTAATGAGCGGCCCACAAAGTCAGCGGGTCACCGTAGAGCTACTAGGTAAAGAACATGAGTTCTCTTGCCCACCTGGGCAAGAACACGCCCTAGTTGCTGCTGCACAAAATTTGAATGACTTAGTGGAGCAAATGAAACAACGCTCATCGGTTCGCAATGACCAAAAAGCGTTGCTGATGGCAGCATTACATTTAAGTCATGAATTGCTTGAAGTTAAATCTCAACAAGCAGAACAAGAGCAACAACATGACAGCTTAATAGATAAGCTCAGCCAGCACCTTAGTATTTAGAAAAAAGCGCATCCTGCGCTTTTTTTGTTTACAATCAATTCTACTAACCACTATCAGAGCGAAACACTATGCGATTTTGTGCTTTTTTGATCTGTCTTTTCGTAAGCTATAGCGCCCAAGCAAGCGTTAGCTGGCATAGCATCAGTCCCGAAATCCAATTTCTACAACAACAAAATAAACTGCGTTTTTACGATTCGAATCAAGTGCTGATTGAAGGTAAAGAATGCGCATTAATGTTTGATGCCAGTGGTAACTTTGCCGAAGTAGAAAAGCTCGCAGTGCAGTTAAAAAAACGCTTAAAAACACCATTATGTTATTTAGTAGCGAGCCATTATCATGATGATCACCTGCTAGGCTTGGCCGTTTTACAGGCTGAGTTCCCTGAAGCTAAGCTTATTGTGCATCAGCAAGTAGCAACTGAGTTTGTAGCGATGCAGCAAGCATTGACAGATAAATTAGATGGTTATGAAAAAAGTATTGAATTGAGCTATCAACGCCTTGCCAATCAACCTGAAGATCAACAAGCTATTTGGCGCGACAAACTAGAACTTGCTAAAAAACGCTTATTTCGCTGGCGAGAGCTCACCTTAAAGCCACCAGCGATTAGCATTACTGAACCAACACAGCTAGACCTTGGTAATTACCCTATCGTTATTACACCGTATCAAGCACACACTAAAGGCGATCTCACTTTAAGTGCAGATCAAGGTCGCGTGCTGTTAGGTGGCGATATAGTCGACAGCTTACCCTATCCTGGGCATGGTACATTTTCTAGCTGGATAACCACGCTGCAAGGTATCCAAAAAAATACCACACTGACAACAATTTTACCGGGTCACGGTAAGCCACTGACACCTGCTGAACTTGCACTCCCTTTAAGGTTTTTAAAAACCATTCAAGAGATGACAAATTCCTCGCCAGATAAACCAGTGAGTGAATTAATTCCGCTTTTTCCTGCAGAGGTTAAACAGCAATACCAGCTTGATGAAGTGGGCGAAAGAGCGTTTTCTATGTTTCTAGAAGCTGGACTTAAACAAAGCAAATTGTCAAAATAGGGCTAAAATAGTAAAAGGATTTTATTATATGGCTCAAGTAAGTTTGAAATATTTACTTTTGCTGAGCTTGTTTATTGGCTTACAAGGATGCCAAGTAACTCAGCAAGAAACAGAACAACAACGGGCAAGGCCGGAGATTTTTAGCCATTATGAGCCCGATTTAACAACCCAACAAGCACCTAGTGAGTTTGTCGATTCAACAGCTGTTGAACCACGTCCTGTTGCTGCGCCCATAGCAGTCAATAATACCCCGCTAGCAAAGCCTCGCTCGAAAGATCTATGGCAGCATATCGCCAACAATTTAACGCTGGTATTTCAAACCAATAAACATACATCTGCACGAGTAAAATGGTATTTAAAACAGCCCAATTACCTGATTAAAGTAAATAAACGTGCGGCACCTTATTTGTATCATATCGTCACACGTATCGAGCAACAGAAGCTACCGATGGAGCTGGCCCTATTACCCTTTGTTGAAAGTGATTTTAGACCAACAATACGATCATCAGAGCAAGCCGTTGGTGTTTGGCAGTTAGTCGGCGCAACGGCTTATCATTTTGGTGTGCAAAGCGACCAATGGTATGACGGCCGCCAAGACATACTCGCTTCAACCGATGCCGCTTTAGCTTATTTAAGTTACTTACATAAACGCTTTGATGGTGACTGGCTGCATGCCCTTGCAGCCTATAACAGTGGTGAAGGACGCGTTAAAAAAGCTATCGCAAAAAATAAAAAGCTTGGCAAAAAAACTGACTATTGGTCGCTATCGCTACCAAAAGAAACCGCTGAATATATACCTAAACTTTTGGCACTTAGCTATTTACTAAAGCATCCTGAACAAGGCTTAAAGCGCCCTAAATTAGCGAATAAAGCACTCACCACAGAATTTGATGTTGCCCAGCAATTTGATTTTTCGGTGATCGCTAACTTATCTGGGGTGGGGCATAACCAGCTCCACAAATTAAACCCAGGATATTTAAAAAACCAAAGCTCGCCAAATGGTCCACATACTCTGCTTTTACCTATGGAGCGCCGCACCTTGTTGCAAAGTAAGCTGTTTCGCAACAACTTTGCCGGTGAGTATATAGTGCAAAAAGACGATACCCTTTATGGCATTGCCAGACGCTTTAATATGTCTGTAAAGGATCTGAAAGCGCTTAATAGCAAAACAAGTAACCTGATTAAGGTCGGTGAACAATTGCGCTTATCACAGCCCCAAACCATGCCGGAATCACTTATGGTTGATTACAATATCAGCCCTTACCTTGAACAGCATGAGGAAGTCATCGCAACCATTGCGGTTGATTACCTAGTCAAACCAGGTGATTCAATTTGGAGTATCAGTCAGCTATACGACGTGCCTCATAAAGACGTCGCAACGTGGAATAAACTCAGTGCCACTAGCATTTTAAAACCAGGCACCATTTTGACATTGCACCTACCGCAAGCAAAACCCGCTGAGCCGCAAGTACCAGCCAGCGAAGCCATGTTGTCAGGCATTGAAAGCTCGTTGAAAAAGCCTTGATTGCTCACTCTTTGTGGTTAGCGTAAAATCAGCGCCTATATTTAAATTCTAAAGAGAAATAACATGCAGATCAGTAAAGACGCAGCGGTTGAGTTTCACTACACACTTAGTGAAGCAGGCGAGCAAATCGAATCAAGTAAAGATGGCGAGCCACTTTCATATATCCATGGCACTGAAGGCATGCTTCCTGGTCTTGAAAAAGCCCTTGAAGGTAAATCGGCTGGCGATAACTTTAGCGTAACACTTGAGCCTAGCGAGTCTTACGGCGAGCGAGTTGATAATCTTATTCAACGTATTCCACTTAAGCACTTACAAGGTAACACAAAAGTGTGGAAGCCAGGTATGACTGCAATCGTTCATTCAAACCAAGGTCGCCACCAAGTGACTATCGTTAAAGTAGGCCGTTTCAATGCTGATTGTGACTTAAACCACCCATTTGCTGGTAAAACACTAACGTTTGATGTTGAAGTGATTAATGTTCGCCAAGCAACTGCCGAAGAGTTATCACACGGCCACGTGCACGGTGAAGGCGGTTGTGGCCACAGCCACTAAGGGTAAATGATGACAAACGTTGCAATTGTCACTGGTGGCAGTAAAGGTATTGGCAAAGCTATTGTTGAGCGTTTAGAGCGTGAGGCCTACACAGTATATAACTTAGATATCACCCCGTCTGAGGGCAACTATCGCCACTGTGATGTTAGTGATGTTCAGCAGGTGAAGTCAGTTATCGCCGAAATTATTGCCGAGACGGGCCGCGTTGATGCCTTAATTTCTAATGCGGGTCGTCATTTAAGTGCCAGCATCGAAAATACCGATGAAGCAACGTTTGATGCCCTGTTTGCGCTCAATGTGAAAGGTGCCTATGCAGCAATTCAAGCTGTATTACCTAGCATGAAAAGCCAGCAAGGCGGCAGTGTTGTATTGGTTGCCTCTGATCAGGCAATCATTGGCAAACCAAACTCGTTTGCTTATAACCTTACCAAACATGCGCTAGCTTCAATGGCAAAAACGACAGCACTCGATTATGCCGCGTTTAACATTCGTGCTAATGCGGTTTGTCCGGGTACGATAGAAACACCACTGTTTCATAATGCGATCGATGCATATTGTCAGCGCAGTGGTGCCAACAAAGCAGAAATTGTTGCTGAAGAAGCCGCACTGCAACCGCTAGGCCGTTTAGGGCAACCAGAAGAAATTGCAGCTTTGGTGAATTTTTTAATAAGCCCAGAAGCAAGCTTTATAACTGGTAGCTTACAAAGCATTGATGGTGGATACACCACGCAATGAGCGACAAAATTATTGACCCACATGTGCACTTTTTTAACCTCACTGAGGGTCAATACACTTGGCTACAAGGTAACAATCCCCCCGCTTGGCCAAATCTAGATAAAATAAAAAAACAAATTACTGCTTCAGAGCTTAAAGCCGCTTGCCCATTTCAACTAGAAGCGCTGGTGCATATTGAAGCTGGCTTTGATAACCAAGCGCCAGTGAATGAGCTTAATTGGCTTGCAACGCATTTAAATGACATTCCTTATCGCGCAATCAGCTACAGCGCGATTGACGCATCTAGCAAACACTTTGAAGCGTCACTCAATGAGTTAAAGCACTCACCTTTGGTTGGTATTCGCGATATAACCGAAGGTGATGAAGCAAAGCGCTTATTAACTCCTCACTGCCAAGATAACCTAGCCATGCTCGCAAGCGAAAACTTACACTTTGAAGCACAGTTTGAAATTGAAAACATGCAGGTAACCGAGCAGATTATTAAATATTGCACCGCACTGCCCTCATTACGTGTGGTAATTAATCATTTAGGCTTTATTAGTAATGAGCAAAGATGGCTCGAAGCAATCATTAAACTCAGCCGCTGCGATAATATCGCGATAAAGTTCTCAGGGTTAGAGTTCACGCAAATAGCAGTAAACAAACATCTTTGGCTGGTTAATAATTTAGTTAAGTACTTTGGTGAACATCGAGTGATGTTTGCCAGTAATTTCCCAGTTTGCCAGATAAATACCAGCTACAAAAACTGCTGGGAGCACTATCACTCATTGTGCTCGCAGTCGAGTTTATGGCATAAACTAAGCTATAAAAACGCCCGCGAAATCTATCTAATTGCTTAAAAACTAGCTATATTCAGGTCAGTAAAGCTGTTTAGGTTGGTGTTATGTTTGTTCATTTTAAAAAGCCTTTAGCTGCTGTAGCAGTTACGTGTTCGCTTATCATTGCAGGCTGTGGTGGTTCTGGTAGCTCAGAGTCAGGGACTATCGATGCTGCTGATATCACATGGACTGAAGGTGTATTTGAGCCATCAAGTAAGTTTGACCAACAATGCCAAGCACTTAATGAAAAGCACTGGCTACGCGCTTGGAGTCACGAAACCTACCTTTGGTATAACGAAATTGTTGATCGCGACCCTGCATTGACTGACGGTGTTTTAAATTACTTTGCCTTATTAAAAACCCAAAACACCACTGATTCAGGTGCAAATAAAGATAACTTTCATGCCAGCTTGCCAACTGACGAGTGGCAAGCTCAGAGCCAATCGGGGCAGTCTTTTGGTTATGGGTTTAAACTTAAGTTAATCAGTGCCAGCGCCCCTCGCCAAGGGATTATCAGCTACACAGAACCTAACTCACCGGCTGCAAACCTCAATCTGAGCCGAGGCTTAGAAGTCATTGAAGTGGATGGCGTTGACTTTGTTAATGCCAGCACCCAAGCTGAGGTTGATGTATTAAATGCAGGCCTCTTTCCATCAGAGTCTGGCAAGGTGACCTCTTTTGTATTCAAAGACATTAATACCAGCGAAATTCGCGAAGTCACTATGACTGCACAAACTATTACAGGCCAAGCAGTTAGCAACATAAAGACCTTCGCCAATGGTGAAGTAGGCTACTTTCAGTTTAATCGCCATAATGCTGTAGCAGAAAAACCCTTATACGATGCCTTTAATAATTTAGCTGCAAGTAACGTTAAAGATTTAATTATTGATATGCGCTATAACCCCGGTGGATTCCTGCAAATGGCCAGCCAAGTTGCTTACATGGTAGCTGGCGAAAGTAACACCACAGGTAAAATCTTCGAGCGCACTATTTTTAATGATCAGCATCCAACGTTTAACCCAATCACTGGCGATCGCTTAGAGCCTGTTTATTTTACTGATGAGTTTTTAGGCTTTGCCGAAAACCCAGCTGTCAGCCCAGGAACCCCATTGCCTTCGTTGAACCTAGAACGTGTTTTTGTGCTGACAACAGGCAGCACCTGCTCAGCAAGTGAGGCAGTGATTAATGGCCTACGCGGTGCCGACATCGAGGTAATTCAAATAGGCGAAACAACCTGTGGCAAACCCTATGGTTACTACCCAACTGATAACTGTGATACTACGTATTTCAGCATTCAGTTTACGGGCGTCAATAATAAGGAATTTGGTGAATATGCAGATGGCTTTGCACCGCAAAACAGCAACGATAGCGAGTTTCAACCTGTAATGATCCCAGGCTGCGCTGTTGCTGACGACTTCACTCATCAATTAGGCGATGAAAGTGAAGCTATGCTAAGTACAGCGCTTAGCTATCGTGAGACTGGCCGCTGCCCTGCCGCCACTTCAACGATTAGTGAACAAGGGTTTGCACCGGCTATTTTTACAGACACACCGAAAGTGCTTGATACCCGTACTTCTACCTTGCTTCAGCAAAGTAAAATTTTAGAGCAGTAGGAACCTTAATGAGAGCCCAACTAACTAGTCTATTACTGTTATCGACACTGCTAGGCTGTAGTGCTCAAAGCCAAGAGCCAACACCGAAACTGCAGCATGCGCGGTTAACTGAGCCACAAAGTGAGCTAATAGCAAAAGGGATAGCAAGACTAATGCATAGCAAGCCTGTCGCTATAGCCGATGATGCGTTTATAAATAGCAGTATATTAGTGACTGATAGTATGAATGTACTGGATGCGCAAGGTAACCCGATAATGGGTAAACAGCTAGCTATGCCTGAGCGTTTTGAATTATTAATCAAAAATAAAATGTGTTTTGTGCGCCATTTAGATAGTAAAGCGACCGAGCCACTACCTTTGGTAAAATGTAAACCGATAAACTAATCTAAACTAAAAAACAGATATAAAAAAAGCCCTTACGGGCTTTTTTAGTCGGGGGACAATCAAATTGATTGTTCTTATGCTTAGAAGCGAGCTTCAAATCCTAAACGAACAGAGCGAGGTGATTGCCATGTATACGCAGAACCATAATAAGAGTTAACTTCACCCTCATTTTGCTCATAATGCTCATTCGCAGATGTCATCTCTTGGCTATTAAGTACGTTAAATACGTTAATAGTTGCACGCATATCAATATCAGATACCGTGAAGTCATATGCAGCTGATAAATCTAAGTTAAACGTCCAAGGAGTACGACCCGCTGTACCACGAGTGTGCTGCTCATAGATTTTTTCGTCTTGTTGACATTCGCCATCACCATTCGTGTCTGGACAATCATTGGTATAGATGTAGAAAGTATCACCCCAGCCACCATTTAGGTTTGGATCTTTTGATGGATAACCTTGGCCGAATAGGCTTTGTGGACGACCACTTTGTAGTGTTGCATTCCAACCAACAGTTAAGTTTTCAACTGGTTCCCAGCTACCGAAGAACTTAAATGTGTGACGACGATCGTTAGGTTGATAACCTTGTGAACCATCCATTACTGCTGGGAAGTCGAAATCTTGCGTAATACCCGCATCAGCTTGGCCGATATCAGACTTAACAGCACCTTCGAAGTTACCTACACTACGTGCCCAAGTATAACCGAATTGGTAACGGATAGTTTCCGCGCGGTAATCCAAGCTAAATTCAACTGACGTATACTCATTGTTTGCTTTCGGTAAGCCGATTGTTTCAGCTGAGTAAGTTGTTAGTGAGCCTGCATCTGGAACACCGTCATTATCAAAGCTTGAATCACCCCAATCAGTACCATTCCAGTAATAACCATCGCTGTACCAGCTTGATGTAGAGCCTGGGTTGATCATGACGCAGTATGGGTATGCGTAACGGCCACAGTAATCATCTAGTGCAGTTGCAACTTCACGATATGTACCTTTTAAACCAACGGTATATTCATCGTTGAGTGCTTGTTGCACACCAATGATGTACTCATCTTTAGAAAACGGATCCGCTTCTTTTGCTTGGAAAATATCTTTTTCAGGGATAACAGGTACACCACTCACTTGTTGTGAATTTGCTAAACCACCACTGCCGATAGTATCAGCTAAAGGAGCAAGGCCTGTTGGTGCGCCTGTTGTTGGATCCACACCCGTATACGTATAGGCAGTCGTAATATCACTAACACCTGATGCCGCACGGAAAATCGTGTTATTAGCAACTGGTAAATAGTAACGACCATATGTACCGTACACTTTCGTATCACCCGTACCTGTTGGATCCCATGTGAAACCTAAGCGAGGAGCAATGTCTGTTTTGAAGCTTGTTAATAACTTGCCAGTCGTACCCCAGCTATCGAATTCGTCGATACGTAGGCCAACTTTAACAGCAAAATCATCAGTTACTTGCCAGTGATCTTCAAGATAGTAAGCAGTTAATTCAGACTCAAAGCTACCACCACCGTCAAAGATACGATCTTCAACATAATCAAGTGCAGCACCTGTGTTATTGGTTAGTGCACCATTATCAGCTTGCCAGCTACCATTATCTGCAAGCGTACGATAGTCATAGCTATGGCCACCAATTGGTTGGCTGATTCGCTCTGATTTACGCTCTTGATAATCGATACCAAAGCTAATTTCGTGTGCATCCCACACATACTCAACATCTAAGCGATATTGTGTATTGTCATCGTTATTGGCACCAAAACTACCACCAGCACCACAGCCAGTGATTGGGTTTGAAGTACCACGCGAGTCAGTTACACTTGGACAAACTAGATTCTCAGATTGAGTTTCATATTCAGTTTTGATATTACCAGCCATTGCTGTAACTACTAGGTCTTCTGTTAAGATACCTGTATAGCTTAAGCTTTGTGCTTTACCACCACGTTTTAGAAGTGCGCCATCAATACGATCACCAATCGCACCATTGTCATACTCAAAAACAGAGCGCTCAATATCACGACGGTTTGAGTAAGCAAAATAGCTCAAGCGATGATTATCCGTAATATCCCAATCAAGCTTACCACCCCAGAAAAGGTTATCACCGCCTGATGCTGATTCTTTACGATATTGATCGTTTGGTGAGAATTCGTCACCTCCCCAAGTGTATGTAGACTCTGTATCACGAGGATTTACTAAGCCATAGAAGAATAAAGTATCTTCAATTAACGGACCACCCACTGCTAAAGTGACATCCGCGCTATTATCAGAAGCTACGCTTTCGTCTCGGAAAATTTGTCCGGCGCCTTGGTTACCACGTGAAATAGAACCCTCTTCTTGAAGTGAGTCAGGAGAATATTGTACAACTGCAGAGAATTCCCATTCATTGGTACCACTTTTGGTTGTGGTGTTAATCGTACCACCCGTCGCACGGCCAAACTTCGCTGAGTAACCACCCGTTTTTACTTGGAATTGGTCATAAAATTCGAATGGTACTTCACCACAGCCTAGACCTTGACGTGTATTTGTTACTTCAAGACCATTGATATAACAAGCATTTTCCGCAACAGATGAACCACCAAATGAGGCAGTGTTACCAAATGCACTATCACCTTTAACTGCACCAGGCGCTAATAATGCAACCGAAGTAAGATCACGACTGATAGGCATACGATCGATTTCAGCATCGGTAATAACCAAGCCTGAGTCAGCTGTCGATAAATCAATTGATGAAATACGTGCACCAACAACTTGAATAACTTCAGGGCCTGAGTTTGCAACACTTGCTAAATCAAAGTTTGCCTTTGAGTTAGCACCTAAAGAAACACGCACTTTGTCTTCAGCAACAATATTACCGTCTTTTAGAATCTGAATGTCATAGTTACCTGAAGGTAATGATGCAAAGCGGAACGTTCCATTTTCTGAAATATTTAAAGTACGTTCTAAACCTGTTGCTGGGTTTTTAACTTTTACAGTGTAAGAAGAGGTATTTGCCACATTCTGAACAGAACCAATTACGTCCGATGCAGATGCAGGAAGGGCTAAACCTAGCGATGCAGTAACTGCTATCGCTGTTATGCTTTTCCGAAACATAGATTTCATTTTTGTATCCCTGTTTAAAT
>NZ_LJTB01000010.1:0-92137 GCF_001306895.1 Pseudoalteromonas sp. UCD-33C | reverse complement strand
TAAAATAGGCACAATTACATTAGTAAAGTGAAACAAGAATGTAAATTAAAAAACACAAATATATTACAAAAAAACCATATTTATTAGAACCAAGGACTAAATGTAACTTTATGTAATCACAGGGTTTTAATCTGTATAATTTCAGAAACATAAACAATACGGAGGTGGATTATATTAAAAACATCAAAATAAACCAAACCATTAACATTAAAACTAGCAAACTTAGATTCGGCATTCAGCTTAAACATACCTATTATTTAATAAAAAAGCCTAATATATAAATATTAACAATTACATTTTTTCACAAAAAAGGCCCTAACGGGCCTTTTTCAATATTCAACATTAAATTTTAACTCTGATATTGTGAATTAGTATTACTTAATCTCAACACGTTGTGAGCGCATAACGACTTCATCATTTAATTCAATACCGATACCTGGCTCTTCTGATACTTGGAAGAAACCATTTTTAGGTTGTGGATCTTGAATACACAATTCACGGTTCCATTTTTTAATCGCATAGGTGTGATGTTCGTGAATTAAGAAGTTAGGAATTGCGGTTTCTAGGTGTAACGAAGCTGCAGTTGCTACTGGGCCGCCACACACGTGAGCTTGAATACGCACATCAAAGATATCAGCATAATCACACACTTTTTTAGTTTCAGTGAAACCACCACACAGGCCTAAGTCTGGCTGTAATACATCAATACTTTGATCTTCTAAGTAAGGACGCACACCCCAGCGGTTATACAAACGTTCACCACCTGCAATTGGCACCGCTACTTTGTCAGCAACTTTTGCATGTAATGAATGATTTAAGTAATTCACAGGCTCTTCGTAATACATACAATCGAACTCTTCAGCAATTTCACCAATTTGAATTGCTGATGTTGCGCCAGGTAAACTGTGACATTCAAAAATAATGTCAACTTCGTCACCGACTGCTTCACGAATAGCTTGCATACGCGCGCGATATAATTTCATTTCTGCACGAGAAATAATATTAGTGCGGTCATAATAAGTATTGCCGTTTTTATCGTACTGGATTGGGTCAACTTTTACCGCATCATACCCTTCAGCCATCGCCTTAAGCGCTGCTTCTGCGTATTCTTCTGGGTGAACAAGCGCTTTAAATTCGCTGTCCCAGTCAAACTGTAATTGTGATGCATAAGTACGCAGCTTATCGTTAACTTTACCACCTAATAACTGGTAAACAGGCAAGCCTAATGCTTTACCTTTAATATCCCAAAGTGCAGTATCAATGGCGCTCATTGCTGCATATACAACAGGACCACCACCTAAACCCCAAAAGCTTTCGCGTAGCATTCGTGACCACAGTTTTTCTGTTTGAAATGGGTCATGACCAATTAAAAAGGCATCAGCCATTTCTTTGATCATTGCCGCAGCTGCGCTATGACCTAAATCATAAGCCAGACCCGCTTCACCCACACCGCTAATACCTTCATCGGTGTGAATACGCACAAAAACAGGTGTCCAAGCAGGTCTGTCTGGACAATGAATATCGAACACTTCGACGCGATTAACTTTCATGGTTACTCCTTACTGAGCAAAACTAGGATCAAGACGATAAGCTTTACGTAACATGGCTGGCCAAGCTAACTGGCCACCTGTGCTGCCGCTATGCACGACATTCGCTTGATTATAAATATTATCGATAATAGGTTGTGGTACCGGGATTGCCGTTTGACCACTGGCTTGAATAGCCAATTGAATTTCACAGGCACGCTGCAAATCATAAAATCGCATAAAGGCATCTCCCACTGTTGGGCCAACAGTTAAGCCACCGTGGTTAACCAATAGCATGTGATTAGTGGTGCCTAAATCATCTTGCAAGCGCTTTTTCTCATCACTGTTTACCGCTAACCCTTCGTAGCCATGATAAGACAATGATGGCAATGAGAACATTGAGTATTGGCTAAGTGGTAACAGGCCTTTTTCTTGCGTTGCAACGGCGATGGTTTCTTTTGTGTGTAAATGAATAACACAGTGAGCGTCATCACGAACTTCATGAATAGCGCTGTGAATAGTGAAACCAGCCGGATTAATTTTAAATGGCGTGTCATCAAGAATATTGCCTGCTAAATCGACCTTCACAAGGTTTGATGCCGTCACTTCATCAAAACTAAGACCAAATGCATTAACTAAATAATGATCTGTGCCCGGTAAACGTGCCGATAGGTGGGTATAAATTAAATCCCCCCATCGAAAGTGCTCAACTAAACGGTAACATGCTGCTAAATCAACACGAAGCTGCCATTCTTGTTCAGATACTTTATTTTTTAAATCGAGTTTTGGTAAGTCAAACATGGAAAACCTTGTATATGTGACACTGCACAAATAGATGTATAGAAGTCTAAATTACTATTAATGGATGATCAATAGGTGATACAAAAAGGCCACATCAATTGATGTGGCCTTTTCACGCTAAAATGGTGTTTATTTTACTTGTGATAAGTAATCAGCAATTGCAGCCATTTCTTCTTCAGATACGTTTGCAACCATTGCTTTCATCGCAGCAGCCATACCGTTGCTACGCGCACCTGATTTAATGTCTTTCATTTGTGCTAGTAAGTACTCTTTATTTTGACCATTTAATTTAGGGTACTGAGGCATGATAGGCGCTTTACCTTCTGCACCGTGACAAGTTTGGCAAAGCTTAGCTGTGTAAAGTGTTGCACCATCCGCAGCCATAGTGTTGAAAGATAGGCTTGCAGCCATTGCAATGCCAGCCCCACATAAAATTTTCGTGATCTTGCTCATTTGTATCTTCTCTTTTTTGACGGGTTATTAAACATTTTCTTTAGTGTAGACCATGATTTAACAATATTGCACCCGAAAATTGTAACGGCAATAGAAACAGTCACTACCAAATTAAATCATCAGGTACTTCAAAATCAGCATACGGATCATCTTCATCCTTTTGCTTATCTTCAGGCTCAACATGGAACACTATGTAGTCTTCGCTGACTTCAGCGACTTTTCGTGCTGGTTCGTCTTCCAGTACAAAAAATTGGCCTTCTAAAACACAAATTGCTAAACGGCCACCAGCTAGGGCCTTTTGTGTTTTTTCGTTTACTTCGAGCTCTTTCACTTTATTTTGATAAGTGAAGTTAAATGTACGGTCACCACGAATTTCATCTTGATTGTGATGCTCTAAAATCTGCTTAACGCGCGCTACTTGCTCACGTTGCTTTTGCTCTTCTAAACGCGCTTTATTAAGCTCGTCGGCTTTTTTCTGCTGCTCAAGCTTAGTCTGCTCAATATGCTTTTGCAGATCGCTAGGATTACTCGTGGCGCCTTTCTTTTTTTTCTTTTGCTGTTTGCGCTTTTCAGATTTGGCTACTTTAGCTTTATGTGCCGTAGTAAGACCAGCCTTAAGTAATTGATCTTGTAATGACCCCATGACGAAATTCCAATTTATTAATGCGTATTAGGGTTATTTTAATCAGCTCTGCCAACAAATAACAGTACTGAGCCCACTTGATTCACAGCAATCGAGTATATTGATGTGAGATTAACACGCGATGAAATCATGACATATTGATTTAACGCAAGATTTATCATTTTAGTCGCCTTTGAACTTGTAAAAAAACCTGTACCCGATAAGCTAGGGCTTTTCCTCTTGGGAGCTAAAAATGCAGCTGCGACATTTGTTACTTTGCTCTGTGTTTATTTTCTTTGTTTTATACGCCCCACAACCCTTACTTGGATTATTTGCCAGTCATTTTTCTGTATCGCCAGCCACTGCTGGTAGCTTAATGACCGCAACTATGTTGCCACTAGCAATTGCTCCTTTAGTGTATGGCTTGTTTTTAGCTAAGCGAAACCCACTAACAATTCTAAAGATTGCCATGTTTGTGTTAGCAATCAGCTGTATCGCTTTTACTTTAGCACCAAGCTTTGAGTTGCTATTACTGGTTCGTTTTATACAAGGGATCACCCTACCCGCAGCGCTCACTGCCATGACCAGTTATATTGGTGTGACTTTTCAGGCTGACCAATTACAACGTAATATGACACTTTACATTGGCAGCACCATTGTTGGTGGCTATTTCGGACGTATGCTCGCCGCCTTGTTTACTGACTTTTTGAGCTGGCAAAGTTTTTATTATGTGATTGCGCTTGGGTTAGTACTATTTGCACTCGCCATTCCTAAATCAAACAAAGGTGCGAGTATTCATGCTGCAAAGTCTCCGCTGTTGTATCTAAAGCAATTAAAAGATCCGCTGGTATTAAAGCTCTACGGAGCGGTGTTTTGTATGTTCTTTTGTTTTGCGGCACTGTTAAATTATTTACCTTTCATTCTGCAAGACAGTTTTGCTATCACTAACACCCGAGACATCGGACTGGTTTACAGCGGTTATTTGCTTGGTGCACTAGCTTCCATAGCCACACCTTGGTTGTTACGAAAGTCATCAACACCTTGGCGTTTACTAACCTGGGTTTTTGTATTTTATAGCCTGACAATGGTGCTATTGATGAGCCAACAGTTATTACTTTTTGTTATTGCTTTTACTGGCTTTTGCGGTGCAATGTTTGTTATCCACTCAAGTGCCGCTCCACTGGTAAATAAAATCAGCAGCGCACCTGCAAGTGTCACCAATGGCGGTTATGTATCGTTTTATTATAGCGGTGGCGCATTAGGTTCATTATTGCCAGGGCTGGTATATCAGCAACACGGCCAAGTTGCCTTTATGACCGTGCTACTTTTAGTCTGCTTAGTGGGTTTAAGCTTAGTTTATTTGGCAGGTAGAAATACGATACGCGGTTGATGCCCGGTACTTTCAAAAAACAGCTCTAAGTCATCTTTTTTCATCAGCCAAGTGGCGGTATTTTCAAAAGGGTGACAATGAAAAAGCTCGTTAAACCAAATTTCTTGGTCTAGCCAAAGAGTGACATTATTTTGCTTATCGTTTAACAGTGCCAACATAGAAACACAGCCCGGTGGCACTTTAAGATAACGCGCTAATCGCTCATCAGATGCAAACCCTAAACGCGATAACCCCTGCTGCTGAGCAATGGCTTTTAAGTCGAGTTGTTTGTCGTGAGCGGTGATCACTAAAAAGTGGCGCTTACCTTCGTTATCTCGTAAAAACAGGTTTTTTAAACGTGTGCCCGGTCTATCGAGCATAAACTTATCGGCATCTAAGCTGCCGTGTAATGGTGGATGCTCAATCACATCATAATTAATATCTAATTGAGCTAGCGTAGCAGCTAACTTGCTTTTATCTGCATACATTTACAAACAACGTCCTCGTAATTGCACACTTAAATCACGCCATAATACTTCGTCAATAACGTGTTTATCGTCGCAGTATTGTCGTTCTTTAAGCTCTTCATTTAATAATTCAACCGCTTGGTCTTCCAGCATAAGTTTTAAATTGCTCGACTCTTCAAATACTTCTTGCTCGGCAAAATCTTTAAACTGCCTGCGTGTCATTGGCTTATCAAGATTAATCGGGCGTCTGCCCTGTGCTTTAACTGACACCACATAGGCAAAGATTTTATTGCCTTGCTCATCATTTTTTTCGTAAAACTGCTTATTATTGATTTCAAAAGGAGGCGCTTCTTGTTGGCTTGCGCAACCGGCAAGTAAAACAACCAAAAGCCATGCTATTTTTTTCATTATTGGATAAGCCTTGAACAGTGAATGCGCTTTAGTCTACCAAAAATAAAACAACAGAGTAAAAAATCGAACATTTTAAAAAAAATACTTGACCACAAATGCAAAAATATTTAAAGTTCACCCCGCTTGAGACGCAAGACTTAAGCATCCTGTATTTAGGAATGTGGGGCTATAGCTCAGCTGGGAGAGCGCCTGCCTTGCACGCAGGAGGTCAGCAGTTCGATCCTGCTTAGCTCCACCACTTTCCTACCTCTCTTTAGGCAATCTGCCAAATAGTTAATAAAAACCAATAGAATCTAAATTAAAGCGACTTTATTAGTCTTTCTGCTGTCTTCGTTTTATTTTAAACACAAAAAAACCGAGCAAAGCCCGGCTTTTTAAGCAATTACTTTTTAGTGATTATTCACGAATTTGGCCTTCGCCATTCACTAAGTATTTTTCAGTTGTAAGTGACTCTAGACCCATTGGACCATAAGCATGTAGCTTAGTTGTCGCAATACCAATCTCAGCACCTAAACCTAACTGTGAACCATCAGAAAAACGCGATGACGCATTAACCATTACCACAGATGCATCCACACTGCGTTGGAATAACTGCGCTGCAGCTTGGTCTTTAGTACAAATCACTTCAGTGTGGTTTGAACCAAATTTAGCAATATGATCAATGGCACCAGCAAAGTCAGGCACAACCTTGATTGCGATTTCTAAATCTAAGTACTCTTCACCAAACTCGTCGTCAGCAAGTAGTGTTGCGTTATCAAAGTACTCGGCAGCTTTCGCATCTGCATTTACTTTTACGCCTTCTTGACGAAGAACAACTGCACACAGGTTTAAAAACTCATCAGCGATATCTTGGTGAACCACTAAGCCTTCTAGGGCATTACACACACCAGTACGCTGAGTTTTACCATTTAATAGTAAATTGATTGCTACATTCAAATCAGCGTCTTTATCAACATAAAGGTGACATACGCCTTTAAAATGCTGAATCACTGGAATGGTACTGTTTTCTGTTACAAAATTAATTAAACCTTCACCACCACGCGGAATGATTAAATCAATTGTGTCACGCTGTTGCATCAACTCCATGAGTAGACCACGGTCTGGATCTGGGATTACTGAAATCAACGCAGCTGGTAAACCATGCTTTTCAAGTACTTTATGCATTACGCTCGCGATTGCTTGCGAGCTACGTAGTGCTTCTTTACCACCACGCAAAATAACACCATTACCCGATTTAAAGCATAGAGCGCCTGCATCAGCCGTCACATTTGGACGTGCTTCATAAATCATACATACAACACCCAATGGTACGCGCATCTTGCTGATCTTAATACCATTTGGACGTTCTGAAATTTCACGTAATTGACCAACAGGATCATCAAGGCTAACAATTACTTCGATGCCTTCTGCCATTGCTTCAATACGCTCATCGTTAAGCGTTAAACGGTCAATCATCGATGCAGCAAGGTTGTTATCACGTGCTGCCGCTAAATCGCTTTCGTTCTCTTTGATGATAAAAGCTTTGCTTTCACGTAGCGCCTCTGCCATCTCAGTTAAAACTTGATTCTTAGTAGCAGTATCAAGTAAAGCTAACTGGGTTGCAGCTTTTGCAGCTTGACTCGAAATATCCGTAATTAAACTCATGACTTCTCCAATAATGCGATATCTTTTTCTGAAACAACTGGGCCGATTGAATCTTGCATTTTTTCGCTAAATTCACTTTGCTCGTTGTCAGCAATAAAATTCAATAAACAGCTACTGTAATTCGCTGTGGCTTTTGCTAGACGCGTACCATCATCACTACGGACTAAAATGGTATCGCCTACGCCAAATTCTCCGTGTACTGCAACGATTTCATCGCTACGAATACAACCGTCTT
The DNA here is from genome assembly GCF_001306895.1 of Pseudoalteromonas sp. UCD-33C. NCBI lineage: Bacteria > Pseudomonadati > Pseudomonadota > Gammaproteobacteria > Alteromonadales > Pseudoalteromonadaceae > Pseudoalteromonas > Pseudoalteromonas sp. UCD-33C. The sequence goes on along the minus strand of NZ_LJTB01000010.1, from coordinate 84,609 downwards.
CATCTTCTAATGATTCATCAAATGAACCTTCAACGACAACCTCACCTTGCTCATTTGCTGTGTGAGTCATCCAATGCACTGCTTCTTGCATTGGTTTTTCGTATGGTGTGAAGATAGTACCTGGGTTGTCACCCGCTAGCAGTCGGTTAAATGTCTCTTCTTTAAAACCATTTAAAATAAAGGTTGTAATACCATGTGAAGTGGCTTTTTCAGCCGCTTCAATTTTTGTTTTCATACCACCTGTACCAACGGCACTGGTTGCACAACCGGCCATGGCATAAATTGACTCATCAATGCTTTCAATTTCAGGTAACAACACTGCATCTTCATGTAAATTCGGGTTTTTGTCATAAAGACCATCAACATCCGAAAAAATCATCAATGCATCTGCATCAGCAGCTGCAGCAACCATTGCCGACAAGTTATCATTGTCACCAACTTTTAAATCGTCGGTTGTTACCGTGTCATTCTCATTGATGATAGGTAACACACCATGCTCAAGTAAGGTGAAAACAGTTTCACGAATACTTGTGTAACGCTCACGGTCACGTAAGTCACCATGAGTTAATAAAATCTGTGCTGATGGGAAATCGAAGAAGCGATCCCACATCGCCATCATTTCTGTCTGACCGGCAGCAGCCATTGCTTTTTTCATCGTCACTGAACGCTTTTCTTGTTCAGGGAATAAATGCGAACCAGCAGCTACCGAACCCGATGATACTAAAATAACTTCGATACCTTGCGCTCGACAGCGAACGATGAACTGTGCAATGGTCAGTAAATAACGTGAGCGACACCCGTCTTGTTCGGGTGCGATTAATGCGCTACCTACTTTTAGTACTATACGTCGCCAATTTAACTTTTGCATAACTGTTCAACTTTCCATTTTACTATCTGTTCAGTGCCAATTTGCCACTGATTAAAAGACTCGCGCTTAGCTTTACTAAACGCACTGACTATTATCACTTTGCCAAACCACTTATCTATGCACACGACTACGCCACGCAAGTACTGCGATTAGATATAGCACAACTTTTATTCAGTCAGTAGACCAAACGGTTATAAACCATAAGTTGATAAAAAAAGATAAGTGTTGTTTATGTATCGCTGTAAAAAGCTGTGTGCGGCTTTTATTAATAACAACATACATAGAGCCTATACAATCTGGTACACCAGCAGATAGGGTGTAGATTGTATGACCGAGATTTAGCTGCCACGATGGGAGCTAAACATTGACCAGATAATGAACTTATATTCTATTCAACACGTAATAAATATGTACTGAACAACTTAGAGCTCATTTCTATTTAATTAGAAAACAAAGCGTATAAAACACTAATAATGTCGCAAACAAGTATCTTTTCAAAAAGCTAAGCTACAAAGAGTGTCTTTAAAGCCAATAACTATTTAGATATCAAATTGTTTGAACACGAACTATAATACGGGAAATCAGGGGCAAAGATCAAGTGCAAAAAGTAGTCATAACTTTTATACTTACCATAAACATAGAAAATATACATTTATTAACAGTACCTTAGGCGTGCAATTTTATTGTGTAATAATTTTTAACGAGCCTAGCAGGGTTTAATTTCATAAACACACCCAAAAAGTATTAATAACGACTAAAATCGTATTTGAAGCAACGAGTTTGCTTGTATCCATGACGGTGAGTAGGCTTTAATAGGCAAGCATTATTTTAATAATGTCAGCAACTAATGACGCGATTATCTAAGGCGTTGGCATTTTAAATTGTAGTAACTAAAGGATAATTCATTCTATGTCAGCAATTTTTATAGCAGGGATCGCCTTGTGCTCAGTATTGGCACAATGGATAGCTTGGGCGTTTCGTGTACCGGCTATTTTATTTTTACTACTAACAGGTTTAATTCTCGGGCCTTTTAGTGGCGTGTTAGAACCAGATGCACTGTTGGGAGATTTATTATTCCCAGTGGTTTCTTTAAGTGTGGCCGTGATTTTATTCGAAGGTTCACTCACTCTGCACTTTCGAGAACTCAAAGGGATTGGCAAGGTAGTTCGTAACCTTTGTTCAATAGGCATGATCACAACTTGCTTAGTAATAAGCCTTAGTGCCTATTGGATTTTAGAACTTAATTGGCGTGTTGCCGCTGTACTTGGTGCGGTACTTGTTGTTACTGGCCCTACGGTTATTGCACCGCTATTAAACTCTATGAGACCAAACCAAGACATAGACCGTATTTTACGTTGGGAAGGCATCGTAATAGACCCTATTGGTGCCTTGTTTGCTGTATTGGTATTTGAAGCTGTTATGCTGGTAGGCCAAGGCGAAGTACTAAGCCATACTATTATCGCGTTATTTAAAACTCTCGGTGTAGGTTTAACCATTGGTGTGGTTGCAGGCTGGCTTACAACGCTGCTTATTCGTAGAGAATGGCTGCCGTTTGAGTTACACAAGTTTGGTATTCTTGCCTTAGTACTCATTAGTTTTACGGTTTCAAACCACCTAAGCCATGAATCTGGCCTACTCGCTGTTACCGTGTTTGGTATTTGGCTTGCCAACCAAGACGAACTTGAAATTGACTCTGTACTTGAGTTTAAAGAAGACCTTTCGATGATCTTGATTTCATCGTTATTCATCTTACTTGCTGCCCGCCTACAGTTATCAGACTTAATGATGTTACATAGCGATGTGTTTATTTTCTTAGCCATCGTGTTATTCGTAGCCCGTCCTGCGTGTATCGCAATATCGACTTTTAAAACCGATTTACCACTTAAGTCTCGCTTAGTTCTGGCTTGGATTGCGCCAAGGGGTATTGTTGCAGCGGCGGTTGGTTCAGTATTTGCGTTAAGTATGGTGGAAGCTGGCATTGCCGATGCAGAGAAAATTGTGCCACTTATCTTCACGGTGATCATCGTGACTGTGGTACTGCAAAGCCTGACAGCAACGCCATTAGCAAAGTTATTAAAAGTACGTCAGCCAGCGCCAAATACCATTTTGATTATTGGTGCAAACCATGTGGCCCGTGCCATTGCTTGCGGCTTAAAAGATCAAAACATTCCCGTGCACTTATCTGATCCTGCATGGGAGAACTGCAAAATGGCACGCATGGATGGCTTACCTTGTTACTATGGTAATCCACAGTCAGAGCATGCTGAGCGTTATTTACCATTAACGACGATTCGTAGCGTACTCGCGCTTTCGCCTAACCGTCACCACAACGCATTAGGCGTGCAGTATTTCTCGCATTTACTTGACGAAAAAGATGTATTTTCACTGCGTTCTTCAACCAACCACGCTAAAGCAAATAAAGACAGTGCGACCTTCTTATCGCGACAAATCCTGTTTGGCGACAATGGCGCTTATGCGCGCTTAAGTAGCTTAATTGCCAAAGGCGGCAAGGTCAGTGCAACACGTATTTCTGAAGAGTTTAGTTGGGAGCAATACAAAGACGTTAATAGCGAAGCTATCCCGCTGTTTATTTTAAATGGTGAGAAAAGTGATGATGACGATTCACCTATTAAAATTCGCCCGTTCACTACAAATATGGAAAAACCTCCACAAGTAGGTGAACGTATTGTGGCACTTCAACCGCCTAAACTATCGGTGCTAAAAGACCCGAATAACGGCAAACTAAAAGAAAATAAAGAAGAGAAATAAAAAAAGGCCAGCATTAGCTGGCCTTTTTTATATGTATTTATATTTACCTACATAGGTAAACGGGCGCGTGCAACGACGCTGTCTGGCATTTTTTCGGCAAGCTTAGCGAGTAAATTTTCGACTTTCTTGTGAGTTGCTTTATCGGCAACCATTGAATGAAATAACCAACGGTAGGCATCTTCATAATCGCGTGGGCTGCCATAACCTTGATTAAATAGGTTAACCAGTCGCATTTGTGCCTTTAAGTTGCCTTGGGCTGATGCTTCTCGTAAATAGGTTACCGCCATCGCTTTATCTTGCTGCACTAACTGGCCTACATCGTAGTAGCGACCAAGTTGCTCTAATGCCGCGCCTAGCCCTTGTTGAGCAGCCTGACGCATGTAATAGACCCCTAACTCTACATTACGGTCTACACACACAGCATAAGCTAGCATATCGCCATACAAGAACTGATACGATGGCAGTGCCATTTTATTGGCTCGCGCTTCGATATCTTGCACTAACTGGCAATCATCTGCCTTTACACGTGCTAGGTGTGCATTTTTATTGATCAAGCCAATTAACTCGCTCTCTGTGTACAGAGGCACAGCTGTTATAGGCTCTTCAGCCATGCTTAGGCTTGAGAAGAGTAATGTTAAAGGCAATAAAACACGCATCAAAATCACTTAAATAAAGTCAGTCTTAGCAAATAATATACAATTATCATTCCAGAGTGAATTTCGGGCACAAAAAAAGCTGCCGAGGCAGCTTCTTTTTTCAGTCACTATGACGATTATGCAAACGGGCTGCGTAATACCATAGTTTCTACACGGTCTGGGCCAGTAGAGATGATATCAACTGGAACGCCAGTGATTTCTTCAATACGTTTGATGTAATCAAGTGCCGCTTGCGGTAATTGATCAACTGACGTAGCACCTACTGTGTTTTCTGACCAGCCTGGCATCTCTTCGTATACTGGTGTTACTTTCTCGTAACCTTCAGCTGCTAATGGTGTAACGTTCGTTACTGTGCCATCTTCTAACTGGTAACCAGTACAGATTTTTAATGTTTCTAAACCGTCTAAAACGTCTAGTTTAGTTAAACAGAAACCTGAGATACTGTTGATTTGCACTGCGCGGCGCATTGCCACTGCGTCTAACCAACCTGTACGGCGTAAACGACCTGTCGTTGCACCGAACTCATGACCTTTGTCACCTAAGTGCTTACCAACTGGATCTTGTTTATCAAGACCGTCGTAAAGCTCTGTAGGGAATGGACCAGAACCTACACGTGTAGTGTAAGCTTTAATAATACCTAGCACGTAATCAAGGTGTAATGGACCAAAACCAGCACCTGTTGCTACACCACCAGCAGTTGTGTTTGATGATGTTACGTACGGGTAAGTACCGTGGTCGATATCAAGTAATGTACCTTGCGCACCTTCAAATAAGATGTTGTCGCCCGCTAAACGCGTTTGATCAAGAAGCTCAGTAACATCAACAACCATTGCTTTTAAGATATCTGCGATAGCCATTGCATCGTCAAATGTCTTTTGGAAGTCAACTGGTTCAGCTTTGTAGTAATGCTCCAATGTGAAGTTATGGTATTCCAATACTTCTTTAAGCTTGCTAGCAAACTGTTCAGGGTTGAATAAGTCACCTACACGTAAACCACGACGTGCTACTTTATCTTCATAAGCTGGACCGATACCACGACCTGTAGTACCAATTGGCTTATCGCCACGTGCTTTTTCACGGGCTAAATCTAATGCAATGTGGAAAGGTAAAATTAATGGACATGCTTCGCTGATTAATAAGCGCTCACGTACTGGTACGCCACGCTCTTCTAGCATGCCGATTTCTTTCATTAATGCTTCTGGTGATAAAACAACACCGTTACCGATCACACACTTAACATTGTCACGTAATACACCCGATGGAATAAGGTGTAAAACCGTCTTTTCACCGTTGATTACCAGAGTATGGCCTGCGTTATGACCACCTTGATAACGAACTACTAAAGATGCTTTGTCTGTAAGGAGGTCAACTACCTTACCCTTACCTTCGTCACCCCATTGGGTGCCTAGTACAACAACGTTTTTACCCATTGCAAATTCACTTAGAAAAAATTAGGACGAGATTTTATCAGAAAACGAGGTGAAAGATCACCCCGTTTAGCTTATTTTTTCTGCGCATGAATTTTTAACTTCTTAATTACTTAAACAACTACATGCAGAACAGGGGTTTATAAAATAGTTAAGGATAAAAATTAATCACACGCAAAAACAAAAAAGCCCTACATAAAGCAGGGCTTTTTATCACACAAATATTAATTACTGTGCTTTTGTACCTTTCATATAATTAAAGAAGTCGCTATCAGGTGAAATCACCATCACGTCTTGCTTATTTTTAAAGGTGTTTTTGTATGCTTCTAGGCTACGCACAAAACCGAAGAACTCAGCGTCTTTGTTATAAGCGTTAGCATAGATAGCGGCTGCATCGGCATCACCTTGACCACGAACAGTACGCGCATTACGCTCAGCGTCTGCAAGCATTACTGTTACACGGCGGTCGACTTCTGCACGAATTGTTTCAGCTTTCTCTTGACCTTCAGAACGGTGCTCTTTTGCAACCGCAGTACGCTCAGCACGCATACGTTGGAAGATTGAACTACTCACTTCTTGTGGTAAGTTAATTTGCTTAACGCGTACATCAAGTACTTCAATACCTAGCTCTTGTGCACTTTCAGACGCTTGAACTAATGCTTCTTCCATCAACTCACTACGCTCACCAGAAACGATCTCTCTGATAGTACGAGAACCGAAATTAGTACGCAGACCGTTGTTCACCTTTTGCTTAAGTAGTGTTTCAGCGTATTGCTTATCACCACGGGCACGCAGGTAGAATGCACTAAAGTCATTAATGCGCCACTTAACGTAAGAATCAACGATTAAGTCTTTTTTCTCACTTGTTACGAAACGGTCAGGTGCACCATCTAGCGTTTGAATACGTGCATCTAAACGACGTACTTGGCTAAAGAAAGGCACTTTTAGGTGTAAACCTGGGCCGTATACTACAGCCTTGTCGTCACTGTCTTTTTCAACTTTGCTGAATAACAGTACGATTGCCTTCTCGCCTTCTTGCACAACAAAAATTGAAGAGAAAGACAGCACAATAGCAATGGCAAGTATTACTAAACTAAAATTTTTCATCTTGCTTATCTCCCCTCATTAAAACGGTCAGTTGCGAAACGGTCATTGCTTGAATTTACCGTGCTGTTACGCGACGTGTTTATTTTATTGCGAAGGTCTTTGATATCACTTGAGCTTGGTAATGCAACACGTGTTGCTGTACCTTGCTTTTCCATGATTTTATCAAGCGGTAAATACATCATGTTATTACCACCTTCAACATCAACTAACACTTTAGAGCTGTTACCTAGCACTTCTTCCATCGCATCGATGTAAAGACGCTTACGAGTTACCTCTTTAGCAGCTTGGTACTCAGGTAATAGCTTTTCAAAACGTGCTACCTCACCTTGTGCTTCTAATGTAATACGTTCACGGTACGCTTCTGCTTCTTGCGTCATACGAGTAACTTGACCACGGGCACGAGGTTCAATTTCACGAGCATAGGCTTCTGCTTCACGGATGAAACGCTCTTCATCTTCTTGTGCAGCAATAGCGTCATCAAACGCGTCTTTTACTTCACCCGGCGGACGTGAATCTTTAAAGTTCACATCGCTTACAATAATACCTAGATTATATGGCTCGATGATTTTGTTAAGCTCATCCCACGTTTGTTGACGCACTAACTCACGACCTGTTGTAAGTACTTGGTCCATTTTTACATGACCAATTACATAACGTAATGCACTATCAAGTGCTTGTTGTAAGCTGTGGTCAGCATCAGTAACGCTGAACTTGTAAAGATGTGGGTCGATAACACGGTACTGTACTTCAAACTCTACATTTACCACGTTTTCGTCTTCGGTAAGCATAAAACCTTTAGCAGATAACGAGCGTACCGCTTCGATATCAACAGGGATCACGCGTTCAATGAAGGTCATTTTCCAACGTAAGCCAGGTTCTGCAATGCGATCGTATTGCCCAAATTGTAAAACAATACCGCGCTCAGCTTCTTTTACCGTGTAAATACCACTTAATGCCCATACAATGATGGCAATAATAAGGATGAAAGAAATGCCTGCGCCACCAAGTCCACCGCCGTTTTTACCTGGCTTATTACCACCAAATAAACCGCCAAACTTGTTGCCGAACTTACGCATTACCTCGTCTAAATCAGGTGGGCCTTGATCTTTTCCGCCTTTATTATTCCACGGATCTTTATCATTGCCATTATTACCCGGTTCATTCCAGGCCATAGCTATACTCCATTGTTATCTAAATGAATTAGGTTAAATCTATCAAATCTACAGCATTTCTCATACTAAAAAAGACAAATGCTGGTGATTTTTAATCAGTCACTACGAAAGAGTCGAGGTCTTGTCCCATCTCTTTTTTCAAGCGATTCCATTCTGCCATTGGCAAGCGTACCGATAATAACCAGTTTCCTTGCTCATCAAAACACTCTTGATGAACTGCATTTAAGTTGAATAATGCTGCCCGAATACGACCATGTTGTGGTGGTAATTTTAGCTCATCAGCAAACATCTTTTTGGCAAGTAACTCATTAATTGCCTCACTTAGCAGTTCACAACCAACGCCAGTGCGCGCCGACAACCAGACTCGTACCGGTTGACCTTCGTCGTTTCTATCTATACGTGGCGCAACGTCATCTAGCGCATCAATTTTGTTATAAACCAATAATTGCGGCACTTCATCTGCTTCTATTTCTTTTAAAACAGATTGTACTTGCTCAATATTTTCTTTTCGACGAGGGTCTGCCACATCGATAACATGTAGCTGTAAATCAGCTTCACGAGTTTCTGTTAAGGTTGCTTTAAATGCTGCAACAAGGTCGTGTGGTAAGTGACGAATAAAACCTACCGTATCAGCTAAAATAATTGGACCTATATCGCCGATATCCAACTTACGTAAGGTTGGATCTAGGGTTGCGAATAGCTGGTCAGCAGCATACACATCTGAGTCTGTAATACGGTTAAATAACGTTGATTTACCCGCATTGGTATAACCTACCAGTGACACAGTTGGAATTTCATTGCGCGTACGCGCACGTCGTCCCTGCTCACGTTGAACAGCAACTTTATCTAAACGGGCACGAATGTTTTTAATTCTTGCGCGCAGTAATCGTCTATCGGTTTCGAGCTGGGTTTCACCTGGGCCACGTAAACCTATCCCGCCTTTTTGTCTTTCAAGGTGGGTCCAACCACGGATCAAGCGAGTAGAAATGTGACGTAACTGAGCTAACTCAACCTGAAGTTTACCTTCGTGAGTACGCGCTCGCTGCGCAAAAATATCTAAGATCAAACTCGTACGATCAAGAACTCGGCACTGGCAAACGCTTTCTAAATTGCGTTCCTGTGACGGACTAAGTTGATGGTTGAAAATGATGACATCTGCATTGTGGATTTTGACAGTTTCAGCGATTTCTTCTGCTTTTCCGGTCCCGACGAAAAGTTTCGGATGTGGTGCTTGACGACTGCCTTGCACAATCGCCAAACTACTAACACCAGCAGAAGATACCAACAACTCTAATTCGTGAAGATCTTCGCGATCCCCCTCTTTAGGTAAGTCGATATGAACTAAAACTGCCTGTTCGCCGGCTTCATAACGGTCAAACAAGCATTACGCTCCTAAGTTTAAAAATTTCCAGATTCTTGCTCTTCTGAATCATCACTTCCTTGAACGCCTTGGAAGTTAACAGAACGCGCTGGAACAACAGTTGAAATAGCGTGTTTATACACCATTTGATTTACGGTGTTTTCAAGTAAAATAACAAATTGGTCAAATGACTGGATTTTACCCTGCAATTTAATGCCATTAACCAAAAAGATTGATACTGGAATGCGCTCACGACGTAACGCATTTAAAAATGGGTCTTGTAACGACTGGCCTTTTGCCATGTTATTTTCCTTCGTTCTAGGTGTTATTATAATTAAGTAGCTGAACTAATTTAACAAAGCTAAAAAACTTCCAGCTACTACTAGCTTAGCGAACTTACTACACGTTGCAAGTTTTCTTCATCACCCGTGGTCAACCAAGTTACTTCAGGCCAACCTCTTAACCAAGTGAGTTGTCGCTTGGCTAACTGCCGTGTGGCTGCAATACCACGAAAGACCATTTCATCATAGTCAATTTCGCCAGCAATGTAATCCCACATTTGTCTATAACCCACACAACGAATCGAAGGCAGGTCTGGGTGTAAATCATTACGTTTATATAGGGATGAAACTTCATTTTCAAACCCCTGATCGAGCATTATTTTAAACCTTTTCTCAATTCGCTGATGTAATTCACTGCGATCATCAGGTGCAATGGCAAATTGATGGAAAGTATAAGGAAGCTCAGGCTGCTTTTGTTTTTGCAGCTCAGTCATTGTTTTGCCTGTAATACGATACACTTCTAATGCACGATTAATTCTTTGCGAATCATTTTCGCTCATTTTTTTCGCTGCATCAGGATCGATTTTCACAAGCTCTTTATGCAAATGTGGCCAGCCAAACTGCTTTGCTTCCTTTTCGAGTTCAGCACGTACTTCAGGTGATGCCTCTGGTAGCGGTGATAAGCCATCAATAAGCGACTTAAAATACATCATTGTACCGCCAACCAATACAGGTACTTTACCTTGCTGATGAAATAGATCAATCTTTTCAATTGCATCACGGCGAAAATCTGCCACTGAATAACTATCTGCTGGGTCGATAATATCGATCAAGTGGTGCGGCGCACGAGCAAGCTCTTCGGCATTTGGTTTTGCGGTGCCGATGTCCATATCTTTATAGACTAATGCTGAATCAACACTGATTATTTCTGTGTTTAAATGCTCACACAGCGAAATTGCTAAATCTGTTTTCCCTGCAGCGGTTGGTCCCATTAAAAAAATGACGGGTAAGTTATTCAAGCCTAAATACCTTGCTTAGTTTAAAAACTGAGATAGTTCTATTTTAACTGCTTTTTGACGTAAACGTTGCATAGTTTGTGGATTATTTTCTAACCGAGCCACTTGCTCCAAAAAGGCTTGGCTTGCGTAATAGCGTGCTGGGATTTGCTGAGCTAACCAAGCTAACCATTCATCGAGTGAACTTGGTGAGGCTTTACAGCCAGCAATAAGTCGCTCAATAGCATCACTTACATCAAGTAAATAGACACAAGGCGGAAGCTTTTTCACCATCACAAACTGTTTTTCAATGACTAAATCAAAACCAAGTAAGGTAAACCACGACTGCTGAGCATTTAAAGCACTAATATCATCAGCACTTGCATTTACTCGCACAGGTAACAACAAGGCTTTGCCATCAAGGCTACCTGCTTGCTCTACGTGCGCTTGCCAGTCGAGTGCTAATGCATGCTTAAAGTGCGCAGCAAAGAGTTGGTTGTCTTCACTAAATACGCACTCGCCATCTCGTACATGAATAAGCTTGGCAAGTTTTGCTTGCTCTACAACCGGTGCTGTAACACTTGGTTCAGGGCGTACTTGGTCAAAATGCGCAGCATGTTGCTCGCTGATCCCTTGATAAAATGCATTGACATCTTGGTGCGATGTTTTACTGCGACCTTGGCTGTCACTACTAAAACCACCGCCAGAGCGACCTGCTCCAGTTGCCCCAGAATAACTCGCTGAACGTGTCGGCTGTAATTCAGATTTAGGGTAATCATACTGCTCTGTTGGCGCTGATTGAGTAAAACTTGGCTGTGTGCTGCTTGAGTGCGCCTCATCAAACGGAGCATGCTGAAAAGCAGTGTCATTATGCTCTGTAAAACCAGCTTCGTGCTGAAGCGGCACCACCACTTGTTTTATTGCCTGCAGGATAAAGTCATGCACTAAACGGCCTTGATGAAAACGCACTTCATGTTTTGCTGGGTGCACGTTTACATCGACCTGACGTGGGTCAATATCAATATAAATGACAAAACCTGGTAGCTCTTCTGAACCTGCGACTTCTTCAAAGGCTTGACGGATTGCATGCAAAATAAGTTTATCGCGCATCATGCGATTATTCACATAGGTATATTGCGTGCTATTCGTTGAGCCCACGGGTAATACCCAACCGCGCAGCATCAAACCAGCTTCACCTGATTGAATATGCAGCCCCTGCTCACTAAATGCTTTGCCAGCAACTTGAGCGACACGCGCTATTGCTTGCTCAGGGTTTGGTTTAGCACGGTATTGGCGCACAACTTTGCCATTATGAGTCAGGGTGATAGAGACATCAAAACGACTCAGCGCAATACGCTTTATGAGCTCATCAATATGTGAAAACTCGGTTTTCTCGGTGCGAAGGAATTTACGGCGCGCAGGGGTATTAAAGAATAAGTCTTTCACCTCAATGGTGGTGCCATCAGGGTGTGCGGTTGGCTTAATCTGCACCGCCATATCGCGACCTTCAGCAAACGCTTGCCATGCAGCCTCTTGCTGCTTTGGTTTTGAGCTTAAGGTTAACCGCGACACGGAACTAATTGATGCTAACGCTTCACCACGAAAACCCAATGAACAGATGTTCTCAAGGTCATCGAGTGACTTAAGCTTACTCGTGGCATGGCGCGACAAGGCTAATGTTAGCTCATCTTTATTAATGCCAGAGCCATTATCGCGAATGCGAATAAGCTTATGACCACCACGCTCAATATCTATTTGAATGCGCGTTGCGCCAGCATCTAAACTGTTTTCTACCAACTCTTTAACAACGGATGCTGGGCGTTCAACCACTTCACCCGCAGCAATTTGGTTAGCCAATCGCGCGGGTAGTATTTCTATACTCATAGTGTTCCTAACACGAAAATTGACTAGCTTTGAGGAATATCAAGCTCTTGACCAATAAATAAGGTATTTGATTTTAAGTTGTTGGCCGTTTTTAGCTTACTCACAGAGGTGTTATATCTGCTTGCTAAAATACTTAACGACTCACCAGGGCGAACTTTGTGTTTAGTCGGAAACTGCGACTTTAACTTAGCGAATAGCGAGTCATCTGGCGGGTTTTGCATATAGTAATTTTTAATCGAGGTGAAAATTGCTTTTGCTAAGCGCTCCTGATGCTGCGCCGTTTTTAGCATTCGCTCTTCGCGTGGATTCGAGATAAACCCTGTTTCAACCAAAATAGACGGAATATCAGGTGACTTTAATACTGCAAGGCTCGCCGCTTGTGGGCGTTTCTTATGCATTTTAGCCACTTTTCGTAATTCGCTAACCACTTCTTCTGCGACACTAAAGCCTGTTTTCATCGAGTGATCCATCGACATATCTAGCAGTGCTTGCGCTAAATATTTTTCGCTTGCGGTATCTTTTAATACCCCAGCTGCACCACCTAAAAGCTCTGAGTGTTTCTCTTTATCCTCAATCCATTTACCAATTTCTGAATTTGCACGGCGCAGTGATAGCACCCACACAGAAGCACCGTTTGGCTGTGGACTAGTAAAGGCATCCGCATGAATCGACACAAAGAAGTCAGCTTTTTTCTTACGGGCGATGCTAGTACGGGTGTTTAAATTTACAAAGTAGTCACTGCGGCGCACCATGCGCGAAATCATGCCTTTTTCAGCATCTATCATTCGCTCTAAACGCTTCGCTATTTGTAGCGTAATGTCTTTTTCATAAGTCCCTGACGGACCAATTGAACCTGGGTCTTCACCACCATGACCTGCGTCAATCGCAATAACAATATCGCGCTCTTGATGAAGCTCACGCTTTTTCACACTGGTGTTGGTCGAAGCAACAGGCTCTGCCTTCGGTGTTTTATCAACAAGGTCAACCACTAAGCGGTGTTCATATGGATCAGTTGGTAGTAAAGCAAATACCACTGGTTTGCTGGCTCGGGCTAACTCAAAAACAAAGCGCACACTTTTGCTGTCTTTAGGTTTTGAGTAACGTAGTTTTGAAACAATCTGATGCTTTTTAGGAATAGCTGGCAAGCTATCTAGTTTGTCGGTATTTTTTAAATCAATGACTAAACGAGCTGGATTTTTCAGCATGAAATAGCTGAAATCAGGTTTATCGTTTAAATCAAAGACCACACGAGTGCTGTCAGGTGAAGGCCACACACGTACGCTATTAATCGTATTTTGTGCAAGCGCAATCTGGCTCACAACCAATAACATCAAAGTAGTTAATAGTTTAAACGTACAACGACCCATTTTTACTAATACACCTTTATTTTTATATGTTTATTCTTGCGCGCTCTTAAGTTGCTGAACAATTGCCTGACCACGTTTGGTTAAGCTGTTAATTGCAATGGCACGCGCCTCGCCTTCATAGCGTAGGGTGATATCAAGATCCGGTGTTGGAATAAATTCGCCGCCTTTTTCTGGCCATTCCACAACACAAATAGCCTGTGGTGAAAAATAGTCACGAATTCCCATATATTCAAGTTCTTCAGGGTCACCTAAGCGATATAAATCAAAGTGATAGACATCAGCTTTAGCTAATTGGTAAGGCTCAACCAGTGTATAAGTTGGACTCTTAACCTTACCTTGATGACCGAAACCTTGCACGATACCACGGGTTAATGTCGTTTTACCGGCACCTAAATCACCATGTAAATAGATGACTGCCCCTTGCTCCATCAAGGTTGCAAGTTGCTTACCCATATTAACCGTTGCTGCTTCATCAGCGAGTGGAAAACCAACACTGTCGGTCATTATTACCTCATGAAAAACTAAAAACACATTACTTTGTTAATCATACCAGAATAATTTTGTAAGGCGAGAGCCGCTCTTATGCCTAGTTTGACAAAAAAAAGCCGGCAAAGTTGCCGGCTTTTTAGCTTAAACAGAATTTTGTTTACAGACCTAGTTTCTTCTCAAGGTAGTGGATGTTTGTACCACCGTTTTGGAAGTTTTCATCTGCCAAGATTTTCTTGTGCAGTGGTGTGTTGGTCTTGATGCCATCGATCACTAATTCATTTAACGCATTGCGTGAACGAGCAATAGCTACATCACGGTTTTCACCGTAACAGATCAGCTTACCAATCATTGAATCGTAATGAGGTGGTACTGTGTAATCTGCGTAGATGTGGCTGTCCCAACGAATACCTAAACCGCCAGCAGGGTGGAATCGCGTGATTTTACCTGGTGATGGAATAAAGGTGTCTGGGTCTTCCGCATTAATACGGCACTCAATTGCATGACCACGAATAACCACATCTTCTTGTGTGAATGATAATGGTTGACCCGCTGCAATTTTTAGCTGTTCTTTGATTAAGTCAACGCCAGTAACCATTTCTGTTACAGGGTGCTCAACCTGAATACGGGTATTCATTTCGATGAAATAGAACTCGCCGTTTTCGTATAAGAATTCGAACGTACCTGCACCGCGATAACCGATTTCGATACATGCACGAGTACAACGGTCACCGATGAACTTACGCATTTCAGCTGTGATACCTGGCGCTGGCGCTTCTTCAACAACTTTTTGGTGACGACGTTGCATTGAACAATCACGCTCACCTAAGTGAACTGCATTGCCTTGGCCATCAGCAAGTACTTGAACTTCGATGTGACGTGGGTTTTCAAGGAATTTTTCCATGTAAACCATACCATTACCGAAGAACTGCTTTGCTTCTTGCTGAGTAAGAGCGATTGAATCAATCAGTTCTTTTTCGCTGCGAACAACACGCATACCACGACCACCGCCGCCGCCTGCTGCTTTAATGATTACAGGGTAACCAATACGCTTAGCGATTTGAATGTTGCGCTCACTGTCTGCCGTTAATGGGCCATCAGAACCTGGTACACAAGGTACACCGGCTTTACGCATCGCTTCGATTGCAGAAACTTTGTCACCCATTAAACGAATTGTGTCGCCTTTAGGACCGATAAATACAAAGCCGCTTTGCTCAACTTGATCAGCAAAGTCTGCATTTTCAGAAAGGAAACCATAACCTGGGTGGATAGCAACTGCGTCTGTTACTTCTGCCGCTGCAATAATGCGCGGAATATCTAAGTAACTTTCAGTGGCTGCTGGTTTACCAATACAAATTGTTTCGTCTGCCAGTAACACGTGCTTAAGATCACGGTCTGCCGTTGAATGCACAGCAACAGTTTTGATCCCAAGCTCTTTGCAGGCGCGCAGTACGCGAAGTGCAATTTCACCTCGGTTTGCAATGACTACTTTATCTAACATAGAGTTGGCCTTTTGTTGCGCTATTATTCAATGATGAATAAAGGTTGATCGAATTCTACTGGCTCGCCATTTTCAACTAAGATAGCTTTTACTGTGCCTGCTTTATCAGATTCGATTTGGTTCATCATCTTCATTGCTTCAACGATACATAACGTATCGCCAACATTTACTTTAGAACCTACTTCTACGTATGGTGCTGCTTCTGGAGAAGCCGCTGAGTAGAATGAACCTACCATAGGAGATTTAACTTGGTGACCAGTCGGTGCAGCTGGAGCAGCCGCTTCTGCTGCTGGAGCCTCTGCTACTGGAGCTGGTGCCGCTGCTGGCGCAGGTGCTGCAAACTGTTGTGGTGCATACTGCATTGCAGGAGCTGCTGACATATTGTTACGATTGATGCGTACTGACTCTTCACCTTCAGTGATTTCTAATTCAGCAATACCAGATTCTTCTACTAATTCGATAAGTTTTTTGATCTTGCGAATATCCATTGAACGACCCGCCTGTTAGTTATTTAAAAATTAATGTGTGTTTTGCAACCGGCTAACAGCAGCTTCAAGTGCCACCTTATAACCCATTGCTCCTAATCCAATAATGACGCCTTGTGCCACATCCGAAAAATACGAATGATGACGGAATGCTTCTCGAGCATGCACATTACTTAAATGCACCTCGTAAAAGGGAATGTTTACACTGAGTAATGCATCCCGTAAGGCTACGCTTGTATGCGTAAATGCAGCAGGGTTGATAATAATTGCATCAACCGCTTGCCATGCATCGTGAATGCGTTCTATTAATGCAGCTTCACTGTTACTTTGGAAATGCGTTAAATCAACATTGAGACCGGCAGCAACCTGACTAAGTTCAGCTATAATCTCATCAAGAGATTGAGTGCCGTACTTTTCTGGTTCACGCTTGCCAAGCATGTTTAAATTTGGCCCATTTAGAACTAAAAGTTTGAATTTTGCAGCCATAATACGCGATATATCCTATAAGTAAGCAGTTTAACCATATTCATCATAAACCCACGCTTAACCTAAGCGTGCTGATGTAAAATAGCAACTATTTCTCACGTTAACCACCTATTATAGATATTTCGACGTAAATAGCAGCAAAATACTGGTCTAATCACTCCCTATTCGTGGCAAAGTCAAGCATAGCAAGGCACACAACAGGGTCATTCTAAGCGTTTTCCTGTTGATTAATTGAGCTTCACTGAGTGAATTTGCTATTTTTCACTTAAAATAAGTATTTTTTATGATGCAGATACGAAAACGCCACTCAGATGAGTGGCGTTTTGCTATTTTCTTGCACGTTTGCGTTTATTTAGCGCTATTTCGAACTTTTGCTAAATGTTCTGCAAAGTCTTTGGCATTTAAAAAGCCTGTTACGCGTTGCTCTAAAAGCTCATTACCTTGGCTATCGAAGAACAAAATGCTCGGCAACCCAAATACCGTGTATTCTTCCATTAGCTCTATGGTTTTTGCATCGCTTTCAGTTAAATCGATTTGAATTAATTCAAAGTGAGCAAATTGCTCTTGCACTTTAGCGTCAGGAAACGTGTAGTGCTCAAACTCTTTACAGGCAACGCACCAGTCGGCATATAAGTCGACCATTACTAAGCGCCCCTCGCTACTTGCCTGTGCAATTTCTTCTTTTAATTCACTTAGATTAGCAACTTGTCTAAAACCATGTGTTTTTACAGCAGCTTCAGCAACCACCGCTTTACTAGGCCAAAAATAATTTTTCGTTAAACTCGCCCCAGTCACAACCAATAAGGTTGCTGCAAACCACAATGCTGTTTTTAGCTTGCTTTGTGATTGACCACTTTGCCAATGGTGTAAATAAAGTGCTGTAGCAAGAGCTAATAAACCCGCCATTAACCAAATGATTTCAATATCAACAATACGCTCAAGCAGAATAAGTGGTACAACTAGCATAATGAAACCAAATAGGGTTTTCACTTGCTCCATCCAACCACCGGCTTTTGGTAGTAATTTACCGCCAGAAGTCCCCAGTAATAATAACGGTAAGCCCATGCCTAAACTGAGCACATAAAGTGTTAAACCACCGACAAGATAGTCACCACTTTGCGCCACATAAAGTAAAGCAGCAGACAATGGTGCTGTTGTACACGGTGAGGCAATCAAACCAGACAGTACACCCATCATAAATACGCCAACATAGTTGCCGCCTTTTTGCTGGTTACTAACCTGAGTGAGCTTATTCATCATGCCGCTAGGTAATTTGATTTCGTACCAGCCAAACATCGACATTGCCAATAATACAAATAAGATACTAAAGCTAATTAGTACAGTAGGATGCTGTAAATACCCTTGTACTTGCCCACCTAATGATGCAACCACTAAGCCCAGTGCTGCGTAAGTAACGGCCATACCTTGTACATATACAAACGACAGCGAGAACGCTTTTTTAGTCGATAAATTCTGCTGACCCGCTATAAGGCTCGACAAAATCGGAAACATTGGGAATACGCATGGCGTAAAGGCAAGACCAACACCAACTAAAAAGAAGATTACTAGGTTAGTTAGTAAACCTTGCGATGCCAGCTTATCGGTATATGACTGCTCACCAGCTGGTTTTGAAACTTCTTGAGAAGGGGCTGATGACGCTTCATTAGTATCGGCTGCTTGTGTTAATGCCGCTAATGCGTTCCCCGCATCTGCAGCCTGTGATACTTGCTCACCTGCAATCACAGATAAAGGAATGGTTCTAACTTCTGGCGGATAACATAACCCCGCCTCGGCACAGCCTTGAAAACGCACTTTAACAACCGCACCTTCTGTGACGTTACTGAGCTTAGAAACCACACTTAACGAATCAAAGAATACCTCGGTCTTACCAAAAAACTCATCTTCAATAATCACGCCCTTGCCAAGATCAGGAACTTCAATATCTGCGCCTTTGGCAATAATTTCGACTTTCTTTTTATAAAGGTAATAATCAGGCGCAATATCCCAGCCAATAAATAACGTTTTGCCTTGCTGGTCAAAATCGAAAACAAAAGCCTGATCAACTGGGAGAAATGTTTGCTCCGCAGGTTGTAGTAGATTTCCAAGTAAATTGTTATTACTCGCGCTTGCTGGCATAAGCCACAATGCACAAAGTAATAAAAGGAACGATCGCATTAATTAAGTACCTCATCCATCCAATTAAAATAGGCTAAATTGCCTGTAGCCACATCAACGACCTGAATTTCAGGCACCTCATAACTATGCAATTTCTTGATAGTTTGGATCACCTCATTCATTTTTTCTGACTTAGTTTTGATCAGTAACTTACTCTCAATAGCTTGAGTCACCTCGCCTTCCCACATGTAAATAGATTCAATAGTAGGCAAAATATTCACACAAGCAGCTAGCTTTTCTTTAACTAGATGTTGTGCCAACTGGCGGGCTTCAGCCTCATTTGCACAAGTCGTAAAAATAAGTCGAAAATGCGTAGTCATAAGGAACCTTTATTTGATTACGTGAGTCGCACCATAGTAGCCGATAGTAACTATAATGTGTAGCGAGCAAGGTGATCCTAGGTTCCGTCTTGAAAAATGACCTGCTCACCCCAATTTATATTTCACTGACTCGAAAGAGAATGACATTTTTTAGAGAGCGTTATGTTTAGATTTTTGTTTTTGTTATTTATTTTAGTGCCGATTGTGGAGATCGCGTTACTCATCCAAGTGAGTGAAGTGATCGGCGGCTTTGCCACCATAGCGCTTGTAATTGTGACCGCGATTGTCGGTGCGAAATTAGTGAAGCAGCAAGGTATGGGCGCGATTCAAAACGTGCAATTACAAATGGCACAAGGGCAAATGCCTGCAAAAGAATTATTTACTGGATTATGTGTCATTATCGCCGGTGTTTTATTAATGACACCAGGCATCATGACTGACTTTTTTGGCTTTTTACTACTCACGCCAGCGATTCGCAACAAACTGGCTGCAGGTCTTGCTAGTCAAGCAACTGTGCGTATGAGTTCGCAGGCAAATCAAGGCTCTGCACACTTCCAATATCATAGTAAAACAACCACTCATGAAGAGCCAAACCATCAACCGACAACTATTGATGGTGAATTTGAGCGAAAAGATTAAAATTTTTTAATTTTTGTACTTGGATTTTTTTAAGCCACCCCCATTAATGAATGCAATGAAACGCAACGGGTGGCTTAGCACTCCCCTGCAATAACACAAGATTTTTTCTGTACTGTTCAGAAACTGTTAGGAGAACTAAATAAATGAACATTCGTCCTTTACATGATCGCGTCATCGTTAAGCGTCTAGAAGAAGAAACTAAGTCTGCTGGCGGTATTGTATTAACTGGCTCTGCAGCTGAAAAATCAACTCGCGGAGAAGTTATCGCTGTTGGTAATGGCCGTGTTTTAGACAACGGTGAAGTAAGAGCATTAGAAGTTAAAGCCGGTGACACTGTGCTGTTCGGCTCTTATGTTGAAAAAGCTGAAAAGATCGAAGGTCAAGAGTACCTGATCATGCGTGAAGATAACATTCTAGGCATTGTAGGCTAATCCTACTTTTCGTTTAGCAACCCGTTTACAGAATTTAAGAGGAATTTAATCATGGCAGCAAAAGAAGTACTTTTTGCAGGTGACGCACGTGGCAAAATGCTAACTGGCGTAAACATTTTAGCAAACGCAGTAAAAGTAACTTTAGGTCCTAAAGGCCGTAACGTTGTATTAGACAAATCATTCGGCGCTCCAGTGATCACTAAAGATGGTGTATCTGTAGCAAAAGAAATCGAGCTTGAAGACAAGTTCGAAAACATGGGCGCACAAATGGTTAAAGAAGTAGCGTCGAAAGCGAATGACGCTGCAGGTGACGGTACAACAACTGCAACAGTATTAGCACAAGCTATCGTAAACGAAGGCTTAAAAGCAGTTGCAGCGGGTATGAACCCAATGGACCTTAAGCGCGGTATCGACAAAGCAGTTACTGCAGCAGTTGAAGAGCTTAAAGCACTTTCTGTTCCATGTGCAGACACTAAAGCAATTGCACAAGTAGGTACTATTTCTGCTAACTCTGATAAAGAAATCGGTGACATCATTGCTGAAGCAATGGAAAAAGTAGGCCGTGATTCAGGCGTTATCACTGTTGAAGAAGGTCAGTCGTTAGAAAACGAACTAGACGTCGTTGAAGGTATGCAGTTTGACCGCGGTTACCTTTCTCCATATTTCATCAACAACGCTGAAAAAGGCGCTGTAGAGCTAGACAACCCATTCATTCTACTTGTAGATAAAAAAGTATCTAACATCCGTGAGCTACTACCTACATTAGAAGCTGTTGCAAAAGCTAGCAAGCCACTACTTATCATTGCTGAAGACCTTGAAGGTGAAGCACTTGCAACTCTTGTTGTGAACAACATGCGCGGCATCGTTAAAGTATCTGCGGTTAAAGCACCTGGTTTCGGCGACCGTCGTAAAGCAATGCTACAAGACATCGCAGTATTAACAGGTGGTACTGTTATTTCTGAAGAAATCGGTTTAGAGCTAGAGAAAGCGACAATCGAAGACCTAGGTACAGCGAAGCGCGTTGTGATCACTAAAGATGATACAACAATCATCGACGGTGCAGGCGAAGAAGACGGCATCAATGGTCGTGTTGCACAAATCAAAGCACAAATCGAAGAAGCGACGTCTGACTACGATAAAGAGAAACTACAAGAGCGTATGGCTAAACTAGCTGGCGGTGTTGCAGTAATCAAAGTTGGCGCAGCAACTGAAATCGAAATGAAAGAGAAAAAAGACCGCGTTGAAGATGCACTACACGCAACTCGCGCAGCGGTTGAAGAAGGTGTTGTACCAGGTGGTGGTGTTGCACTAGTTCGCGTAGCAAGCAAACTTGTTGAACTTGCTGGCGACAACGAAGACCAAAGCCACGGTATCAAAGTTGCACTACGTGCGATGGAAGCACCACTTCGTCAAATCGTAACTAACGCAGGTGACGAAGCATCTGTTGTTGTTAACTCAGTAAAAGGCGGTGAAGGTAACTACGGTTACAACGCAGCATCAGGCGAGTACAACGACATGATCGAAATGGGTATCTTAGACCCAACTAAAGTAACGCGTTCGGCACTACAGTACGCAGCTTCAATCGCAGGTCTTATGATCACAACTGAAGCTATGGTTGCTGAAATCCCGAAAGAAGATGTACCAGCTGCTCCAGATATGGGCGGCATGGGCGGCATGGGTGGTATGGGCGGCATGATGTAATTATCCCTCCCAAGCACTTTGCTTAAAAAACCCAGCTCCGGCTGGGTTTTCTTTTAGCTATCAGTTTTAAGCTGTCAGCTATCAGAAACTGACGGCTGACGGCTGACGGCTGACGGCTCAGTTAATCAACTCCCTCACTATCGCAAACAAATCACTCGGTAACATACCTCTTTCGCCCTCACGCTCTGCGGCAATATCACCAGCTTTTGCATGTAAGGTTACGCCTAAGCAAGCTGCTTGCTGAGGAGTAAGCCCCTGTGCGATCAATGCCGCTATGATACCTGTTAATACATCGCCACTGCCGCCAACCGCAAGTGCAGGATTTCCATCTGTACACACCCATGTTTGGTTATTATCAGCAATTAAGCTTCCAGCACCTTTGAGTACACAAGTAGTAGTATAGCTACGTGCAAGCTGCTTTACTGCATGAAAGCGATTTTCTTCAATATCGCTAGCGCGACAATTAAGTAACCCTGCTGCCTCACCTGGGTGTGGTGTGATAACGGTATTAGCTAATGGAAATGACGAAGCATGCTGAGCCATTAAATTAAGTGCATCAGCATCAATAACCAGAGGCTTATTATTAGTAAAGCAATACTGCATTACTGCTTCAAAGGTTGTTTCCGACCAAGTGTCTTGCCCAAGCCCTGGGCCCATAGCAATACAGGTTGCCCACTCAAGAGCGCTAATCAGATTTGTATCTGTCACCATTAATTCTGGCCGGCCAATACTTACTGGTAGAATAGAGCTACTATGGGTATACACTTTGACCATACCCGCACCGGTGCGAAGCGCTGCCTCTGCAGTTAAACGAATAGCGCCGGCAGTGCCGGCATTACCACCAACACACAGCAATTTACCATGGCTGGTTTTATGGCTATTGTTATCGCGCTCAGGAAGCCTAGCTTGGCTCTGATAATTAATAAGCTCAGCCGTGGGTGATGTCTGTTTTAAAAAGGCATCTTCAATACCTAAATCATTAAACTCTAATGTCCCTGCATGCGCTCTACCTTGCCCTGTCACTAAGCCTTGTTTAATCCCCACAAAAGTCACAGTAAGCGCGGCTTTTATTGCAACTCCTTGTACCACACCTGTGTCGGCATGTATGCCTGAGGGTAGGTCAATAGCAACTATCGGCACTTGGCTCACGTTAGCTGCTTTAATCAAGGTTGAAAAAGGCTCGCGCACCGCGCTTTGAATTCCCGTGCCAAGCAGGCCATCAATAATGATATCTGCTTGCTCAATAGCACTGGTATCAGCGGTTATTATCCCTCCTGCGTCTAGCCAAGCTTGCTGAGCACTGAGCGCATCGCCTTTGAGCGGTTTATCAGATATTGCTGCAATAACCGTAACCTGTTTGCCCGCTTGTTTAGCTAAGCGAGCAACAACATAACCATCACCGGCATTGTTACCAACGCCCGCTAACACTACGAATGTACTTGCTTTAGGAAAATAGCTGATAGCTTGCTGATAAGTCGCCAGCCCTGCTCGCTCCATAAGCTCATACAAGGTTACGCCAGAGCGCTTAGCTGCGGGTCCTTCATGGTCACGAACTTGCTCTGCTAAAAATACTGACTGCGAGAGAACAACTGACATATCTATCCTTAAATTGGCCTTTTAATCAGCATATAAGTACAGATGAGTGCAGTCAATGAGGCATAAAAAACGGCGCGTAACTTACATTACGCGCCGTCTCTTTAAAGCTATAGTGACTTACTCAGTGTCTGGTAAGTTGCGACCGTAGAAGATTTCTTGCATCTCGCGGGTCAGCTTAGAGTAGATGGCTTCTTCTTCTTCTTCCGAAAGATCTGCTGTAGAAACACCGAATAGGTAAGTATTCAAGTCAGTTTCTTTTAACATCATCTTAGTGTGGAACAAGTTCTCTTGATACACGTTCACGTCCATCATTTGGTACGCTTCTTTGGTATCTTCAGTCATATAGTTCTGAATTGAGTTAATCGCGTGATCGATATAGTGTTTTACACCATCTACGTCACGAGTAAAACCACGTACGCGGTAGTCAATTGTTACAACATCAGACTCAAGGCTGTGAATTAAGAAGTTTAACGCTTTTAATGGCGAAATAATGCCACACGTTGATACTTCGATATCAGCACGGAACGTACAAATACCATCATCAGGGTGTGCTTCTGGGTATGTGTGAACACAGATGTGGCTCTTGTCTAAGTGCGCTACCACTGTTTCAGGAAGAGGACCCGGCGCTTCATCAACGTCATACGTTGTTTGTTGCTCAATTGGCTCTTCAGAGATCAAGATTGTTACGCTGGCGCCTTGCGGGTCATAATCTTGGCGAGAAACATTTAGAATGTTTGCGCCAATAATATCCACAACTTCACCTAAAATATCGGTAAGGCGATCAGCACTGTACTGTTCGTCGATATATTCAATATATTCTTTACGCTGTTGTTCCGTCTTTGCGTAACAAATATCGTAAATACTAAAACTTAAGCTCTTAGTTAAGTTATTAAAGCCATGAAGCTTAATTTTATCGAAGGGTTTATTCATGCTAAACCAACCTTAAAACGAGTGAAACCTGCACCAGCAGAAATAAAAGTTCGCGGATTTTATACGAATTTCCTGCTCGGAAAAAGCGTTATTTTACCTGTTCTTGCACAACTTCATGACTATGCGTAATTTCTACTGTCTTATCAAGCATTAAGGCTACAGAACAATACTTTTCAGCAGATAATTGTACCGCTCTTGCAAGGTGCTTTTCAGAGACATTATCACCGGTAACCACAAAGTGTAGATTAATCTTGTTAAACACGCGAGGTGCTGACTCAGCACGCTCTGCAGATAGCTTAACTTGCACATCAGAAAATGACTGTTTTGCTTTTTTTAAAATACTAACAACATCAACAGATGAACAACAGCCCGCTGACATTAAAACCATTTCCATTGGGCTTGGCGCAGCGCTATCGCTACCTGCATCAAAAACTACATTGTGACCTGAATTTGAAAGGCCAATAAACGTATCGCCTTCTACCCATTTTACATTCGCTTGCATGTGCTTTATCTCTTAAAGTTATTTTGCTTGATTGTAAGCAAGTCACACACAGATGCAAGGGATAAGAGGTGAGCTTTAAAGGAAAGCGAGTTGCTAACTTTGAGCTGCTCGCTTAAAGACTAGAAATTGTGTTGTGCTTTATAAGTTAGGCACTTTCGACAACAGCACTATCGAATAAGTTTTTTACTAATCCAGCAAACTCATCAATAAACGCGTGTTGTTCTACGGTTACTGTGTGATTTGTAACGCTGCTCAGCACTTCTTGTAAGTCATATACGATACCGTCGACTTCGCGAACAATTTGGCTGCGTTGTTCAGTATTAAGCTCTGTGTGTTGCTCGCAAAGTAACATGACATTTTCTGCTATCACGTCTTCAATAAGCTCTAACACTGTTGGAGCTCCTGGTTTAATTTGACCCGGCTTCTCAAAAAGCGCTAAATTTTGAGTGAGATACATGACAAGATCATCGTACCCTTGCCTATCTAAAACCATACGACTGCACACCTAATAAAAAACTATCTCTTTAGATTTAAGCAGAAAGCGCTTTTAATTGCTACCTTTGCCAAGCATCTCATACAAAAAAAGCAGCCGAAGCTGCTTTTTATAATGATTTACGATTATTAATCGATTTTTAAGCCTGGGCTTAATGTCGCTGGCATTGCTACTTTTTCAAGCTCAACCGAAGCGACTGGGTATGCACAATAGTCAGCAGCATAATATGCGCTTGCTCTGTGGTTACCTGATGCACCAATACCACCAAATGGTGCTGCACTTGATGCACCTGTGATAGGACGGTTCCAGTTTACGATACCTGCGCGAATACGACGTAAGAAATGGTCGTAATCTGCTGCGCTGTCGCTTAATAAACCAGCTGATAAACCAAAGCTTGTGTCATTCGCTTTATCAATAGCGGCATCAAAATCAGTGAAGCGGAATACTTTAAGAAGTGGTCCAAAGTGCTCTTCGTCTGGGAAGTTAGCGACATTTGTACACTCTAAAATACCCGGTGTTACAAAGCCGGTATTTTCTTTGTGCGTTAGCTCAACTAACACTTCAGCGCCAAGCTCAACAAGTTGCTGTTGTGCTGTGACCATACCAGCTGCTGCTACTGAAGAAATCATTGACCCAATGAAAGGTTGCTCTTCTGCGTCGTAGTCACCGACTTTAATAGCTTTAGTTGCTTTAATAAGACCCGCTAAGATGGCATCGCCTTGCTCGCCTACAGGTAAGAATAACTTGCGCGCACACGTACAACGTTGACCTGTAGAGATAAACGCTGATTGAATAATATCGTGAATAGCCGCTTTAGTATCAGCAACATCAGTAACGATAAGCGGGTTATTACCACCCATTTCTAAGGCTAAGATTTTACCCGGCTGACCAGCAAACTGTTCATGTAAAATATGACCAGTGCGCGAAGAGCCAGTAAAGAATAAACCGTCGATCCCTTTATGAGATGCAAGCGCTTTACCCGTTTCTACTTCACCTTGCACAAGGTTGATTACACCTGCAGGGAGACCCGCCTTTTGCCATAACTTTAACGTTAACTCAGCAACTGCTGGCGTTAGCTCAGACGGTTTAAATACCACGGTATTACCTGCTAATAATGCAGGTACAATGTGACCATTTGGTAAGTGACCAGGGAAGTTATAAGGGCCAAACACCGCTACAACACCATGAGGCTTGTGGCGGATCATCGCACGACCTTGTGGCATTGGGTTTTCAACATCGCCTGTACGCTCTAAAAATGCTTTTTCAGAGATAGCAATTTTACCCACCATCGCACCTGCTTCAGTGCGTGTTTCCCAAAGTGGTTTACCTGTTTCTTGTGCGATAGCAATCGCTAATTCTTCGCTGTGCTCTTTAAGCGTTTCTGCGAATGTTTTTACAATCGCTAAACGCTCTGCAAATGTTTTATCAGCCCAGCTGTAAAACGCTTCACGTGCAGCAGCGACTGCGCCGTCTACTTGTTCAGCAGTGGCAGTGTTTGCTTGCCAGATTACATCGTTATTTGCTGGGTTTACAGATTGAAAAGTATGACCAAGGCCTGCTTGCCATTGACCATTAATAAATTGCGCTGCATGAGTCATTAATATGTCTCCTGAATTCTATAGTTCTGCAAGTGATACTGAATCACCCGCTTCTAAGTGAAGTGCTTTTGCTAGTTCACTTGAGATTACGATGCTATCGGCATCGCATGATAGGCTAACTTGAGTCACGGTTGCTCTAAAATCAGCAATTTTATCATTTGCTAACAATACCGTGGTGTCGCCTTGGCTTTCACCAATTTCAACTTTAACTGTGTGGGCATTTCTGACTGTAGCAATGTTATCTACTTTTGCTTCAACAGTTGGACCTGCATCAAAAATGTCTACATAACCATTAAAGGTGAAACCTTCGCTCTTTAATAGTTCAATCGCAGGGCGTGTGTTGTCATGTACTTGACCAATCACAGCTTGTGCATCTTTGCTCAGTAAGTTGACGTAAATTGGGTATTTAGGCATTAACTCAGCAATAAATACTTTCTGGCCAATACCCGTTAAGTAATCTGCCGTTGGAAAGTCCATTGAGAAAAAGTGCTCTTCTAGCCATTGCCAGAATGGGCTTTCGCCGCTTTCGTCAGACACACCACGCATTTCAGCAATGACGGTGTCAGCAAAACGTTCTCTATGTTGATTAATAAACATAAAACGCGCTTTTGAAAGCAATTTACCGTTATTATTTTTACGGTAGCCATCTTTTAAGAATAATGTACATAGCTCAGTTGCACCGGTGTAATCATTACACAGAGTTAAAATATCAACGGCTTTATACACGTCTAGCGTACGAGAAGAATGAATTACTTTGCTTAAATGATAATGATAAAAAGCATCATCTAAACCAACAGCGGCTTCAATACCCGAAGTCCCTACAACTTCACCCGTTTCGCTATCTTCAAGAACAAACAAGTAACCTTCATCACCTGGCTGCTGTGCTGCTTTTGCAAATGAGCTGACAGAATGATCAATTTTCTTTTGTAATAACTCTTCATTATTAGGCAAAGACGTAAAGCCATGGCCTGACTCAACAGCAATCTTTACTAACGCTTGGTAATCGCTTTGCTGGATTGGGCGAAGGATCATCATAAGTCCGCTTGCTCCCTTATAAATAACGGTAAATTAAGAAATGTGGGCAAGCTTAACTTGCCCTGAAATGACAGTTTCGTTTAGCCGTTAACGACTTTTGCAACTGCTTTTTCGAAACGAGCCATACCTTCGCGGATATCAGCTTCTGGAATTACAAGTGACGGAGTGAAACGAACAACATCAGCGCCAGCAACTAAAGACATAACGCCTTCTGCTGTACCAGCCACTAAAAACTCTTTTGCACGACCTTTGAATTGCTCTGTTACTACAGCACCAATTAATAGACCTTCGCCACGGATTTCAGTGAATACATTGTACTTTTCGTTAATCGCAGTTAATAACTCGCGGAATAACGCTGACTTTTCTTTAACACCGTTAAGTACGTCAGGAGTATTTACTGTGTCGAATGCAGCTTCTGCTACTGCACACGCAAGAGGGTTACCACCGTAAGTAGAACCATGAGTACCTACTTTTAAGTGCTTAGCAATATCAGTTGTGGTGATCATTGCACCGATAGGGAAACCACCACCTAACGCTTTTGCAGTCGTTAAGATATCAGGAGTTACATTTAAACCTTGATAAGCATAAAGCTCACCCGTACGGCCAACACCTGTTTGTACTTCATCAAAGATTAGTAGTGCATTATGCTTAGTACATAACTCACGAACACCTTCAACAAACTCAGCAGTTGGAGAAATGATACCGCCTTCACCTTGCAGAGGCTCCATCATTACTGCACATGTGCTGTCTGAGATAAGCGCTTCAAATGCAGCTAAATCGTTGTAGTCACAGTGAACGATATCACCAGGTTTAGGACCAAAACCATCAGAGTATGCAGCTTGACCGCCTACTGTTACTGTGAAGAAGGTACGGCCGTGGAAACCTTTGTTGAATGAGATAATTTGTGACTTTTGCTCACCAAAGTTATCAAGTGCAAAACGGCGTGCAAGTTTAAGTGCCGCTTCGTTAGCTTCTGCACCAGAGTTAGCAAAATATACTTTTTCAGCGAACGTTGCGTCAGTTAGCTTTTTAGCTAAGCGAAGCGCTGGCTCATTAGTCATTACATTTGATAAGTGCCAAATTTTTTCGCCTTGCTCTTTTAATGCACTTACAAGAGCTGGGTGACAATGGCCAAGACAGTTAACAGCAATACCACCAGCAAAATCGATAAATTCGCGACCTTCTTGGTCCCATACGCGAGAGCCTTCGCCTCGAACTGGAATAACACTTGATGGTGCATAGTTAGGAACCATTACTTGATCAAATAATTCGCGATTGACTGTCATTTTATATCCTCATAATTGTAAGCACACTCAGAGTAAGGTGGCGCTCTAAAGCTAAACTAAGCCATTTTACTTAGCCGATTGAGCTTAGCGCAAAATCACCAAAATTACTCTTTGGTTCAATTTTCATTCATCCATTATTCCAGAAAATTTTCGTCCTGTCTCTTAGAAAACTTTCATGTAGCCCTTGAAAATAAAGGGCTTGAGATATTTTTTCATGGATAGTGAATAACTATTTGAAGGCTATTTTTTACTCTAAATACTATAAAAAGGCTTACGGCTAGTGAGCCAAGCAGAGGCTAAAGAGAAAAAATTTGTCACTGCGGATTGATAAACAATGAATGAATAGTCGCAAAAAAATTAACAATTTTTTTAATTAATTTGAATATGAAAGCGATCAAAATTGCATTTTACTAGCTGATCAAGCTCTTCTTTAGTGAAATCGAAGTGTGCAAACCAACGTTCGGTTTCGTCATTTTCGACTAGTTGATGCTCATTTAAACTTAAATACTGAGCGTAACAACGTGCTTTTAAAATCACCTTGGTAAGCGGCAAATACTCATCGTTTTTAGCTAAAGGTGTAGTTAACTGCTGCATTACCGCATTAAATGGCAAATACCTAAAAGCCATTTTCTCAATTACGGTGGCTGTTACCTTCATCGACTGCTTATTTAGCAAGGTGCTTAAAAATAAAGGATCCGGTTTTAGCTCTAATAAAGCTGTGTGTAGATCTTTCTTTTGCTCATCACGGGCTTTAGTTACTTGGCGCTGCCAAACTAACTCAAAAATACGAAGGTATATACGGACTAGCGCTATCTTACCCACGTCGAGTAGCATACCTAAGGTAAACGCGTGCACCTCATTTACACCATTTAATTTAGCAAGTTCTTGAGCAGCAATGGCACACGCCATTGAGTTATCACGAAGTCGACGCTTTAGTAGTGGAAATGGCTCTGTACTGTGTGGCATCCAATGACGTACCGCAAAGGTTGGCACGACAAACTTTAAATTATCTAAACCAATGTAGCGTAGCGCTAACAGTGGGTTATCGACTTGAACTGAAGTGTGTTTATTACGTTGTTTTCGATAGAAAGGTAAATTCACAAACGCAACAAGCTCACGACCTAACCAACTCAAATCTTTAACTAACGGCTCTAGTCGACCTACTGAGGCCGAGCGCACAGCTAAAATATCTAAAATAGCAGGTACGCTATCTTGAATCCCTATAGTTTCATGAATTACTGAATCAATGTCTTCAAGCTGCTTGTGCATGGCAGCCTCAATCACTTGGTGTAATTGCTTGCTCGCCTGTGCACGGTATTTATGGTGAGCTGTACTGCTCTTTTGACGTTTTTTCTCAGCAGCAACTTCTACTTCTAATAGAGTTCGCTGTTCCATTGATTCGCCATAATCAATTTCGAGGGTGTGAATATAGCCAATTTGACGCTGTGCAAAACTGTGACCAAGCAAAAGATCATGCGCGCGCTCATTAAGCACCATCGCAGTCCTTTGTTGTCGGTTTTCTTCGGTCATTTGCACAGGCGTATTGTCGGTCATATTTGTTAATTCACTAGCCTAAGGTTAGAAGCGAGTTAAAAAGTTAGCAAGTAATTCAAGCCCTTGTTGGGTCAAAATTGCTTCGGGGTGAAATTGCACTCCTTCAAGTGCTAAATCATTATGCATGATCCCCATAATTTCATCAAAATCAGAATTTTGTTCTGTCCATGCAGTAATAGTGAAGTCACTAGGCAGGCTTTGTTTATCCACCACTAAAGAATGGTACCGGCATACCGTTAGTGGATTTGCCAAACCGTTAAACACACCTTGATTGGTATGCTTAACTAACGAGGTTTTACCATGCATCACTTGCTTTGCACGAATAACATCAGCACCTAGAGCCTGAGCAATAGTTTGGTGACCTAAGCAAATACCAAGAATTGGCAACTGACCTTTTAGTTGTTCAACCACTTGCAAAGAAATACCCGCTTCGTTTGGTGAACATGGCCCAGGCGATAGTACGATGTGCTCTGGGTTAAGTTGTTTAATCTCAGCAATGCTGATCTCATCGTTTCGTTTAACTAATACATCTTGATCTAAGCGCTGAAAATATTGCACTAGGTTGTATGTAAACGAATCATAATTGTCGATCATTAACAGCATTGCGTGTAACCCAAAATTACTCAGTCAAAATAATGAAGGCGCATTTTACCCCAAGCGTTCATAAATGTCGGCAAAAAATGGGGTATTACTCAGCGATTAAATGCGCTGTAAGGTCAGCCCTTTCTTGCTCATTAAGTTTTTGCGAACATTTATTTGCGAAGTCGTAACGTACTAGTACGGTTTTACCAACGGCACAGCAGTTATCTTGCTGCCAAGCCTCTTGACGCAGTACAAATGAACTAGAGCCGATGTGCTCAACACTGGTTTTCACTGTGACATCGTGACCATAAAACAACTCACCCACAAAGCTTACTTCAACCTTAGCAATGATCAGTTTCCACTCATAAGGGTTTAAATCGGGCGTAAAAAACCTGAAAATAGGCGCTCGGGCGGCTTCAAACCATACAGGGAGTACGGTATTGTTGATGTGCCCTAGCACATCTGTTTCGCTAAAGCGTGGTGTGATAGTTTCAGTAAACATAGTAACCCTATAAAAAATATAAACTAAAGGTAGCTCATGACGGACTTTATTCGCGTATACGAAAACGCCCTCAGCAAAGAATTTTGCGACAACTTTATCACGGTATTTGAACAAAGCCCGCATTTAAAACAAGGCATTACCTCAGGCGGAGTAGATTTAGCGAAAAAAGACAGCCGCGATTTATACCTTAATAACCACCCCGAATACGCTGAGCAACTAAAGCATATTCAACAAACGACTGCGGGTTACGTCTTCAAATACCTTGAAGAGCATATTTTTATGATGATTGGTGCCTTTGGTTTAAAGGTTTACCATCCGCAAACAGGCAAACCTGTTGACCTAACACAAGATAACTTTGAAGAAGTCGGCAAACCACAATTGCCATTACTCGTGCAGCAAATTTTCCGCATGGGTCCAATTCAAGCACAGAAATACGATATCAATAAAGGTGGCTACCCTTATTGGCATAGCGAGGTATACCCGCAAGCTGGCCACAACGAAGCTCTGCATCGTGTGCTGTTATTTATGTTCTATTTAAATGATGTAGAAGAAGGTGGTGAAACAGAGTTTTACTATCAACAACGAAAAATATCGCCTAAACAGGGTTCTATGGTCGTAGCACCGGGCTATTTTACCCACACGCACCGTGGTAATAAGCCAATTTCAAATGATAAGTATATTTTAACCTCGTGGGTCTTATTCAACCGCGCGGAACAAATATATGGCCAACCACAATCCTAGCGGTAATAAGCAGCCCACTCGGGCTGCTTATAGCTTAATTAAAGCTCAGCTTTAATCTGCTAGTAATTGATCAAATAAATCAAAAACCTTATCAAGCTCTTCAACTGTGTTGTAATGCATACAACCAATGCGTACTACACCACCGGTTTCTAATACACCTAGCTGCTTACATAAGCCTTGGGCGTAGAAGTTACCATCCCACACACAAATATGTTGCTTACCTAAAAATTCAGACACAACACGTGGCTCGATGCCTTCAAAAGTTAAAGCAAAAGTCGGTGTGCGATAAGCTATACGCTCTAGTTCATCAATACCAAATAACTTGATACGTGGGTAATCTGCTAAACGCGTTAAGAAATGCTTACTTAATGCCATTTCGTGTTGTTTAGTCATAGCAAATGCAGCCGCGAGTTTTTCTCGACGTGAATGACTATCATCAAGTTCACTAATTGCAGCAATGTAATCAACAGCTGCAATTAAGCCAGCTAGCGCTTCAAAGCTTTGTGTACCCGTTTCCCAGCGACCTGGCGCAACATCTTTTGCAGGTTCAACTTTATATGGTGTGAAACCTTCAAGATGCTCACGTTTGCCATAGACAATACCAAGGTGAGGACCAAAGAACTTATATGCAGAGCAGGCTAAGAAGTCACAATCAAGTGCTTGTACATCTACAAGCTCATGAGGTGCGTAATGAACGGCATCAACATACACTAGCGCACCAACAGCATGTGCAAGCTCAACGATGCGTTTAATGTCATTAATTGAACCTGTGGTGTTTGATGCATACGTCACTGCAACAAGCTTTGTTTTGCTAGATAAAAGGCTTTCAAAATGTGCCATATCTAGGCTGCAATCAGCTTCGTTGATAAGGGTAGTTTTTACTGTCGCGCCTTTATCTTCAGCAGCTTGCTGCCAAGATGATACATTTGAGAAGTGATCTGCATTGGTGACAATAATTTCATCATCAGCAGTCCAATCACGCGAGATGGCACGGCTAAAGCTAAACGTTAAGCTTGTCATGTTTGCACCAAACACGATTTGCTCTTTAGATGGCGCATTTAATAAATCGGCTGCAGCTTGGCGAGCATTTGCCATTAACTCTACCGTTTTATCACTTGAGAAAAATGCGCCGCCTAAGTTTGAGTTGAAGTAACCCAAATATGCACTCATAGCGCTTAGAACTGACTGTGGTACTTGCGAGCCACCTGGACCATCAAGGAAAATCGGTGACTGACCAGCAACTTGTTGCATAAGTGCAGGGAACTGGCGACGTAATTGCGTTAAGTTCATGGTTTACCCTTACGCAGTTAGTACGAAGCAATCAAGGTAACCTTCTTTGCTTGCGTCTAATTTATTCATTGGTGTAGCGTTGTGCCATACTTCACGGTCATTAATCAGTGCGAACATGCCGTCTTTAATTTCCATTTTGAAACATGGTTCAGCCTGCTGGTGTTCATAAACAAGCAGCTCACCACCCTCTAGGTTTTCGTGTGATACACCACATACACATACGTGATCAAAACCATCTTGGTGAACACCTTCAGGCGCAGCGGGTGTGTCACTGTCGATCGCAAGCATTCTGAATTGGTGAATTTCAATATCGCGATCATCGCTGATACCCGTCATATCGCGGAACTGATTCACGATTTGCTTCATACCATCAGTCGCTAATAAGCTATCTTCTAGATTTTCATAGGTACGCTCAACATTACCTTGGAAGGTATTGATTGAGTCATCTTGCACGAATGCTTTTGTTGGTTGTAGTTTTAATTCACCATCAACAACTTTGATTACTGAATAACGACGCTTACGAAATTCACCATCTGCGTATGGGTTAGCAGGTAGGTTAGCAAAAGAAGGCTTAACTGCGTCAATGTGCGCTTGGCTTACAAAACGAAGTTGTAGAAGGTTCTGGTTGTTTAATGTAGTCATTTCGATCTCGCCTTAATACGTTGAGAATATTGGCGAGGATTTTAATTCAATTAGTAGGGAATATTTGCGTTTTTATGTAAACCAGCAAGGTTTATTGGATAATTTTAAGATCGTTATACACATTTTTTAGAATATTTAATCTAAAAAATAAAAAAAGCCACAAATGTGGCTGTTTTAGGTTGCACAATTTACGACAAGTTTAATTGCTCATAGAAAGGGAAACTTGATCTTGTGACTGACAACTATTACCTGCTAAATACTTACAGAAAACGAGTTCGGTGCGATTGTTACTGATAAGCTCAAGCAACGTGTCTTGGCCATTTTCAATAAATGACAATTTACCATCAACCAATTGAACACCCGTGATGCTTTGATCTCCAATCGTCAGTGAGTAATCGTAAGACTGACTATCTTCATTATAATCCTGCTCACTTAATGACCAAGTTGTGCCATCGCTTTCATATAAAGTGAAGCTATATAAGTTGTAGTCGTAGAATTTATCAACTGCTGTTGAACTAGCATAATCATGTACATATAGATGTGCAGAGAATTTTTCTAGCACCCCAGTGCCATTATCATCGAACGCTACAGTACGCTCGACAAAATATCGGGCTTCATCAATAGCAATTAGCTTGTAAACAAACTCACCATAAAGGAAACATGTATCCAAGCTAGTATCACAGAAGTCAGTTGTTTCCCAACCTCCTGAGCTAGTATCTACATAAAGCCTTCTAATATAGCGGTTATTAATAAAGCTTCCTTGATATGAACTTGTTCCAAAGGTAAAGAAGATTTCACCATCGTCATAAATTTGGATTTCAGCCCAATGCGAATCAATATCATGACCCTCTCTGAACTGATGACGACCAGAAAAATTACTTACATTAATGGCTACTTCATTGCGTTTAACAAACATGCCTGCATCAACATAGTCCCCCTCGTTATCATTACCCTTATCTAAAAATTGGTAACCAACGTTGATGTTTTTAGTAAAATAGAGTGTATCTGTTGAATTATCACTGCTGTGATTAAGTACTAAATTGCTATCAATGATCTGCCAACTAAACGTATCTTGCTCATCACTCAAAATATCTATGTAAGAGCCTGTTCCATCAGCATTGATCTGCATATTTAATAGCACACCTCCTTGTTCTGCGCTTACAGCCCATTGCCCTACGACATCATCACTAACAACGGCAATTTCATCGCCATCAGAAAATGCATAAACATTGGAACTTTCAGTACTAGTATTCACTAAAACGTCATTCTCATAATAGCTATATTCAACTGTTAGCCAATGCCAATTAAGCCCTTTTTCTGCCATTGGCATTAATTCAGCGTAACTAATCTCCGTGCGATATTGAACCTCTGTCATGCCATCAGGGAAAGAGATATATTCTTCCACGACAATACTATCGATAGGTGATAACTCAATGTGATCATCAACTTCATACCAGTTGATATTTGAACTACCGTTGAGAGTTACAGCGCCAGTGTTATCTGCATTTAGTAATAAGCCCAAGGCTGGTGCATTATATAAATCACTATTATTTAAAATATACTCGCCAGCGGCTAATAATGCAGGTTTAAATGTTGCTGTAATTTCGCAATCAGCACCTGTGGTATAGACAAGGTAATAAGCTCCTTCGATATATCCTTCGCATCCTGTAATTTCGTCAACAACATACCCTTCATCTGGGCTAATTACGAAAGACGCGTATTGGTACCAATACGAAGTTTGACTGCTAGGTGAGAGGTTACCGTTCTGAGATGGATTCACAGTTAAGGTTACTTTAGGGCGCTTAGGTAAGTAACTAATTTGCGTATCAGCTGAACAACTGCTTCCTTGCTGATATCGGCAAATAGTAACAGCATTTTCATCCGCAAAAACCAGCTCAACAAACCACGTATTGCCATCAACTTGATAGCTTAATACGCCATCATTGAACGTTGCTATATGCTCAACACCATCAAAACGGACAACATACTCTACTTCACCTAAATCATTGTATTGAATGTAAATAGCATCTGTAGAGCTATCATCTTTGTAAAGAGAAATCGCACCATCTAATAGCTCCTCAGTAAAAGCTGAGTATGACAAGTCTTTACTATATTCATAAATGAATACCGATTTAACTTCATCATATGCCTCACCAGCCATAGTGTAATAAGTTAGCGTTCTAATTATGTAGTAGGTGCTACCAACGATATTAATGAATTCATGTTGCATTTCACTTTCAAGGTAACAGTCATCAGCAAAGCCATCACAACTTGAAACAAGACCATATGTTTCTGAATAAAAACGTTTTCTAGAGAAGTTGCCATCTTCAATATGACCTTGGAAACTTGAATTACCTAAACCAATAGCGACACTACCATCAGGATAAATATTCAAATCATAAGATTGAGACGTACCAACAAAACCATGCCAACGACCAATAATATCCTCATTGGTTGTTGTTACATTCGCTTTTTTAACCATTAAGCCTGTTAATGTATTACTTGGCTCATCAAAACTAGTGTCTAATGCAACCACTTGGTAGCCCGCAGAGAGAGCTTTTGTAAACCAAAACTCAATTAACCCAGTTTCACCGTTTTCATCATAACTAATAGATAACTTAGTATCATTGAGCTCCCAACTAAATACCTCAGTGCTCTCACCCGTTACATCCCCTGTACCATCGGCATAAAAGCGCAAAGTTTCAGGTTCATCATCAGATGACGCAGAATCATAATCATTGTCTCTTAGGTCTAAAACCCATGTGTTTTCGGTTAACTCGGTAGTATTTAGTGCTATTGTTTTAGCTTTATCAATCAGGTTAGTTGTATAGGTTCGAGTAATTGAAGGTTCCACAACGGGTTCACTACCATTTTGGTAGTCCAATGTTCTTTGTGTGGTTTGAGTCACTTCAATCGTTCTGAAAACCTCATTTTCTGCTAAAACTTGAAAACTAATATCTGTTAATTTTGTTTGCCCAATATAAGATTCATTGCCATCGTTATATTCATCAGTGTAAGTCACTACACTATTTGCTAGTGCTAATGTATACACCCCTGATTCTTTACTCATTGTCAGTGTTGAGCTTGTATTTGCATTAAGTTCACCCGTACCGTCACTTGCCAGAACAAGGTGATATGCATCATTGTTATAATAACGAGGTGAGTTAACTATAAAATCACCGACAATAGGCTCATCGCTATCAGAAACTAAGTTTTCATCTTTTTTAATTTCTTCTTTCGTCTCTTCAATGAGATCTGGATCTTTCTCATTTACTTCATCTTCAAAATTCTTAGCGATATCTTCGTCACTGACAAGATCGAGTGTGCTTTCGACGCCTTCAGGGAGAGCATAATCTG
Source organism: Pseudoalteromonas sp. UCD-33C (assembly GCF_001306895.1). NCBI lineage: Bacteria > Pseudomonadati > Pseudomonadota > Gammaproteobacteria > Alteromonadales > Pseudoalteromonadaceae > Pseudoalteromonas > Pseudoalteromonas sp. UCD-33C. The sequence goes on along the minus strand of NZ_LJTB01000010.1, from coordinate 46,391 downwards.
CATTATCCACGATGATTTTGATGAGAGTTGCCAATAAGATCTTTTCGTCAGCATCAACATTTAGCAGTGCTGCGTTTAGCTCTTCGACTGATTGAGGTTCTTCATTATTACGTGTTAAAAGCGCATATTCTGCGGTCGTTACATTCGTGATGTTGACGCCAAAGTTGTCTTCACTATCAAGCGTATTATCCTCACCAGCCTGTTCCAATAACGCTTGAATTGAGCTTAGCTGTGAAACAAAAACAACCCCAGGGTTGGTGCTATCAAGACCTTTTGCTTTAACCAGTACAAGCTTATCACTTGCAGATTCGTCCACAACAAGCTCTATCGTATAGCGACCGGTTTGATCTGCATTGGTCGAAAAGACGTCACTACCGACATTAATCTCTAACTCTGCATTAGCAATTGGTTGATCCGTTACTATCCCGGTAATTGTCACTGTTGATACATTTCGTTTAAATATAACACTATGCTTTGCTGAAGCTGTTGCCCCATCGTTATCGGTTACAGTGACAGTGAAATTAACCGTTGTATCAGCGTCTATATCGGGTGTTTGAAAAGTAGCTTCAGCACTCGTTAATCCATCACTTTGTACAAAGTCAAAACTAGCATCAGATGTCCAACTGTAAGAGGCAATGCTACCGTCACTATCTGTGGCAGCGGCACTTAATTTAAAAGAAGTCTGCTCTGCACCTTCTGATTCGGCACTAATAGTAACTGTTGGACTTTGATTAACGGGGTCTACAGGATCTGGTTTAGTTTCAGAGTCACTACCTCCACCACACCCAACTAAAAATAAGGTACCAATAACTGCAGCCAACAGCCGCTTATGAATTAACATACATACTCCATTATATTCACTTATAGCAGGGAAATTCTTAGCCATGTAAACGCTAAATCCCTTAACGTTGATAAAAAGCCACAGCGAACTGTGGCTCTTGGTTTACTCAATTAATTGCTTTTCTTACTTGTTGAAGCTGCTCCTGAAAAGAGAGGCCTCTCAGATCACCCAAACCAGCAGCCATGGTCAATGCATAAATTTCACTTTCTAGACTCAGCATGTGCGCTTCAACAGTGTCTTTATCAATAGCCGATTTTTGGGCTAAGTACTCAGCATAGAGACTATTAATACGATCGATTTGTAATGACAATAAAGCAGCTTGTTGTTTAATTTGCTCGTACTCACGATAGTTAGCTTTACTAAATGTTTCACCTTGCTCTAATTGTTTTCGAACGTCCTGATAAACTGTCGGAAATATATCGACTTTTTTTGAGTTAGCTAGCCCATAAATTTTTTCGATATACTGAGAGAAATAAAACTGTACAACGGCGTCTTTTTCTAAATCAATGAGTTGCTCTAATAGCTTAGGTACATACTCAGCAACTTGCTGCTCTTGCCCGTCAATGAGCATTTCCTTTAATTGTTGATGTTGCTTATCGAGCTCTCGATAACGCTTTTCATAAGATGTTTCAGCATCCAATTGATCTAAAATGGAGAATTCATCTCTAATTGGCTGTAAAACCGATGTGATCCTTTGCTTGGCAAGCTGCGCTTCAGTAACCAAGGAAATGACCTCCTGACTTTGAGACATGACTTCATCTGCAACCGTATCAGATGAGAATAGTGACGCACTTTTTAAAGCATGTTCAGGAGCTAAACGCAGTTCATTAAACTCAGGCTCAAGCACCGCCCATACTTTACGAGCCTTAGCTACACGCTCCTCATCAAATTGCGCTAAGTTATCCGTATCTATTTGGTTATAAGCTGTCAGTGCTTCTTGGAAGACACTTTGGGCTTTTTCATAGGCTGCCTGTATTTGTTCGGGGGTCGCCTGTTCTTCACCTGTAATACTACTCGCAAGAGAACCTAAATCTTGCTGAACCGAGTTAATGGTTTTACATCCTGATAAAGAGAATAAAAGTAATGAGCTAATTATGGCGAACTTGTTCATTAATAGCTCCACTGCAAACCAACTGCAAAAGACACATTACTATATTCGACTTCAGGTACGCGCAGACGTTGACCATTTTCAAGATTCTTAGTCACTATATCGCGAGATTTGTATTGCGCATCAATACCGCCCATTAACGCAATATGTGACATTATTTGATAACGTAGCCCAACTCGTCCTAACACACCCCAGCCATTAAAACTGTCGGTTAATGTAGTTGTTTCAAATTGAGTATTTTGAATTTCAGAGTACATGGGTGTACTCAATTCAGCTTCTGCATACCAGCTGTACTTATTAAAACTGTCTTTTAAACGACTATCGTAACGGGCACCTAAAGTAAGCAATATACCCATTTGATCTTCTGACACAGAGACCACGGGGCGTAGCTGGGAGTTATAATCTTGTTGGTCGCCCACATTGTTCGCGTTATTCATACCCGGTAAGGTAAAACGAGCGGGGTTATCTGGATCATCTGAGATAGCAATCAGTGCCTCATCAAATGCCGCCGCACCTGGTTGCACAAAAGCAAAATTTGAGCGTGTAAAACTAGAAGTAAAAAACTTAGTGCCTAAAGTAAACTGTATGGCTTTTGAAAAATTATAAGCACCTTTAAAACCGATCTCATTCGCTTTTGTTTTAAATGCATTTTCTTGAATATCGCCAAACTCTGCCAAATGCCAAGTTTCAGTTTCAATTTCAGTAGAAATTGTTGCAGCACTTTCAATATAGAATCCCCAATCATCATCGATCCCTGTGTATGATATCTGTCGTATTGCGGGATTGGTCACATCAATTGACTGGCTCAACTTGCCAAACCCTGCTACATCATTAAGAGTTTCACTATAGCTAATCGTTTCAAAACCGAGTCGAACTTCACTAAAAGAGGGGTTAACAGCAAGAGCCGAACCACTAAGGGGGAGTAAAAGAAGAAGTGCTTTCATTGTTCAATTCCTTGATTTGCAAAATCTATGCAGCCAAGAAATGATGCCCGCCTTCCTTGGTTACAATATTAAACACAAAGTTACAACTATTAACTTTTAACAATAATCAGTGTAGACAAATGTATTAATTTTACAAACCAAACTGAACAAAAACTTAATAAAAAAGCCCGCTAGGTGCGGGCTTTTATACTAATAAATTTAATTATTACTAATTATACAGCTTGCTGAACGATCACTTGGTCTGCCTTTTTAGTGTATTGAGGCATACGGTGGAAGTTCAGGTAACGATAAGTATCAGCTGCAGTTGCATTGATCTTATCTGCATACTCTTGGTACTCAGCAGGTGTAGGTAATTTACCTAAGATTGCCGCTACTGCTGCAAGCTCTGCTGATGCTAAGAATACGTTAGCGCCAGTACCTAGACGGTTAGGGAAGTTACGCGTAGAGGTAGAAACAACAGTTGCTTTATCAGCAACACGTGCTTGGTTACCCATACATAGTGAACACCCTGGAGTTTCGATACGTGCACCTACGCGACCAAAGATACCGTAGTAACCTTCATCAGTAAGCTGGTCTTTATCCATCTTCGTTGGTGGTGCAACCCAAAGTTGAGTTGGGATACGACCACTGAAACCATCTAGTAGTTTACCTGCAGCACGGAAGTGACCGATGTTAGTCATACAAGAACCGATGAATACTTCATCGATTTTCTCGCCTGTTACGTCAGAAAGAAGACGTGCATCATCTGGGTCATTTGGAGCACAAAGGATTGGCTCTTTGATGTCTGCAAGATCGATTTCGATTACATGCTTGTACTCTGCATCAGCATCAGCTTCCATAAGTTCAGGGTTAGCTAACCACTCTTGCATTGCATTGATACGACGCTCAATAGTACGAACATCACCGTAACCTTCAGAGATCATCCACTTAAGCATTACGATGTTTGACTCTAGGTATTCAGCAATAGACTCTTTAGAAAGCTTAACAGTACAACCTGCCGCTGAACGCTCAGCTGATGCATCAGAAAGTTCGAAAGCTTGCTCAACAGTTAAGTGCTCAACACCTTCGATTTCTAGTACGCGACCAGAGAATTCGTTGATTTTACCTTTCTTCTCAACAGTAAGAAGACCTTCTTTAATACCGTAGTAAGGGATAGCATGAACTAGGTCACGTAGTGTGATACCTGGCTGCATTTCACCTTTGAAACGTACTAAGATTGACTCAGGCATATCAAGAGGCATTACACCAGTTGCTGCTGCGAATGCTACCGCACCTGAACCCGCTGGGAATGAAATACCTAGAGGGAAACGAGTATGAGAGTCACCACCAGTACCTACTGTATCTGGTAATAACATACGGTTTAACCATGAGTGGATTACACCGTCACCTGGACGAAGTGATACACCGCCACGGTTCATGATGAAATCAGGAAGTGTGTGGTGAGTGTTTACGTCGATTGGCTTAGGATAAGCTGATGTATGACAGAAAGACTGCATTGTTAAATCTGCAGAGAAGCCTAAACATGCTAGATCTTTAAGTTCGTCACGCGTCATAGGACCTGTTGTATCTTGCGAACCAACAGTTGTCATTTTCGGCTCACAGTATTGGCCAGGACGTACGCCAGGCATGTTACATGCTTTACCAACCATCTTCTGAGCTAATGTGAAACCTTTACCAGAATCAGTTACAAGAGCAGGCTTGCGGAAGATATCTTCAGCTTCCATACCTAGTGATGCACGCGCTTTATCAGTTAAACCACGACCGATGATTAGTGGAATACGACCACCAGCACGCACTTCATCAAGAATTACGTCTGATTTAAGAGAGAAAGTAGAGATTACTTCATCAGTACCGTGACGCTTAACAACACCTTCGTATGGGAAGATATCGATTTGGTCACCCATGTTTAGCTCATCAACAGGTAGTTCGATTGGTAATGCACCAGAGTCTTCCATTGTGTTGAAGAAGATAGGAGCGATTTTACCACCTAAACATACACCACCAACGCGTTTGTTTGGTACGTGAGGAATATCATCACCCATGAACCAAAGTACAGAGTTAGTTGCAGATTTACGAGAAGAACCCGTACCAACTACATCACCAACGTATGCAAGAGGTAAACCTTTCGTTTTAAGCTCTTCTAGTTGTGAGATTGGACCAACTTCACCTGGTTTTTCAGGATTGATACCATCACGTTCGTTCTTCAGCATTGCTAAAGCGTGTAGTGGAATATCAGGGCGAGACCATGCATCTGGTGCAGGAGAAAGGTCATCTGTATTTGTTTCGCCAGTTACTTTGAATACGGTAACTGAGATTTTTTCAGCAACTGCAGGCTTGTTTACAAACCATTCTGCATTTGCCCACGATTCGATTACTTGCTTAGCAAACTCGTTACCTGCTTTCGCTTTTTCTTCTACATCATAGAAAGCATCGAACATTAATAATGTGTTTGATAAACCTTTAACAACGATCGGCGCTAACGCTTCGTCATCTAGAAGATCAATCATAGGTGCGATGTTGTAACCACCTAGCATAGTACCAAGTAGCTCAGCTGCTTTTTCTTTTGATACAAGTGGAGAGCTCGCTTCACCTTTTGCAACTGCAGCTAAGAAACCTGCTTTGATGTAAGCAGCATCATCAACACCCGGTGGTACGCGGTTAACTAGAAGATCAACGATAAACTCTTCTTCGCCTGCCGGTGGGTTTTTGATTAATTCAATAAGATCAGCCGTTTGCTGAGCATCTAATGGCGCTGGTACGATACCTAACGCGGCACGTTCTTCTACGTGTTTACGATATTCTTGTAGCACAATATTGCCCTCTTGGTGACGTGAAAGTACTCGGTAGTATTAAGCTAAATACCAATTAAGACCCAGTACTTATAGTATTCTGACGGTTAATTATAAAGCTTTTAAGTATAGATGAAAATCCATGCTGTAAGTAAGGAGTTTAATATTCACTATAAATAGCATGAATAGTACTAGAAAAAAACTCTATTCAAATGAATATTTATTAAGAATCATTCCTATCTACTTTAGAAATGAAAAAACCCAGCACTAGGCTGGGTTTTCAAATTTGCGTAAAGAGTTAGATTAACGCTCTACTTTTACACGCTCAATTACAGTTACTTTCGCTTCAACACGACGGTTTTCAGCGTGAGCTTCTGGCGTATTTGCTGGGTTTTTAAGGCGCTCTTCACCTAAACCAACAGTAGTAAGACGCATTGGATCAATACCGTCTTCGATTAGTTTCTTAGCAACAGCATCAGCACGTTTCTTAGATAACCACTTGTTGTAGTCAGCTTTACCTACTGATGAAGTGTGACCTTCAAGTACTACGTCAGTACCTGGGTGCTCTTTTAAGAACTTAGCAGCGCGGTCAATATCATCTAAGTATTGTTGAGATACTTTAGACGTGTTGTTAGGGAACGTGATTAGTAAGCTCTTAGTTACTTCACGATCTTCATATAATGTACAGCCAGTACCATCAACAGCGTCAGTCATTGGCGTGTTTGCACATTGGTCATCAGCATCAGGGATGTTATCGCCATCGCTATCAACTGGCTCAACCGCAACAGGAACAACTGTTGGAGCAGGTTCAACTGGCTCAGAAGCTGAGCTTTGCGCACCAAAGATATAGCTTAGGCCTAATTTAGCGCCAACATCTGTGTAACCACGGTCAAGACCTTGGTATAAAGATGTTTCAGCGTTAAACGCGAAGTTATCTGTGAAGTAGTGTTGGTAACCAGCACCTACGTTTGCGAACATTAGATCTTCGTCAACCGCATCAAGATTTTTAAGGCCGAAAATACCGTAGAATGGACCACCACCTAAGTGATATAAAGCGTCAATACCGTAACGTTTGCCACTTTCAGTACCGCTAACAGAAGTACCGTCATTTAGATCAGCTTTCCAATCGAAGTCCATGTCAGCGTATTCTAAACGAGCGCTCCAGTAATCACTAAAACGGTAACCTAGCTCTAAACCCCAACCTGTAGAGTCATCAACATCAAGGCCACCTGGAGTGTAGTCGCGGACATTTTCCCAAGAATTATCATAGTAGTCGCCAAATGCGCCGATGTAGAAACCTTGCTTTTCGGCAGCGAAGCTTGAAGCACTAGTTGCAGCAAGTGCTAAAGCAATAGTAAGTGATTTTAATTTCATTGTTTCCTTCCCATTTTCACAATTAAAATTGTAGCTAAGTCAAACCAGCTCAATCAGTTTAAACAGAGTAGTCGACTAATAGTTAATCAAAACTTAACGAACTCGGTACAGAACAAAAATCTTGCCGAGTAATTTCAGTCAATTACCCAAATAATAGGTTATCTAAATAACTTTGCGTAACAATGCCTTTAGATCGCTTTGTTATGATTAGGTGAAAGTCGATTCAGCCTAATCTACTGACTTCAAAACCGATAAAAGTCCATTCCCAATTACATTATTATATTGGTTATTTTTAAATCAACAAGTTGAAAGCAACTTTATTTGTAAATTTTCGTTAAAAAGCAAAACTTTAGTGCTATTTTATTGATATAAATCATAACACTGGCAGCTAACTTGCTCAATCAACGAACACTCAGATTTAAAAAAATGAGCATTTACAATTGTTATCAACCATAAAGATTAACCCTTAAGTACCACAAAAAGTTTGGTAATTACAATCACCTTCCTTCGGAGGTTGATACCATGCCGCAAATTCTTCCTCATACTCATATGGTTTTTGAATAACTTTTAAAAACTCATTGATTGATGAACTAGATCCTGCCTTTTCATACTCAGCCAAGATCATTTCAATATTATGATTACGGGGAATGACTGCAGGATTAACAGCTCGCATTGTGCTGTAACTTTCAGCTGATGTTCTGAGCCTCCATTTTGAAACCCATTCTTTTAAATTAGAATCTATAACAAAGTCTTTCACTAAAGATTCAGTAAGTGCATTAAAAGTATTGGTGTAATCAAGTTGGTGTTGCTTCATTAACCCCAGTAACTCTGAAACTAAAGCATGATCGCCTTCTTGCTGACCAGCTAAGCCTAATTTCTGCTGCCACATAATATTAAATGCATCATTAAATTTAGCAGCAAAACCATTCACAACCGGTGAGAGTTGCTCAACGGCAGCATCTTGATCAGCAAATAAAGGGATTAAGCTTTCAGCTAAACGCGCAATATTCCAATTGGCAATATTCGGCTGATTACCAAATGCATAGCGCCCTTGATGGTCAATCGAACTAAACACCGTGTCTAAGTCAAACTGATTCATCATCGCGCAAGGACCATAATCAATGGTTTCACCGCTAATCAAGGTATTATCGGTATTCATCACGCCATGTATAAAGCCAATTCGCATCCAGCTGATAACGAGCTCAATTTGCTTATCTAGCACGGCGGTTAAAAATTCAATATAACGCTGCTCACCCGTACTGCTAATGTCAGGAAAGTGGCAATTTATTGCGTAGTCGACTAGCTTTTCTAACCCTTCTATATCACCTTGTGTAGCTAAGTATTGAAATGAGCCAACACGAATATGGCTTTTAGCTAAACGAGTGACAACTGCACCCGGGCGAGGTGGCTGGCGATACACTGTTTCACCAGTAGTAACCACTGCTAAACAACGCGTAGTCGCGATACCAAGCGCATGAAGTGCCTCACTCATGATGTACTCACGTACAGCCGGACCAATAGCACAGCGACCATCACCACCACGAGAGAATACAGTTGCTCCTGCGCCTTTTAGCTGTAAGTCCCACAATGTGCCATTGTTATCTGCAATAGCACCAAGCAAATGCGCTCTACCATCACCAAGACGCGGTGAAAAATGACCAAATTGATGACCTGAGTAACCAAGTGCAACCGGTGCAACATCTTTATCTATTGTTGAACCAGATAGTAATTTAGCTAAATATTCGCTGTCGTGTTTAATTTCAAAATTATCAGCTAACTTGTCATTAAATAGCAGTAATTGTGGCTTAGCAACGGCACTCGGCATATCTTTAATAGCAAGCAGTTCACTAATATCTGTGTATCGGGTTTGCAGTTCCATAACTGTCCTTAACGTGTTGCTACACCTACACGATTATCGCCTACACCATAGGCCACTAGTTGGCTTAGAGCCTGCAAGCTGTAACCGCTTTGCTGTTGTAATTCATTGAAAAAATCTTGTGCTGCTTGTAACGATTTCTTAGTTTGTAAGCCGCCATCAATCAACTCATGGGCACGCAAGTAGGCTTCTACATCGCGAGAAAGCAAAAAAGTATCTTTACCAAGCGCTCGCAAAGCGTACGGGCCAGTATTTCCCCCTAGACGCGCACCATGCTTTTTAAGATAGGCCCACAAACCAATAATATTGTCAGTTGGCCAATCTGCAATAAATTGGCTAAAACTGCCATGTTTCTCGGCAACTTCGTGGATCATGTACGCATTTTCAGGGATCGTTTGTACTTTTTTAAAATTACGAACAATTCGCTCATCACTGGCTTTTTGCTCAAGCATATCTGGCGGCATCATCAACAACTTTTCTACGCTGAAATCCCAAAACACATCACGAAAACCAGCCCATTTATTATTGATAACAGACCAATAAAAACCGCTTTGAAAGACTTTACGCGTAAACTCTTCTAACCATAAATCGTCATGCATTTTGGCAATATCAGTATCATCGAGCGGGTTTGATAACAATGCATGCAGCATTTCTTCGCTGCCTTTTCGAGATACGGCTCGCTGATAAATATCGTTAAATTTTTCCATCATTTTTCCAATTTATTTGGTTAACGCTAAGTGTACGTAAAAACACGCTTATACGTAACCATGTTGCAAAATCGGTCACTAAAAAACAAATCCTTCGCCTTGACACCTAGATGGCTAAAATGCTTTAATCGCCGCCAATACCCTATTTAACTATGTTGGCTTTAACCTTTAAAGCGAGCATAAAGGGCTGGAAGAGGTGCGTTATTCAGGTAGCGTATGGGAAGAGCACAGACTCTGTTGATCATACGTGAGGGGAATTAACGCCGAGAAGTAACACCGTTTGTGAGGTGCTTATTTCGGGCGACTGGGCTGAATCCCAGCGACTGTCACCAACAATAGCAAAGCGCTATTGATTAGTTTGGTGGAGAGCTTCTGGTCTTAGTATAATAAGGCCGTCGCGTCTTTATTATTTTAAGCCCATTCGCTCTTCGAATTATACCTTGTTCGAACGACGACATGCGGCTCCATTCAAATGTTCCCGCATAAACTCTTCGAATACCTTATAAGTTCGTGAGAGATGATCAACAATTTTGATTTAAACGACTATCCACTATGGACAGCGCTTGTCACGCCATTTTCTGAATCTGGCGAGGTCGATTACACGGCCCTTGAACAACTGGTTACTGAGCAGCAAGATGCAAATAACGGCATTTTATTGCTTGGCAGTACTGGTGAAGGACTGGCGCTTTCACTCAAAGAGCAACAAGCCATTGTTGAGCATGTTTGCCAATTAGCACCAAGTGTCCCACTCATGGTTGCTGTGGGTGGCATGAACCTTAAGCAACAAATTGCTTGGGTTGAATACTGCAACCAACTACCTATTCATGGCTACCTGTTAGGTTCACCTCTGTATGCAAAACCTGGGGTTGTTGGCCAAACACATTGGTTTGAAAGCCTACTAGAAGCAAGTAACCACCCTTGTATGTTGTATAACGTACCAGGACGCAGTGCAGTTGAGATTTCACCACAGGTGATCAAAAACCTTGCTGAGCACAAAAATCTTTGGGCCTTAAAAGAAGCCAGTGGCGACATTAGCAAATTTGAAGGCTTTAGAACGGCATCACCAACACTGGCCATATTTAGTGGTGACGATGCACTTATGCCATATTTTGCTCAAGCTGGTGCAAAAGGCTTAGTTTCGGTTGCCGCGAATGCTTGGCCGAGTCAAACCCATGAGTTTGTTAAACGTAGTTTAAGTGGTCAATACCCAAATCTATTCACCGATTGGTCGCAAGCAATCCAAAGTTTATTCGCTGTGGCAAATCCAATTCCCGTAAAAGTACTGATGCACCTGCAAGGTAAAATAAATACCCCGCATTTACGTCCGCCGCTTACGCATTTAGAGCTTGAGCAAACAGACAGCATCACCCACGCAAACAACACAATTTTATCTTGGAACTAAAAACAGGTTTTATCATGAGCTGGTTAGAATTATTAAACAACTTAGAATCAGGCGCAGTTCGCGCAGCAACACAAGACGAGAACGGCAACTGGCACGCCAATGTTGAAGTTAAACAAGGCATTTTAGAAGCCTTTAAAAACGGCACTAATACTGAGTTCCCAGGTGGTTTTGTTGATAAGCACAACTTAGCACCACAAGGGTTTGCAGCAGATGCTGGCGTGCGTATGGTACCAGGTGGTAGCAGTGTTCGCCGTGGCGCACACGTTGCCAAAGGCACGATTATCATGCCACCAGCATATGTGAATATTGGCGCGTTCATCGACGAAGGCACGATGGTCGATAGCCACGCATTAGTGGGTTCATGCGCACAAGTGGGTAAAAATGTTCACCTAAGTGCTGCAGTACAATTAGGTGGTGTACTAGAGCCAATTGGTGCTAGCCCTGTGGTTATTGAAGACGACGCATTCATCGGCGCAGGCTGCGTTATTGTTGAAGGTGTGGTTGTGAAAAAAGGTGCTGTACTTGCGCCAGGTGTTCGCTTATCGGCAACTATTCCTGTCTACGATTGCGTTAACGAACGCCAGCTAGACAAAGGTGAAGCCATCCCAGAAAACGCGATTGTGATCCCAGGCTCTCGCCCTGCTTCAAATGCATGGGCTCGCGAGCAAGGTCTAAGCATGTCTTGTGCATTGATCGTGAAATACCGTGATGAACAAAGTGATGCATCATTACTGTTAGAAGAGGTTTTACGTTAATGAGCTTTTTGAGCACGCCCATCAAGCAAGCGGTTGAACAAGTTTCAACACATCTTGATACGCCATTTTTTATCTATGATTTAGATAAATTAACTGCACATTTAAATCAACTGACTGCGCAAACCGATGTGAAACTTTGGTATGCCGTAAAGGCCAACCCACTGTCTCGCATTATTCAATGTTTAGACAGCGCAGGGTTTAACTTTGATGTTGCAAGTAAAGGTGAACTTGAGCAAGTACTTGCTCAAGGCATCGATAGCGAGCGCGTGCTCAACACTGGGCCTGCAAAGAGCCCTAAACAAATTTCACATTTTATTGCTCGCGGCGTACGTACCTTCGTGGCCGAGAGCATTAACCAAGTTCGCTGGTTAAACGAACAAGCAACAAAAGCAAATTGTCAGCTGCAAGTTCTATTGCGCGTACAACTTCGTTGGCCAGACAGCGAAAAGAATCCACTTGGCGGCGATAGCCTTACTCCTTTTGGTTTGGGCTGTGATGAGTGGCAAGCACTGACTGTAAGTGATTACCCAGCTCTTAACTTTGATGGCCTACATATTTTCCAATGGGGCAATATGCTAAGTACTGACAAGCTCGCCGAGCTATGGCGCGCAATGATTGCGCCATTACAACAGCTAGCAAGCTCATTAAATATTAACCTTAATATTCTCGATTTAGGGGGTGGCTTAGGCATACCTTATACTCAAGATGCTAACCGACTCGATTGGTCTGCACTTATCGAGACTCTGGCGGCTATTAAAGCAGATGCCGGTGTCAAAGAGCTTTGGATGGAACTAGGCCGCTATGCGGTGGGCGAATGCGGCCATTACGCAACGCCGGTTGTTGAGCGCAAAGAGAATTACAATCAACAACAAGTGATTTTATCAGGCGGTATTAACCATTTACTTCGCCCTGCTGTAACAAGCCAAGATTTTCCTGCGGCATTACTACGCGAGTCAACGGCTGAGCCTGCGGCAATGACTTTATACGGCCCTCTTTGCACCGCCCTTGATTGCTTAGGTGAGCACCAATTAGCGAGCGATTTAAATGAGCAAGACTGGTTGGTATTCAGCCAATGTGGCGCTTACGGCTTTACCGAAAGTATGCCGTACTTTTTATGTCACGAATTAGCGGCTGAATACATCCTTGAACAAGGCAATATTGAGTGCATTCGTAGCGCTGAAGATGCCAGCTATTATTTAAGGTAATCTCCATGAGTAAAGAGTTAATCAGCCAAGAGAATATTGTGGTTGGCGAGATTGCCAACGGCCTACCTCTAACAATTCCTGTGTATCGCTTAAAAGGCGATGGCACGGGACCAAACGTGTATATACAAGCAAATATGCACGGCGCTGAAGTACAAGGTAATGCAGTAATTTATCAATTGCTTGAGCAGCTAAAATCACTCAAGCTGCGTGGAGATATTACTCTAGTTCCTTATGCTAACCCTATTGGTTGCAACCAAAAATCAGGTGAGTTTACTTTAGGTCGCTTCGACCCAATCACGGGCACCAACTGGAACCGCATGTACCGCTTTAATAAAGCGTTACCGTCACAGATTGCTGAACAGCATAAAGACAGTGATGATGCGACCCTTAAAGCTGCATTTAAACAGGCACTCGTTGCTGACATCGACAGTCAATTAACGGGTCCTGATTACAGCCTAACAACGGGTAAGCGCATTGCTCTTAACTTGCAAAAGCTTGCCCACCAGGCTGATATCGTTTTAGACCTTCACACGGGGCCTATCTCGAGTAAGCACTTATATTGCCCTGAATACGCCAAAGACAGCGCAAGCTACTTCAACATCGAGCATGTGTTACTGATCCCAAGTGATTTTGATGGCGCGATGGATGAAGCGAGTTTCTGCCCATGGTGGTCACTATCTGAAGAGCTTGCCAAACAAGGCCGTGAATTTGCTGTTCAAGTCGAAGCATTCACTGTTGAACTTGGTAGCCAAGAAAAAATCGATTTAAGTGCGGCTTTTGAAGATGCAAATAGCATTTTAAGTTACCTCAATCAAAAAGAGGTATTAGTTGATGCTGCGTATCATCCAAAAGCGATGACACGTTATGCCTGCATGCTTGAAGATTATGTAGCTTACTACGCACCTATGGGTGGCATGGTCGAGTATCTTGCCCCACTGGGTGGCCATATTAAAGCTGGTGAGCCTATCGCCCGCATTTTAAGAATGGAGCGCTACCTTTCTGAGCAGCCGCTACAAACATTAAGTTTTGATAAAGACGCCATTGCTATTTTGCATTTTGCTTCAGCAAGCGTGAATCAAGGTACCGAACTTTATAAGTTTTTTACCAACGTATTTGAGCTATAAGCTCATCCCTTCTCATTGCGTGAGAGTCAACGGCTTATGCCCTTAGGCCGTTACAGCAGGGCTCCAAGCTTAGCTTGGGGCTCTCTATTTACCTAAAATTTCAACAATTCAGTACAAGTTCACGGTTACTTATGTAAAAATCGTTATAATTATACCTACTTACAAGTCTACTGAAAGGGAACTGCAATGGGATGGCGCATTTGGCTGGCAGCAGCTGGCTTATTTTCTGTACCTGTATTTGCTCAAACTGAACAACCACAAACTAACGAACAAGATGACGCGCTAGAACTCGTAAAGCAGTGTATTTTGAACGAAGCGATTGGCGGTGACGGTAAACAAACACTCGAAGAACTTCGTAAAAAATGCTCAGACTTAGACGAGAGTAAAAAGCTCACCGCTTTAGACAAGCGTAAAGCCCGTGAAGAAGTGAGCAAGAAAAACCGTAATGTGATCACCCCACATAAGCGTAACTACATATTACCGCTTTCATATGTATCTAACCCGAATGAACGTCCTTTTGATGGTTTAAAAGATCTTGCTGAGCAAACTGATGGCGAGCCACTTGATAATCTTGAAGTGAAATATCAACTTTCAATTAAAGTGCCTATTTTCGAAGGCTTTTCAGATAAAGATCAGGGCGTATTCTTTGCGTTTACCATGCAATCGTTTTGGCAGTTTTATAACAAAGATATTTCATCACCGTTTCGTGAAACAAACTACGAACCAGAGATCTTCTGGGTGAACTACCTTGATCCTGAGCATGTGCTTTGGGGCGATGAAATGGCAATTGCAATTGGTGCCTCACACCAATCGAATGGCCGCAGCCAGCCTAACTCACGTTCATGGAACCGTATCTATGCCGATTTCCTATGGGAAAAAGATGGCTTTGTTTTTAGCTTTAAGCCTTGGTATCGCATTCCTGAAGATAAAAAGGACGATGAGCTAGAAGCCCGTGGCGATGATAATCCTGATATCTACAAATACATGGGTTACTTTGAGTTTTCAGGTGCATACCGTTACAACGAGCATGAATTTAGCTTTATGACCCGTAATAACTTAAATTCAGATAATCGTGGTGCAATCCAATTAGATTGGTCTTTCCCTCTTTGGGGCCGATTACGTGGCTACGCACAATACTTTAATGGTTATGGCGAGAGCTTGATTGATTACAACGCCGATATTGAACGTTTTGGTGTGGGTATTCTGTTAACTGACTTGCTTTAACTTCAATTAATGAAGAGCGAGCTTTAGTTAGCTCGCTCTGAATAGTCGTTATTTTTTAACGATGAAGTGACCTTCGAATTCTGCTACTAACACATCACCATCGTATACATTTACTGGCACATGGTAGCTTGCTTTGCCACTGTCTTCTAAATCCGCTAACTTGCCTTTACAGCCAGCCAACTCAACACTACCACGAGGGTCGTTATTGAGTGGTTTAAGGTATTTAATGTTGGCATCAGCTAACACGATATTTCCTTCGAGGCCTGCTTCTTTCAGCGCTAGGTAAGTTGCGCCCCACCCTGTTAAGGTTGCTAAACTATAAATTGAACCCGCAAACATAGTGTTATGAAGGTTTAAGTTCGCATCTAAATCAGCGCGGGTAGTAAACTGCCAATCGGTATAGCTTTCAACTTTAATGCCCATCGCATCACTGATTGGGATCGACTCACGCCACGTGTTTTGCAGTACTTGTGTCCAGTTTGGATGACGGAACCAACCCGGCTCAGATGGTTTTTGTTTTACCATTTTCCAATGCTGTACATCGTCATAGGCAAGGTGCGCTTTTTCTTTTAATTCGTAGCCATGACGCTTATAGAAATCAAGGGCTCGCTCACGAGCAAACAATACCAGCTCGTCAGCATCTTGAGTCCATGCGATTTTTTCTAATTCATGTAATAAACGGCTACCAATATGCTGGTTACGATTACCTTCAGCGACCGCCATATAACGAACTTGCGCTTGCTGATGATTATTAAAATGCAGGCGAGCTACACCTAATACTTCGCCGTCATTATTTTTGATAAAGCGGTGCTCAGCGTCTTGCTCTAAGTCATCTTGCTCAGAACCACGCGGCTCGCCCCAGGGTGCTCTTAAAACCTGCCAACGTAATGAATAGTACGCTTGCCAATCTTCGCTGCTTTGTGGGGTGGTCACTTTAAACATAAAAACTCCTGTGATAATTCAGCCACTGTCTGTTGTTTTTCTGTCGTGGCCTTTGGAATGCGAATTACGATACGCGATCTTCAAACAAGTTGGAATAATACTTTGGTGACCCAGCCTAAATTATTATTCTTGGCTGTAAAAACTAATGCACAATTGCACTTTAAGCCTGCTGGTCTATGCTGAAATAATTGTCTTATTTTAATAAACAAATTGCTAAAGGCCCGAAATATGGAACATTTTCTTGAACCCAGTGGCGCAGTAAAACATAGTTTTATTGAGGACTGCCACCGATTAGGGCAACTCATCTATTGGCATAAACAAGGCAATTACAGTATTCAAGTTAGGCAACTTAACCAATTACGCTGGTTATTGATCAACGAAACTCTGCAATCGGTCATTGAAAAACGCCGACCTGCCAGATTACTTTTCCCGCATTTACAATACCTTGCAAAGCTTTGGCAAGACTTAGAGGAACCTAAAAAGATTTTAGAACTAGGACTAGGCGGTGGTGCTATTCGTAATTACTTACAGCACACCTACCCTGACAGCCAACTAACATCGGTTGATAAAAACCCCGACATAATTCACTGCTATAAACGCTACTTTGGTGGCGACCATGCCAATAACTTGCACTGTTTTGATGCGCAGCAAGTATTAGAGCAAAACAACGAATATAATTGGATTATCCTAGATTTATTCAGTGAGGTAGATGCGCCATTATTTTTATACAAGCACCAGTTTTACACCAAACTAAGAGCAGCGATGGCAAAAGATGGCTTGTTGTTCATTAATTTTTTATCTAATCACCCATCGCAACTAAAACAACTTGAGCACCTGCTAATCACCGAGTTTGGCAAGCGCCCAAGCATTGTAAAAATCCCCGACTACGTGAATCATATCGTGATGATCAAAAAATAAAAATGCTTATACCAATCCGCTTACTTAAGTAGTCTATTTTGAGGCAATAAAACCTCGTTGATAACAAGGCAAGAATTTCGTTATTTAGTTGTTCTCGGCAATTGCTCCTGCATTGCTCTACCTCCTGCATCCATGCAGTCGTAAATGAGAGATTTTTAACGCAGTTAGCGACAGGTTTAATCCCTCAAAATGATTAAGTATTATTGCGGGTTGGTATTACACAGATAAATTAAAAGTAACGGGACCATCGTTACATAGGCTTACTTGCATATCAGCACCAAACTGCCCTGTAGCCACTGTTAAGCCCGTTTTTTTAGCTTCAGCAATAAAATACTCATAGAGCGTATTGGCTTGCTCTGGCGTGCCAGCACTTGAAAAGCTCGGGCGCATGCCCTTTTTGGTGTCAGCTGCTAACGTAAACTGCGAAACCACTAAAAGCTCACCTTTGATGTCATTCAAACTTAAATTCATCTTTCCTTGTTCATCGGTAAAAATGCGGTAATTGCTGACTTTGTGTAAAAGCTTCTGGGCGCTTTGCTCGGTGTCCTGTTTTTCAACACCTAATAGCAGCAAAATACCTTGTGAAATTTCACCAACAACTTCGCCTGCCACTTCTACTTTTGCCTGTTTTACTCTTTGAATTAAGCCTTGCATTGATCCCTCGATAACTTGATATACATTAAATCTGCGGCACGTCGCATTGCCGACAAATATACCTGATTATCGCTGCTGTGCCCAATGCCATCTAAAATCAACAATTGTGCATTTAACTGTTCAGCAAGCTGTTGTACGGCACTATATCGACAGATCAAATCGGCGCGGCCATGAATAAACCAAATAGGTAAATGAGTCAGTAGATGCGCATTTTCTGCGATAAAGCCTTCTTCAATGAAACAATGATGACGAAAATAATGCACCATTAACCTTGCTTGATTTAACCCGACATGGGGCTCCTGTAAACTCCAGTTTGTCAAAGGCTCACCATGACATAGCACCTGCTCCCAATGACACCATAACTTGGCAAATTTACTGGCTTTAATTTGATCATCATTGTTTAGCTGTTGCTGATAAAAATCGAGTAAGGCACGCCAATCAGTGTAATCATGTGCAAATTCATTAAAGCACTCAGGGTAAAAATGCGCGCCGGCTCCTTTTGTTGTGTAAAGCCACTCGAAGTCACTGTTACAAGCTAAAAAGCTAGCCCGTAAAATAAGCCCTGCAACATGCTCTTGGTGATGAATAGCATAGACAAGTGCCAAAGTGGCACCCCATGACTCACCACACACCAGCCACTTTTCAATACCCAGTTGCTGGCGTAAATACTCGAGATCGGCAACTAATTCTGAGGTGGTATTGGTTGAACTATCATGGGGTGTTGAGTGACCGCAACCGCGCTGACTGAACATGATCACTCGAAAACGTTCTAAGTCGAAAAAGCGGCAATTTTCAGGGCATAGACCCGCACCAGGCCCGCCATGGCATAACACCACAGCAATCCCTGTAGACGCACCATATTCTTGCACATGGATTTGATGACCATCGCCAACACTTAAGTGATAATCACGGTTGGCAACATATTGTGGATGTAACTGCACCTCGCTCTCCTTAGGTGCAGTGAATTTAAACCTCTATATCAGGCGTGTCCTCGATATTCTCAGGGCTGATACATACAGTAAATTCTGCACCGAGTAATACGACAATCCACGACAAATACACCCATACAAATAAAATAGGGATTGTCGCCAACGCCCCATAAATAACTTCGTATGATGGGAAGTGGCTGATGTACAAAGCAAAGCCTTTTTTTGTCAGCTCAAACAACATAGCTGCAAACAAAGCGCCCGGAATTGCCGCTCTAAATGGAACTCGTGTGTTAGGAACTAAAGTATAGAGCATAATGAAGCCAATCATTGAAATTATGTAAGGTAATAATTTCAATAAAAAGCCGCTAAAGCCGGGGATACCTTGATCGGCAAACGACACTAACGACACGATGTATGAAGTAACACCAATACTAGCCCCTAATAACACAGGGCCCAGACTAAGCACCATCCAATAAACGGCAAACGAAATCATCATTGGACGCTTTTTCTTAATACGCCAAATTCGATTTAATGTAGCATCGACATTGCGAATAAGTAACAAAGATACCGCCGCTAAAAAACCCACACCAACGGCAGTCATTTTATTCGCATTACCGGCAAAAGCGCTGATATGCTCTTTAATTACATCTGTAGAGGTCGGCACAAGGTTAGTAAACAAGAAGTTTTCTATGGTCACTAACGTGCTTTCGAATCCTGGAAAAGCAGAAAAAATAGCCACACCAACCGCTACTAAAGGCACGATTGATAATAAGGTCACATAAGCCAAGTACCCAGCATTAACAGTGATTTGATCGTCAATACAACGATTAAGATACTGCATCCACCAAGTAGGTTGTTGCTTTAAAAAAGTGCTTAATTGCAACTTATATCGACTGAGCTTCTCATCCATAGAATCTAATTTCTGCTAAAATGTTTTGATAATCATAGCAATCCACCACATAATTTGAAATGACAGGTACCTAAAAAGGATTCTCAATGAAAAAACTGACACTTTTAAGTGCACCACTATTTGCAGTAACAATGGCATTATCAGGCTGTCAGTCTGCTTACTACTCAGCCATGGAATCTGTAGGTGTGCATAAGCGCGACATTTTAGTAGACCGCGTAGAAGAAACAAAAGAAGCACAGCAAGAGTCACAAGAAGAGTTTCAATCAGCATTAGACAGATTAACCACGCTGATCAACTTTGATGGTGGTGAGCTACAAGATGCCTACAATCAACTGAATGATGATTACGAGTCGAGCCTCGCGGCAGCAAACGACGTAACAAGCAATATCAATAAAGTAGAAGATGTAGCTGAAGCGCTATTTGATGAATGGGCCGATGAGCTAGAGCAATACAAAAGCGCCTCTCTTAAACGTGAAAGCAGCAAAAAGCTCAATGCAACTAAGCGCCAATTTGATCAACTACTTCGCTCAATGCGCAGCGCAGAAAGCAAAATGGAGCCGGTATTATCATCACTTCATGATAATGTTTTGTACTTAAAACATAATCTAAACGCACAAGCTGTAACTGCAATCAAAGGTGAGTTCACAAGCCTAAAACGCGATATAAAAGTGTTAATGGACGACATGAACAAATCAATTGAAGACTCTAATAAGTTCATTGAGCAAATGAACAAAGCGGGCTAATCAGCTCAAGCTATTAATAACAAAAGCCTACTTAAACGTAGGCTTTTTTATGTAACCTCTTGTTACTTTTTAATGATTTATCTTAAATTTTATTTTGCTAAACTCACTGCAAAGAATAAAAAGTAAGCATGGTATGCATTTAAAAACACTCTCAACACTTATTGCAGCAGCACTTTTAGGTGCATGCAGTAATTCAAACACTGTTAATGTTATTGCCGGTGAAGGCACTATCACTCCGTTAAAAACAGAGGGTGAGTACGAAGGTCGCTACCACAACCTTTATCCGGGTGATAAAGAATACCCAACAACCTGCACTGACAATTGCTATGAAGCATCAGAACTCCTTGTGTGCGACGACAGTAACTCACAATGCGAGTTTCACGCAGAACAACATGTGCCTGCAATCAATTCAGGTTTTACGGTGCGCTGGTTAGGTCATGCTGGGTTTTATATTCAATCACCAAATGGTGAGCAGCTGTTGTTTGACCCAGTTAAAGATCAGTTTGATTCGCCCGTAGACTTTGCCTTTAAGCTTGCTGGCGGCATTTATCGCAAACCTGGTTTTTGGCCATCACATGCTGAACTTAATGACTTAGATGCAGTAATGTACTCACACATTCACTATGACCATTTTAACAAGGCGGATATAGAAGAGATTGGCAATACCCCCCGCTACTTAGTGCCATTAGGCTTTGCAGATAACTTCCCGACGGGTGGCTTTAATATTTCAGAAATGGCGTGGTACGCAAGTACACAAATTAATGATTTAACGATTCATGCGCTGCCAGCTCATCACTTTAGCAGTCGTATAATGGTGCCTTTCATTTACGACGACCACAATAAAGATTTATGGAATGGTTGGTTACTTGAGCAAAATGGTAGAACCTTGTTTTTTGCTGGTGATACCGGTTACTCAAAACACTTCCAAGATATTAATCAAAAATACGGCGAGATTGATGTATGTTTAATGCCTATCGCTTCTTATTACCATGAAGAAAACGGTAAGTGGTATCGCTATGTTCATACAACGCCAGAAGACAGCTTAAACGCCGCAGAGGAGCTAAACTGTAAAGTGATGATCCCATGGGGTTATGGCAACTCAAGCTGGCAAATGGGTGACCATTCAAGCCACTCTGCATTATTAAGATTACTGCATATGCAAAAACAGATGAACAGCCAAGTCCCTCTTTACATATTGAATGAAGGTGAGCAAGTGTCACTGTAGTGACACTTACAAGCACTACATAGTATGTTTGAGCAATGAGTCCCGTAAAGCCAGCATAAGTTTATGGGCGCTTCCTGCCGACATGGCTAATGGATTAAATTCGCTGGTACCTGAGTATTTAAGGTTAATAGGGGTCACTTGTTTAGTGTAAGGAATGTAACCCATAGACCAATTTTCAAACTCTCTTTCATAAATTTCACAATAGTTCAGCATAATTATATTGCAATGACGTTTGTCATTAAGAATACGATGATAAGTTTCATTCACCGCTTTTCGTGACCCCTCAAGGCATTGCATAAAGTGGGTGCTATTAAAACAAAGTAGCCCAGTTACATTACTTTCTGCATTATTCTGCTTAGCTTTCTCGAGAATATCTTCGATGTCATTGGGCCCAAACCCATCGCTAATTTCACTTGTGTAAATCAGTCTAACTAAATACATCTTACTCTCCTGTAAGTTGGATTTAGAAAAGATAGTACAGATGGGGGAGTTAGTAAAAAGTTGCGAGTTGCGAGTTGCGAGTTGCGAGTTGCGAGTTGCGAGTTGCGAGTTGCGAGTTGCGAGTTGCGAGTTGCGAGTTGCGAGTTGCGAGTTGCTCAATAAACTAATTAACTAGGTTAGAAATACAAACAAAATAAGTAAAGCTACAATTCTGATAGCAATGTTGGAACAATTTACTCCTAGAAAATTAGCTTAGGCTAAATTCCAGTGGTATTAACTTTGTTATGGAAATATTTTCCTAAAATTCCTGTCGGTAGCAATAAAACATTAATCACTATAGTACGAAATATTACGCCAACAAGAAAAATAATATCAAGGTCAGGATTACCATCCCACTCAGGTTGGGATATTAGTTGCGACACATAGCGTAAGTCACTAGCAAATACACTCACAAAAATGATGCAATGCGCAATGAACAAGCCTAGATAGCCATATTTCTTTGCAGCAAGAACTGTTATCGCTAACCATCCGAGCCAGTAATAAAACTCATACCCAAAAAACATTTAATCTTCCATTCGATCTGACAGCTGAGAGCTGAGAGCTGAGAGCTGAGAGCTGAGAGCTGAGAGCTGAGAGCTGAGAGCTGAGAGCTAATCATACAACAAAAAACCGCCGTATTTTTCAATACGGCGGTTTTAATTTTGTAAAACTAAAAGACCTTATTAGTCTTTAGCTTGACGGCTCGCACGCTTACGCTCACTTTCAGTTAAGTGACGCTTACGGATACGGATGTTTTCAGGTGTCACTTCCACTAACTCGTCATCATCGATGAACTCAATCGCTTGTTCAAGCGTGTAGTTTAGTGGTGGAACAAGTGTTTGTGCTTCATCTGTACCAGATGCACGAACGTTTGTAAGTTGCTTACCTTTAAGCGCGTTTACTGTTAGGTCGTTGTCACGGCTGTGGATACCGATAACCATACCTTCGTAAACTTCAACACCGTGACCGATGAATAACTTACCACGGTCTTGTAAGTTGAATAATGCGTTAGTAAGTGCTTTACCTGTTGCGTTTGCAATCATTACACCATTCTTACGAGCACCGATAGTACCGCCTTTGTGTGGACCATAGTGATCGAATGTGTGGTAAAGAAGACCAGAACCAGACGTTAATGTCATGAACTCAGTTTGGAAACCAATTAAGCCACGGCTTGGGATCATAAAGTCCATACGTACACGGCCTTTACCATCTGGAGACATGTCTGTTAGTTCACCCTTACGAAGACCAATTTGTTCCATGATAGAACCTTGGTGCTCTTCTTGACAGTCGATTGTAAGTGTTTCGTATGGCTCTTCTTTTTGACCATCAACTTCACGAAGGATTACTTGTGGACGAGATACAGCAAGCTCGTAACCTTCACGACGCATGTTCTCGATTAAGATACCTAAGTGTAACTCACCACGACCAGAAACACGGAAGCTATCTGGGTTGTCAGTTTCTTCAACACGTAATGCAACGTTGTGAACAAGCTCAGCTTGTAAACGCTCAAGGATGTTACGTGAAGTTACGAATTTACCTTCTTTACCAGCAAATGGTGATGTATTTACAGAGAACGTCATTGTTACTGTAGGCTCATCAACACTTAGCGGTGGTAATGCTTCAACGGTATTTACATCACAGATAGTGTCTGAGATTTTCAGCTCACCAAGACCTGTGATAGCAATGATGTCACCCGCGCCTGCAGACTCTGCTTCATGACGCTCAAGACCTAAGTAGCTCATTACTTGGCCAACTTTACCATTACGCTTAGTACCATCTGCACTAACAATTGTTACTTGTTGGTTAGGGCGAACAGTACCACGCTTGATACGACCTACACCGATAACACCGATGTACGAGTTGTAGTCAAGCTGAGAAATTTGCATTTGGAAAGCACCTTCAGGATCTGCATCCGGTGGAGATACTTCGTCAACGATCATCTGGAACATTGGTTCCATGTTTTCTGATGGCTCGTCTAAATCCATTGTTGCCCAGCCGTTGATAGCTGATGCATAGATTACTTTAAAGTCTAACTGTTCATCAGTTGCACCTAAGTTATCGAATAAGTCGAAAACTTGGTCCATAACCCAGTCAGGACGTGCGCCTGGTTTGTCGATTTTGTTGATAACAACAATCGGTGTTAAACCTTGTGCGAATGCTTTTTGCGTTACGAAACGCGTTTGCGGCATTGGACCTTCTTGAGCATCAACAAGTAGTAATACTGAGTCAGCCATCGAAAGTACGCGTTCTACTTCACCACCGAAGTCGGCGTGTCCTGGGGTGTCTACGATATTGATATGGTAGTCGTTCCAAGAGATAGCTGTGTTTTTAGCTAAAATGGTAATACCACGCTCTTTCTCAATGTCGTTTGAGTCCATTACGCGCTCTTCGTTACCGCCGCGCGTTTCTAATGTGCCTGATTGCTCAAGCAGTTTATCAACCAAAGTTGTTTTACCGTGGTCAACGTGGGCGATAATCGCTATATTTCTTAACTTTTCGATGCTCATATTTTTTCTCAGAGAAATTGAATCTCATTGATCCTGCAAGATCTACGCACTCACCTGCGTTTTCACCAGATGTCCCAGCATAGGATTTAAAAGGGCGCATATTATCCCTTAATAATGGCATGGATGAAAGTTTATCCAATATAAATTTATAAACTTTCTTCAAGCTTTTTATAAGTATCTGTTTTATAAATGACAAATTTATGAAAATTAAAGTGAATCTGAGCTCAAAACTGGCGAAATTTTCGTTTTTGAACCATATTTTGGCACTAAATCGTGTTCATAACAGAAAAATTGGCACGCTCAATAATTGTGCAAAACAAGGTCGCACTTTTTACGCACCAGAATGATCTTTTTACGCACCAATTTAGTGCAACAAAAGTTAACAAAACAAAGCCTTGTTTGTTTTTTGTAAGTCTAAACAAGGTGTTAAAAACATGGCACGAAACCAGCTTATATAAGCGAAAAGCAATAATGCAGCAAAAAATAAAACCCAACAATTGGAGGACACATGTCACAATCGGTTTTAGATTTTATCAAAGAAAATGACGTTAAGTTCATTGATTTACGCTTTACTGATACCAAAGGTAAAGAACAGCATGTTTCTATTCCTCATCATCAAATTGATGAAGATTTCTTCGAAGACGGCAAAATGTTTGACGGTTCTTCAATTGCTGGCTGGAAAGGTATCAACGAATCAGACATGGTACTTATGCCTGTTCCTGAGTCTGCGAAAATGGACCCGTTTTCTGAAGAAGCTACACTAATCGTACGTTGTGACGTAGTTGAGCCTTCAACACTTCAAGGTTATGAGCGTGATCCACGTTCTGTTGCAAAACGCGCTGAAGAGTACATGCGTTCTACTGGTATTGCTGACACTGTTTTATTCGGTCCAGAGCCAGAGTTCTTCCTTTTTGATGACGTTAAATACAAATCAGACATGTCTGGTTCTATGTACAAAATCGATTCTGTAGAAGCTGCTTGGAACTCAGATAAAGATTACGAAGGTGGCAACATGGGTCACCGTCCAGGTGTTAAAGGCGGTTACTTCCCGTGTTCTCCTGTTGATTCATCACAAGACTGGCGTTCAGCAACTTGTTTAGTTCTTGAAGAACTAGGTCAAGTAGTTGAAGCTCACCACCACGAAGTAGCAACTGCAGGTCAAAATGAGATCGCAACGCGCTTCAATACAATGGTATTAAAAGCTGACGAAATTCAAGAGATGAAATATGTTATCCATAACATGGCTCACCTTTACGGAAAAACAGCGACATTCATGCCTAAACCAATCGTAGGTGATAACGGTTCTGGTATGCACTGCCACCAATCTCTAGGTAAAGATGGCGTAAACATCTTCGCTGGTGACAAATACGCTGGTCTATCTGAAGAAGCTCTTTACTACATCGGTGGTATCATCAAGCACGCTAAAGCAATCAACGCATTTGCTAACGCATCAACTAACTCATACAAGCGCCTAGTACCAGGCTTCGAAGCACCAGTAATGCTTGCATATTCTGCACGTAACCGTTCTGCTTCAATCCGTATCCCAGTGGTACCGTCTGCAAAAGCACGTCGTATCGAAATTCGTTTCCCTGATCCAACAGCTAACCCATACTTAGCATTCTCTGCAATGCTTATGGCTGGCCTAGACGGTATCAAAAACAAGATCCACCCTGGCGATGCAATGGACAAAGACTTATACGATCTACCTGCTGAAGAAGCAGCTGAGATCCCACAAGTTGCATCTTCTTTATCTGAAGCACTAGCATCATTAGACGCTGACCGTGAGTTCTTAACTCAAGGTGGCGTATTCACTGATGACCTAATCGATGCATATATCGCGCTTAAAGGTCAAGAAGTTGAAAAACTTAACATGACAACTCACCCAGTTGAGTTCGAAATGTACTACAGCGTGTAACACACGCTGTAGCAGAATTATCTAAAAGATAATAAATGTGTGTTCTCAAGCCCGCTCTGCGGGCTTTTTTAATGGTAATTGAGCGGGTTCTACTCTACAGTTTTATTTAGATTAAAAAATGCAGGGTTGCAGGGTGAAAAGCACAACTTTATTGGTACTACCGCTGATTTTTATAAGCTTTTTTGGCTATAGCGCAGCGCAGAAAGTGTATTCTTGGAAAGATAAAAACGGCGTTTTAGTATTTTCTGATACACCGCGCCCTGGCGCTACCGAAGTAAAGATGAATACCCAAAACCTGACCATGCCAGCTACCGACACCAGCATACTTGATAGCGCACCAAGTGCGACACCAGTCAAATTTAAAGTCAGTATTGCTTCTCCTGCTAATGAAGCGACCGTGCGAGAAAATACCGGTTCAGTGTATGTCACCGCCCGAATTAACCCACGCTTTGAAAACGGATTTAAAGTACAACTTTTATTTGATGGCAATCCTCATGGTGCACCAAGTAATAGCACGACCTTTGCACTAAGAGAGGTCGAGCGTGGAGAACACACATTACAAGCTAAACTTTATGATGCTAATAATAAACTCGTTTCGGTTAGCCCAGTCAGCACCTTTTTCATGCACAGAACCTCAATTTATGGCGGAAACTAAGGTTTTTGGCATGACTTCTCGCAAAGTAAAAAGAGTATGCTAAGCTGCACTAAATTGAAACGCACTAAAATGGTGCAACCATGCTCAGTGAAACACATTTTAACTCTGAACTGCTCGACAGTATTTGGAAAAATTTAAGTACTGCTGTCATTTTACTCGACCGAGATTTTAAACTGGTTTATGCAAACGATAGCGCCAGTGAGCTTTTAGGTTTAGGACCCAAGCGCATTATCAACCAACCGTTCGATAACCTATTCAATTACCACTCAATAGACTTAAAACGCATTGCTCAGTATTCGTTGTTCGATGGTGTTGATTGCCACCAGCATAGAGCTGACGTGGTGTTCGTCGATTCTCGCCATGCCAAGCTGACCATTAGCACGCGACGAATAAGCAGCAATGATGAAAATTATATTTTGTTTGAATGCCGCCAAATGGATGATGAAATTCGCCACGATCAAGCTTCGAACCAAATGCATCAGTATCAAGCAGCACGAAATCTAATTCGCGGTTTGGCACACGAAATTAAAAATCCTTTAGGTGGAATTCGCGGAGCGGCGCAATTATTGCAATATGAGGTTGATCAGCAAGAACGTGATCAATGTGCCGAATTAATCATTGAACAAGCAGACCGTTTACGCGAGCTTGTGGACCGCTTACTTGGTCCGAATCAATTGCCACATAAATCCTATGGCAACATTCACCAAGCGTTAGAGTCAGTGATTAAACTGAGCATGTTAGATAACAATGCCAATATCACTTTAGTGAAAGACTATGATCCAAGTATACCGAGTGTATACATTGACCAAAGTAAAATTCAACAAGTGGTACTGAACATTATTCGTAATGCACAACAGGCACTGGTTGATGGTGGCGAGATAAGAATAAAAACCCGCATCAATCATCAACACAGGCGCCCAGGTAAGGCGCCGAAAAAAACCTTGCTGATCCAAATTTCGGATAACGGCCCAGGTATAGACAAGAGCTTACGTGAAACCTTGTTCTACCCAATGATCACCAACAAAGAAAATGGATCAGGGCTTGGTTTATCGATAGCGCAAACCTTGGTTGACCAACATGACGGCCACATTGATTGTGACAGTTGGCCAGGCCATACAGAATTTAATATCTATTTGCCTTTTACGGATTAATGGTTTTTTGGAGTAGTCATGAAAACAGTCTGGTTAGTTGATGATGATGCCTCAATTCGCTTTGTACTAGAGAAAGCGTTGGCACGTGCAGGATTTGAAACTGAAAGCTATGCGAACGCACAAGATGTGCTTAATGCATTAAAGTTTAGCCAGCCAACGGTATTAGTATCTGATGTACGAATGCCGGGTATGGACGGCATGGCGTTACTTGAGACTATCGCCGATCAAAACCCTGGCCTGCCAGTGATCATCATGACCGCTCACTCAGACTTAGACTCAGCGGTTAATGCCTTCCAAAAAGGGGCATTTGAGTATCTCGCTAAACCGTTCGATTTAGATGAAGCTGTCGCGCTGGTCGAAAGCGCATGCCGTGCTAATTCAACGAAAAAAACTAAACGTAAGCAAGCCCCACAAACCAATGCGCATATCATAGGCGAAGCGCCTGCTATGCAAGAGGTGTTTAGGGCAATTGGTAAATTATCAGCATCAAGTATGAGCGTTCTGATTAATGGTGAGTCAGGGACAGGTAAAGAGCTAGTTGCAAGTGCCCTGCATAACCACAGCCCTCGTAAAGAAAACCAATTTATAGCTTTGAATATGGCTGCCATTCCAAAAGAATTGGTCGAGTCAGAGTTATTCGGTCACGAAAAAGGCGCGTTCACTGGAGCCGACAGTATTCGTAAAGGCCGTTTTGAACAAGCGAATGGCGGCACCTTATTTTTAGATGAAATAGGTGATATGCCTCTCGATGTACAAACACGTTTATTACGCGTGTTAGCCGATGGTGAGTTTTACCGTGTTGGTGGTCATCAAAGTATTAAAGTTGATGTACGTATTATCGCTGCAACGCACCAAAACCTCGAAGACTTGGTAAAACAAGGTAAGTTTCGTGACGACTTATTCCATCGCTTAAACGTGGTGCGTTTACGCTTACCCGCGTTACGTGAGCGTACTGAAGATATTGAACGACTAGCACAACACTTTTTACATAAAAGTGCCAAAGAGTTGCAGGTTGAAAGCAAAATTTTAAGCCCTAAAGCTACTGAGCAACTGCGCTTATTCAATTGGCCAGGTAACGTGCGCCAATTAGAGAATACCTGCCGCTGGTTAACGGTTATGGCACCGGGTGAGCTGATCAGCGAGCAAGATTTACCACCAGAGATTGTTGCTGTTACACCGACTGAGCAAGAAGGTGATTGGCTGGATGCATTTCAACAATGGCTTAACCTTGAACTTAAACAAGGCAAAGAAAATATTTGGCCAGCCATTCAAGCACAACTCGAAACTCGTTTGATTAAAACCGCCCTTGCCAACTGTGCTGGCCACAAGCAAGAAGCCGCAGTGAAGATTGGTTGGGGCCGCAATACATTGACCCGCAAGCTAAAAGAGCGCAATATTAGCTAATTTCGCGCTATACCTATGTGAGTCAATGAAGTTAATCGAGCACATTCCACTAATTAAACAAATGGAAATTATTAACAGATTGTCGTTCTTTAGAGAGTTTACTCTCAGTGAACGACAAGTGTTATTAGAGTCATTCAGTCATTTGTATTTGGTCAAACAAGGCCGCGCTGTTTTTAAACAATACGATGCTGATAAACGGCTTTATATCGTGCTAAGCGGCTCACTGATGGTGTTCAAACAAAGTCATTTACTCGAACTTGGCACCATTGAGCCCGGTGAGTTTATCGGTGAAGGCGCATTTATCAATAACCGAGAGCACAGTACCAGTGCACGCGCTAGAGTCGATACCATTTTATTAGCTATTTCCCCTGAAGCACTCACCCGCTTACCCAATGTGATCCGCGAAAAAATTAAAGATCGCATAATCGAGGGCATGAGTGAACGTATTACCAAGCTTAGTAATTACCTTGAGTCGCGAAGCTAGTCCATATACACAATTTGTAATGAGCAATTTAACCAACTTGGGCTATTAACACGTGCCGTGTAACGGTAAGTATCTGATGGTTTCATACCAAAAGGAGTGCTCACTTCTGGCGTTAAATGACTGTATGTTT
Source organism: Pseudoalteromonas sp. UCD-33C (assembly GCF_001306895.1). NCBI lineage: Bacteria > Pseudomonadati > Pseudomonadota > Gammaproteobacteria > Alteromonadales > Pseudoalteromonadaceae > Pseudoalteromonas > Pseudoalteromonas sp. UCD-33C. The sequence goes on along the minus strand of NZ_LJTB01000010.1, from coordinate 15,995 downwards.
GCGAATAATTTTTATAATAAATGACTAGGTAGCCATATAAATAATCCCAATCTAGGGAGACTTTTCTACCACTTGTAAGGGTAAAGTGCGCCTGCTTATCATTAAATGTAACTGCAAGATCATTATACTTGTCTTCAACGCATCCAGTGGTGAGTACACGAGCCGGCATAGTAAAACTGGTGGTGGTATTTTTAGCTTTTAAGTAAAAGCCAATATTGCCATGATTGTAAAAGTGATTGGCATCTGTGGTGTACTTAATTTCGGCTTGATAACCCAGTCCCTGCATAATTTCAGCTAGTTGCTCGGCTTCATGAGTAAGAATCTTATCGCTCGATAGCATTAAGGTTGCATCAGTAAACTCTCTTGGCACAGGAAGCTGGGTATATTCATAGGGTAAGCTTTGTTTATTTAATGCTTGCTCTAATGATTGCAACTGCGACTGTTCAAGGTTTTCTGTGTATACGTAAACTGTTGGTTGCTGACAACCTGCCAAAATTAAAAATATGGCTGCTGAAATTATCCTTTTCATGTTCATTCTCACTTTAGATTACAAGCGTAGTCTAAAGTGAGAAAAACAATAAATCAATTAATTAAGATGTTTTTTTAGCCAACTATTAACACTTTGACGGGTATATAGAATATCTTTAAATAAACGGTGAGTTTGATGCTGAAGCAGCTTTTCTTTGTTTGTTTCACCTGAACTTAACTGGCTATGGTTATCATTAAAGCGCGAAATTAACGCAAAACCTTGTTCTGATTTTTCAGGCTGAGATTTAATTGTTTGCGTCAACAAAGCTCGCACATCATCTGCAGCAATCAATGACGAATCTTGCAAACCCATTAACTCTTTTCTTAGCGCTGATCTTACGCCCATTACAACTTCTCCTGAACGAATAAAAAATGAAACGGACATGCATTTAGCAATTTGTACACCAATTCCAAACGCGCGCAGTGTACCCAGCAAATACTGCAGTTTTTTTACTGTTTGTAAAAATGTCGGATTATTTATTGCTGCAAATTTTAACCGCTTGAAGAGCTTAAAAATTTAATCTTGGTTCAATTGAGTGCTAGGCTTTATAATGGCTGCGATTGAATTAAGAGAGACCAACATGAACGAAGATTTCATCGAAATTGAACTAGAAGAAGAGCCAATAGAGTTATGCAACTTGCTAAAAGTGCTCGACCTAGTCGAAACAGGCGGCCAAGCAAAAGCCTTAATTGGTGAAGGTTATGTTGGGGTTAACTATGAAATTTGTACAATAAAACGGAAAAAATTATACAGTGGTGACGTGTTGGCTTTCGACGGTGAGTTGTTCCAACTGACACTAAGCGAAGATGCAACACCAAATCCTCGCCCACCGGAACCGGTACAAAAAGCACAACCACAAAGCGCTGAAGAAGCGCCAAAAAAATCGAAGCGTAAACGTACTAAAAAACCAAAAGTAGACGAAAAAACCGGTCGCCGCCCTATCTCGTTTGGTTAACTAGAGCTTGCTTAGTTAGCATAAATCACCTTTAATTGAATGCGATTATAACAACAATAAAAGGTGATTTATGAATCCTCCAGCTTGGCTCAAGCCACTTGCTTGGGCAGCCCTTGTATGGAATCTTTTAGGTGTCATTGCGTTCGTAATGCAACTGTTGATCACACCCGAAATGATTAACCAACTCCCCGAAGCACAACAAGCCGCATACCGCGACATACCGCTCTGGTCAACGGCTGCCTTTGCGATAGCCGTGTTTGCAGCAAGCTTCGCGAGCATCTTATTACTGGCAAAAAAAGCCCTTGCGCGCGAGTTATTTTTAATCTCGTTTATCGCCGTATTAGTCCAGCAATATTATAATTTTGTGGTGATAGATAGCCTTGCTATGTTTGGTACTAGCGCATTAGCAATGCCATTGTGTGTTATCGTTATTGGTTTACTATTACTGTTTATTAGCCATAAAGGTAAACAACAAAACTGGCTTAACTAAAAACACTTATTTCTGAGGGTAGTTTAAAGTGACTACCCTTTTTATCTGCCTCCTTCCCTTGAAATAAATCACATCAGCAGCAACTATATTAGGTAGCATATTTTTTCATCAGCTAGATGAATTTCTCAGCTGGTATTAAGTTTGCAATAACACTGTGTCTATTTCGAAAAGGAAACAACAAAGCAAGCCAAATTGCTTGCTCAAACCACAGGGGCAAATAATGAATAACAGTTTTGATACCCAAAAGCAGCTTACGATTAATGGTGAGCAATACCATATTCACTCTTTACAAGGTTTAGGCGACAAAGCAAAACGTCTGCCATTCTCTCTAAAAATCTTACTTGAAAACCTGTTGCGCAATGAAGATGGCGTTAATATTAAAAAGCAAGATATCGATGCTTTACTAAACTGGGACCCTCAAGCGAAACCATCAGCAGAAGTAGCGTTTACACCTGCTCGCGTTGTAATGCAAGATTTTACTGGCGTACCCGCCATTGTCGATTTAGCCGCGATGCGTGATGCCATGGAAAAACTTGGCGGCGACCCTGCGAAGATTAATCCGCTGTCACCTGCTGAACTTGTTATTGACCACTCAGTGCAAGTTGACGGCTACGGTGAAGATGGCTCATTCGACTTAAATGCGAAACTTGAATATGAGCGTAACAAAGAGCGTTACGAATTTTTACGCTGGGGGCAAACTGCCTTCGATAACTTGAAAGTCGTGCCACCAGCAACCGGCATCGTACACCAAGTTAATTTAGAATATTTAGCCCGCGTGGTATTTAACGATAGTAAAAATGGTAAATCACTCGCCTACCCAGATACCCTAGTCGGAACCGATTCGCACACCACCATGATCAATGGTCTTGGGGTATTAGGCTGGGGTGTCGGTGGTATTGAAGCCGAAGCCGCAATGCTTGGTCAACCAATCAGCTTACTTATTCCACAGGTCGTTGGCTTTAAGCTCAATGGTCGCCTGCCAGAAGGTACGACCGCAACAGACCTTGTGCTAACCGTAACAGAAATGCTGCGTAACCATGGCGTAGTGGGTAAATTTGTTGAGTTTTATGGTGATGGTCTTGCTGATTTACCGCTTGCAGACCGTGCAACTATCGCAAACATGGCGCCTGAGTATGGTGCAACCTGCGGTATTTTCCCAATTGATGATGAAACCATTAACTACCTACGTTTAACTAACCGCGATGACAAACAACTTAAACTCATCGAGGACTATGCAAAGCACCAAGGCTTATGGCGTAACCCTGGCGATGAAGCTCATTATACCGACACACTAGAGTTATCACTTGATGATGTTGTGCCAAGCCTTGCTGGACCTAAGCGTCCGCAAGATAGAATTGCCCTTGATAAAGCAGGTAGCATTATTGGTGAGCACTTAAAAGGCTTTCAAGAAGAACGTATGCAACATCGCGATAAAAGCGATGTTCAAGAGGCGCGCATTGAAGATGAAGGCCCAACCACCAACCCTGATGAGACAGTAAACGAAGCACAGTTTATGGGCGCAGCTAAGGTTAACTTTAAAGGCGAAGAGTTTGAGCTTAATGATGGTGCTTGTGTCATTGCTGCAATTACAAGTTGTACAAACACGTCAAACCCAAGTGTTATTTTAGCTGCTGGCCTAGTGGCTAAAAAAGCCAAACAATTAGGATTAAAGGTTAAGCCATGGGTTAAAACCTCACTTGCTCCAGGCTCACAAGTGGTGACTGATTACTTGAAAAAAGCCGACTTAATGGATGACTTAGATGCCTTAGGCTTTAACCTTGTCGGTTATGGTTGTACAACCTGTATCGGTAACTCAGGCCCACTAGCTGATGAAATCACCGATGCAATTCAAAAGCATAAACTGGTTGTAAGCTCTATTTTATCGGGTAACCGTAACTTTGAAGGGCGTATTCACCAAGATGTGAAAATGAACTTCTTAGCCTCACCACCCCTTGTGGTTGCATACGCAATTGCGGGTCGTACAGATATAGACGTGTATAACGAGCCGCTTGCGCAAGACCCTAATGGTAATGACATTTATCTAAAAAATATTTGGCCAAGTGTTAGTGAAGTGAACGAGCTCGTCCGCGAAACTGTAACCAAAGAAATGTTCGCATCAAGCTATGGCAATGTGTATCAAGGTGATGATCGTTGGCAGAAAATTCAAATTCCTGATGGCAAACTTTATGATTGGGATGATGCGTCAACCTACATCAAAAAAGCACCATTCTTTGATGGTATGGAGATTGAGCCTCCTGGCATTCCTAGCATTAGTGGTGCGCGCTGTTTAGCAAAATTAGGTGACTCAGTTACCACTGACCACATCTCGCCAGCAGGTGCGATTAAAGCGGATGCACCAGCAGGTCTTTACTTGCAAGAGCACGGTGTACAAAAAGCACAATTTAACTCGTACGGTTCGCGTCGTGGTAACCACGAAGTAATGATGCGCGGTACCTTTGCTAATGTGCGTTTACGTAATCTATTAGCACCGGGTACCGAAGGCGGTGTGACTCGTATGCAACCAAGCGATGAGCTCGCCAGCATTTATGATGCAGCGATGCAATATCAGCAAGATGGCACGCCACTGATCATTTTAGCGGGCGCGGAATATGGCACAGGCTCATCACGCGACTGGGCTGCTAAAGGTTCACTTTTACTTGGTGTTAAAGCCGTTATTGCACAAAGCTATGAGCGTATTCACCGTTCAAACTTGATTGGTATGGGTGTTTTACCCCTACAATTTAAAGAAGGTGAAAGCTATGAGTCACTGGGTCTAACCGGCCAAGAATCATTCGACTTTGAAGGCTTATATGACAAAACCAATGAAGTCAGTGTGATTGCCACTAACAGTGAAGGCAAACAAATTAGCTTTAGTGTTGATGTGCGTATAGATACCCCGAAAGAGTGGGATTACTACAAACACGGCGGTATTTTACAGTATGTACTGCGTAATATGCTGGCTGAGCAGTAATTGCTTTTAAGTTAACTAAGGGGCTGATTTTTCAGCCCCTTTTTTTGTTTAAATCACCAATTAATTGCAGTTTAGACCAACACACTTACTTACAAAAAATGAAAAGCACATAAAAATCAGCATGTTAAAATTGGACCATAGTTTGCAAATGCTAACCAGATAAAAATCACAATAATTTTGGAATCCTTATGACTATTGCATCATTCAAACGCGCAATTTGCGCAACGGCCATCTCATCAAGTTTATTATTAACGGGCTGTGTTATTCATGTCTCTCCGGGTCAAATCGCAGAACAAAAACAACAAGACTTAAGCGTGTCGGCTGTAAATTTAAACGAGCTAAAAATTGATGCCGAAGCAGGTTCACTGATCATCAAAGGCGACAGCAACGCCACGGCTATCACAGTAAATGCTAATATCTATGCGGCTAAAGGCGATGAGACCTATACATTAACCCTCGAAAAGCACGGCGACACCGCAGAGCTTATCAGTAAGCTCAATAATGGTAGCTTATCGTTTTACAGTGGTTCATCACCTCATATTGATTTAATTGTCTCTGTGCCTAGCAACCTCAAACTAGAGATCGATGATGACTCAGGTGATATCGTGATACGTGCAATGCAAAACGATATCAGCATTGATGATGATTCAGGAGCACTTGTGATCGAAGGTGGTCGTAATATTAATATTGATGATGACTCGGGGGATATTCGCATTAGCAATGTCAGCGGCAATATCAGCATTGAAGACGATTCTGGCTCAATTATGATAGATCAAGGGCAAGGGCGTATTGATATTGAAGATGACTCTGGTGATATCCGCATCGAAAACAGCCAAGGCCCTGCACGTATTATTGATGAATCAGGTAGTATCAGCATTAAAACATTGGCTGGTGCGCTTACCATTGAAGATGGCTCTGGTGATATAGATGTAAGACAAATCAAAGGGCTGGTTACCATTACCGATGGCTCTGGCAGCATTTATGTGGATGACACACTCGGCCTGACAATTATCGAAGCGGGTTCAGGTGATTTAAGCATCGATAACATCAACGGCCCAGTAAAATTGGACAAATAACCGACAATTGCTTGATTTAGAACAATCCTATTAATGACAGCAGCACCTACACTTTAATTAAGGCTAAAGTGAGGTGCTTGTATGACCGAACAAACTATCATTCGAATCTTAAAAACCTTTATTATTTTAGGTATTTGCCTAATTATATTGGGGCATTCTTTATTAGCTGGTAATTACTTAAGTGATAGTATGGGTATACATGGCATTATGTTAAGCGCAGCGTGTATTGCCGTTGGTGTGCTATTCTCTTTGCCTACCAAAATTTATCTCACTATTTTACTGATGAAAATGGAAAGCGATCTAAAAGCACATAACAAACAGAGCTAATTTCCACCTTGCTCTTTGAGCTGCTGTTCAAGTTGCTTGTTACGTTGCTCCATAAGCTGTTTTACTTGCTCAGCGTCTTGCATCATCTTTTGTACATTTTTAGGGTCGTATACGCCAAGCGCTGAAGGTGCTTCGTTAGCTTTAACGGTTGCTGGTTGCTTCTCATCTGCCTGAAAAGTCTCTGCAGGTAACACTGTTATGTCGTTCGGATCTAAACTTACCGGGGTACTAACGTAATTAGGGTGAGGTGTATCAGCATAGTGCCACTGACCATGTTCATCTTGCCATTTATAAACAACAACAGGTGTATTAACGTCTTTGCTAAAACTCAATTTCTCAGTGAGCTTTTTTGCTTGGCTGGTAAGTGTATCGGCACTTTGCGAAGCAAAATCACTCACATCACCACTAACTTTTTCTGAGTAACGCTCGAACATGCTCAGTTCTAAGTAAGGTTTACCGTCTGGCTTTTTAATGTAAAACAGCAGCGCAACACTGGTTAGTAGCAGCATAACCGCAAGGTAACAAAAACGCTTAATCATTCCATTTACCGATTATTGGTAGTTACTCTCAATCTTAGCAAATTCACCGGATGATTTAAGATTTTTCATAAATTCATTAAATTGCTCGCTGATACGCTTCCCTTTTTCATTATAAGCAAACTGTAATTGCATTGGCGCTTTGCCCACACTGTAATCACTTACCGTGAATTTTTTAAAGGCATTATTTTTTGAGGCATACCACTGCAGTGTGTTTTTTGCGATCACAGCAACACGTTGATTTTGCTGTATGTCGACTAAAGCCTTCAGCATATCTAGTTCAGAGTAAAAGTCCTCACGGTGCAATTTTCCAGATGCAAACAACGCTTCAAATTGCGGATAGGTGTAGCCAAAGCGGGCCATCAACACATAACCACCTAGCTCATCAATAGCTGGAATATGACAACCTCTCGGCATAACTAAAATATCTTCAACAACTGCGATGCTATCACTCCAATAGTATTGATTACCTCCGCGATACCACTGCTCAGACTCTAAGCGCACATCAACCTTGCCTTCATCAAGTAAATGCTGTGAACGTACCTCAGGAACTAAAATATAGTCAGTTTTCAGCTTGTACTGTTCAGCAAATCGCTCAAGTAGCTCATCAACTAACCCCTTTTGTTTGCCACTAACTAAATGGTATGGAGGGTAATCTGTGTCATAAAGCGCAACCCTCAAAGTTTCTGCTCGCACTAAAGGCACAATTAAAAACAACAATAAAAAAACAACAGCACGACTCATAATTTTCTCTCATAAAATTGAGCCAGGGATTGTATATAAATAGCACAAAAAAAGCGCAACCTAGGTTGCGCTTTACGAAAATTCTGATAGGAATTTAGGATTAGATACCATCACCGTCAATATGTAAGCCACATTCACGGTTTAAACCAAAGAAACGCGTCTCTTCTTCTGTCATACCTGGTTCAAGTTTACGCGTGGTGTGTACATCACCCATAGACACATAACCTTGTTCCCAAAGTGGGTGATACGGTAAATCATGCTTAGTTAGATACTGATAAATATCTCGGTTGTTCCACTCAATAAGTGGGTAGACTTTCACAGTACCACGGCTGATTTCAACAATTTGCTTGTCAGCACGGCTTGATGATTGATCACGGCGCAAACCACTAAACCAAGTGCCTGCTTGCAGCTCGTTTAAAGCGCGGCTCATAGGCTCAACTTTATTAAGTTGATTATACTGCTTAATACCGGCTTCACCTTGCTCCCAAAGTTTACCAAACTTCGCTTCTTGCCACGCGGGGCTAAGCTTAGCTTTATAAACTTTAAGATTAAGCGAAAGTCGCTCCGTCATTTGCTCGATGAACTGATAGGTTTCAGGGAACAAATAACCAGTGTCAGTCAGTACCACAGGAATATCTGGCTGCTGCGATGTCACTAAGTGCAACATCACCGCCGCTTGAATACCAAAGCTCGACGACAAAAAGTGTGTGCTTGGTAAGTTTTCAAGTGCCCACGCAACACGCTCTTCTGCGCTTTTATCAGCCAAAAGACCATTAATATCAGCCAGCATGGCTGTTTGGTCTTCTTTGCTCATCGTTAAGATGTCTTTAAATTCACTCATGGTTAATTCCAAACCTTAAAGCGGTATCGCTTATAAAATTATGCGTGAAAATCGGTTACTGAAACTTTTACTTCAGCAACAATGCCTTTGCGAATTACAAAATCACCAAAACACTCGCCTTCATTTCGCTCATTTGCCCATTGGCCAATTAGCTTATCGAATGCTTCTAGGTATACGTCTTCGCCGACATTTTCTAAATACAATTTTGGAATACGCGTGCCTTCGCGGTTACCGCCTAAGTACACGTTGTATTTACCCGGACCTTTACCAACCAGACCCGCTTCTGCCAACATGGCTCGGCCACAGCCATTCGGACAACCCACAACACGCATAATGATGTTGTCATCGCTGATACCGTGCTTAGCTAATAACGCTTCAGTTTTCTCAATTAAGCTTGGTAAATAGCGCTCTGCTTCAGCCATCGCTAACGGACACGTTGGCAATGCCACACACGCCATTGAGTTTTTACGCTGCTCTGTATGACTGTCATCAATTAAGCCATGGTTGCGAGCAATTTCTTCGATTACCGCTTTTTGATCAGCCGGAACACCTGCGATGATCAAGTTTTGGTTTGCAGTCATGCGGAAATCACCTTGGTGAATTTCAGCAATTTTACGGCAGCCTGTTTTAAGAGGTTGATTTGGGTAATCTAAAATACGGCCACTTTGAATAAACAGCGTTAAGTGGTGCTTACCATCAATACCTTCAACCCAACCGATACGGTCACCACGGTGAGTGAACTCATACGGGCGGCTTTGCTCAAATTGAACACCGGCACGTTTTTCAACTTCAGCTTTAAATACATCAGAACCTACACGATCTAATGTGTACTTAGTTTTCGCATTTTTACGATTAGAGCGGTTACCCCAATCACGCTGTACAGACACCACGTGCTCAGCAATTTTTAACGTATGCTCAAGTGGAATAAAACCAAAGTCATCTGCTTTACGCGGATACGTTGCTGTATCACCGTGAGTCATCGCAAGACCACCACCCACTAACACGTTAAAGCCAACTAACTTGCCGTTTTCTGCAATTGCCACGAAGTTTAAGTCGTTCGCATGCACATCCACTTCATTGTTCGGTGGAATTGTTACTGTGGTTTTAAACTTACGCGGTAAGTAAGTTGAACCTAAAATTGGCTCTTCAGTGGTTTCACTCTTTTCGCCATTTAACCAAATTTCAGCGTATGCTTTAGTTTTTGGTAATAGGTGCTCAGAGATCTTCGCAGCCCACTCGTAAGCTTCTTGGTGAAGCTCAGACTCAACTGGGTTAGTTGTACATAATACGTTTCGGTTTACATCGCCCGCCGTTGCAATTGAATCAATGCCCACGCTATTAAGCATTTGGTGCATGCCTTTAATATTTGGCTTAAGCACACCATGGAACTGGAAAGTTTGACGCGTGGTTAAACGAATACTGCCATAGCTGGTTTTTTCTTCAGCAAACTTATCAATTGCTAACCATTGCTCTGGCTTGATGATACCGCCAGGCATACGAGCACGTAACATTACGTTATGTAATGGCTCTAATTTTTGTTTAGCGCGCTCAGGGCGAATATCACGGTCATCTTGCTGGTACATGCCGTGGAAACGGATCAGTTGGAAGTTATCAGCAGTGAAACCACCGGTGATCTCGTCTTTTAAATCTTGCTCAATGGTGCCACGTAAAAAGTTACTTTCTCTTTTCAAACGCTCGTTATCAGAAAGCTTTACGTTTTTGTCTTGTTCGCTCATGGTATTTCCTAAATTTGTTACAGTGACGGCTGTTAGCTTTAAACGTGATTAGTACACGTCTTTCTGATAGCGGTTTGCGCTACGTAAATCTTTTAAATATTGCTCAGCTTGTTCATCATCTTTGCCGCTATTTTCTTTGATAATGTCGACAAGCGCCTGATGAACATCTTTCGCCATACGGTTTGCATCACCACAGATATAGAAATGAGCACCCGCTTCTAACCAAGCAAATACTTCTTGGCTGTTTTTGCGAAGTTTGTCTTGAACATATACTTTTTCGGCTTGGTCACGGCTAAACGCCACATCCACTTTTGTCAGTAAACCTGACTTCAAGTAACCTTGAATTTCTACTTGATATAAAAAGTCTTGGGTAAAGTGTGGGTTACCAAAGAATAACCAGTTTTTACCGCTTGCTTCACGGGCATCACGCTCTTGTAAAAACGCACGGAAAGGTGCAATACCTGTACCCGGACCTACCATGATAATTGGCGTTTCATCATTAGCCGGTAAACGGAAGTTATCGTTATGCTCGCTGAATACTTTTACTTTGCAACCTTCTTCAGCACGAAGTGCTAAATAGCCAGAACAACCACCTAAGTGCTCGCTACCAAATGCATCAAACTCAACCAGACCCACAGTTAAGTGAACTTCTTCTTCAACTTCTGCTTGGCTAGATGCGATCGAATATAAACGTGCTTGTAGTTTACGTAAGCAGTCTACTAAGGTTTGTGCTTCAAGCTGAGCTGGGTTTTGACGAATAATATCGAAGATTTGGCGAGGTTCGATGTACTCACGCATTGCCGCTTTATCTTCAACCAACTTTAATAAATCAGGGCTGCCAGTTGCTGTTGCGTATTTTTCAACAAAACCTGGGTATGACTGAGTTAATTCTAATTTTTCGATTAATGCATCACGAACACTTAGTTCTTCGTCGCCAAGTTTAACCGTGCTAGATGCATCGATTTGTGTAAGCGTAAGTACTTCATCAACAAGCGCTTCGTCATTTAAGAAGTAAACGCCTAGCGAATCACCCGGTGTATAGGTAATGTCTGAACCTTCTAATGAAATTTCAACATGACGCACGTCTTTGGTTGAATCACGACCGGTAATTTTTTGCACAACACTTAGCTCTGCAGCAAAAGGGTTTTGCTTGGTGTATTGACTTGCTGCTGGTGCCGCTGCAGCAAATGGCATAGCCACAACTTGACCACCACTTGCTTGTTGCTGCGCTTTAAGATCAGGCTCAAACGCATCAAGTGCACCATCAATCCACTTAGCTGCTTCATCATCGTAATCTACATCTAGGTCAGCACGCTGGAAAATAGTTTCTGCGCCAAGCTTGTTAAAACGCTCTTCAAAATCTTTTGCTGTTTGGCAGAAGAACTCATAACTTGAATCACCTAAGCCAATCACAGCCACTTTAACACCATCTAGTTTAGGTGCTTTTTTAGTTGTTAAGAATTCATGAAGGCTTTCAGCGTCTTCTGGTGGCTCACCCTCACCGTAGGTTGAAACAACAACCGTGATAAACTTTTCTTTTTTCAGGGCTGTTGGTTTGTAGTCAGCCATGTTTACTAGCTTAACAGTTAGACCGCGCGACTCTGCCTGCTCTTTTAACTTGCTCGCCACGCCTTTTGCGTTACCCGTTTGCGAGCCGTATAAAATAGTTAGCGGCGGTGCATCACCTGCAGCTGGAGTGGCAGCAACACCACCGGTTAATGCACCTGCGTTGGCATTCGCAGCTAAGTAACCACTTACCCACGCTTGCTGAATTGGATTAAGTTCAGCCACTAAGCCTTGCAGCTTCTGTACTTGCTCTTGCGATAGCGGGCTCGCCGCTGCATTTAGTTGACTTAACAACATGAATTTATTCCTCGTAACCCTGAAAAGTTAACTGCGAAACGAACTTGCTACTGTCATTTCGCGAACAATTTTTTCGACTTTAAAGACTCAATAGAAATGCTTTAAAGGTTTATCTGAGCGTGAAGAATAACGAGGTCTGAGGCGATTAAAAAAGAATAGAATCTGCTTTGATATTCCATTTAGTTATTAATTTAGTATTTATCCAAAAAAAACATGTTAAAAGCAAAAATTCCCAAATAAGAAACTTTTATTAATTAACATTATTGCAACATAAGCCAATTAGCCTATACTCGCTGTGTTCATTTTGAGAACAGCAAAAACTATTAAAATATAAAAAGGAAAATACAATGTCACACGGGACATGTAAAAAATATATGCTAGCCAGTAGCTTACTTTGTTTAGCAAGTTCAGCATTGGCAAATGTTAGTAACGCCGACTTCGAAAGCTGGTCAGCAAATACCCCTGCAAGCTGGGGCACTATTGATAGCGGTATTAGTCTTAGCGCTAATACTAATGTGGTTTACTCAGGTAATTACTCAGCACAAGTCGTGGTTAATACTGGCACCCAAAGTAATACCGATTTACAACAATTAGTAGAGGTAGTGGCGGGTGAAAGTTATGAGTTTTCTGCTTGGGTTTACCATACAGAAGGTGGCGTAAAAGCTCGCTTAGTAGTTGATGGCTATCAAGGCTATTCTAACTCAGCATTAACTAATCAATGGCAACAAATCAGTTATCAGTACACAGCCCCTGCTACTACATCAATTAATGTTGGCCTGCGCTTTTACGACGTAACTGGTTTTGATGGCAGCGAAGTCGTTTATGTCGATAACTTTGCACCAAACACAGGCTCAACCCCACCACCTACGGGCAGCTGCGCCGATAACCAAGTATCTTTTACCCTCACTACCGATAACTATGGGGAAGAAACCAGCTGGCAAATAACCAATAGCCAAGGTAGTGCAGTGGCATCGGGCGGCAGCTACGCAGCAAATACTCAGTACAGTGAGCAAGCATGTTTAACTGATGGTGACTATACCTTTACTATTTTTGATAGCTATGGTGATGGCATATGTTGCTCTTACGGTAACGGTAGCTATAACCTTTCATTCGGTCAAACAGTACTTGCCAGTGGGGCAAGCTTCCAAAGCTCAGAAGCTACGCCGTTTAGTTTAGGTGATAGCTCAGGCGGCGGTGACGGGGGTGGTACAACCCCAACAGAGCCAACGGGATACTATGTTACAACGCAAGGCCTTAGTGGTTATGCACTGAAAACAGAGTTATACAACATCATCAAAGGTCATAACTCGCAGGGCTATTCTGCGATTTGGAGTTTTTATGATGTTGCTTCACGCGATAAGTATTTTGAAAACGACAACTCTATTTTAGATCGTTATTCAGAAAACCCCGCAGGCCAAGACAGCTACAACTATGTTGCTGTAAGCGACCAATGTGGTACATACAACAGCGAAGCAGATTGCTACAACCGTGAGCATTCTTTCCCGAAAAGTTGGTTTGGCGGTAAGGTTGAGCCCATGAATTCAGACGTACATCACATTTTTGCCACTGATGGTTATGTGAATTCAAAACGCAGTAACTACCCGTTTGGTGAAGTAGCTAGTGCAAGCTATACCTCTAGTAACGGCAGCAAATTAGGCAGCGCTGCTAGCTCATTAAATTACTCAGGAACGGTTTTTGAACCTATTGATGAATTTAAAGGTGACTTTGCAAGAGCGTATTTCTATATGGCAACACGCTATGAAAACGTGATTGGCTCATGGCAAAACAACACAACCTATAGTAATGCTGTACTGAATGGTTCATCTAATCAGGTTTTTGAGAGCTGGGTTGTTGCTATGTTATTAAAGTGGCATAACGAGGATCCTGTTAGCCAATTAGAGCTTGACCGTAACCAAGCAGCTTATGAACATCAAGGTAACCGCAACCCATTTGTGGATCACCCAGAATTTGTAGAAATGATTTGGTAACTTCGTTAAGCCAAGGCACTTAGTTTCGGCTAAGTGCCTTTTTATACGATAAAACATGACTTAAGCCTCATTAGGGTTTAACTGCTCAACAAGACGAATGTCATGTAACAAATGGTTATGCCTTACCGACAAAGTATTTTCTGCTGTTGGTTGTATTTTATATCCAAGCTGCTGTAAAACCAGTGTAAATAGGGCGGCATGTTGGTAATGCGTAGACTGCCCATTTAATTCAAACTCTTCGATTACATTATGAGCATAACTAGAACTATTTTGTAATGACTGCCAAATACGTGTTTGTACTTGAGAAATCTGTATCACTGATGTTTGATAACAATTGATTTGTAAGCTTAATAAATAGTTTTCTAGTGAGTTCATAGCGATATCCATTACAAAAAACGCTACTTTAAAAGCTCAAGTTAAGTTGAGGTAAAGTGTTTTGTTATTACTTTTTACTCCACTTATTCATTATATCTTTAAATAGTTTTGCTTCTTTATCTTCACAGGGTCTTGGGGATCCGCTTGGCACTCCAGATTTACCAAACACCGAATTAAAATCTATGCCGTAACACATGCCATTTAGCACCTCGATACGCTTGCTGCCATCGCCATTTTGCCAAACGACAGTTGCTTTATCAGAGACGGTTAATTGTGCGGGCACCGTAACCCTGCCTGCGGGGCTATTACTAATCGTCGCTTCACCCTGCCCAAACAAAGACGCATTAGCAGAACCATTTTCAAAATTAAGCTGTGGGATTGGTGCATAAGGGTTGAGCTTTTTAAATGGCTCTTCGGGTATTTTTGAATTCTCAAGTGTCTGATTAGGCTTTACAACCTCAGAGGTAGCTTCTTTTGGTTCATTTATAATGGGATTAATTGCCTTAGCGTCAGTCATCTGTTGAGAGCTCCCCTGCGAAACATCTTCGTTTTTTGGCAAAGGCTTAGCCTCACTTGGAACTACTTGCGAGTGTTCTGGTAAAGGTTTGTCTTGAGGTTTCTGCAAACTAGGTAACGAAGTTAAATCAACACTCACATACGCGTTGATTACTTTTGGCGGTTCAGCGACTGCGGGGAGTTTCAAAGACTTTCCATATCGAGTAAATAACAGCAACAAAACAGCATGTAACGAAATTGAGATGATCCATGCTTTGTAATTCCCTTTTAACACCCTAGCGCCTCGTTTTATTTTTAAGAGTGCTAAAAGAGTGAATTAGCTCATAGGAAAGTTGCGAGTTAGCGAGTTAGCGAGTTAGCGAGGGTAAAGGTTCTAGGTTCTAGTTCAAGCATAACCTTGGGGAGTGCTTTATGATGGTTTGGTTTTATCAAAGTACAGGTTTACCTAGATTATGTTGGGTTTCGCTGCGCTCAAACCAACCTACCCGAAGAGTGAACAGGGCAAATACTGAGTGAGACACCACACTAAACAACCCCACCGATCGAATCTGACGCCTGAAAGCTGATAGCTGATAGCTGATAGCTTTTCTACAAGCATTAAAAAAGGCCGCCTAGGCGACCTTTTTATAAGCTGTGAAGCTCTATCTGTTGATATTACTCAACGATAGTTGCAACAACACCAGCACCAACTGTACGGCCACCTTCACGGATAGCGAAGCGTAAACCTTCGTCCATTGGGAATTTGAAGGCGGCAGATTAGCCTTTCACTCTAAACTGCTTAAAACTTAAAGCTGATAGCTTTTTCACCCATAAAAAAACCCGAGACTAAGCTCGGGTTTTTCTTAATGCTTAATGCATCACTATAGTTGATTACTCAACGATAGTTGCAACAACACCAGCACCAACTGTACGGCCACCTTCACGGATAGCGAAGCGTAAACCTTCGTCCATCGCGATTGGGCAGATTAGTTCTACAGTCATCTTGATGTTATCACCAGGCATTACCATTTCAACGCCGTCTGGTAACTGTACGTCACCTGTTACGTCA
>NZ_LJTB01000009.1:0-180544 GCF_001306895.1 Pseudoalteromonas sp. UCD-33C | reverse complement strand
CTAATCTTATGGCGTGAGGCCCGAAGGTCCCCCACTTTGGTCCGTAGACATCATGCGGTATTAGCAGTCGTTTCCAACTGTTGTCCCCCACCATAAGGCATATTCCCAAGCATTACTCACCCGTCCGCCGCTCGTCAGCAGAGTAGCAAGCTACTCTCTGTTACCGCTCGACTTGCATGTGTTAGGCCTGCCGCCAGCGTTCAATCTGAGCCATGATCAAACTCTTCAATTAAAAGTTTTTTGAAACCAAAGTTTCGTGCTCAATGAATTCTGAATTTTGATATCTTTCGATATCGAATTGACTGTGCTGAAACAAGTAAACTTGTTTCCGTTGGTCACTCAGTTCAATTGAGACTCTAAATTTGTTTGCTCCACTTAGTAAACTAAGCTTCGCTGTTAGAACTCAATCTGTACGAGTGCCCACACAGATGATTGCTTTATATTGTTAAAGAACGTTTGAGATACTTTTGCGTCTCAAGGGCTGTGCATTCTACGCAAGCCGTTATTTTTGTCAACACTTAATTTTGAGAAAAGTTTATTTTTTCAAAACTCAGTTTTACTTGACACCCTGAGTTGCTCTTGCCTCGCTAAGCGTTGCTGTCTGCCGTCTCAGTGGGGTCGCATTATAGGGATGCAGCGAATTAACGCAAGTACTTTTTTGAGAAAACTTTAAAAAAACTGCCTTTTGTATCCTTTTTAGTCTAAACACCACAAAAGAGAAACTTTATTAACGCTTCAGTAACTTTTCAACCGTATTTAAGGCCATAAAAGTACAATACTCTAAAAACAAAAAAGCCCAGCAATATAGCTGAGCCTTTAAATAGTTCGCGTTTTTAGGTGTTAAGCAATGCCGTATTGATCACGGTATGCTTTTACTGCAGCTAAATGCTCATCCATTGTGCCTTTAGCTTCTAAGTAACTAATTAAGTCAGCTAGTTTTACAATAGAGATAACTTTAGTGCCAAAGTCACGCTCGACTTCTTGAATAGCAGATAACTCAGCTTTACCTTTCTCTTGGCGGTCAAGTGCAATTAAAACACCACTTAAGTCTGCACCATTATCTGCAATGATTTCCATAGACTCACGAATAGCTGTGCCTGCAGTGATCACGTCATCAACTAACATGATCTTACCTTTAAGTTCAGAGCCTACTAATGTGCCACCTTCACCGTGTGCTTTTTTCTCTTTACGGTTAAAACAATAAGGTACATCTTTGTCGTGATGATCAGCTAAAGCAACCGCTGTAGTCGTTGCGATTGGAATACCTTTATAAGCAGGGCCGAATAATACATCGTAATCAATGCCCGCATCTTCAAGTGCTGCAGCGTAAAAGCGACCCAAGCGTGCAAGGTCACGACCGGTATTGAATAAACCAGCGTTGAAGAAATAAGGGCTAGTGCGGCCAGACTTTAAAGTAAACTCACCAAATTTAAGCACCTGCTTTTCAAGTGCGAATTCAATAAACTCTTTTTGATAATCTTTCATAACTAATAAACCTACTTCTTTATTAAGCTAATGCTTGCTTTTGAACGTCGATAATTTCACGAATTGAGTGCTTAGCTAATGTAAGTAGCTCATCAAGTTCGTCGAATGAGAAAGGTTCGCCTTCAGCAGTACCTTGAATTTCGATGATTTTGCCAGTTTCGGTCAAGATCACGTTCATATCTGTTTCGGCTTCAGAATCTTCTAGGTACTCAAGGTCACTAATTGGCTGACCTTTATATACACCAACTGAAATTGCCGCAATCATATGCTTAAGTGGGTTTGAATTAATCATACCTTTACTGCGCATGTAAGTAAGCGCATCAACTAATGCAACGCAAGCGCCACTGATTGATGCTGTACGCGTACCGCCATCAGCTTGAATAACATCACAATCGATAGTAATGGTGTTTTCACCTAACGCCTTTAAATCAACCGCGGCACGAAGTGCACGTGCGATTAAGCGTTGAATTTCCATAGTACGACCGCCCTGCTTACCACGCGATGCTTCACGGCCATTACGAGTATGTGTTGAACGAGGTAACATACCGTATTCAGCCGTAACCCAACCTTTACCTTGGCCTTTCATAAAGCGTGGTACACCTGCTTCAACAGTTGCTGTACACAAAACTTTAGTATTTCCAAACTCTACTAATACTGAACCTTCAGCATGCATAGTGTAATTACGTGTAAATGTAACCGGTCTAATTTGGTTAGGTGTTCTTTCGCTTGGACGCATTAACGATCCCCTTAATTCTGAATTTGCCACATTATAAGTCGATGTGGTGCCAGATGCCATGTTCATTTACATAATTAACTGCATCAGAAAAGCACATTTCAGAAAATTTACGCTAGAGGTTAAAAGCTGATTCGGTATAATCAGTCAACTTTGTAAATTTAATAACACTAGGAAATCATCCATGATCCACAGCATGACAGCTTATGCGCGCCGCGAAATTAAAGGCGAATGGGGCACTGGCACTTGGGAAATTCGTTCAGTAAACCAACGTTACCTTGAAACTTTTATCCGCGCACCTGAGCAATTTCGTGGCATGGAACCAGTTATTCGTGAGCGTTTACGTAAACATTTACAACGCGGTAAGGTTGAAGTTTTCTTAAAGTTTGCTGCAAATCCAGCGCATGTTGGTGAGTTAACGATTAATGAATCACTCGCTGAGCAATTAATTAAAAGCGCACAATGGGTGCAAAACCAAAGCAATGGTGACATTAACCCTGTTGATATTTTACGTTGGCCTGGCGTTATGGAAGCCGAAGAGCTCGATATGGATAGTGTAAACACTGCGCTAATTGCAGGGTTTGACCAAGTAATTGAAGATTTTAAACAAGCTCGCGGCGATGAAGGCGCAAACTTACAAGAAATGATTGCAACTCGCCTTGATGCTATTTTAGAGCAAGTAACCATTGTTGAAGGCCACTTGCCAGAAATTGCTAAATGGCAGCGCGAAAAACTAAACCAAAAGCTAGAAGAACTAAAAACAGACATCGATGAGTCTCGCCTTGAGCAAGAACTTATTTATCTTGCGCAAAAACAAGATGTTGCTGAAGAACTTGACCGCTTAAAGTCGCATGTTAAAGAAACCAAAAAAATCTTAACTAAAGGCGGCGCATGTGGCCGACGCCTAGACTTTATGATGCAAGAGTTTAACCGTGAAGCAAACACGTTAGCGTCAAAGTCTATCAACAGTGATATCACAAACGCTGCGGTAGAACTAAAAGTGTTAATCGAGCAAATGCGCGAACAAATTCAAAACATCGAGTAAACGAGATTTATAGCATTTTTATAAGACCCAGCACCTGCTGGGTCTTTTGTTTTAAAAAGTCTAAAAGCAGGCAAACTTGAGCACTTTTAGCGAAATAAAGTACAATAGTTCAATTAAAGGCTTGGATTAGCGATAGTCCGAGCCTGTTTATTTTTTATTAGAGACAGATCATGGCGCAAACTCGCGGAAATTTATTTATCTTGTCAGCTCCATCAGGGGCTGGTAAATCAAGCTTAATTGGTGCTTTACTAAAGAAACACAGCGATATGAAAGTATCGGTTTCGCACACCACTCGCTCACCTCGTCCGGGTGAAGAAAACGGTGTGCACTATCACTTTGTTTCTGTGGATGAGTTCAAAGCGCTAATTGAGAAAAATGACTTTTTTGAATGGGCGCAAGTGTTCGATAACTACTATGGTACGTCTAAGCAAGCAATCGAAAGCCAACTTGCAGCAGGTATTGACGTATTTTTAGATATCGATTGGCAAGGTGCTCAGCAAATCCGCAAATTAGTTGATGATGTTGAGACTATCTTTATTCTTCCACCATCAAAAGAAGAACTTGAATCACGCTTAAATAACCGTGGTCAAGACTCTGCTGAGGTAATCGCAGGAAGAATGGCAAAAGCACAATCAGAAACATCACACTATAATGAGTATGATTATGTTGTTGTTAACGATGACTTTGATACTGCACTTACAGAAATCGAAACTATCGTTATGGCTAAACGTTTATCGTTAAAAAGCCAAACTGTGCGCCATCAGGCGTTATTAGAGAACTTACTTAAGTAATACTTTTTTAAGAATAAGATAAAAATTAACCACAAGCTATTGGCGAATTTAACTTGGTACAGTAAACTACGCCTTTGCTTAAGAATTTATTTGGAGTGCTAAGATGGCTCGCGTAACTGTTGAAGATGCAGTAGATGCAATTGGTAATCGTTTTGACTTAATTTTAGTTGCGGCTCGTCGTGCCCGCCAAATCGCGGTTGGTGGTAAAGATCCACTCGTTGATGCTGAAAATGACAAACCAACGGTTATTGCTTTACGTGAAATTGAGAAAGGGTTAGTAGATAGCTCTTCTATGGACTTAATTGATCGTGAAGAACAACAACATCAAGAAGCAGCAGAAATGGCTGCTGTGGCTGCTATCGTAGGTGGCAACCAGTAATCAAGCTCCCCGCTTTGATTTAGCTATACGGCTAGTATTTCTACACTAGCCGTTGGCAAGCCCCTCTTTTCATCGTATATTCTATTCATACCGTTACCGATTTACTTCATTTGCGCATTGGAGTGTGACTTTGTATCTATTCGAAGGCCTCAAAAAGAAAATATCCGAATACTTACCACCTGCTGATATTGAGCTGGTACAAAAAGCA
Organism: Pseudoalteromonas sp. UCD-33C; assembly: GCF_001306895.1. NCBI lineage: Bacteria > Pseudomonadati > Pseudomonadota > Gammaproteobacteria > Alteromonadales > Pseudoalteromonadaceae > Pseudoalteromonas > Pseudoalteromonas sp. UCD-33C. The sequence continues at coordinate 175,903 of NZ_LJTB01000009.1, read as the reverse complement.
TACGTGGTCGCTCGCGAAGCCCACGAAGGCCAAACACGCTCAAGTGGCGAGCCTTATATCACCCACCCTGTCGAAGTGACACAAATACTTGCCGGCATGCACTTAGATCACGAAACGCTGATGGCTGCCCTGATGCATGACGTGATTGAAGACACCGACTTTAGCCAACAAGACTTAGCTGAAATTTTTGGCGACACCGTTGCCGAACTTGTTGAAGGGGTGAGTAAGCTAGATAAGCTCAGCTTTAAAGATAAAAAAGAATTCCAAGCCGAAAACTACCGCAAAATGATCATGGCGATGACTCAAGATATTCGCGTGATCTTAATTAAACTGGCTGACCGTACTCACAACATGCGTACCTTGGGCGCACTGCGTCCTGACAAACGCCGTCGTATTGCCCGTGAAACATTAGAGATTTATGCACCAATTGCGAACCGCCTTGGTATTCATGATATTAAAAATGAATTAGAAGATTTAGGCTTTCAAGCGTTATACCCGATGCGTCATCGCGCATTAAGATCAGAAGTAGTCAAAGCACGTGGTAACCGTAAAGAAGTTATCAGCAATATTAAGACTGAAATTGAAGCGCGTTTAGAAGAGTCTGGCATCGAAGCAACTATATCTGGCCGCGAAAAACACCTTTATAGCATTTACAAAAAAATGCTTAATAAAGAGCTGTCGTTTAACGAAGTGATGGATATCTACGCATTCCGTATCAATGTTGATAATATGGATACCTGTTATCGTGTATTAGGTGTTGCTCATAACCTTTACAAACCAATCGAAACACGTTTTAAAGATTATATTGCTGTACCAAAAACCAATGGTTATCAGTCGCTTCATACCTCATTAGTTGGCCCTCATGGTATTCCTGTTGAGATTCAAATTCGTACCCACGACATGGATCATATGGCAGATAAAGGGGTGGCTGCTCACTGGATGTATAAAAAAGCCGGTGATAGCGCAGGCCACACAGCACAGCAGCGTGCTCGCCAATGGATGCAAAGCTTACTGGAGCTTCAGCAAAGTGCGGGCTCATCATTTGAGTTTGTTGAAAACGTTAAAACAGAGCTATTCCCTGAAGAGATCTATGTTTTCACGCCAGATGGTCGTATCGTTGAACTACCTATGGGTGCAACAGCAGTCGACTTTGCTTATGCAGTTCACACTGATGTAGGTAATACCTGTGTAGGTGCACGCGTTAATCGTAAACCTCACCCACTAAGCAAGGCACTTGATACAGGGCAAACGGTCGAAGTCATTACCAGCTCTGGAGCACACCCTAATGCAACTTGGTTAAACTTTGTTGTAACAGGTAAAGCACGTTTAGGCATTCGCAATTACCTGAAGAGCCAACAGCATGAAGAAGCTATGCTGCTCGGTCGACGTTTACTAGACTCAGCACTTGGTGAAACCAAACTCGATGATATTCCAGATGAAAACATTCGCCGTGTACTTCAAGAGCATGAACTAAATACCGTACTTGAGCTATTAGTCGAAATAGGCTCAGGTAATCTAATGAGTGTGCTTATTGCAAAACGCTTGATGCAAGTTGATGCAGACGACCTAGACGACCTAGCACAAAAAGCAAAAGCGACCATCATCGGTACTGAAGGCATGTTAGTTAATTACTCTAAATGCTGCCGACCAGTCCCTGGCGATGCTATTACTGCTTATATTAGCCAAGGTAAAGGCCTTACTGTTCACCGCCAAGAATGTAAAAACATTCGAGGTTGGGAAAAAGAGCGCTCAAAATACTTAGTTGTAAAATGGGACGATAACCCAGAGAAAGAATATATTGCAGCCCTTCGTATTGAGATTATCAATCACCAAGGTGCACTGGCTAAATTAACCAATGTTGTTGCCTCAACCCAAGCCAACATTGTTGAAATAGCGACTGACGAAAAAGAAAGTAATTTATACATGATAGATTTAGGCATCACGGTTAAAAACCGCGTTCATGTTGCTAACATTATGCGCCGCATTCGCGTTATGCCTGATGTGCAAAGAGTCTATCGTAAAAAGTAACAAGGATAATCATGAACAAATCTTTTATTTCTACTGATAATGCGCCTGCAGCAATCGGTACTTACAGCCAAGCAGTTAAAGTAGGCACGGCTGTTTATTTATCAGGTCAAATCCCACTTGTACCAGAGACGATGGAAGTGTTCTCTGAAGACTTTACTGAGCAAACTCACCAAGTATTCAAAAACCTAACAGCTGTTTGCCAAGCTGCGGGTGGTCAAATTCAAGACATGGTGAAAGTGAATATCTTTTTAACTGACCTATCTAACTTTGCGATTGTTAACGAAGTGATGAGCCAGTACTTTAAGCAACCATACCCTGCACGTGCCGCAATTGGCGTACGTGCGCTACCAAAAGGCGTGCAAGTTGAAATTGACGGTATCATGGAGCTACCTTCAACAAACTAATCAGCCCTGCCAGCAACGCAAAGTTGCTGGCACTTTTTTAGAAAAAGTTCTTACTTCCCTCACCCGAAATTCTTGACTCATTAGCAAATCTCTAGCACTCTGTTGTTATAACAAGTAAAACCTTTAGCTAATGTAGTAAAAAAGGATCTCCAGGTGTTTAAGCTCGCTCACAACGGCAACGTTTTATTAGATGTTCATGAAAACTCACCTCCTAGTGCTGCGTTTATTATCGAAGCATTAGAAAAGTCACCATTTTGCGAATGCAGAGTGGATCATGAAGCTATCAATAATTTCTTTAAAAGCGATTCAAATGAGCGCATGCTTGTTGTTGCCTCTAAACATGATGCGAGCCTAGTTGTTACCCTGAGTGATGACAAAATGCTGGCTACAGGCGAGCTGACTTTAGCTGAAGGCGGCAAAGTCATGACGCTTGACGATGCTAAAAAAGAGCTTATCAAAGCAGGTGTTGCCCGCGGTTATAAGCAAGCTTTCTTAGAAAAGTTATTACAACAACAGTTTGAGCTACCTGCAGGTGAAGTTGCTAAAGGAGTGCTCGCAAAAGGCCGTTTACCGATTGATGGCCAACCATCTAAGTTTGTACCACAGGTTGAGACCTTAAAAGACCGCTTAAAAACACCTAAGCTACGTGAAGACGGCACAGCCGATATGCGTGACTTTGGCAAGCTCGCCAGTGTCGAACCTGGTGTATTACTTATAAAACAAATTCCTGCTACTCCTGGCAAAGAAGGCTTTACTGTTACTGGTGATGTACTTCCTGCAAAACCGGGGGAAAACACCAAACTAGTCGCAGGTGAAGGCACCGAAATATCAAAAAACAACCCGCTTGAGCTAATTTCTGTGATCGCTGGTGTACCAGTGGATATTGCCAACGGTATGCGTGTCGATGATATTTTTACTATTGCCGATGTAAACGTAAAAAGTGGTCACGTAGATTTTGAAGGTAGCGTTATTGTGACTCATAACGTTGAACCAGGCATGCGTATTAATGCCAAAGGCGATATCACAGTTATGGGTACTGTGGAATCAGGCCATTTATCAGCGGCTGGCGATATCACTATAAAACAAGGTGTAATTGGTCACCAGCTCGAAGATAAAAAGCTGTCTTGTAATATTATCAGCCAAGGTGACATTCACTTATCACATGGTCAATACTGCTACCTTGAAGCCAATAATATTCTTATTGAACGTCAAGCCAGCCATTGTACGATGAAAGCCACTAAGCTATTGCAAATAGGCCAAGAAGATAACCCGCAAGGCAAGCTATTCGGCGGAGAGATCTTAGACGCACAAATGTTAATTGCCGGCGAAATTGGCAATGAATCAGGCGCTAAAATGGTTATTCACTTAGCTGCTTCGGGTGCTGATGTCACCGCGCAAACAGATCAGTGTTTAAAAGATTTAGCACAAACAGATGCGCAACTTGATACATTACAATCAGCTATCGAAAAAGCAGATCAAGTAAAAGACGCCGAAAAGAAAAAACAATTACTCGCAAAGATTGGTGCCACACAAATGCACTATTGTGAACAAGCTGAAATACTGGAGAAAAAGCTATCAAGCTTAGAGCATCACCTTCATGATTTGCTGGAAGATGCGCAATTGGTCGTTAATAAAAAACTGCATTCAGGGGTCGAAATTCACATTTTCGAAAAAGTTCTACTCACTAACCGCCAATACCCACCGTGTAAGGTAAAGCTTGAAGAAAACAAGGTTGAGGTAGAGTTTAAAACCAGTTAATAAAAAAAGAGGCTTAAAGCCTCTTTTTACCAGGGTCATTACTCTTTAAAGAATTCCTTCCACTTGCTGTTTTAGCTGTTCAGGCCAAACACCAACTTGTACTTGCCCGATATGCTGTTTTTGTAACAGCAACATAGCGAGTCGTGATTGACCAATTCCGCCACCTATTGTTTGCGGAAACTTTTTCGCGAGTAGCTGTTTATGCCAATCAAACTCTAAACGAGCTTGGTCGCCTGTAATCGCTAATTGCGTAGCTAATGCATCAGGGCTTACACGAATGCCCATTGAAGAGATTTCAAATGCATCTTCAAGCACAGGGTTCCAAACTAAAATATCACCGTTTAAGCCTGCAAATTTACTACAGGTTTGTGTTGACCAATCGTCATAATCTGGCGCTCGTACGTCATGAATTTTACCATCGGCAAGTGTGCCGCCTATACCAATTAAAAATACCGCACCGTATTCTTGTGCTACCGCTTTTTCACGCTGTTTCGCTGTAAAGTCAGGATACATCTGACGTAGCTGTTCACTGTGTACAAAAGTGATTTGCTCGGGCAAAAACGGCGTTAAATCAAACTCGCTTGCGACAAAGCGTTCGGTTGCTTTAATCGCCTGATAAAGTGATGTCACGGTTTCTTTTAGCTTGTCTAAGGTACGTTCAGTGCTCTCGCAAATCACTTTTTCCCAGTCCCATTGGTCAACATACACCGAGTGAATTGGGCTTAAAGATTCTTCATCAGGACGAAGCGCCTTCATGTGCGTATAGAGCCCTTCACCTACCGAAAAATCGTAATCAGCCAAGGTTTTGCGTTTCCACTTAGCTAATGAGTGGACTACTTCAAATTGGCTACCCGGAATTGTTTTCACTGCTACCGATACAGCATTTTCAGTACCGCTTAAGTTATCTTGAATACCATCGCCTACTTTAGCCAAGATCGGCGCTTGTACTTCAACTAACCCTAATTGTTGTTCTAATTGGCTTGAAAAAAACTGTTTTACTTTACTAATTTGCTGCTGTTGCTGCAGGTAGTGTGAACTCATAATAATTGGCCTCATTCCCAGTTATTGTTACTTGCTTAATTAGAGAAACCCGCTGCTTGGCCCCTCCTGTTAAAACAATCCTCAACTAAACAAAGGTAATTTTCAATAACCCGCAATAAAAAGAACTTAACATTGAAATTTTCATAAAAATAATGCTATAAAATTTATTGATTCAATAATTAACACTAATAAATACCATGGAAAATTATCAAATCGATAATCTCGATAAAAACATCCTTAATGCTTTAATGGAAAATGCGCGAACAGCGTATGCAGAACTCGCTAAACGCTTTGCAGTAAGTGCCGGGACTATTCATGTACGGGTCGAAAAGATGAAACAAGCGGGAATTATTACAGGCACCCAAGTCAGTATTGATGCCAAACAGCTTGGTTACGATGTTTGCTGTTTTATTGGTATTAACCTCAACAATGCCCGTGATTACCCACAAACTTTACTGCATTTAAAAGAGCTAGAAGAAGTCGTAGAAGCCTATTACACCACAGGTAATTACAGTATATTTATCAAAGTGATGGCACGCTCAATTGATCATCTACAAGATGTGTTAATTAACAAAATACAAGCCATCGAAGCTATTCAATCAACAGAAACGCTGATCTCATTACAAAACCCTATTAGCCGTGCTGTTGTTCCCTAGGGTATAATCAGCGCCAATTAGAATCCGTCAACGAGCACACAACTATGGATACAACTCGCTTTGAGCGTGTTAAGCGCGTGTTAGACCGCCGCCAAACGGACCTAACGGTTTGTTTAGAAGAAGTACATAAGCATCATAATTTATCAGCCATTGCCCGCACAGCTGACGCGACAGGCTGCCATCATGTTCATGCTGTATGGCCAGAGAATCAAAAATGGTTAACTAACAATACCTCAGGTGGTAGTAAAAACTGGCTAGAAACTCACTTGCATCGCAATATCGATGAAGCCGTTGCTATGATGCGTGCACAAAATCCGGAAGTACAAATTTTAGCAACTCACCTCAGCGACGATGCAGTCGACTTTCGTGAAATAGATTACACCAAACCGACGGCTGTTATTGTTGGCCAAGAACGTGATGGTATTTCACCACGCGCCCTCGCTCATGCTGATAAAAATATCATTATCCCAATGCAAGGAATGGTGCAATCTCTTAATGTATCTGTTGCTGCGGCACTTATTCTATTTGAAGCTCAGCGCCAACGTGAAGAAGCCGGACTTTACAACCGCGATATGCTTGATGCGAAAGTTAAACACCGCATCTTGTTTGAGGGCTGCCACCCTATCATTGCCGAACAATGCCGCGAAAAAGAGCTACCCTACCCTGAGCTTGATGAAAATGGTGAAATTGTTGCTGATGAAACGTTCTGGAACATTTTAAAACACACGCAACCGCTTGAAGCCACTAACGAGTGCAAGTAAACTGAAAAACAGTCTACTAATTAATAATTTGAGTCACCTTTGAGTCATCCTAGCTTAGCGTTATACCCAATTACTGAATTAAAAGGCGTCGGCCCGAAAATGGCCGAGCGCCTTGCTAAGCTAAATATTCATACGGTGCAAGACATGCTGTTTCATTTGCCTCACCGCTATGAAGACCGGACCCGCATTCACCCAATCTGTGAACTCCAACCGCATAGCCATGTTAGTGTTGAAGCCACCATTGAAACCAGCCAAATTACCTTTGGAAAAAGACGCATGCTGGTTTGCCAAGTAAATGATGGAACGGGCCGATTGACGCTGAGGTTTTTTAACTTTAGCGCGGCTCAAAAAAATGCCTTAAGTACAGGTAAAATCATTCGTTGCTTTGGTGAGATCCGCCGTGGCAGAGTTGGCTTTGAAATGACACATCCGGAATACAGCTTATCGGATACCCCTTCTGAGCAACCAACTAATACCACGCTTACGCCGGTTTATCCTGTTACCGAAGGGCTAAAACAGTTATCTATTCGTGCACTAAGCGATCAAGCACTTGCACTACTAACTAAATACCCTGTCGAAGAGTTACTGCCAGAACAGTTTCAGCCAACCGGAATGCGTTTAGCCGATGCACTTATGACCTTACATCGCCCACAAAACGATGTTGATTTAACTGCCCTTGAACAAGGTATGCACCCTGCCCAGCAACGGCTAGTTTTTGAAGAGTTGCTTGCGCAAAACTTAAGCCTTTTAAAGCTGCGCCAAAAAGGGCAAACGGTAAAAGCGGTTGCTTTAAAGCCTCATAACCAACTTGAGCAACAGTTTTTAGCTAATTTAGCCTTTAGCCCAACTAACGCGCAAAGTCGTGTGGTGGCAGAAATCAAAGGTGACTTACAACACCCGTTTCCGATGATGCGCCTAGTACAAGGCGATGTTGGCTCAGGTAAAACACTCGTCGCAGCACTCAGTGCGCTCACCGCTATCAGCGAAGGCTACCAAGTCGCTTTAATGGCACCAACAGAGATTTTATCAGAGCAACATGGCATCAACTTTAGCCAATGGTTTAATCAACTCGGTGTTGAAGTCGCTTGGTTAGGTGGCAAAAGTAAAGGTAAAGAGCGCGCTGTTACTCTCGAAAAAATAGCCTCTGGGGAAGCGCAAATGATTGTTGGCACCCATGCGTTATTTCAAGAACAGGTTGAGTTTAACAATCTCGTTTTAATTATTATTGATGAGCAACACCGCTTTGGTGTTCATCAGCGCTTATCACTGCGTGAAAAAGGCCGCTTTGGTGACTGTTACCCGCATCAATTAGTGATGACAGCAACACCTATCCCGCGAACGCTAGCAATGACAGCCTACGCTGACTTAGAAACCTCAGTGATTGATGAGTTACCACCCGGTAGAACGCCTATCACAACGGTGGCTATTCCTGATGCACGCCGAGACGAAATCATTCAACGTGTGAGAACAGCGTGCACAGAGCAAGGTCGTCAAGTGTATTGGGTTTGCACTCTGATTGATGAATCTGAAGTACTGCAATGCCAAGCCGCGGAAGATAGCGCTGAGCAATTGAAAGCAGCATTGCCAGAATTAAACGTTGGCTTAGTGCATGGCCGGATGAAAGCCGCTGAAAAGCAAGCCATTATGAGTGAGTTTAAAGCGGGCAATATTCATGTACTTGTTGCCACAACGGTGATTGAAGTAGGTGTTGATGTGCCAAATGCCAGCCTTATCATTATTGAAAACCCTGAGCGGTTAGGGCTTGCACAACTCCACCAGCTGCGCGGCCGTGTTGGTCGTGGGGCTACGGCATCACACTGTGTTTTACTCTATCACGCGCCATTATCAGCTACAGCGCAAAAACGCTTAGGTGTGCTGCGTGAAAGTAATGATGGCTTTGTTATTGCTGAGCGAGATCTCGAAATCCGTGGCCCTGGTGAAGTACTTGGTACCAAACAAACAGGCCTAGCCGAATTTAAAATCGCCGACTTAAACCGCGATAAACAAACACTCGACCATGTAAGACCCATTGCCTTCAAAATTTTGAACGACTATCCAGAGCTTACCGATAAATTGATTCAACGTTGGCTTGCAGGCAAATCAAACTACGCACAAGCTTAATCGCAAGTCTAACTTTTCTGCTAGAACAAAAAAGCCCAGCTAATTAGCTGGGCTGACAAGTTAGGGAGTTATCCAAAGGTTGGATTAGAACTTGTATTCAATACCAACACCTAGGTAGTCTTGGTCAACTTGATTGTCTGTATCAAACGTTGAGTAGAAACCAAATACTTTGGTGTTTTTGCTAAGCTTGTGATCAACACCTGCAGAAATAGCTGTTTTCTTGTCGCCTTCGTCAAAGTCAATTACTTGGTACTGTACTTTGAAAGTGTTGCTATTCATTTGGTAAGCAGCATTTACTAAGTAACCATCAGCTTCTGCACTACCATCCACTTTTTCTTGTGTTTGGTACATAGCACCTAGTTTGAAGTCACCTAGTTTACCCTGTACTGTTGCACGAACAATGTCGTAGCCTTTAACTTCGCTGTCAGCTGCTACTGATGCATAAAGTTTGCTTTCTTTAAGTTTTGCATCGCCGTAAGTTAACGCTACTGAGTAACCATTATCAGCATCTACGTCATCTTCAGCTACATAAGTTGCTAATACTTTGAAGCCACTGAAGTCTTTAGAAGCATAAGAAATTGTGTCGCCTAAACGGTTTTCACCTTTAAATGCGTTCTTGATATCACCTTCAAGGTCATTGAATAAATCAACTTTACCTTGAGACTGCTTCATTGCTGTATCGTTACGACCGATAACAACTTGACCAAAGCTACCTTTAACACCTACGTATTGGTTACGTGCAGTGATGTTATCGTCATTGTCGCCTTTTGAATCAGCGTCTGATACGTCTACACCAAACTCAAATTTATAAACCGCTTCTAAGCCTTCAGAAATTTTTTCTGAACCTTTTAAGCCAAAACGTGAGTTATTGCTTTTAATTTCAGTGAAAGACCCTTCGCCATCATCTGATGATTGAACAGTCACGTTTGCTTTACCATATACATCTACATCAGCTAATGCAGAAAAAGATAAACCACCAAATAAAGCTAGGAATAAGCTAGACTTTGCAAATTTCATGTCGTTTCCTCAATAATCGCAACAAAAAACACATGTTGTGTTTCAATGCGCGCAGTGTGACAGCGAAAAATGACAGAAAGATGACAATTGAAACAAAAGCGTCAATTTAGCTTCATAAAATGTAATTATTTTTGAAATAAAAACGTAACCTGCTGTTACAGCATTAATTTTTTATGAAAGCTAAATTAAATTAATTTTAAGCTTTTATTTGTAGTTCAGTTAATAAGGTCACTAACTTCTCTAATAAAGGGGTTTGCTCATTATCTCTGTGATAAGCAACAAACACATCACGCGAAGTATGCGCAACATCTTCAACATGATAAAGCTCACCAGATTCAAGCTGCTCTTCAACTAATAACTGAGGAATAAACGCGCTACCGCCGCATTTCAAAATTAAATCAAGCGCAATACGACCTGTACTGGTTCTGAAATAAGGAGGAGCGTGACCGTTAAACTCACGAGCATGCCATAAAGAAAAGGTGGTACCCCAGTCGACATAAACATATTGGTTATCGAAAAAGTTTTCACTATTTGCAGTTTCAAAGGCGCTCACTGGAATAATGGGTAGCTCACAAATTCGCTGTACAACCAGTTCATCTACTTTAGGGGGATCGAACAACACCGCCAAATCTAATGTACGTTCCAATAATAAGCGAGTACTCTCTTGCTGTGCTTTAACTTCAGCAACTAACGACACACCCGGCATAGCAGAAACAATATTAGTAATACCAAACTGTAAAAATGCATCCCAAATATTAGGTGTTCCCGCTAAGCTAATTTGCTTGTGCATATTATCTGCAAGTGCCACATCAACTTTTGCGCGCTGCATACCTGTAATGATCATTTGTGCGTGTGGCAGTAGTCGCTCACCTGGCGCCGTTAACTGTATGTTGTTTCGTTGACGAATAAATAAGTTAACACCTAAACCTTGCTCTAATTGTCGGATCCGAAAACTCACTGCAGACTGTGTAATATATAAATTTTCAGCTGCTTTACCGAAATGGCGCGTACGAACCACTTCAACAAAAGTCTTCAATAAATCGATATCCATTTTTTACCCTTACGATAAAAATAATTTGTTTAATAAAATCGACAACTTGATCCATACTCCAGCAAGAAATTAGGGCATGAGGATAAAGCCATGAGCAATGACATTTCATCACTTCGTCAGGCATTTGCAAGCCAACGTCAATTCTATGATGATCAAAATTTCCCACGCGGTTTTGGTCGTAGTGGTCACTTCACTTTGCTAGAAGCCGACATTCTCGAGCAGCATGGTGTTGTTCTAAAGGGTTTATACAACAAAACCCTAGAACCACAAAATGAATTTCAAACTCAATTTGTACAAGTTGTTACCGGTAACCTTGAAGCGACTAATCCGATTGAGCGCGCTTGGATCAAATACCTTAAGCAAACAACCTGTAAAACCAAGTTTCACACATTATTTGGGCGCTCTCGCATTGCGACCTCAACACCACAAAGTGTTGAATATTATTCTGAGTCAGACAGCCTATAACAATTTGCTTTTTTACCCTTTTAGGGTTAAAACTTGTAATAACTTTTGTTTCGCCAATAAGTTATTACAAGGCAAGCTGTGACTCGAAGAATATTAATAATTGAAGATACGCCAACCATTGCGCGGGTGCAAAAGCACATCGCGCAAAAAGTGGGCTATGAAGCCGACATAGCCGGTAGCTTAGCTGAGGCAAAAGAGCTTATTAGCAAGCACAATTACTTTTGTGCCGTAGTAGATTTTATTCTGCCTGATGCGCCAACCGGTGAAGCAGTTCCTTGCACCATCGAAGCCGACATTCCTACCATTGTAATGACAGGTAATCTTGACGAAACAACACGTAATATCGTTGAAAAACACCCCATCATTGATTACATCACCAAAGAAAATAAACAAGCCTATCAATATCTAGAAAAACAACTGGCTCGCTTGCCTCGTAATGAGCAAATATTAGTACTAGTAGTCGATGATTCAGCAGCAACGCGCCACCATATTTGCAACTTATTAACCCGTCATAAATACCAAACACTCGAAGCTGTTGATGGTGTTGATGCTTTAAAAGTACTGGCTGAAAACCCAAAAATATCGGTGATCATTACCGATAATGAAATGCCGAATATGAATGGGGATGAGCTCTGTGTCGAAATTCGCCGTTTATATTCTAACGATGAAAAAGCCGTGATTGGCATATCTGCACTCGATACTTTGCACCTTTCGACGCGCTTTTTGAAATCTGGCGCAGACGATTACCTACGCAAGCCATTTAACAATGAAGAGTTTTATTGTCGACTTAGCCAAAACGTCGACATGCTTGAAAACATTAAAACGATTCGTTTACAAGCAAACACTGATTACCTCACAAAACTCCCTAATCGCCGCTATTTCTTTGGTGAAGCAAACAGCCATCTGAAAGCTGCAAAAGTGTCAGATACCTCAGTCTCTTTAGCCATGATTGATATTGACCACTTTAAGTCAATTAACGATAACTACGGTCATGATGCCGGCGATGACGTATTAAAGGGCCTATCGCAATGTATGGCAAAGTATTTTGAAGATAACTTAGTAGGCCGCTTTGGTGGTGAAGAGTTTGCAGTCTATTTTGCTGATCAATACCCACAAGAATCGTTGCAACGTTTAGAGAAATTCCGCTTGTTTGTTGAAAAGCACAGCCCTGAGTTCAGTAAAGACCGAATCAAGTTTACGCTGTCGATTGGTTTTCATAATGGGCCTGTTTATAGTTTGGATGAACTAATAAAACAGGCCGATTTAAAGCTTTATCAAGCTAAAGACACTGGCCGCAACAAGCTAGTAAGCTAAGCCTACACAGGCTTAGTCACAGCCTCTAATTGCGCTTTGCGTTGCTTACGGCTCTGACGATACGAATCCCAGCTAAATAATGCCAAAGCGCTCCAAATACATGCAAATGTCACCACACGCTCAGCATCAAATATCTCACCGTAAAATGCCACGGCAAGCATAAACATTAAGCTTGGACCAATGTACTGAAAAAAGCCAAGGGTACTGTATTGCAGACGCTTTGCTGCACCAGTAAAACATAACAGCGGTAAGGTTGTCACCACACCAGCACTAATGAGTAACAAGTTAATGTGCCAATCGTTTGCAGTTAAATCAGAGCTTGCTGATGGCGCCATCAACCACCAGTAAATAAGTGCAACAGGCAATAAAATAAGTGCTTCGAGCAATAACCCTGGCAATGATTCAATCGGCAGCTTTTTACGTAGTAGACCATAAATAGCAAACGATCCTGCTAATGAGAAAGCAACCACAGGGAATGAACCAAAACTCACAAGCTGTAGCATCACACCACAAAGCGCTAGACCTACCGCAACGCCTTGCCACTTGCGTAATCGCTCACCTAAAAACAACATACCAAGCAACACGTTTAGTAGTGGGTTGATGTAATAACCTAAACTGGCATCGAGCATGTGATTATTGTTCACTGCCCAAATAAATAACCCCCAGTTAAAGCCAAGTAAACTTGCTGTTATTACCAACATCAAAAGTAATTTAGGTTGTCCAAGCACCACACGAATACGCTGCCATTGATGACGAGCTGCAATAATAAGAAGTAAAAATAACACCGACCAAATAACACGGTGCATTAAGATTTCAAACGCAGAAATTTGCTGTAAAAACTTAAAGTAAATGGGCGCAAGACCCCACATAAAAAAGGCTAAACAAGCGAAAATAACGCCTTTTCGCTGCTCAATGTTGGTAGGCATAAGTTTGGCTTTATAGTTTAAAAACGCTATTTTACGCCCCCTAAGCAGTGACGCAACCTAAACGCGCTAAATAAACCAACTCAAAGTTACAGACATCGCTATAAAAAACCACTAAAATGCTCGGCGATGAATACCAATACCGCAACTTCCAACACACCCGTTCGATCACCACAAGCCGTACTCAAACAAGTGTTTGGTTACAAGGACTTTCGTGATGGCCAAGAAGCGATTATAGCCGCAGCGCTAGACGGACAAGACTCGCTTGTACTCCTACCAACGGGTGGAGGCAAATCATTATGCTATCAAGTACCCGCTTTAATCCTTGATGGTGTGACTGTGGTTATCTCACCGCTTATTTCCTTGATGCAAGACCAAGTTGCCCAACTAAGAGCGCTCGGCGTGCAAGCGGCCTACATCAACAACAGCCTGCCTTTTGAAGAGCAGCAAGCTGTTTATCAGCAATTGCACTATGGGCAAATTAAGCTGTTATATGTTGCACCAGAAAAAGTACTGCAACACGAATTTTTAGAGCGTTTGAGTCATCTAAAACTCGCACTTTTTGCAATTGATGAAGCTCACTGTGTGTCGCATTGGGGTCATGACTTTAGGCCGCATTACTGTCGGCTCAACGAGTTAAAGCAACGCTTTATGCATGTGCCCATGATGGCGCTTACAGCAACGGCAGATAAAGCAACTCGTTACGATATTATTGAACAGCTTCAGCTTAACCACCCTTACGTGCACACTGGTAGCTTCGATAGACCTAACATTCGTTACACCATAGAAGAAAAATTCAAACCTATGGTGCAACTGCTTCGATATTTAAAAGAGCAGCAAAACCAGAGTGGCATTATTTACTGCACCAGCCGCAAACGGGTTGATGATGTAGCCGAAAAACTTGCTGACGCTGGATTTAATGCCGCCGCCTACCATGCGGGAATGAGTAACGAGCAACGCCAATTTGTGCAATCTGGCTTTGCCCGTGACGATATTCAAATTGTGGTTGCGACTGTTGCCTTTGGCATGGGGATTAATAAACCAAACGTACGTTTTGTAGTGCATTACGATATTCCAAAAAGCATCGAGGCTTACTACCAAGAAACCGGTCGTGCAGGTCGAGATGGCCTGGCTGCAGAAGCGATTATGTATTTTGACCCGGCAGACATAGGCCGCGTACGCCGCTTTTTTGAAGATATTGAAGACGAGCAACGTCGTCGTGTTGAAGAGCAGCGTTTTAATGCTATGGCAAGCTTCGCCGAAGCACAAACATGCCGCAGACAAATCTTGCTCAATTATTTTAGTGAATATAAACGCGAAACCTGTGGTAACTGTGATATTTGCTTAAACCCACCTACTAGCTTTGATGGCACACTTGTCGCGCAACAAGCCTTATCGTGTGTGTATCGTGCTGAGCAACGTTTTGGTATTGGCTATATCGTTGAGTTACTTCGCGGTGCAAACACTAGCCGCATTCGAGATAACAATCACCACCAATTAAGCACCTATGGCATCGGTAAAGAGCACAGTGTGGAGTTTTGGCTAAGTATTTTAAGGCAGCTTATCCATCAAGGGTTATTAAGCCAAGATATTACCCAAGGTTCGTCATTACGCTTAACCGAAGCCGCCCGTGCAGTTCTTAAAAGTGAATATGCACTGCAACTTGCTGAACCTCGCTTACAAGCTAAGCACGTTTACCAAGATAAACTCGCTCAGTTTAATTACGATAAAAAGCTATTTGCGAAATTACGCGCTTTACGTAAAGAGTTGGCAGATGCCGATGATGTTCCACCTTATGTGGTATTCAATGATAAAACCCTCGCTGAAATGGCGCAGTTAATGCCAACCAACGACAGTGAGTTTTTGAAGGTGTCAGGTGTTGGTTTCACTAAACTCAACAAGTACGGCGCACCGTTTTTAAATACTATTCGCGACTATCTTGCCACCAATTAGGACTGCTATGACTGAACTAACCTATGATGCCGAGCATGAGATTATTCTTGTAACGTCGAGTGAGCTTCCAAACGATGAAGACTTTGAGCTTTGGGCAACCCTTTTCTTACACGCGCCAGCTATAACAACTGCCGACTTTGATGCCGGTGCTGATCGTCACCAATTACGCTTTCACTTTACAGATCATAGTTTTAATCTAAACTTTGAACATTACAGTGAAAGTATTTGGATCAATGCTGAGGGCATAGAAGCCAGTGCTGCATTACCACAACTTCATCAGTATTTAGTAGCGCAATTACAATAATAAGCTAGACATTTTCCCACGCTTAGTATGTAGTAGTTGCACAGGAGATACTCAACTAAGGGTGTAAATGGGATTTAAGCAGTCGCACTTTGTTGCTAGGTTAATAACACTATTACCAATCTGCATAGCAGCCAATGTTCATGCAGAGCAGTTATTTACTGACGATAATAATTATTGTCAAAACCAACGTACGCTTAAATCACAAGATAATAACTTACGCCGCCAGCTCGATGCCGATAATCCACTACCCGATGCCGCTAATAACCGTAAAATAGTCTCTATTGAACTTGAACAGCTGAACGTATTTAACACTGAGCTTGAAGAAGAAAATAACTTTTTATTTCGCTTTGCCAATCGCGCTCACATGACTACAGAGCCAGAGGTAATACACAGTGTTTTATTGTTTGAAGAAGGTGATGTTTACAATCCACGTAAACTGCTAGAGTCAGAGCGATTACTGCGTAAACAAGGCTACTTGTATGACGCGCGTATCAACGCAAAGCTCGATTGTGATGGCAACGTACATGTAAAAGTAATTACGCGCGATCTGTGGACCTTATTACCTGAAATAAGCTTTAGCCGCAGTGGTGGTAAGAATGAGTCGAGCATTGGCTTTCGCGAATCTAACTTTTTAGGCTGGGGTAAGCGAGTGTCGTTTAGTCGCACCCGTGATGCTGACCGTACTGGTTACCTGTTTGTGTATGATGATCCGCATATATTCTCTAGCCGCTATCAAGGCCGCTTAGAATATTCAGATAACGATGACGGTAAACGTCATTACCTCGATGTAAGCTATCCTTTTTTCTCGATTGATACGCCCTACAGCTACGGTGTTACAAGTTACTCAGATCAGCGCCGAGAGTCACTTTACTATCGCGGCGATGTAGTTAGCGAATTTGAGCAAAAAACCTTATTAAACCGCGCTTACTTTGGTCATTCATCACAACTTGGTAATAGTTGGACCCAGCGCATTAAGCTTGGCATCGAAAACCGAGAAGAAACCTTTAGAGAAACGCCATTTACGCGCTTTCCTATCGCTGAAGATAGAACGCTGAGTTACCCTTATGTTAGTGGCCAATGGTTTGAAGATCACTACGTTAAGGTTAGAAACTTCGATAGCATCTACCGTACTGAAGATTTAAACCTTGGTTGGAATATCCACGCCTTACTCGGTTATTCGAGTGATGATTTTAGCGACGATGCCAGCCGTACTATTTATTCGTTATCTTTATCAAAAGCACATTACTATGGGGACAACCAGTTATGGCGCTTTAAAGCAGACCTTGATGGCTACTGGAATGAAGAAACCGATGACGTTGAAAACCTGTTTGCCAGCACGCAGCTACAGTATTATCTCAATACCACACTAAGACAAAGCTGGTACGCCAAAGTACGCTTACAATATGCTGAAAACCTCACTGCTGATAAACAACTCACTATTGGTGGTGAAAATGGCCTACGTGGTTACCCGCTTGACTACCAAGTAGGCGACCGCAGCTTTTTAGTGACTCTAGAAAAACGCTACTACTGGGAATATGACTTACTGCAATTGTTTAAAGTGGGTGGTGCCGCGTTTTATGATATTGGTAGAGCTTGGTATAACGACAAAGATAATGGTGCCAATGGTAACGTTCTACAAAATGTGGGTGTGGGCCTGCGTTTAGCGCCAAGCCGTGCCAATGCAGGTACGGTTATCCACCTAGATATTGCCGCACCAATTAACAAACAAGATGACGATATTGACTCAGTGCAATGGCTAGTAACGGTTAAAAATACCTTTTAAAGTAGTGGTATTGTTAAGCTAAAAAGCTAAAATCAAAACGTAAAATATTAACTTAGGAACCCTTTTGGACTTCGTCGAATTCTTTAACGAGCAATATCATTTAATCGTGACTGTTATCGCGGTTTTGCTCTATCCGCTACTGCGTAAAACCACCAAAAAGCTGCTGTTAAAAGCAATTAAAGGCAAGGCTGATCCGCATCGCGAATACCGTGCTGAGCTGTTGCTCAATATCATTCTTGCCATTGTTATGCTGTGCTTAGTGTTAGTTTTTTGGGGTATAGAGCTACGGGGCTTATTAGTACTTGGCTCATCAATTTTTGCCATGCTAGGTGTCGCGCTTTTTGCCGCCTGGTCTTTACTAAGTAACCTAACAGCTTTCTTGTTGATGTTTATTCAAAACGACTGCCGTGTTGGCTTTTGGGTAAGAGTAATTGACGGTGCAAACTTCTTAGAAGGCCGCATTATCGAAATGGGCTTAATGAATGTTGTACTCGAGCATATTGATGGTCACAAAGTGATTTACCCAAACAACATCTTTGTCACCCGCCCTGTAATGGTGTTAAAGAACCCGCCAACAGCGACTAAAGCGCCAACCATAAAACGTATTTTAGGCCCAAAAAAGTAACGGCTTAAAGTTAACGAGATGCTTGCTAAAAAGGTGTTCTTTTTCTGCTTCCATAGGCGATTAATATAAAACTAAATAAAATGACTAAAGGGTGAAATAACACGATATGAGCAACACTTAGCTCTGTAAAAAAGCCGTGCGTAAGTGAAATAGCAAGCGTGAATAAGCCTGTATAAAATAGCAATATTTTCATCTTTGATCCTTTAGTCATTCTTACGACAATTAAGTAAGTAAAAAACTATAAATCTTGCACTTGCTCTAAGGTCAAGTAATAGATGGGGACAAGCAGATACAAAAAAGCCAAACATATAGTTTGGCTTTTTGAATTACAGAATAGGGTATTAGTTATTTAAATCTGCGGTTTTTAACTCGTCTTCAATATCACTTATTTCATCAATAAAGTTTTCGAGCTGTTGTTCAACTAGGCTGTTTGCATGAGCAAAGTAAGCAAGATGAAATACGGCATCCCCCTCGTTTACCAGCGGCATAGTCTGCTGACCAATGACAATACCACTTCGCGGCGCGAGTAGTTCAAGTTCAGCATCACCAAGAGGGCTACTTATATAAGCGAGGACCTGCCCTTTCATTACTCGCTCACCCAGTGATACTTGTGCACGAACAATACCGTCAACTTCAGCACGTATCCAACTCGTCGAGCTTGCAATAATCGGCTCTGGTAGCTTTTTAGCACGTTTGCCGCGCACCATTTTTAAATGGCGCATCACATAGTCAACACCTTGCACACCTGCTGCAATGGCAATTGGGTCAAAGCGCAGCGCTTCGCCGGCTTCGTAGGTAATAACGGGTATTCCTAAATTGGCAGCTTCACTGCGTAATGAGCCATTGCGAAGTGACGCATCGATCACCGCAGGAGTACCAAACGCTTTTGCCATGGCTGCTGTTGCAGGGTCGCTCAAATTAGCGCGAATTTGCGGCAAGTTAGTTCGGTGAATTGCCCCTGTGTGTAAATCAATAATATGCGTACAATGCATCGCCACTTGAGTAAAAAACGCATTCGCCATGCGCCCAGCTAACGAGCCACGCGTTGAGCCCGGAAAACTGCGGTTCATGTCACGACGGTCTGGTAAGTAGCGTGACTTATGAATAAAACCAAACACATTCACAATCGGTACCGCAATAATAGTACCGCGCAATTGCTCAGGATCGATTTTAGCAAGCAACTGCCTAACAACCTCAACACCATTGAGCTCATCACCGTGAATTGCAGCACACACCATTAATACAGGTCCTTGCTGCACACCATTGACGACTTCAATTGGAATATTTAACGGCGAGTGGGTGTAAAGCTTGGCAGCTTCAATTGCAAATGTTTTACGTTCGCCAACACCCACCGTATCGCCTAAAATTGAAAACGGTGTATTTTTCTTAACCTTAGCCACGCACTTTTCCTTTTAATAGAGCGCTTATTTTCCTATGGGTAAAGGTTTAACCTTTACCACGAGTTGCAGTTTTCTTTGATGCCGCTGTTTTTTCAATAAACTCGACAATCATGCCTGCAATGTCTTTACCGGTTGCAACTTCAATACCTTCAAGACCAGGTGATGAGTTAACCTCCATCACCAATGGACCACGTGCAGAGCGAAGTAAATCAACACCCGCTACGTTTAAGCCCATCGCTTTAGCTGCAGCAACAGCTGTTTTTCTTTCTTCTGGAGTAATACGAACCAAAGTCGCACTACCACCACGGTGTAAGTTAGAGCGGAATTCACCTTCTTGCGCTTGACGCTTCATCGCGGCAATTACTTTATCGCCTAATACAAAGCAGCGAATATCAGCACCGCCCGCTTCTTTGATATACTCTTGCACCATGATGTTGGCTTTTAAGCCCATAAATGCTTCGATTACACTTTCTGCAGCTTTGCGTGTTTCAGCTAATACCACACCGATACCTTGGGTACCTTCAAGTAGCTTAATAACGACTGGCGTGCCACCCACCATGCTTAATAAGTCTTTTACATCATCTGGTTTACTTGCAAAGCCTGTCACTGGCATACCTACACCTTTACGCGAAAGTAGCTGTAGTGAACGTAACTTGTCGCGTGAGCGAGTGATCGCCACAGATTCATTGACAGGGTATACACCCATCATTTCAAACTGACGTAATACCGCACAGCCATAGAAAGTTACTGACGAACCAATACGCGGCACGATAGCGTCAAAATCCTTTAAATTTTCACCACGGTAATGGATTTCTGGCTGCTCTGAATTGATGTTCATATAACAACGAAGTGCATCAATCACTTTCACTTCGTGGCCACGCTGCTCTGCGGCTTCAATTAAGCGACGTGTTGAATACAAATTTTGGTTGCGAGATAAAATACCAAGTTTCATAAGTTAAAAACCTTAACTGATAAACTCATACACGTAGCAACGTGTGATAAGTCCTTTTCCTATAATAAATGAGATAAAGCCGGATCAACGACTATGCGATTTTCCATTGCTGTACGCCCTAACAACATTCTAAACTTCATTGTTGAACGGTTACTTAAAGTCACCCTTACAGGCCAGCTTTGGGTTCCTGCGACTAATTTTGTTTCAATAAAGTAGCGTAGCTCACGCTGACCGCTTGAACTGGTCACATACTTACGCTCAACTACTTTGGCACGACACTCTACCGTTGTTTCTACATCGTCTTGTAGAGGATGGGTAGTAAATTTCACCCATGCTTCGCCATTTTCTGAAAATTCCTCAATGTCAAAAGCATGAATACATGAAGTTCTCGCTCCGGTATCAACTTTTGCTTTGATTTTTTCTATTCCCAGTTCAGGCAGGCCAAGCCATTCTCGCCAGCCAACAATAATTTTTGCGCTCATTAATGTGCCCTCTATAAAAAAGTGTCTTATACGCTACAGAGCTAGAAACACCAACGAAATATATTTATCCACTCGATAAGTCGATTTCATTAATGTAGTCTTGACTATATTAATGTATTTACTCAACCATATAGCACTATTTGTAAAACGAGAGTTCAATATGATCAATGGGTTACTTCATGTCTTAATTTTAGACGAACAAGGCGGTGCACGTGCTATTGAAAATAGTACTGAGCTGCAAAATTGGCAACCCGAACACGGAAAACTTTGGGTGCACATGGACTACAGCCAAGCTGAAGCCGTTGACTGGCTTGAGCAAAGTAATTTATTAACTGATTACGAGCTTGAGTCCCTGATTGCCGATGAAACACGTCCGCGTTTAAGCAAAGTCACTAATGGTAATATGCTGTTTTTACGTGGGGTTAACTTAAACCCTGCGCAAAGCCCAGAAGACATGGTCTCGTTACGCTTATTTATTAACGAAAATATTGTGATCACAACCCGTAAGCGCCGTTTATTATCGGTGCAGGATGTTGTTGAATCGTTCGATGGCAGCAATGGTCCTTGCTCAATCTCTGAGTTAGTTTGCCAATTAGCGCAAAACTTAACATCGCGTATGCAAGCTGTTATCGACAGTTTAGATGACACACTCGATGGCTTTGAAGATGAAATTGATGAACCAAACAAAGGCTTTGATCATCAATCATTAGCACAAATACGCCGCCAAACAATCGCGTTAAAACGTTATTTAAGACCACAAAAAGAAGCGCTCATTACTTTGTTAAACAACAAATATAAGTGGTTAGATGAAGACGATAAAGCACGCTTAAACGAAACAACCAATATGTTGATCCGTTATTTAGAAGAGCTAGATAGCTCAATTGAACGCGCGCAAATTATTCAACAAGCAATTACTAGCCAAGTGTCTGAGCAACTAAACCAACGCATGTATGTGATGTCGGTAGTTGCAGCACTGTTTTTACCACTTGGCTTTTTAACTGGCTTACTAGGTGTAAACGTAGGCGGTATTCCAGGCACTGAAAGCCCTTACGCATTTAGCTTATTTATTATTTTCTTAGTGGTGCTAACCGTTGGGATTGGTATTTACTTTAAAAATAAGAAGTGGTTATAACGCAACAACCTTTTTAATTAAATCAAGGCGGGCGGCATGTTCGCCTTTTTTTGTTGCCAAAATCAGGTGCTCACCATCGGAGTTGAGTATTTTAAGGGTCTCTGCTTTTCCTTCTAACTGCTCACCAGATACTAAGGTAATACGTAATAAGGATTTATGCATGCACCATAATTCATATTTATCGTAGTCGCCACATGCGATAGGTTGATAAGTCATTGGCTTTTTGAGATTGCTGAAGGAATAAATCGAGCTTAGAAGATATTAAAGTGAAGAGCAAATGGCGCTCTCGGCAGGGATCGAACCTGCAACTTAGCCTCCGGAGGGCCACGTGATATCCATTTCACCACGAGAGCACATTTGTCGTCGTCAATACTGACTCGCGATATCAGCATGACAACCCGGCAATGATAATGGCATCTTGTGCTAAATGCTAGCATCGAGGCCTTTATATGCACATAAATTCAGCAATTTGCATTAAAACACTTCACTTTCGTGCAGAACCAAGGTATTAACGTATACTTAATAAAATTAATAACAAGGTGGCAGTATTGCCATGTAAGGGGAATTTGATCATGAGTTTAATGTCTACAGAGCAAGTCGCGGAGTTTTTAGGTGTAAAAGTCGAACGCGTAAAACGTCTTGCTCGCGAGCATTTACTGATCTCGAAATCACAAGATGACAAAGGTGAACCTTTGTTTGATCCAGAAGACGTAAAAAAATATAAAGAACTTGCCGAGCGAATTGGCGGTCTTTAATTTTTAGCTTTTTCTATGAAGTGGTTAAGCTGTGTTAGCAGGGGCGCCACTTTATCCATCGCACCACGTTGTTCGTACCAACAAATACATAAAAGCAAAAACAGCGCATGAAATGCCTCGAGCTTTTCAATTGATAAGTAAAACTCATGATGTTCGCACACTAACGCTTGGTAACGTTTAAGTAACACTAATTGCTGCTCGTCATTTAACGCAAAGCTCACCACCAGCGCAGCTAAGTCAAAATAAACATCGTTGCTTTTGGCATATTCAAAGTCGATTAAAAACATACCCGACTCATTCACAATGATATTTTCTTTTACTAAATCATTATGACAAAAACCCATGTCTTTAGGCGCTGAAGCAATATAAGCCAGTGACTGTTTAATTAGCTCAGCATGTTGCTGATAACGCGCTGTTTGCTGGTAGTAGTTAATTTCGTAGGCAATATCCATCGGCTCGGTTAGCACAGGGTAACGATGTAAATTAACTAAGTCGGGCAATAAGCTACTACAAAACTCACCGCTGGCAATGCTGCCTGCCACGTATTCGAAAATAGCCGTATCGGTTGCTTGTTCTAACCAAAGTGGGGATGGACAGCAGCTTTGCTTTGCAAAATGCGCTTGCGCCGCAAGGCCAATCGCCGGCCAGTGGTCGCGATAGTGCTTAACCAAAAAATCTTTGCTTGCTGTTTTAACTAGGTAGTTATCATTGCTTAGCCCCTCAACCAGCGGACTGATTGAGGTGATAACTAAACGTGAGTTGAAGCGCGTAAAAAGCGCGTGAATTTGTTGCTCAGTTTTCATCTATAGCTGTGCAAGCGGCTTAGCCTGATGCTGCTCGTATTCTTCATACCAGGTTTTAAAGCCCCATGCGGCCATAATGGTGTAAAACACGAAAAGTACTAAGGTTGGGTAATACCCTTTTTCAAAGTATAGGTACATAGATGCTGCATCAATTACAATCCAGTACAACCAGTTTTCCAGTACTTTCTTGGCAACAAGGTAGGTTGTCACCACCGCAAAACAGGTGGTAAAGCTGTCTAAATAAGCAAAATCAGCGTGGGTGTAATTGGTCATCACAAAACCAATGGCAACTGAAGCCAGTGAGGTGGCAAGCAAAATCACCGCATGACGCTTTAACGACCATGAAATAATGGGCAGATGATCTTTATTATTCACGCCCCTGCGCCAAACCACCCAACCATATACCGCCATATACATGTAGTAAAAATTAAGTAGCGACTCCATCAACAGTGCGCCATTCCAGTACATTACGGTATAAATAAAGGTGCTCACAAACGCGGCTGGCCAACACCATAAGCTTTCTTTGATCGCTAACAGTAAATACGCCATCGATAAGGCAACGGCAATATATTCCCAATGCGACATGGCAGTAAAGCCTGAGAAGGTTTCGCTCAAAAATTCCATAACACGCGCTACTTTAGGGTTTAGTCTTCGCTAGGCGACAAGTCACCATGTAAGAATTTACAGACGAAAATAGCTTTACCAAACTCTTCATAAGAACGTTTGATTTCAGTATTAAGTACAGACATCACTAAATCATAGTCGCCAAAAATCTGAGTAGATAAGGTGTTGGTGATCACTTTAAGCCCTTCATAACTGTTTACACGGTCAATAAAACCTTTGATAAACGGAATGTAGTCTTGATGTAGTGGGTACTTACTGATCTCTACTGAAAGTTTCATTATGATTTACCGAGTCTTTGAAAAGTATTGCATTGTAACCCGCTTATACTAACAAGTCATGGCTATGGTTATTTTTTAGTGTAAAATCAGCCCCGATAAACATTGAGGATTCATTATGGCACGCCGCATCACTTACAAATTTAAAAACCAGCCTCGCGAAATCAAGTTTGCAAAAGATAAATACCGCGATATGTATCATGCTATTGCTGCGGCTGAAGGCATTGATTTAACCAATTATTTAAAGATGGAACAGCAAGTCGAAATGACTTCAAAAGGCTCTGCAGCAGTACGTAACTTTCGTGACCAAGAGTTTGCACGAATGGGATTCAGTGACGTGTATTTTATTAAAGAGTAACAAAGTTACTCTTGATACTCGTAGCTTACACGTGGGGTGATATTACACAGTAACTCGTAAGGAATGGTTGTTGCGCATTGGGCAATCTCTTCAACGGGTAGCTCAGGCCCCCACATAATCACCTCATCACCAACTTTGATGTTGTCGCGGTTATCACCAATATCCACCGTGATCATATCCATCGCGACACTGCCAACAATACCATAGCGTTGTGATTTGATAACCACAGGTGTGCCCTGCTCGGCATGGCGTGGATAACCATCCCCATAGCCCATCGCAACCACCGCAAGCTTAGTCGGTTTATCGCTGTGCCAGCGTCCACCATAGCCAACACACTGATCGGCATCGACATCGCGTATAGCGATAACTCGCGTTGTTAAACGCATAACAGGCTCTAGTCCGTGCTGTTGCCCTACACCATTAAGCATTGGCGATACGCCATACAGCATCAAGCCAGGGCGCACCCACTCACCATGGCCTTTTGGCCAAGCAATAATGCCAGCAGAATTTGCAAGGCAATGCTGTTCACTTTTGCCATCTGCCAGTGAGTCAAATAAGGCAATTTGCTGAGCAGTCTTTTCATCATTGATGTCGTCGGCGCACGAAAAGTGCGTCATTAATTTAATGTCATCACGGGCATTTGGGCTTGCTTTTAACCGACTGTAGAAAGACTCAAATTGTGATGGCGCAATACCCAATCGATGCATACCCGTATTCACCTTTAACCAACACGCAATTGGTGCATCAAGGCTTGTATTTTCAAGCGTTGCGAGCTGATTTTCATCGTGAATAATGGTTTGAAAGTTATTGGCAAGCAAGATAGGTAAATCATCTTTATGAAAAAAACCTTCAAGTAATACAATCGGTTTTGTCAGCCCACCTGCTCGTAGCGCTAACGCTTCGTCTATTCGCGCAACCGCAAATGCATCCGCATCATTTAAGTATTGAGCAATTTTAACTAAGCCATGGCCATAAGCATTGGCTTTAAGCACCGCCATTACTTTGCAACCAGGCGCAAAGCGCTTCACTTGCGCTAAATTATGAGCAAGTGCTTGTAGGTTGATTTCGGCAATGGCTAAGCGCATTAGTATTCGTCGTCCATGGCTGGACCCGCGTAGTTATCAAAACGCGAGAATTGACCTTGGAAGGTTAAACGTACTTTACCGATTGGGCCGTTACGTTGTTTACCTATGATGATTTCGGCCACGCCTTTTTCTGTACTGTCTTCGTTATAGACTTCATCACGGTAAATAAACATGATTAAGTCGGCATCCTGCTCGATTGAGCCTGATTCACGTAAGTCGGAGTTGATTGGGCGTTTATCGGCACGTTGCTCTAGGGTACGGTTAAGCTGCGATAGTGCAATGACCGGACATTGCAGTTCTTTTGCCAGTGCTTTTAATGAACGAGAGATTTCAGCAATCTCTAAGGTACGGTTGTCCGACAAGCTTGGCACACGCATTAACTGCAAGTAGTCGACCATGATCATACTAATACCGCCATGGTCGCGGGCAATACGACGTGCACGTGAACGCACATCTGTTGGTGTTAGGCCCGATGCATCATCAACATACATCTTACCTTTTTCCATCAACAAGCCCATGGTTGACGACAGACGCGCCCAATCGTCATCATCTAGCTGACCGGTACGAACTTTAGTTTGGTTAATACGACCTAGCGATGCCAGCATCCTCATCATGATTTGCTCTGAAGGCATCTCTAGTGAGTAAATAAGTACAGGCTTATCTTGTGTCATGGCTGCGTGTTCGGCTAAGTTCATCGCAAAGGTTGTTTTACCCATCGATGGACGTGCTGCCACAATGATAAGGTCAGAAGGCTGCATACCCGCCGTCATTTTATCTAGGTCAGCATAGCCGGTACTTACACCCGTCACACCATCTTGTGGCGACTGATAAAGCTCTTCAATCTTATCAACAGTTTTTTCTAAGATACTGTGTAAGTTTTGTGGGCCTTCGGTGCTTTTACTACGCTGCTCAGCAATTTTGAATACTTTACTTTCAGCAAAATCGAGCAGGTCATGACTGGTACGCCCTTCTGGGCTAAAACCAGCTTCTGCAATTTCGTTCGCAACACCGATCATTTCACGAATAACAGCACGCTCTCGCACGATATTCGCGTAGGCATCAATGTTCGCCGCACTTGGCGTGTTCTTAGCAATTTCAGCTAGATAGGCGAAACCACCAACACTACTTAACTGATTGTTTTTCTCTAAGCTCTCAGAAATAGTGATCAAATCGATTGGATCACCGCCTTCAGCAAGACTAACCATAGCCTCAAAAATCAGCTTATGAGTTCGGGTATAAAAATCCTGCGCAACCACTAACTCAGCAACTCGGTCAAACGCTTGATTATCAAGCATTAAACCACCTAAAACAGATTGCTCAGCTTCTATTGAATGGGGAGGGACTTTTAACGTATCGACTTGCTTATCTGGTTTGGCCATAACATCACAAAACTAAAATTGAATGGCTCTATTCTATCTACTTGCTAAGGCTGTGCAAATAGTTAATACCAATCGACTTAAATATTTGGTCATTCTAGCGTGCTAAATAAAGCGCTAACTGCGTTAGAAATGTCTAAAGTAGAGTAACTACATGTCAAAATTTCTGCCTTGTTATCACTTCATTTATCTGTCGCTATTTAAGACCAACAACTTAACACGATTGGTATAAGCGGGAAGTCCTCCCGCTTTATTGTAATTGAGTGAAATATTGTAATTGAGTGAACTCTAATCGTTATTTCTGTTTACGAAGTTCAATACGTCCGCTAATCGTATCCATTTCTATATCAGCATCCCCACCGTTAATACTAAATTCTAAGTCGCTAGATGGGCCGTATTTCGCCTTCGTTGCTCTGTCATCACTAAGCTCATTAACGATTTTACCGTTAGCGTGAGCTTCAATTTCAAACTTTGCCGATACATCAGCTGGGAAGTAAAACTCTGCATCACCACTGACTGATTCAAAACGAATATTGGCATCTGCTAGTAACTTGTTGATGTGAACTTCTGCTTCACCATTTACGGTATTGATGCGCAGCTTTTTAATTGCATCAAATGCAAAGTCGATATCACCGTTTACGTTTTCAAGACGCACATCTTGTGCTTTGGTTTTTGACTTAATGTCGCCATTCACCGCGGTAAAGCGTAAAGCACCTTGCGAGTTTTTATCGTTAATTTCACCATTAACTGTTTCAAAGCGAATATCACCGTTTAAATCATGAGCATTCACATCACCATTAACCGTTTCAAAGCTCATGTTGCCGCGAATATCTTGCACTGTGATATCACCATTGACGGTATCAATCTCTGCGCCTGCTTCAAGCTCTTTAGCACTAACTGTGACATTCACCCCAGCAAATTCAAGCTCACTGCTTTTTGGCATGTAAATGGTTAAACGAGAGCCGTCACCGCTATTCCAGCCACCTAAATTTCGCGGCATTTTTACGATAAATTCAACACGGCTGCCTTCAACCTCTAAACGATAACCTTGGGCTTTATCGTCAAGCTCACCTTCGATTTTAAGTTGTGGTTTATCCCACCCTTCAATGCGTACATCACCACGTTGGTTTTCAATAAAAATGCGTTTATTGGCAGGTACATCAATTTGTTCATTAATGGTTTGTCCTGCCATTGCCATCAGTGGCAGTAATCCTAAAGTTAAGGCTAGTAATTTCATAATTGTCACTCCTAAATCGTTTGCCACTTCGGTGCATGCACCTTGTTAATTAAGTCCAGTTGTTGCTGATAAACCTGCGACAGCATTTGTAATAAAGCTGGGTTTTCAGGTTCATTCTCAAGTGCTTGCTTAATGGCACTTTCGGCTTCTTCTAACTCTTTTAGTTGTTGCTGCCAGTTATCGGTTAATGCAGGTTGATTTTGATACTGCACCAACAAACCTTGCTTTTGCTTGGTAAAATAATCGCTCATTGCCATCATGCTATTTGGCTCACCTTGGCCAACAAAAAGCTGTACGGTCAATAGTGCGGCAATACAACAAGCGGCAACTGCAGCGAGTTTATTCCAGCCATGGGTTGGCTTATCAGTTTGCTCTGATTGCCCTGTTGCAATTGCTCGCTCAACACCGGGCCAGAGATCTTTGTCTGGGCTAATATCTTGCTTATGGTTAAGCGAGTCATTTAAAAATTGTTCAAATTCTGGCTTACTCATTTTCATACCACTCTTTTAATAACTGCCTTGCACGGTGAAATTGCGATTTACTTGAACCGACCGCCATATCAAGCATGCTTGCTATCTCTTCATGGCGATAACCTTCAATTGCATGAAGTACAAACACCATACGTGCTCGCTCAGGTAGTCTCAGTACTAATTTGTCGAGGCCGTTAAAGCCGTCGCAATCTGCTGCGCTTTGCTCATCCATACCGCTTTGTTCAAAACTCACTACTTTTTGAAACCAACTTTTATGTTTGCGAATGTAGCTAATCGCAATATTGCTGGTAACACTATGTAACCAAGTCGAAAATTGTGAGCGTCCATCAAAGTTCGCGATTTTGTGCCACAACTGTACAAACACTTCTTGTGTTGCATCTTCGGCGTGCTCTTTGTCTGCAAGCAATCTTAAACAAAGGCTATAAACCCGCTTCACATGCAACTCATAAAGTGTTGCATAGGCAGCTTGATCACCGCTTTTTACGCGCTCTATCAAGGCATGCTCACTTTGCTGGGCAAACGCTTGTTCTGCATCTATCAACATCCTGGATGTTGTCCTTTATGATTATTGTTGTGAATTTAGTGTATTAGACGTAGGGAGGGATTCAAAAGGTTTAAATGAAATTAAATTTTTTTGTGTAAGCTACAAACAATTGAGCTTACACAATTTTATTTGGGGCTTTGCGTTATTCGGCAGGGGGTGCTTCGCTTTCTTCTTCAGTTGTTTCTGTGGTTTTGTAGCTCCAACCTAAAAATACGATGCGTGCCGAAGAAGCAGGCGAGCCACCATTTTGTACTTGTAATAAACCCGCATCATAGTGAGCACCACTGCCCCCTGATGCAGTAATTGTTGAGCCACGTACACTACCAAACAGCTCGCCACTGCCCGATAGCTTCACTGTTGTCAAAGGTGCATAAATAGCCGCATATAAATTCGCAGCACCACTAAATTGCACGCCATTTACACCATTAAATGATGAATAAAATGATAACGACGGATGGCCACTGGTGGTTAATCCTTCCTGCTCAGTAATGACTTTTGCGCCTGCACCAATATTTACTTTTCCGGTTAATAACACTGTTAAGCTACTGTCTTTTTTGATTGTTAAGCTGGTATCCCCTTCCATCGAAAAGTCGCCATCAATCAGTAAAATAACATCACCACCAGAAACTTCCATTTTGCCGTCACTGGTCATTTTGAGCCTATCAAGTGCAAAGATATACTCTTTACTGTTACTGCCATTAGCTTGGTTTTGCGCTTTAGAGTTAAACAAGAAAACATCGGCAAGGCTTGGCAAAATAACTTGGCTACCACCGCTACTAAAAAAGCCCTTTTCAGTATTAAGTTTAAATTGTTGCGTAGGACCAATCGAAACAGAACTATAACTGCTCACTTGGTCTGTGATGTCTGTCATTTTCTCTGGCAAAATTAACGGGTCGCAGCTGGTGTCTGGATTAGTTGGGTCATAATCAGGGGCTGTTGGGTCAGCAACAGTTATCGGCTCAACATGCGGGTTTACATTAAACTTGCTATCACTGTAGTGCACACCATCTTGTTGATTATTGTAGGTGTCTTTAAAATCGCCTGAGCCGCCATACATAATATCCAGAGCTTCGTCTTGGTTATTAGTGATGAATGTTGACCACTGCATTTTTGCATCACCATTCGCTCGCACAACCCCCGAAACAGTTCCGCCACGATGGGTATAATAACCTCGGGTATAAACATTACCGTCAACACGTAAACCACTGCCAGGAGAAATATAAACACCGGTATTTGAATGGATATTACCAATAATTGGTGATGAACCATTTAAGTAGATAACCCCGGTCGCTTTTACATCGCCCTTTATCGGTGAATGACCCGATAGCACCACATCTGAATCACCAGCAATCGTTGAAACATCACCATCATTCGACTTGGTTTCTTCGTAGGTGCCTTTGCTCGAATCATAGCTGTCGATACTACCACTACCCGACAAGTTAACCCCTTTACAGCCCACCATCGCATTAGTGAAAATAGAGCTGCCTTTCGCGCCTTGTACTGCAAAACGGGCGACTAAGTTACTTTGTGCGTCACCATCAAATCGTTGCCCTAAGCTTGCAATTTCAAGCTCACCGGCAGCATTTTGACTTAAACTGGCATTAAAAATGGCATCATCAGCGATAACACCAGAGCCCGATGCATTACTGGTTTTACTGATCAAATCTTCAACCGCCAATACACCTTCATCATTCAAGGTTTGTTGCAATAACTTAGCTTGTTCAAACACACCTTTTTCAGCCATTAAACGACTGTTTAATTTCTTTTGAAAGTTACCACTTAAGCGTTCTTGAACAACGTTTTCACGTAGCGAGCTAAGCACCACGATGCTGGCCATACTGGTTAAGATCAACACTGTAATTAAGGTGAAACCATTTTGCTTGTTATACACTGCCAGCTCCGTATGCTTTGACTAATATTGCATTAGTTAACGCAATATCAATGTTAATACCATTACCGAACTGAGCAGGTAAATCATTTGGCTTTACAGTAACGGTTACAAGCTCCCCGGCGATATCAAATGACAAAGCTTCGATTCCTGTCAGTAATCGCTCTGAGGCAGCACCATCGAGTGAACACATTAAGTTGCTACCATTTAAGCTATATACTTCAACCACCTGCGCAGTTGTTGCAGAGCCATCACAGGCAATGACACCACTTGGCTGAGTAATAGTAATCGTGCTTTTATCTGCACTGATGGTGGGTGTTAGTTGTGTTTGCTTTATGCTGCGGTTGAATACTTTACTGGTATAGCGAATCACTTCTTGAGCGTTTTCAAGCTCTTTACTCACTTCAATCGTGCTTTTTATCGCCGAGTAAGACAAGCTCACCCCAGCTAATAAAAAAGCGCCTGCTGCCAGTGCCACCATCAGTTCAACTAAGGTAAAACCCTGAGCGCCTTTATTCATGAGCATACCGCCGTTAAATCAGGGAAACTGGCATTTAGACTAATTTGATTTTCTGCATTGTCTGTCATGCGCTTATCGACCCAAGCCACATTAACTTGCATATCATCACTGTAAGTAGCTGGGATCGTCAGTTGATAATCACTCACTTGTGGCGCGAGCGAAGCTCTAAATGTCGCGTCTTGAAAAAGTGCGGTATTGGTTTTTTGAATTTCACAAATGCGCGGCCACAAACGCTCTATGGTGTTTTGTCCTTGAATAAGTGACACGGTGTAATTAAAGCTATTGGTTGCATATTGTAGCGATTTTAGCTGCGCTGCCGCCAAGCCTAATAATGCGATGCCAGCGATCACCACTGAAATCATCACTTCTAATAATGAAAAGCCTGCCTGCTTATTCATGCACATCCTCGCTGTGAATTTTCTACTAACCAGTTTTGGCCACTTTTAAGCACACACATCACGTAATCTGTGGTATTTGTGTGCTCATCTTTCACTATAATTTCAGCTTGTTTATCAACTTCGCCACTGGCACTAATGGCCAATGCGACTAAGTTGACGGTAACTCCGCTTTTTGTGACCGAAAATTCTTTTAAAACTGTGTCTACCCCGCCCTCGTTGAGGGTCACTTGCCAGCTATTATTACTGACAACTAGGTTAATAGGTTTGTCGCGTTTGACCGCTTCACTGCGTGCAAATTTATAGGCGCTATTTAATTGATTTGCAGTAGTTACCACGCGATCTTGCAAAATTTGTTGGCTAAAAGACGGAAAAGCAAGGGCTGCCATAATGCCAATAACACTCAGCACAACCATTAACTCAATTAAGGTAAACCCTGCAATTCGACGCAATTGTGTTACTCCCAGCAATCACTAAATGAAGCGCTATAACTTCCATCATGTTTAACGGTTAATTCACCACAGCGATCACTTGCTTGCGCCGAACCCGATTTAGGAGCTGCTTTTAAACTGTAGCCACGATTTTTAAAATCGCTTACAGCACCTGATACTTTATCTGTCGCTGTGTAGGTAAAGGTGTAATAGTCGGTATTTTGGGTTACGAATGCATTAGGATAGCCGCCATTTCGTGAATAAATACGTTCGAGACTGGCGCTGTATTGCAGTAACTCTTGTTGAATATCAGCACGGCGACTACGTTGCATGTGCTCAGTGTAAGCAGGCAATGCTACGCTATATAAAATCCCTAAAATAGCGATCACGATAAGAATTTCTACTAATGTAAAGCCTGTTTGTTTACCCATTCCATGTGGTACTAATGCACTTTTCAACCTCAACCCCTTAATACTTTTTAACCAGCACAATATAAATGACAGCGTTGTCAGTGTCAATTTTAACCAATTTACTTTTACTCATTCGATTATACTGATAAGAACAAGAAAATTAAGAAAAAAGAACGTATGTTTGTAAAATAGGTAAGATTATAGGATGGCATTTATATGTTTAAAATATAGAAACCAATACTATTGGATGATCAACGAAGAAGCAATAGCGGTACAAAATGCTACAATTTATAAATTTCAGGCACAAAAAAGCCGCACCTAAGTGCGGCTTTTTTTACTTAATATTGCTATTAAGCTTCAGCGATAACGATTACTTTGATAGTAGCCGATACGTCTGAGTGTACTGCGATTGCTACGTCAAATTCGCCAGTCTCACGGATAGTACCTAGAGGTAAACGAACTTCTGATTTAGCAACTTCAACGCCAACAGCTGAAATAGCTTCAGCGATGTCGCGAGTACCGATAGAACCGAATAACTTGCCTTCGTCACCAGCTTTAGAAACTAGTGTAACTTCAGCTAATGCTTCTAACTTGTCAGCGCGAGCTTGAGCAGCAGCTAGATCTTCAGCGATCTTAGCTTCTAAATCAGCACGACGTGCTTCGAAAGTTTCGATGTTAGCTTTAGTTGCAGGAACTGCCTTACCTTGTGGGAAAAGGAAGTTACGTGCGAAGCCAGATTTAACTACAACCTGGTCACCTAGGCCACCTAGGTTTGCGATCTTGTCTAGTAGAATAACTTGCATGTCTCTACACCTTTTAAAAACTGTTAATCCGCTGCTTACTTATGTAAGTCAGTGTATGGAAGAAGGGCTAAGTAGCGAGCACGCTTGATAGCAGTTGCTAGCTGACGCTGATATTTAGCGCTAGTACCTGTGATACGGCTAGGTACGATTTTGCCACTTTCTGTAACATAGTTTCTAAGAGTAGCTAGATCTTTATAATCGATTTGTTGTACGCCTTCCGCTTTGAAGCGGCAGAACTTACGACGTCTGAAATAACGTGCCATGAGTAAAATTCCTCAAAAAATTCTTTCTATATGTTGAGCATGCAAGACCAATTGGCTTAAGCCGTTTCGGCCTTCGTGACGGTTTAAAAACCCCGTCACTTGCACTTGTTGCCCAACGTGCAATTGTTGAGTTTGTTGTTGCATTGGCGTGCCGCTGGCAACAACTTGAAGCCTGACATAACTATTACGGTTAAGGTCTGCTTCAACTTGCATCGATTTATGTTCAAGAACAAAAATACAATGCGGTATACCAGCAGGGCTTTGACTATATTTAGGTGTTTTACAAACAACCCCAGATAGTGTCAGCTGATTCATATAAGGATTAAGCGGTTGGCTCATCTTTTTGTCTCAACTGCAAGCGCCATGCTTGAACTCAAAACGATTAAGCAGCTGGTGCTTCTTTCTTCTCTTCTTTCGCAAGAGGAGATGCTTCAGTTACAGCGTCTTTAGTACGCATAACTAAGTTACGAAGCACTGCATCGTTGTAGCGGAAAGTAGTTTCTAGCTCGCTGATTACTTCAGTAGGTGCTTCAACGTTCATAAGAACATAATGAGCTTTGTGAAGCTTGTCGATTGGGTAAGCCAATTGACGACGGCCCCAGTCTTCAAGACGGTGGATAGTACCACCAGCTTCAGTGATAGAACCAGTATAACGTTCGATCATACCAGGTACTTGCTCACTCTGATCAGGGTGAACCATGAATACGATTTCGTAATGACGCATGGATATTCCTTACGGTTAATAGAGCCTTCTACCGTTTCGGCCAGTCGGTTTAAGGCAAGGAATTAAATTTAATAAGCCGAAATGAGCGCGCATTTTACGCTTAGATTGATAATTAAGCAAGATAAAACAGCAAGCCAAGCTAGATTATTGTGCTCTATTAAGATTTTCTAAACGCTAAAAACAAAAAACCCAGCCGAGGCTGGGTTTTTGATATTCTGAAAACTAAAATTACTTGATTTTAGCTTCTTTGAAAATCACGTGTTTACGAGCTTTAGGATCGTATTTTTTGATTTCCATTTTTTCAGGCATGTTACGCTTGTTCTTGTCGGTAGTGTAGAAAAAACCAGTACCAGCAGTTGAAACTAAACGGATCTTATCGCGCATGATTCAGTTCCTTAAACTTTTTCGCCACGAGCACGGATTTCTGTAAGAACCGCGTCGATGCCTTTTTTATCGATAATACGCATACCTTTAGTAGTAGTGCGTAGTGTTACAAAACGTTTTTCACTTTCAACCCAAAAACGGTGAGTTTGTAGGTTAGGTAGGAAACGACGTTTAGTCGCGTTTCTCGCGTGTGAACGGTGGTTACCAACCGCTGGACGCTTACCTGTAACTTGACATACTTTAGACATGTCTATATATCTCCAATAACTTCGCTCGAGCTTAATTTTCCCTTAGGCCAGTATTTGTGCCCCGGGATAAATCGAAGGGCGCTCTTTATACAGCTTATACAGGCAAAGATCAAGTAACAGATCTTATCCAATCAGCTCATGTGTAAATTTGATAGCGGCTAATTATAAAGATCGAATGCCCTTAGGGAAAGTAAAAACTGCATTTAAATTAAACTAATTTCTAAAATCGCCCTAAACTGCTCATTTTTAACACACTCTCTAATACAGTTGGCTCTATATAAGCCCTCTTTCAGCAAACGAAACACAATTTTCACCACCCACTATGATGTGATCCAGCACATTTATGTCAATTAAGGCTAAGGCTTGCTGTAATTTTGTGGTGATTAATTTATCGGCCTGACTAGGTTCAGCAACCCCACTTGGGTGGTTATGAGCAAGTATTAGAGCCGCCGCATTATTACGCAGTGCAGCTTTAACAACTTCGCGTGGGTACACAGAAGCGGCATTAATAGTGCCGTAAAAAAGTACTTCGTCTTTAATTAGCTGGTTTTGACTATCTAAGTACAGCACCATAAATACTTCTTGCTGTAAGCCACGTAATTGAATAGTTAAATAGTCATACACAGCTTGCGGCGAATTAAATAGTGCCTCGCGCTTACATTGCTCAAGCATATAGCGCCGGCTTAGCTCAAGTACCGCTTGAAGCTGCACATACTTAGCAGCTCCTAAACCCTTTTGGGCACAGAACTCTTGTTCAGATGCATTAAATAAGTCGTGCAAAGTGCTGTTTATATCGAGCAGGTGCTCAGCCAGCTCAATGGCATTCATACCCGGTACACCGGTACGTAAGAAGATTGCTAATAACTCTGCATCTGAGAGTGCTTTGGCGCCTTGGGCAAGTAACTTCTCCCGCGGCCTTGCTGATAAAGGTAAATCGGTTAATGGCATTGCTTCATCCTTAAAACAACTATTCCACTTATTAAACTGTACTATAAAATCCAATTTTTTCCTGTCTGTATAAAAGAAAACTTCATGCTATCGGTAAAGATTTGCTATCGTTAGCCCATATCGACAAAGGTTAAATTTCACGTAATGACAAAATCAGTTAATAAAAAAATCCTGCTAGGTATGAGTGGTGGTATTGCAGCCTATAAATGTGCAGAACTTGTTCGCCGTTTAAAAGATCAAGACTGTGAAGTAAAAGTCGTCATGACCGACTCAGCCAAACACTTTATTACTCCTTTAACTATGCAAGCGGTAAGCGGTGAGATTGTTTCTGATTCATTACTCGACCCCGCAGCAGAAGCCGCAATGGGTCATATCGAATTTGCCAAATGGGCAGACCTTATTTTAGTCGCCCCTGCAACCAGTAATATTTTAGCCAAAATGGCCATGGGTATTGCAGATGACTTACTAACAACCCTACTACTGGCTACCCCTGCAAAGGTAGCGGTTGCGCCTGCAATGAACCAACAAATGTATGCCCACCCTGCTACACAAGCAAATCTTGCCACACTAAGTGAGCGCGGCGTGGCTATTTGGGGCCCAGGTAAAGGCGAGCAAGCTTGTGGTGATGTAGGCGCAGGCCGTATGTTAGAGCCTCATGAGTTAGTCGCACTTTGTACACAACCTGAAGTTGAGCCATTACTTGCAGGCAAAACCATCACGATTACTGCAGGACCAACCCGAGAAGCCCTTGACCCAGTTCGTTATATCTCTAACCACAGCTCAGGCAAAATGGGTTATGCCCTTGCAGAAGCTGCACTTGCGCTAGGTGCAAAGGTAAATCTGATTTCAGGCCCCGTAACAATTAAAGCACCTGCTAATGCCCTGCTTACTAATATAGAAAGTGCTGAGCAATTACTTACCGCCTCAATGGAACTGGCCGCACAATCGGATGCTTTTATCGGCTGTGCAGCAGTGGCTGATTACCGTGCAGCAGCAATTCATGAGCAAAAGATGAAAAAGCAAGACGATGAACTAACCCTTACTTTAGTTAAGAACCCAGATGTTATCGCTAATGTCGCAGCACTTAGCGAAAACCGCCCTTATACCGTTGGCTTTGCGGCAGAAACTCAAGATGTTGCAAGCTATGCGCAAGGTAAGTTAAAGAACAAAAATCTCGATATGATCTGCGCAAATGACGTATCAAAAGAAGGCCTTGGCTTTAATTCTGATCATAATGCTTTAACACTCTTCTGGCACAATGAGCAGCTAGATTTAGCAATGGGAAGTAAAAAAGATTTAGCCATGAGCGTAATGACTGAGCTTGCCAAGCGTTTGTAAAAATGCTGGAAAGAAACTGAATAAAACATTAACATAAGCCACTCATTTGCACAAAAAATGGCTTGTCTGACTCCCAACAGCGCAAGTAATAAATTATAAGAAAGGAATGGTCATGCCTGCGACAAAAAGAAGTAATCGCAAAGAGCAGATTCTGCAAGCACTCGCACAAATGTTAGAAACCAGCCCAGGTCAACGTATCACCACCGCAAAGCTCGCGGCTGAGGTAGGTGTGTCTGAAGCTGCGTTATATCGTCATTTTCCGAGTAAAGCACGGATGTTTGAGGGCCTAATCGAGTTTATTGAAGATACCCTGTTATCACGCATTAACCTCATTTTAGAAAATGAGAAAGAAAGCCAAACACGTGTGTACAATATTTTGCTGTTATTGTTAGCCTTCGCCGAGAAAAACCCGGGCATTACCCGCATTTTGACCGGTGATGCCTTACAAGGTGAGCAAGAGCGTTTACGTGAGCGTGTACAAGGCTTATTTGAAAAGCTAGAAACTCAGTTCAAGCAAGTGCTACGCGAACGCAAACTTCGCGAAGGTAAAGCATTCCAGTCAGACGAAAGCACCCTAGCCAACTTCCTACTCGCCTATGTAGAAGGTAAGATGAATCAATTCGTGCGCAGCGACTTTAAAGCAAAACCAAGTGCACAATTTGAAAAACAATGGCCAGAGCTACAGAAGATTTGGTTGTAGTGAGTTGCTAGGGAAAAGAGTAAAGTTCGAGCTGTCAGCCTTCAGCTATCAGATTGAATTCCGAACAGTTAGCGAGCTTCTAGGGGAAAGAGTAAAGTTAGCAAGCTGCTTTCTAACTTTCCTCATTCTTTTCTCATTCACTTCTCTTTGTGCAATTTTTTCGCGTGAAATAAATTTCACGCCTACAAGCTTTAATCTCGCTAACTTTCCCCTCGTAACTTCCCCTTCCACCTTCCCAAACACGCCACTTATCGTATCTACTCGAATTGTTTATTAAAAACGCTACACTGGGTGCATCAATTTAAAAACAACGAGAAAGATGAATGAAAGCGCAATTATCACTTTTGAGCTTAGCCTTGGTGACAAGCCTTGGTAGTGCACAGGTTAGTGCGAAAGAAGCTCTGCAATTTAAAGACGTGTTTGATTTTAAATACGCAAAAGGCACCCAACTTTCTGAAGATGGCCAAATTCTTAGCTTTAGTGCCGACCCTTATCGCGGTAATGCACAAGGTCAGGTTTATACATTAAACAACAACACCCTGCTAACTAGCGTTGAGCGCGGTACTCGCCCAACTATTAATAAAGCAGCAAACTGGGTAGCTTTTACTCAGGTACCGACCCTACTTGAAAAAGAAACCACCAAGAAAAAAGACCAGCTAAAAAACAACCTTGTTTTAGTGAATACTAAAAATGGTGAGCAACAAACCTTTAACGATGTAAAAGACTATGCACTATCGGATGATGGTGTATGGCTTGCTTATCGACTAGATAAGAAAGCTGATAAAAAAGACAGCGAAGAAAAAGACGAAAACAGCAGCGAAATCAAGCCAGACAAAAAAGATAAAAGCTTTGATTTAGTGCTTGTTAACCTTCAGGACAAAACCACTCACACTCTAAACAACGTATTCAGCTATGCGATTAGCAGCACCGGTGAGCAATTATTAGCAAGCCAAAGCTACAGTGATGGTGCCGACAACCAAGTTGTATTAGTTGCGCTTAATAATGACTTCGCAACGAGTGTACTGATTGATGAGCCGGGCGTTGTGGCAAATAAAATAGCTTGGCAACCAAACAGCAATACCGCAGCGCTATTAATTGGTAATTACGTTAATGATGATACACGCCGTCGTGATCACAGCTTACAGCTTTTACAAAACGGGGCGCTTTCAACCATTCACTCTGCAGATAGTAGCTGGACTATTGGCAAAACAGCATCGCTAAAATGGTCTGAAGATGGTGCTCGTTTATACTTTGAAAACCACCCTAAACTCGCTGCAAAAGTTATCGCAAAAGAATACAAAGGTGAAGCCTCTTTATATGATTTCGATACCATTCGCGACCAAAAAGGCCTTAACGTTTGGCATAACAAAGACGCTGAAATTAAGCCTCGCGAAGAGCAGCAATGGAACAAAGCGAATAAGCTTCGCCACTACCAAGCGGTATATCATGTAA
Source organism: Pseudoalteromonas sp. UCD-33C (assembly GCF_001306895.1). NCBI lineage: Bacteria > Pseudomonadati > Pseudomonadota > Gammaproteobacteria > Alteromonadales > Pseudoalteromonadaceae > Pseudoalteromonas > Pseudoalteromonas sp. UCD-33C. The sequence goes on along the minus strand of NZ_LJTB01000009.1, from coordinate 135,681 downwards.
ATGGTCAGCAAGTTGTGCAGTTAAGCACGCCGAACATGCCTGAGGTTTCGCTTAATACTCACCGCGAAGCGCTATTAGGCTATTCAGACCGACCGTACCTAGAACGTATTATGTATGGCGGCTTTTACGCAGATTACTTTAGTGTTGATGTTAAAACCGGTAAACAAACCGCTATTGTCAGCGACTATCCGTTTAGACCAAGCCTTGCGCCTAATGGTCAATTTGCGGCATTTTTCCAAGACAGCCAAGTACAGCTTAAAGATTTAGGTAACAACAAGGTTTCGACCTTATCTAAAGCAATTAACGCTATTTTTGCTGATGATAAACATGACTACCCATCACCTCAGCCGGGTTATGGTTTTGCAGGCTGGTTAAACGACAGCAGCCAAGTACTGGTTTACAGTAAATTTGATATTTGGGCTTTTGATGTCGCAACTAAAAAAGCAACCCGTTTAACTCAAGGTAAAGAAACCAATACCCAATATCGTGTTATTAAACTTGATAAAGACCAAGTGGGCTTTGCCAAAGACGAAACATTATTACTAAGTGCAAAGAACCTGCAAGATAAGCAAACTGAAATTGCCAAACTTGACTTATCAAGCAATAAAGTGAGCAAAGTACTTTCAGGTAAAAAGCGCTATGATGTGGTGAAAAAGGCGAAAAATGCCGACAAATACCTATTTACTGCGCAAACATATCAGCAATTCCCTGATTACTACCAAACTGACTTTAGCTTCAAAAAGCCACAACGTGTTACCAACCTTAACCCACAAATTAGCAACTTTGCATGGGGTGAAAAACCTGAGCTTATTAGCTACAAAGGGTTTGATGGGGAAGATTTACAAGGCGTATTGATCAAACCTGCGGGCTACAAAAAAGGCGATAAGGTTCCGGTGGTTGTGTACTTCTACCGCTATATGAGCCAACGCATGTATGACTTCCCGAAAATGGAGTTAAATCATCGCCCTAACTTCCCAATGTTTACCTCAAATGGTTATGCGATTTTCTTACCTGATATACGTTTTGAAATTGGCCACCCAGGTAAGTCGTCAACCCAAACGATGATCAACGCCACTCAAAAGTTGATTGATTTAGGCATTGCTGATCCAGATAAAATTGGTTTACAAGGTCACTCATGGGCAGGCTACCAAAGTGCCTTTATGATCACTCAAACAGATATGTTTAAGGCGGTTGTATCGGGTGCGCCAGTATCTAACATGACCAGTGCATACAGCGGTATTCGCTTAAAATCAGGCCTTGCGCGTCAGTTCCAATACGAAACAGGGCAAAGCCGCATTGGTAAAACGTTATTCGAAGCCCCAGAGCTATACATCGAAAACTCACCGGTGTTCTTCGCCGATAAAGTGAATACCCCAATTCTGATTATGTTTGGCGACAAAGATGATGCTGTGCCGTGGCACGAAGGGGTTCAATACTACCTCGCGCTTCGTCGTGCGGGTAAAGATGCCACCTTCTTACAATACGAAGGTGAACCACATCACCTGAAGAAATTCCCTAACCAAGTGGATTTCTCAGTACGCATGATGGAATATTTTGATCACTACTTAAAAGGCAAACCAGCCGCTGAGTGGATCAAAAACGGTGTACCCTTTATTGAAGAATAAGCAATAAGCTAAATTTAAGCTTACTGCACACCTCCCCCAGAGCCAGCATTTTTGCTGGCTTTGTTCTATAAAATCAATCACACCATCTATTTTTTCGATTTTATCAATCGATTTAAACCCCAGTTTGTAAGTGGAAAGTTAATCAGAACAAATCTATATTTCACCCAACTTCTAACTGGAGACAACACAATGTTTAAGAAATCAACGTCAGCTTTGTCTAAAGTAGCTGTTGCGGTATCACTGTTGGTGGCAACAGGCGTACAAGCTACAAACGACATCAAATCAAACCAATTCTGGTGGCCAGAGCAATTAGATCTTAGCCAACTTCGTGCCCATGGCGCAGAGTCTGATCCTATGGGTCCTTACTTTGATTACAAAAAAGAATTCTTAAAGTTAGACCTAAACGCAGTGAAAGCTGATATTGAGAAAGTATTGACTGATTCTCAAGATTGGTGGCCTGCTGACTACGGTCACTATGGTCCGTTCTTCATCCGTATGGCGTGGCACGCATCAGGTACGTACCGTACTTTTGATGGTCGTGGTGGCGCAGGCGGTGGTCAACAACGTTTCGACCCATTAAACAGCTGGCCTGATAACGCGAACCTTGATAAGGCGCGTCGTTTACTTTGGCCTATTAAACAAAAATACGGTCGCAGCATTTCTTGGGCTGACTTAATGGCGTTAACAGGTAACGTTGCACTTGAATCAATGGGCTTCAAAACCTTCGGTTATGCAGGTGGTCGTGAAGACGATTGGGAACCAGATTACGTATACTGGGGTCCTGAAGGCAAAATGTTAACTGACGAACGTCGTGACAAAAAGGGCAAACTTAAAGGTCCATTAGCGGCAGTTGAGATGGGCTTGATTTATGTAAACCCAGAAGGCCCGCACGGTAACCCTGATCCACTTCTAGCAGCAGAAGACATTCGTTTATCATTCGGCCGCATGGCAATGAACGATGAAGAAATCGTTGCGCTAATCGCCGGTGGTCACAGCTTTGGTAAAGCACACGGTGCGAAAAAAGCAACGTGTTTAGACAAAGAGCCAGCAGCAGCAGGTATCGAAGAGCAAGGCTTAGGTTGGAAAAACAAATGTGGTAAAGGTCACTCAGAAGATACCATCACGTCAGGTCTTGAAGGTGCATGGACAGTGACACCAACACGTTGGTCAATCAACTACCTACAAAACTTATTCAGCTTTGAGTGGGTTAAAACTAAGAGCCCTGCAGGTGCGACTCAGTGGATCCCTGAAAATGGTCAAGCGTCTAACCTCGTGCCAGATGCGCACATTAAAGGTAAGCGTCATGCGCCTATCATGTTCACAACTGATATCGCGTTAAAAGCAGATCCTGAGTTCCGTAAGATTTCAGAGCGTTTCTTAAACGACCCGAAAGAGTTCGAACTGGCATTTGCTAAAGCATGGTTCAAACTAAACCACCGTGATATGGGCCCACGTGCTCGTTACTTAGGTGACTTAGTGCCAGAAGAAGTATTAATTTGGCAAGACTACATCCCTGCGGTTGACCACAAACTAGTTGATAGCAAAGATATCGCGTCACTTAAAGCTAGCATCTTAGATTCAGGTTTATCTGTATCTGAACTAGTGCGTGTTGCTTGGGCATCAGCAGCAAGCTACCGCGACACAGATATGCGTGGTGGTGCAAACGGTGCACGTATTCGCTTTGCTCCGCAAAAAGATTGGCCGGTAAACAACCCTAAAGAAGTGGCTAAAGTACTTAGCAAACTTGAGAAAATCCAAACTAAGTTCAACAAAAAAGCATCTGGCGGTAAAGAAATTTCACTAGCAGATATGATTGTTCTTGGTGGTGCGGCTGCAATCGAAAAAGCAGCAAGCGACGCGGGTTTCTCTATCGCAGTACCATTCAAGCCTGGCCGTATGGACGCGTCATTAGAAATGACTGACGTTGAATCATTCGAAGTACTTGAGCCTACGGCAGATGCGTTCCGTAACTACTACAGCTCAGCATGGAAATCACCGGCTGAAATGTTAGTTGAACGCGCTGATTTACTAAGCTTATCAGTACCTGAAATGACAGCACTACTAGGTGGTATGCGTGCCCTTAACGCGAATACTGACCAAACTAAACACGGTGTATTCACGAAAAAACCTGGCACATTAAGCAACGATTTCTTCGTTAACCTATTAGATATGTCAACGAAGTGGTCTAAGTCTTCTGAGGAAGGTGTTTACGAAGGCCGTGACCGTAAGTCAGGCAAACTTAAGTGGACAGCAACACCAGTAGATTTAATCTTCGGTTCAAACTCAGAGCTACGTTCAATTGCTGAAGTGTATGCCTCTGACGATGCTAAACAAAAGTTCGTTGATGACTTCGTAGCAGCATGGACTAAAGTGATGACGCTAGATCGTTTCGACCTACGTTAATTCTTATTTTCGCAACCAACAAAGCCGCTAAATTAGCGGCTTTTTTTATTTTCGTTGATATTTTACTCGACAAGGCAGCGGATTACGTTAAAAATAAAACTTTATCATTATATTTATTTGGACACAGGCATTAGGGATGATTGCGCGCTTTTTACTGCTTTTTGTTTTCTACTCATTATGCCTAAGCATGACTAGCCAAAGCCGTGCCGAAAACTCCCCGATTGTTAATATCGATCAACGTAGCGTTGACATCACTCAATTTGCTATGAGCTATTTTATTGATAGCACAGGCACTATGCCACTTTCACAAGTTCAGCAGCAAAATTTTATCAACAGTCAAAACGAGCTTACTTTAGGCACCAACGCTAAAACGACGTGGTCAAAAATAGTAATAAAAAATAGCTACAGCGATACCCTACGCTTATTTGTGCATAACCCTGACGCCTATCATTTAGAAGAAGTCAGCTTTTACGAAACACAATCAGGACAACTGATAAACCAATCGGTTATTCAACTTGATAAAACAGGGCCTAAAGCCAACATGTTTGGTGGCAGTGCCGTGTTTTCGTTTTATATTGCTCCTAACCAGCAAAAAACAATTTATATAAAAAGCGTGACCTTTTCACATCAGTGGTTTGCATTAGCTATTTTTGATGAAGAGCATTCAAAGCGAGCCCTTGTCGGGAATGGCAATTACATTGCGCTACTTGTTGGGATGATGTTAGCGCTAATGATTTATAACTTCTTCTTGTATTTATCGGCACGTAAAATCGAGAACATTGTTTACGCCCTATATCTTATCTCTGGCACGGTTTGGGTGGCGCTATCTTATGGTGTTGCTGCTAACTTCTTTGGTATTTTTAGTGCTGAGCTATTACAGCTCAATTCTAACTTACTGAGCATGCCAAGCTTTTTAGTAATTTTTGTAATGCTCATTTTCGAAACCAAAAAGCATTACCCTAAAGAACATATCGCGCTGTCGATTATTTTGTTCTTACTGGTAGCTGACTTTATCTATAGCTTGTTCGATATTGTAGGTGCCTTAAAACCTGCTAGCAGCTTGGCTGCTTTAATGATGACGGTGACATTTGGAGTGTCTATTTCGCTGTGGCGCAAAGGTAATACGCTGGCAAAATACTTTTTGCTCGGCCACTCTATGTTCGTTATTTTCAATATGCTGGCGGTGCTCTATTACAAAGGGATCAGCGACGCAAATGTGATTAATAGCCACGGTGTTGGCATAGGTATTTTGCTCGAAGCGTTAATGATGGCGTTTATTCTTTCTTATCGAATTAAGAGCCTCGAAAAAATTAAAGCGCAGCAAACTGAGCTCAACCGCTTGGTCGATACAGATCCTATGACTGGCCTTTACAACCGCCGTTACTTTGACAGAAAAAGTGAAGAACTCATTGCTGCTATGGCAAGCAATCAGCAAGAGTTAACCCTACTAATTGCTGATCTCGACCACTTCAAAAACATTAACGACACATACGGCCACGATGTTGGCGATAAAGTCATTATCGCATTTGCCAACATACTCACCTCAGAGCAAGGCCTTGCTGATATAGCCTGTCGTTACGGCGGCGAAGAGTTTGTGTTACTACTTAATTGTAACCTACTTGATGCCAAGCAAGTTGCCGAGCGAATTCGCCAAAAAGCCCAAGAAACCTACATCACCATTGATGAAGTGCAAACCGTGCAATTTACCGTGAGTATTGGTGTACATAGCGTTGGCCATGCTTCAACAACCGTGAAAGAAACTCTTACCATTGCCGATAAAGCATTGTATAAAGCAAAAAATAACGGCCGTAATTGTGTTGAAGTGGCTGCTTAGAGAAAAAGCGGTAAGCGGTAAGCGGTAAGCGGTAAGCGGTAAGCGGTAAGCGGTAAGCGGTAAGCGGTAAGCGGTATTATGTAGGTCGCCATTTATGGCGACAATTTTTAGCGCTAGGTTTTAGGTGCAAGTTTCGAGTTTCAAATTTCAGAGCAACTTTAGGCGTTAAAACCATTAGCTGAAATGAATGATGGTTGTTCCGGGTTGCTTTTTAGCTTGGTACATAGCCGCATCCGCTTCTTCAATTAGCTGGTTTGCTGCATACACACCATCGCCGAGAAAATGCGCTGTCACACCGATACTTGCTGTGACTTCAATTGACTTACCTTTACAACTAAAAGGGGCTGAAAATTGATCCGCAATTTTATGTGCCAAGCGATTCAGAATCGTCGTGTTAGTTACGCCTGAAATAGTCACTAAAAACTCATCTCCCCCCATTCTTATCACATAATCGGTACTTCTGACGGCAGCTTTAAGTTGCTTTGCAACCCATACCAAAACTTCATCGCCTAGTGCATGACCATGCTGATCGTTGATTTGTTTAAAATCATCTAAGTCGATATAAATAAAGCCCATTCCCTCAGCCACATCACCATTTTCACTAAATACATCATTTAATAATTGCTCTAGATAACGACGGTTCGGTAATTGAGTAAGCGGGTCAAGATTCGCAAGCTCAATCAAAGCCTGCTCTTTATTTTTTCGAGCTGAAATGTCACGCACAATCGCAAGAAGATAGCTTTTCCCTTGATGGTCGATATGACACACACTCACTTCAGTTGGAAAAACCTGGCCATCCTTTTGTTTTAAGCTCGACTCAAAAATAGTGGTTTCTTGAGCTTTTACACGCGCCACCCTTTCTTGCCATTTAGCCTTGGTATCGTAGTCTGGGTTTATGTCTGGAATGGTTAGTTTTAAAAGCTCCTCCTTTTCATAACCTAAGCACCTATAAGCAAATTGATTACAATTAAGGATTTGACCAAACTGAGGGTTTGCAACAAAGATGGCATCATTCGATTTATCAACCAAATGGGTCAGCAAAATATCCGCGGCCGCCTCTTTATTGACTGTTGTTAAGTCAATAATTTGCGAAATATAACGCACAACATTACCGTCATTATCCATCTCGGCAACAATATTCAGCTGACAATAAATAGCATGACCCAACTTATGCATGTAACGCTTTTCGATTTGTAATGGCTGCTCAGGAAACTGATTAAGCTTTGCACGAATAGCTTTATTTAACTCTCTGTCATCAGCATGAGTTATAACAACATCATCAGCGTACACCTCATCGCCTTCGTAACCTAATAGTTGTTTTAGTGCCGGGTTTGCATATTCGAGTTTGCCGCTAGGCGAGGAAACAATGACAGGGATAGGTGTAATTTCTATTAACCGATAAATAGGATTAACAAACATCTGTACGTCATTAAGTTTCATGGGCAACTCGAGTCCAATACATTATTACTACTCAGTAAAATGAAATAATAGACTATAAATCAGCTATCAGCTATCAGCTATCAGCTATCAGCTATCAGCTATCAAAATTATGTAGGGCGTCATTTGTGATGCTAGTGTCTAGTAACCAACTTATCCAGTACGACTCCATCTTTATTCCATATAACACTAATAAATGTATGTGCAGAAATTAAATTACATGTAAGCAAAACAATATGTTTCTCTGAAAAACCTTTGTTACCTGCAGTATACAGCTACATAAGCTTAAATGAATTTGACAGCTCACTTGATAGTTGCAAATTGACGACGATCACACAGAGGTAAAGCACTCCCCTGAATAATAAGAAAATATATGACTCTAAGCAATTAACTAAATAAGTGAGAACTTCACTGGAAGGAAAAGCTGCTTTTTATTTTATAACTTAAGTTCATAGTAAGCAGTTATACGAAAGCACGGAATAAATAACAATCCCAGTTACTCACTAAAATTGATAATATAAACTTCAAAATGAAGCTTACATTATCAACAATCACATTTATACAAAATCAAAATTTACTAGTTAGTAACTCTCGGTGCAATTGATTGCATTTATTGTCGGAAAAACTAGCAACGTAGTCTTTTGCAATTACTAAGTCGTATATTGGTATCCCATTTAGCTTTGCCGTACTAAAGTCTATCATGAAGTTCAAAGGCAGAAATGAAGTAAAGTTTGCAGGGATATTTACTTTAGGGCAGTCTGACTCATAATGTTTCATATAGCCAGAAGTCCTCAGCCGTTCATGCTCTTTACGAAATCTTTCATCAATGTATTCTGGGAATAAGGTGAAAAGAATTACAAGCTCTGTTACAACTTTTGAAGCCTTCAAGTTAGCCGTTATGACCCTAGGATCGCGATGCAACCTTCTTACTTGTATCTTTTCCCAAATTTCACTCATATCAGCCATAATCTCTCGACTATGATAAATACAATAATCATCAGCATTCCGAACTTCATTTATAGAAGTTAATGAACTAATTCGCTTAGATGACTCAAGAATGATATCTTCCATCAATAATTTAATTATAGCTCCCCGCTGCTCAATAAATTTCAGATAAAGAATATCATCGCTTTTCATTCTGAAATCGATTGGAGAGCGGTGAAATAATCTGCAGTACATAAGGTCTTGATGAGATATTGCTCCTAAACGAATTCCATCCTCAATATCAGACAGTAAATACGATATTTTATCCGCAGCTCTTACAGCTTGTCCCTCAAGGTGACTAAAACCCGAACATTTCAAATATTCTTTATGTTTAGATTTATCCCAAACATCTTTATGGCTCCCCACACCGCCAGAATGACAATAGGTATGCTTTAAAATACAGTCACAAACCTCTGGTGTAAGATTTAGCCCGTTATGAATTTCAAAAGCACTATTTTGATAGGATCCTTCTAAATACCTAACTACATCAACCCCATGTTCATAATGATTAAAACCACACGCAACCCCAAGAGCAACAAACAAGCGATCAATAGCATTTTCTCCAGCGTGGCCGAAAGGTGTATGACCAACATCATGTGCCAAGGCACCAGCCTCCACTAAATCATTATTCAAACCAAAACTGTTTGATATTGTTGTAGCAAGCTGCATCACTTCAATACTATGAGCTAAGCGCTGCCTTAAATTCTCATCTTGATCTAATGGGAATAGCTGGGTTTTATCTGCTAACTTTCTAAAACCACTTGACCAAATTACTCGATCTCGATCACGTTGAAACTCAATTCGAAACCCATCAGTTTTACTTCCATACTCTCTAGCACTTGGTTGAGAAGCCCACTGGCTATGAGAAGAATCATTTATTTCTTTTATTTTTCTGGCTGTTCGACGGACATCACCATCCGCATGTCGACTCCATAACTCCAGCAATTCATCATGTTTTTCAACTATATTCTTTATTTCTTGATATTCAGGTTGAAGAGCCTCTATAGTTTCTGCCTTCGATTTCCCATCAGACCAACATGAAAGCACATTTTCTACCACATTCAAGTCTTCAAATTGAAAACCATCTTTTTTAGAAGTCCAAACATTCACTTCCTCTTTATGTTCTCTCCGACTAATACTTTCTTTAAACCCCTCAGAACGTCGAGGGCCCACACCGGTTACTATATTTTTTTCTTCTAAAAAAACTCGAAAGATTGACTGACTGCCTTCTCTTGAGAAACTACGTATTAAATTATTTCTCCCCCCTGAAAATGCTAATTCTTTATTACCCTTTACCTGAATAACAAGAAGGTCAGAAGCTCTCCAAGGCTGGCTGGACATATCTAGTTTTTTCTCTTTAAATGAAATACCTTCAAACTCAGGTACAATATATTTAAAGGATGACTTTTCAATACAAAGTACTTCATGACCACTACCTTTCAACCATTCTATTAACTCTTTTCGTTCGTCAGAAATACTTGCCCGGGTAAGAACTTGAGGAATAGAACAATAAATTAAACCTCCATCTTTAGTTGCCTTAATAGACCGAGATAAGAAAGCTTCAAAATATTCTTTGTACCATGGAGGATCAATGATAGTTAAATCAAATTTATTATGAAGTTCTTGAGGAAGTTCATCAAAAATATCATAGTGCTGACTTTCGTTTTTGTCCCCGTAAGTTTTTTTAAATAAATTGATTATATCAAGATCAATGTCTAGAAGTGTGGCATCTACTCCATAAGAGTTGAGTGCGGAAGCAATGGTTGGGGTTCCAATACATAAAACCTTAGCATTATCATGTGAGCTTAAAACTTTACCAACAAACTCTTCTTGTGAACCTAGCGTATACCACCATTGATAATAGAGAGGGTTAGGTGCAGGTAAATTAAAGAAAAACTTATTCCTGTAATCCAAAGAAGCAATATTTTCACTTTTACCATTATCTCCCATCTCCTTCATTTGCATTTCTACATCACTAGGAGAAGCACCTTCGCAATAAGGAACAATTTCCTCTAAGGTTTTAAACCCTTGATTTCTTAAGTATTGAATTCTGAGTCTTAATTGCTTTTCCCAGACCATACTACTCTCCATGATTCATAATTAAATTTCAATGGAATCATACATTAAATTGTATTATCGAGTAAGCTCATATCAAACAACCTTACCTAAGTGTGCAATTTTCACGAAAATTAACAATAAAACTCATAGGATCAGGTCTTTCTTTTGCCACTACCTCGCCCATGGCGTCAGAAAATAATTTAGCTTAACTCTAATGGTTTTATTTAACTACTTATCACCAATCATATGCATGAAAAAATAAATGGGTAACCTCATGATTGTCTAGTTTAGGTGCTTGGTGCTAGTTTTGGGTCTAGGCGCAAATATAAGATATCGAGTTTCTTCTTTGAGTCTCTGTTTATTAAGAACAAAGCCCCGCGAGTGCGAGGCTTTAATTCGACAGCGTTAGCTGTTCATTAATTCTCTTACTTGAATTTGTATTTGTTTTTCGCATTATCCAGCGTTAAGTGAATCAAACTCGGTGCTCCTCCGCCATGAGAGCCTGAGTCGTCGTAGACTAGCTCCCAAAGACGCCCATCAGTAGGATCTCGTAGTAACGTTGACCATCCATCATCGGAATATGCAACGACTAACAATACGTTATTCTTTAAATAATCAATTCGCTGTGCCGTTTCATCTGCCACAACCTTACCGTTTAAAAAAACATGCTTACCGATTAATTTGTTTTCATCTTTCCTTAGATTCATGTCTTATCAACCTAAATACTGTTCTTCTGGTACTTTTCAGTTTCGGATTACAAATCCCTCCAGCGCGCTAAAGCACGACCTACAAGCAAGTGCTAACCTAGCACTTAGCGCCTGTGACCTGACCACTAACCACTAACATCTTTCCCCTAGCAACTAACAACTGTGTAGTGACAATAAAGCTTGCCCGCAGGAACATTTTTTACAATAAAGTTTACCCGTAGTAACACACTAACAACTCAGGTCTAGGAATATCCAAAAGTCGAACTAATTATTCCTATTCATTTGCTTCCAAATCAATAAGTCCAATTTGGATTTAAATTCATCCTCATTAGCAAAGGATAGTGTAGGTAATATTGCTTTCAATAAATACAATACATTCTTAGTCCAGAAGTAGTCGTTTACTGACAAAGCCTTATCTATATTTGAAAAATGTAGTGCTAACTTTTCTAGCGACCCCCCAAAGACTCTCACAAAAGCTAACCATTTGTTCTTTAGTGATTCAAATGCTAATTTCGATATCAAATCGGATTGTTTCAACTCCATACCTACTTGTACAGATATTAGTGTGCAATAAAAAGTTCCACGGATAAAATCAATAGGTGTTCTTTGATGCTGATACTTAAAAGACATTATCAATTTAGTATTATTTATAAGGGGATCAGTTGCTTCTATATTGCGACCTTTAAGTATGCTTATTAATTCATCTCGAATATACATTACAGACTCCATAGAAAGGTACTTAACAAACCTATCAACTTCATCCCATTTGGTTTGTAATGCACAGCTTGTAACAAATGCAAGTATGTAGTTTTCTATAATACCGCTATGTTTTATGAAGTCATCATTTGTTGCTTCTGGTAACGTTTGATATGTGAAGTTGATGTCTACGGATTTTTCTCTATTTCCTTCATCAATAACAAGACTTAAGTGAGGGACGAAGTGTTTAAGTGCATTTACTAATGATTTTCCGCTAGGCTCTATAATTGACTTATCTAATTTAGAGGAGCTCAAAATCCAATCGCCGTCAACGATTGTTCCATTAGGTAAGTGTTCATCCAGTTTTAAAGATATACCTGCATCTATTAAACAATAATTCTCTATAGAGGCTAACATATACCAAGCTAATTCAATTGGTGCTAACACGTATTTAGTTATATCTTTGCTAGGATCTGGATTACTAACAATTCCGGGGAATATAACTACATCTCCACCATCATTTAAAAACTGCTTTTGCTCTTTAGCCTCCTGTAGTAGCCATAATAAAATATGTCGAGACACTGCATGACAATGAGCGGCATTTAATGAACTTTTTGGATCAATACTTTCCAGTAATTCAAATAATGCAGCTAGTTTCTGAAGGCTTTCCTTTCGCTTTCCAGCATGCCAAAATACTATCGCAGAATCTGCTTGAAGTCCTATTTTCATAGGTAAGCTTTCTGACTGATTAACTTTATCTAAAAAATCAACTCCCTGCTGAAAGTATTGATAAGCCAAAGTATAATCGCCTTCATACTCTGCACAAATTGCCGCTCTTCTCAAGAAAAAAACCTCATCGCCTTTTTGAAGGTTAGATTGTTTACCATCTAGTAATTTCTTGGAAATTTCCAGACTTACTCCGTAATCCTTTTTATGATAAAGAACTAATGCTTTTGCTCTAAGTAAGCAATTATTTAAACTCCCATATTTCCTGAGGCCAGCTTCAATTAACTCAAGAGCTTTATCATAATTATTGCCTGTTTCATCCCAAATAACAGCTGAGAATTTCACACAAGTAGTAGCTAAATCATCATTTCCCCAGCTATTCGCAAAACACTCAAGTTCAGCAAAAATAGCTGAATGTTTTTCGCAATCGATAGTACAGTTATCATACTCGCTTAACCATGCCCCTCTAACGAGTGCATCAATATCAGAATCGATTTTTGTTATAGTTCTAAATAAATCATCTCTGGTTTCAACGTCACATGAATCAATAAATTTAAATAGTGTGACTAATTCTTCTATTTTTTTTATCTGACTAATCTGATTCATAATAAAAATACTTATCGATGGATTTCCATCTACTTCTATCGGTATTTCTTTATGGGGTATTGAAGAAGGAAGTAAATCAGCTTTATTTTTAAATAGAGAATCTAACTTGGTTACTGTTAATTCCCAGTTTGGTAAGTTTCCAAACTTCGGCCGAGACATTAAGAGTTTTGAATAAATTAATATACGAACCAAAACCGCACTACCAGACTTTTGAACATCAGCCATATCAGCTTCTATTTCAAATCTTTCAAAGGCTTCTAAGTAACTCTCTTTTTTGTCTTCAAGGCATGCTAAAAGTAAAAGTTGAGAGCCTCGTAGCATAATATTTACGTTTAAGTCTTGCTCAAATATCAATTGTTCTGAATTAAAAAAAGTGAACATTATTAAGTGTGGTGCAATAATTTGTAGGTCACTTAGCTCAGATGTAATGATTAAACAGCTCAATAACGTAAGTGCTCTAGCATTTTCACCTGCAAATGCAGCAAAAAAAGCACTATTCATGGTGATAGGGTCTATTACTCTTGCTCGGAGAATTGAGTCTGCTATTTCACATTGAAATTTTTTCTGTTGTTGTTTAGTCAAAGTTGCAGCTGCAAAATTAGACAACAAAGGAGATAAGGAAAAACGGTTCCCCTCATGTTGATCGACCCAAGCACCTATAAGTTGATCAAAAGTAATTCCTGCATCCGTAACTTTAGGAGAGACTAAAGCTAGATCAAGTACCAAATTCCTATCAAACTTTCCTGTAATTAGTGATATTCGCTCGACAAGCCCTCTCGCACTTGGTGAAAGCTCATGAAGTAATCGCTCCCTTGTTTTCTTTTTAACTTTTTCTACAGAATCATTTTTTTGTAGCAAAGAATTTAGGGTCCAAAACTCTTCAATGCTCCAATTACTTGTTTTCATACTGTGGATCATTGCAGTAACTAATTGTGGATGACCTCCACCTGTTGATAAATAAATATATCGAGCCCAGTAATCCTCTGTAACATCCAACGCTAATAAAATTTCTTTAATATCTTCCTCAGAGAAATCATCAACTTTCTGCTCAACTTCATGAAGTAGATTAGCTGAAGAAAGGAAATCTACATCTATTGATTTTGAAGATGTAAAAAGTATAAAAACGTTACTTTTAATGCAAAAACCATGGAGGTTTAACAGCCTCTCATGAATCATAGGCGTATGATCACAATCAAAGTCATCAATAAGGATTCCTGTAATTTCTCGGTGTTGCAGGTCAGCTAAAGAACTTACTAGAATTTGACTAACTTCTTTAGAGTTCAATCCTCTTAGATTAACACTTACCCAACTACCTCCTATTTTTTTTGCAGCCACCTTAGCCGCAACCGTTTTTCCAACGCCAGCTGCTCCAAACAACCAAGCAGTGTTATTGTTTTCAAGCGAATAAACAGTACCATCAATTAGTTTTTGTCTCGTCGCTATTGCTGTAGGAAGTGGAACACTTTCTATTAAGCTTAGAGGTGACATATGTGATAAAGCAATATCTGTATTACCAGATAGAGAAGATGGCATTAATTGAGATTGCAAACTTTGTAAAATCGAGCGAGTTAGTTCTTCTACTTCAACATTTGTTGATGTACATTTTTCTTTAATATGATAATTGGCATTATCTTCAATTGCATATTTCTCATAATCTATCAGCTCAATTTCAGGAATTAAATGCTCCTTGTATAAAGATATACAAGTACAATTAACACCCACAAAATTATCGTCACTAACAGACTTTACTATTGAAGTAAGAAAAGCCTTGTCTGAATTATTATCGTGAATAAATACGCCACTACCAGAAAGTCCTTGCAGCACTTCAGCCCCTGTTTCGCCTTTAAAATCAGTGTAGAATTTTGCTGGTATTTCTAAGTGTATATCAGTACCCCCAGTACTATTCTTGGTACAGGGGCTTATTGAATAAGTTTTTCCACTTTCAGACTTCACCCTACCTTTAAAAATAAACTCCAGCTCAGGCTTATCTGTATCAATAGTAAAAAATATCTCTGGGAAACCTTCGTTATTTAGAGCAACGTCAACCTCAATAGCAATAATGTCATAAGTCTTAAATATTTCGAGATTGCCTAACATTTTAATAAAAGTTAAGTTTTCTATTTTTTCAGATTCTGCTTTATAAGTTAATGTAGAGCAAAGTTCATCATTATATTGCTCACACCCTTCTCCAAAAGTAACGTGGGCAGAACTTAAGACATAAAATGCATTCCTGACCTTTACGAGTACAGCACTTCCCAGATAGATAGGTCCTTTAGAGATTTGAACTGTCGTATAGGGCAGTAATGTTAAGTGATTCATGTCAATGTAATCTCATTTTGTTCTATGTAATTTATTTTATATAAAAGGCGTTCATTTTCACTTAATAATGAACCATTTCTTGTTTCAATAGCTGAAACTGAATGATTAAAATAAAAGTTAATTTCATCATTCTTATTCCTATCGACTAAAATTGCTAGCTTCGCAATTGTCTCAACACTTGGATGTTTGCTCCTAGCCTTCCCACCATTAGTGCTTATAATATAATTATTACAGCTAACCATACTGATTAAACGTTTTGAAATACTCTTTGCGCTGCCATGGTGAGATAACTTGATATAATCAAATACAGCCTTTTTTTCGGAACTAAAGCCTTGCTGCTGAAAATAGTCTGAAATTACTTCTGGGTGTGAATCAGCTAAAAACAGTACTTTTTTATCTTTATAGTTAAGGATGAAAGCAATAGAACTTGTATTAGCAATATCGTCGGACTTTTTCAGAAACGAGTCTGGTAACTCAGCCCATTCTGTAATAGTTTTTGTGGCAACATTCGATGATATATCAGTCTCTTTTTTATCAGATAAATCGCTAGTTATTTCCTCAATAAATTTTTTATGAAAACACTCTAAGTCATCACTAGTTGGAGAAATAATTTCTAATGAGAAGTCATCCGAAATCTCTAATACTTCTCCTTGCGTTAGGCCTTCAAATTGTACTGCCTTTTCATTTAACAATTTAAACAATGAATTGGCCTGTTTTATTGATATACCACCGGCGACTCTAGGTACAGAAATAGATTCAGGTGAGTTAACGTAAACTTTATTTAATGAAAAGTATTCTGGATAATCTTCTAATAATGGGAAAGCCCCATTAATATGATCTTCATCAGAGTGAGTCAAAATAATAAAATCAACTGAATTTGTTTTCTTTTTTATATGTTGTCTATAAGTCAACTTAAAACCACAGTCAACTATGAATTGCTTACCAGAAGAAAGCTCTTTAATTAAAAAAGCATCCCCGTAGTTTGCTTTAAAGATTGTAATAACTAGAGCCAAAATAGTTCTCAGAAAATAATAGGATAAGTTAACACATAACAGTTTGAAATATAATCAATAAAGTTACTAAAAAAATTTTTAAAATCCACCCAAAAGTGGCTGCCATTACCAAATTTTTCAATGAATATATAAACAGCAATGAAAGTTACCAGCCAAGCTATAATCCTCGCAGACCATAATCCTAATAATAGGAAACGCGATTGTGATTTAAAAGTAGCCTCAGATCGTGTTAAACATTTTTTCAAATCGTAAGGGTAACTTCCATTTTCAACCTTATAAGTGCTAAAAGTTAAGTTAGCACCAATGTTTATACTCTGTCTCAACAATAGTTGATTTCTAACAAGCCCACTAACGATGAGACTAAATAGCAAATTACCAACTACAAGCACGACATTTTCAGCTATAGAGTCAATCTTAAGCATCGAAATCAGAGCAACTAAGGATATTGGGATACCAAATAGCTTTCCTGTTATATCATTCATTACTTTTGACAATGAACTTGCCAAGTCAATCTCGGCTTTTGCTAATTCCGTTCGAACCTTATTAAAAGAGAAACCACTGATATACATATCAAAACTGGCTTTGTACTCTTTAAGTAATATGCTCCAATGTTTTAATAAATAGCTAAATACATTCTCGTTTGGAGGACATTGCGAAATGATATTCGCAAGTGCAAAACGAAAAATTCCGAGCTTTTCAGATGCATGGGCATGGTTACACTCTTGAGCTTCAATCAACTCATTGAGGGTCGATAAGTCAATTGCATTTAAAGATAGATCTTCTTCGTGAAATAATGTTTTCAATACATATGGTTTATGAGTATCTTTTTCAGTGAGTATAAACACCAATCTAAAGACATCTTCTTTTGTTTTCTCATCATGGTAATGAGCTATTTTTGAAAGTAATGAAATTAAGTTAACAACACTTGTTAAAGTTGCTAGGCGCGAATTTTCACCGTTTTCAGTTGATAAAACGTTGTCCTGCGCTATGTAGAATTGATCTAAGCTTTCTCCTCGGAATACAGATTTATGATTCTCAAGTAGATCAGCATAAGAATTAAAAAATAAAACAGAACCGTTTGTAGCGATTTTCCATTTTAGTTTTATGGTATCTCCTTCCGAAATTTCAGAAGGGGAAGATATATCAACACTATTATTCTTTAATAGTTCGTCGAACTCACCATATGACGTTGATAGTTCCTCGCAATTGTTCATTGCACACTTCAACTCTGAAGTAACTTCTATTTCGGCAGTAAATATTCCATTATCAACTCGCGGACAGCCGATCAAGCGGTACAAAGACACTACTTTCTCTAAAGCAGTAATTTGCGTACTCACAATTAATCTCTTAATCTGTCTGTGATGGTATTTATAGCTTCATTACTTAAACGGTTAAATGTTAGCTTTCGATTTTCCCTATCAAAATGAATTTCTGCGTCACTTGTCACTCCGAGAGCGCTTTTTTCTAATTGGGCTTGCCAGTTATCAGACTTTACCTTAATTCTAGCTTTTTTATTTACAGTAGATTCATGTACTACAAAAGTAGAGGGGACTTGATATTCATCACTATTCAAAAGAGCATTTAATTCATTATCAAGAACTACCTTATCTTCTTCTTCATAGTTCGAGGGATAACACGATCTAACTGAACCAACGACGTCACCGATTGTTGCCTGCCTATTCAGACTGATACATTCTCTAAGGTAAGTAATGACATCTTTTCTTGCTTCAGTTTTACTTTCTCTTAATTCACTTTTAGATTGGAAAAAGCTAGTTATACCGCTAATACAACCGCTTGTAGCCGTAGAAGCCGCTATCCCCTTACTACAACCCAAAGCCTTAATAAAATATCCTGATGCACTTTGGTTGGACTTAGGGCTAACAAAGCTCAAATAGCTCAGCTCTTGCTGCTCTTCTTCTTCAGCATTTTGATATTGAGCATATCTAGAGAAGTTGATCTTTGCAGCTTGGTGCAGCTTATTAAGGTCAAGTTCAATGATTCCTATTGGAACTAGATTTTCATCCAGCTGTAAACCTTCCTTTTGTTTTATCATTGCAACTATTAAAAATTGCTGCCCTCCAGTTTCATACAATGAAAACAATAGATAACCACCGGAAGCAAAATTTACATCTCTAGACTTTATTTCAAGAGATCTCATTGCATTTTTAGTCAGGTTTAAGAAGCTTTCAGCAGTTTGATTTTCGTTAAGAAAGGTATCAAAATGCCTCGGAAAGGCACCCACCTCGTCCGCACTACCAAACGTACCAAATACTGCATTATTATCTCTAGTACCATAAAGCTTAATCACATCTTTAACTAAAGTGTCCACCGTATCTAAAGAGCAATCTAAAACATCTTCAACTATTACAGATGGCATTAACCGCTCTCGTGGCTCTTTAACAAGTTGATGGATAACAGCAAAAGTAAGATTTACAGACAAAATTACATCCTTTTAATTTATCATTATACCTTTATTAATAACATTTACCCTTTTAAGAGCACAAGCGATTATGCAAAAGAATATATTAGTCGTAAATCAACTTAGTTAAGATAGAGTAACTATTCCTCTTATTGTCACTAAATTAGATTGAAAGAAACTCATGGGGGCTGGTCTTGCTTTTGCCACAACCTCACACATGGTTCAGAAAGTGATTTAACTTAACCTGAATAGTTTTACTAAACCACTTGCTATTTGCGTAAGTTATAACAAGATCATGTTTGAAAACTAATAGTTGTTATAACTCCGAGTTTACAAATTCAAGTATACTGCTCTCTGAGGAGAGAAAGACGCGAGTAGATTTATTGAATTGTAGGTCGTCATTTATGGCGTCATAAAAAACGCGCTAAAGCACGACCTACGAGCAAGTGCTAACCTAGCACCTAGTTCCTAGAGCCTAGCGCCTATGACCTGACCACTAACATCTTTCCCCTAGCAACTAGCAGCTAGCAACTGCAATCAACAATACTGCCCTGCTGCAAAGCCGCAGCTCCAGGCGTATTGGAAGTTGTAGCCGCCTAGCCAACCAGTGACGTCGGTGACTTCGCCGATGAAATAGAGGCCCGGTGACTTTTTCGCTTCGAAGGTTTTTGAACTTAACTCGTCGGTGTCTACACCGCCAAGCGTAACTTCAGCGGTTCTGTAACCCTCTGTGCCGTTGGGTTTAATTTGCCAATTGTGAATGTAGTCATGTAACGCATCGATTTGCGCATGGCTTAGCTGGTTTACATTACAATCAGGGATCGCTTTCGTGTCGTGCAGCATTTCAACAAAGCGTTTTGGTAAAATTGTCGCAAGGGTATTTTTTAGTGACTTTTGCCCTTGGCTTTGACGCCACTGCTCAAGCTGCTGTTTTAAATCGAGCTCGGGTAACAAGTTGATGTACACAGTTTGCCCTGCACGCCAAAAAGAGCTGATTTGCAGAATCGCTGGGCCCGAAAGGCCGCGGTGAGTAAACAAGATGTTTTCTTTAAACTGGGTGCCATCTTCACTGGTAACCAGACAAGGAATACTGATCCCCGATAACCCATCAAAGCGATCTTTATCATGCTGGTGCAACGTAAATGGCACTAATGCCGCCATGGTTGGTAGCACAGTTAACCCAAATTGCTCGGCAATTTTATAACCAATTGGTGATGCACCAAGTTTAGGCATGGTTAATCCGCCCGATGCGACAACTAACGACTCACATTGATAGCTGTCTTGCTCAGTAATAACTTCATAACCTGCATCGGTTTTTGTCACGCTGAGTACTTCGTTACGCAGCGCTATGTTAACCCCCGCCCACTCGCACTCAGTTAAAAGAATATCGACGATATCTTGTGCACTGTTATCACAAAATAACTGGCCCAGCGTTTTATGGTGATAGGCCAAGCCATGACGGTCCACCAGCTCTATAAAGTCATGCTGGGTATAACGACTTAAACACGATTTTACAAAGTGAGGATTACCACACAAGTAGTTGTCTGGGCTTGCGTTTTCATTGGTGAAGTTACAACGCCCACCGCCGCTGATTAATATTTTACGGCCCGGCTTTTTGCCCATATCAAGCACAGTAACATTGCGACCACGGTAGCCTGCTTGTGCAGCACACATCAAACCTGCGGCACCGGCGCCAATCACAATTACATCTACTTGGGTCATTACTCATACTCACTAAAAAAATTTAGCTGATTATAACAAGTTATTGTCGCTGCTGTGTTAACACTGAGGTGTTTTTACAAAAAAGATAAAACCAAAAAACGAAATAAAGTAAAAACTCAAAACCACAAAATTATAACTTTATTATGAGAAAGCTACTAAAAAGCACCATAAAAAGACTATTTTAGACGTCTATACATTTAGTTATAACCAAAATAGAGACAACCATAATAAAACGATATTTTAACTAAATTTACATTTATTTTACCTTTGTCCCCCTTCGCGAAAAATATCGTGGAGATTTACATAACAATCTAGGGATCATTATGACAACTAACAACAACTTGAAGAAGTGCGCAATTGCACTGAGCTTGACTGCGTTGTTTGGGACGACGGCAGCAATGGCTACTCCAAACCAACTAATGTCACCATCTATGCAGGAAACTGCAGCGAAATTACAAGGCCAAGAAGGCTTTGGTACACAATTCATCATCAAGTATAAAAACAACAGTGATGAAATGATGACGATGTCGGCAGCAGAACAAACGCCGACTATGATGAACAAAAAAGCAAAAGGCTTTGTTAAAAACTTCACCACCAAAAAAGGTAAAGTAAAAGCGCAATACGTTCGTGCAATGGCGATGAGTAATCACCACGTTATGCGTGCTGATAAAAAACTTTCAGCTCAAGAAGCACAAGAATTCATGCAAGAGATGGTTGCATCAGGTAACGTTGAATACATCGAAATCGACCAAATGTTAAAGCCATTTGCAACGCCTAACGACCCACGTTATGACGACCAATGGCACTACTACGAGCAAGCGGGTGGTCTTAACCTTCCTACGGCTTGGGATACAGCAACGGGTAGCGGTGTCGTTGTTGCGGTACTTGATACAGGTTACCGTCCGCATGTTGATTTAAATGCCAACATCCTTCAAGGCTATGACATGATCTCTAATGTGTCTGTAGCTAACGATGGGGGTGGTCGTGATAGCGATGCACGCGATCCAGGTGATGCAATCAGCGCTAACGAATGTGGTTACACACATGGTGCGCAAAACTCAAGCTGGCACGGTACGCACGTTGCGGGTACTGTTGCAGCAGTGACTAACAACGGTGAAGGTGTTGCCGGTGTTGCTTACAACTCAAAAGTTGTTCCTGTACGTGTACTTGGTAAATGTGGTGGTTTAACTTCTGATATCGCTGACGGTATTATCTGGGCTTCAGGTGGTTCAGTTTCTGGCGTACCTACAAATGCTAACCCTGCTGATGTTATTAACATGAGTTTAGGTGGTAGCGGTTCATGTAGCTCTACAACACAAAACGCTATCAACCAAGCGCGTAACAACGGCTCTGTAATCGTAATCGCTGCGGGTAACGATAACGATAACTCTGCAAACTACAACCCAGGTAACTGTAATGGTGTTGTAAACGTTGCATCTGTTGGTCGTAACGGTGGTCGTGCTTATTACTCAAACTACGGTAGCAACATTGATGTTGCAGCACCGGGTGGCGCACAAAGCTTTGCGAATGACTCTGAAGGTGTTTTATCAACACACAACTCAGGCTCTACAAGCCCAAGCAGCGATTCATATCACTACTCGCAAGGTACATCGATGGCTGCACCACATGTTGCGGGTGTAGCAGCGTTAATCAAGCAAGCTAAACCATCTGCAACGCCAGATGAAATCGAAAGCATCTTAAAATCAACAACTCGTTCTTTCCCAGCAACATGTACAAGCTGTGGTACAGGTATTGTTGATGCAGCAGCCGCTGTGGCAGCAGCATCAGGCACAACACCGCCACCACCAACAGGCAATGTGTTAGAAGATGGCCAAGCACTAACAGGTTTAAGTGGCTCTGCTAGCAGCCAAACTTTCTACACAATGGAAGTGCCAACAGGTGCAACTAACGTAACCTTCACAATGAGTGGCGGTACAGGTGATGCTGACCTTTACGTTCGTGCAGGTAGCGCACCAACAACGTCAACCTATGATTGTCGCCCGTATAAAGGCGGTAACAACGAAGTATGTTCTATCGATAACCCAACAGCAGGCACTTACCATGTAATGCTCAATGGTTACTCTGCATACTCAGGTGTTAGCCTTGTGGGTGATTTAACAACTTCTGGCGGTGGTTCAGGCTCAGGTTCACCACAAGCAGGTGGCGGCACAGTGACTGATATCTCTGCAAGTGCAGGTCAGTGGAAACACTACACACTAGAAGTACCAGCAGGTATGGCAAGCTTCACAGTAACAACGTCTGGTGGTTCAGGTGATGCTGACTTATTCGTTAAGTTTGGTAGCCAACCAACTTCATCTAGCTATGACTGTCGTCCGTACAAAAACGGTAACGCAGAAACATGTACATTCAGTAATCCACAAGCAGGTACGTGGCACTTAAGCTTAAATGCTTACCGTACTTTCTCTGGTGTAACATTGGATGCACAGTATCAACCTTAATAGTTGATCTCCCCAGTATCCCCCCTGGGACTTTTCAGCCGGACTTACGTCCGGCTTTTTTGTACTTTTATCAATAAAACTAATTGCTCTTAAAGCTTTTCAAGCACAGCTTCAGCGCGACTTACTACAAACTCTTTGTCTTGTTCAACAAACAGCCCTGTTACCGTTTGGTTTTCAACGATCATCGCATAACGCTTTGAACGTACGCCACCAAAGCCAGCTGTGTCTTTATCTAGACCAAGTGCTTTAGTAAAGCTTGCATCACCATCAGCTAACATACGAATATGCTCAGCGTTATGAGCTTCACCCCATGCTTTCATTACAAATGCATCGTTCACCGATACGCAGTAAATTGCATCAACGCCTTTAGCGGTAATTTTATCGGCTAGCGTAATAAACTCAGGTAAATGAGCGTTTGAACAGGTTGGTGTAAATGCACCAGGCACCGCAAATAGCACCACTTTTTTATCTGCAAATAATGCCTCTGTTGAATGCGTTTGCATTCCTTCGCTCGTTAGTTCTGTTAGGTTTGCTGTTGGTAAAGTTTGGCCTTGTTGTATCATTTTTTACCCTTTTTCATTACGAATATTTGAGCCAAAGAGTAAAGCACACATGCAAAAATACAAGTTAGTGCACCTAATCTTTTAGTGTTTATTCACAACAAAAGTACTCAAATTAAGTCGTTTAAGTTATGCTTCATAACCTAGCAGTAAAGACATATCTGCAGCAGTTGATTTGATATTTTCATGCACGTTGTCTATGTCATGTGAGCAAGAGCCATCTAAAACACCTATATAGGGAACAACAAGTGCTGCAGCGATTTGACCTGAATCATCAAAGACTGGATATCCAATATCTTTAATTCCTTGAGCTTGGGCACTTTCTAAACTTTCATACCCTTGATTTAACACTGTTTCGAATATATTTTTTAATTGTCTTTTACTTGTTTTAGGATGGTTTGAAGGAACACGATTAAGCATTAACTGCCTTTTTTCCTCATCAGAAAATGCCAGTAGTAGATGTCCCGAACACGTATTCATCAAAGGGGCCTCAGCCCCTAACCTAACACTAAATATCCGTGCTGAGGGTGAATCTTGTTGAACAACAACATGCCCTCTACCTTCATAGTAAATGACGAGGTGACAAGATTGTTCAATAATATATGACAGACGACGCATTAATGGGTTTGCAATTGAGGTTAACCTTTTAATAGGGGGAAAACGATTTGCTAAACCAAACATTTTTAATGTTACTCGATACCTGTCTTGTGATAACTCGATATATCCTCGCTGTTCAAGTACAGCCAACATTCTAAACAACTCACCTAAAGAGCGATCTAATCGAGATGTTATGTCATTAATAGTTAGTCCATCAGCTTCACTTGATAATAGCTCTAATAAATCTAAGCCCTTTTCAAGTGCCGGTGCAGAATAAACCTTCTTTCGAGACTTTTGCTCCTTGCCTTTAATTCCTTCAGCCATTGAATACACCTCATTTCTTTATAGATAAAAACGACTTAAACTCACCATTATACGTGTAAATTATGTATGTTTTAATTTTTCGTATATGAAAGTTCTTTTTATCACGTTCCTAGTTAATAAAAAATAAATCATTGCGCTTGCAACGAAAATATTCGTTCAACGATACGCCATTTATCTTGCTCTTCTGTCGCTTTATCAACCCTTTGAAACTGTTCCATTAATTTTTCCCACTGCTGAACCTTATCATTACTTAAATCTTGTTGCGCCTTTTTTTCGAAGCTAAATGAATCATCCACATTCAAAATCATAATCAACAAGGTGCCATGGCGGTAAATAGACATATCTTCGATGCCAGCATGACGAATACTCTCTACAACTTCAGGCCAAACACAACCCGCCTTGTGATATTCCTCATATTGAGCAATTAATTTCGGATCATCTTTTAATTCTAACGTTAAACAATATTGCATTTATTCTCCTGCCCCATGTATAGCTGTATGAACATGAACAACTCTGTAACCAAAAATAGAAATAACTAAAAAGCAGCATAGAGGCACTATAAAAGAACTTTGTACAGTTGAAATAGACTCAAATAATGGAGCCGAATCAATTAAAGATGCGTGCAATGGTGGCATAAGTGCTCCCCCTACTATCGCCATAACAAGTCCCGCAGATGCAAGACTTGCATCGTCCTTCATTCCTTGTAGAGCAATACCATATATTGTAGGAAACATCATCGACATACATGCAGAAACACCGATTAGGCAATAAAGGCCAAAGTATCCACCGACGAATATTACATTGAACATGAGGACTATCCCGCTGCACGCTAACAGCATAAGGAGATATCCCGGCTTAAAATAGCCAAGTAAGAATGTACAAATAAACCGACTCACTAAAAATAAAATCATTGCAATGATATTGTAATTTTGTGCTTCGGATGAGCTAAGACCAACCACATTCATGCCGTAATGGATAATAAAGGTCCAGCACATTATTTGCGCACCTACATAAAAAGCTTGCGTGATCACACCTTCAACATAAACCTTATTTTTAAATAACCTGACTGCTGTTTGCTTTAATTCTTTTTTTGTTAATCGGTTATTGTGATTTACCGTTTTCGGTAACTTAAGCAGTAAATAAATAAAAAATAACACAGTGACAACAATCGCTATCGTGACATAAGGGCCACGCACCGTCATCAAGTCAGCTGCTTGCATAGCTTGGTGTTTTAGTGGTTCATTAACCGAAAATGTCTCTAAAGCTTCCCCTAACTTAGCATCAACAATAGAAGGTAATAGATTTGAGTATTCAGGGTTTTGTGCTTTTTCTGCAGCACGGAACTCTTCAACTTGGAGCTTATTCAAAATTAATGTTGAAGCAACAAACATACCCGTTAACGAGCCTACAGGATTGAATGCTTGCGCTAAGTTCAACCGTTTTGTTGCTGTTTTTTTGTGTCCCATTGAAAGAATGTATGGATTGGCAGTTGTTTCTAACATGGCTAAGCCACACGTCAAAATACACAATGCAGCAAGAAAGAAATTGAACTCCATATAGATACTTGCAGGAATGAAAAGGAATGCACCAACAGCATAAAGTGCGAGTCCTAATAAAACTCCTGATTTATATGAATAATTTCTAATAAATAGCGCAGCAGGAATCGCCATTACTCCATAGCCTAAATAAAATGCAAACTGTACTAAACTACTTTGTGCATTTGATATTAAAAAAATATCTTTAAACGCTTTCACTAATGGATTAGTAATATCGTTTGCAAATCCCCAAAGTGGAAAAAGGGCTGCAATCATAATAAAAGGTAGTAGCATACCTTTTGCTATTAATGGCGGTGAATCTTCCACAGCTATGTTATTTTCGTTATTGCTTTTTATTGTCATTGTGTGTTCTCTTTTTCGCGGATTACTATCGCAATGTAATCCGCTAAGTTCGATTAAATCTTTCTTATTTAAATATTTATTATTGTAATCACCATATTAAATGTGGCGCTAAGGAATTACCTTAGCGCCTTTGCATTAACGCGTTACTTTCAACGCATCTAACAGCATGTATTGGCCACTAAGTTTTGTGACTTTAAGAGTGTGGGTCCCCTGACTTAAATTAAATTGGCTATAAATCGTTTTTTGGGTTAAACGAAAAGGGTTGTATGTATTTAAAATAACCGCAGGTTGTGAATCAATCTGAACTTCGATCTCACCTTGGTCACTATTCATTTCTGAAATAACTTCAATGCCTGTCCCGTCAAAAATATACTCAAAATAATCACCATTCACAGGAGTGTAGGCAACATCATCTTGGTAATCTTTAACATTTCTGTTTGAAGACGTTCTCCAGGTACCAGCATAAGTAATAGTGTTGTCTGTGTTATTAATATATACAGGGGGATTAGTATATGTAATGGCATCAAGTTGCATCCAATTTCCATCAAGCTTAACCATTTTCACTGTATGGTTTGCCGCAGATAAGTTAGACGCTTCAAAGTAGGTAGTCATTGCTTGGTAAGAACTGCCAGAAGTATTAATGACTCCTTGACTTATATTATCAATAAATACTTCGATATTACCTTGTGACGGATCTCTTGGACCAATGAGCTTTACTCCAGTGCCAAAGAAGCTATATTCAGCATATGCTCCATTAACGCTAGTATAAGACACATCGTCATTATAATCTCCTGCACCTCTATTTCGGCTTTTATTCCACGTACCACCATTATAGGTAATGTTTGCATCATCATTTATTGTTTTTTGACCAACTTCATCGTCATTACCAAATAAAGACTTCATTCCTTTTAGTACATCTAAAGATTTTTGAGAAACACTGCCATCTTCATACATCATTAAATTAAAAGATGTTGGTACTTTTCGTTCAGCTCTTTCTGAAACCATATTGTATGCTGATTTCGCAGTAAAATTAGGGTTGCCAATAGTTTGATTTGCTCCGCGAATACCCCAATCATTTTCCATTCTTGGCATACAATGACCATATACTCCTTTATCGCCAGTGCTAGTATAAAGTCCAGTACCTCCCATTGGTGCTCCTTCGGCCTTACAGTCTTCACCAAATGATAAATCCTCAAAGTCGGTGTAGTGGGCAACAATCCAAGGATTGTAAGAAATTAAGCGTTCTGGATTACCAGCTTTAGCTGCCGCTCCAAGTGCTTCAAATGGCGCAGGATAATAAACTAAGCCATCATCAAAAAACCAGCCATCTAATTTTTTACCATAACGCTCTCCCATTGCTTTAATAACTACCTTCCAATTATTAAAAAAGGTATCTCGGTCACCTGTGCCACTACTTAAAAATGAACTAGGCCAGTTATTCAATACCCACCAATCGGTTGAGTTATACCCTAAATGGCTATCTTGACCAGTATGATAATAAAGATAAAAGCCAATTCCCTCTGCATCCAAGGCATTGGCTATATCGCCAATTAAATCTCGACTAGAAGTACGATTTGAGTGACCCAACAGCGCATCTAATTCACTGATTGGAGCGTTGATTTCATAAGTCCACCAAGTTGCTGACCAAATTACATACTCAGCCCCCGTGCTTTTAACCATATTTACAAAGTTGCTTACATTGAAATCAGCGGCTTGTTTATCAAGCGTTTTTGCTTGGCCTGATTGAGGAAATCCCCAACCGCCATATTGAAACATCAGGCCATATTTATAATTACTAAAACTAGTCGCATCAGATTTAAAATTATTTACTCTTGCTTGGTAAGCTGAGTACTTCGCATCTTCGATCAATTCTAATGATTTTAAGTGAATATCACCATTATTGGTTGTTCGTGTTAACTTTAGCGTATGCTGTCCTGCTGGTACATTAATAACGCCAATGTGCTCTCTTTGCCACCCAGCCTTATTGATTGTAAAGTTAATCGCCGAACCACCTACAACTTCTAGCTTAAAACTTTGAGCTGCTGAAAAAGTTCTTAGTAACATCGTAACGCGATAATTTGCTGGCGCAGCTACTTCAACATTCCACTGTAAATACTCACTGGAGTCAAAGCTCTGTAGCCAAGCATGTTTAGGGTTTCCAAAACTCTGCACACTTGTAGTATCAGGTCGTTGAGCGCTACTGGCCATTAAATAAGTTATGTTATCTTCCGTTGCATTTTGATCAAACACAATCGGAGCAGCACCCGCTTGGGGAATAACAGCTGCATGCGCATAATTTAATGATGTTAAAAAAATCACTATCAATAAACGGTATAATTTCAAATTCATAATTGTTGCCTTTATAATTAATTATTAATTACATCTCTTGTACACCTACTTCTGACTGTCACTAGACTCTTCGCTAATCAAGAAGATTAACGACGAGTACATGTTCGTTTTGATTCCTAACAACAACAACTTCGAGCTCTCCACGCCACTTGCGAGAACGATATGATGTTAGTAAATCCTTAATATTGATTATCTTATCGACCCCACTAAATTCAGTATCAATGACTCTTAAAATCACATCACCTTTAACCAAACCTGCCTCATCTGCCTGGCTGTTATGCTTTACATGAGTGACTAAGGCACCTGCAATTTCAGGTATACCAAGCGCAGACTGTTCACCAAGTGTTGTGACTGATTTAAAAGTGGCACCAAAAAGAGTTAACTCATCATCCTGTTGGGTATCGTTGCTACTAAGGTATAAATTTGGAAATGAAGGGCTCTCAGCTTGAGCTTTAAGACGAGGGCTTGTCACACCAAATTGATCCATGGCGAAGTTTTTAAAGCCTAGGCTTAATGCAGGTGATCCAGCTGAAACACGGTAATCACCAGTGCTTGGATCAACAAATTGTGGGTTTCCATATGTTGAGTGCTTATCAAGACCCAAGTTTTGAGCTTTAACTAAAGCACGCTCTGTCGTAAATAAGTTAAAGTCGATTTCCTGACCCCAGTGATTATTTAGAATTGGTTTATGGCTTGCTAGTACAATGTTTTTTCGGAAAATATCTTCGCTGTTTTCAAACCATACATGAGGATGGAACGAGTTATTTAAAATTACATTATTTTCAACTTTTCGACGAAAGCCCTCACGTAATTTTAAACCGCCGCTTAGTAAAACGTTATTATAAATTTCGTAATTTGACGATCCATCATCTAGGTCAATATCCCATCCATAGTCACACTGAAAGCGGTTATTTCTTATAATAATTGGCTTAATTACATCTGCGCGATACAACCCTGGATACTCTTTCGCTAGCTGGTTCATCTTAGCTCTATCTGGGTGCCAAAAACGATCCCTTCCCCATGAATTAAATGCACCATGGTCGCCAGTCTCTAATACCGTTGAAAACACATCATTATGTTCAATAACATGTCCTCCCCATGTTCCTTCACTTACATTTATACCGGCACGAGGAACACGATAAATTGTGTTATGACTTACTGTAACATTAGCACTCATAGAAAGTTGCACGCCTGCCACCTGCTTTTCTACTTGCCCTATATCATGGATTAAGTTGTCAAAAACAACTGAATTACTAGGATAGCGCTCATTTTTAGGACCTTTTGCCAAATCCATCTTATCGATATTGACATACTGGTGATATTCAAAACTCGGAGAACGAACGGCCGTAGCACTACCAACAAAACTCACAGCGCTTGCGCCAATGTTATATATTTCATTACCAGCTATTTTAATATCACGACTATAATCACTCACGAAAATCGCATTACCACCTAACTCTTTAAACACATTGTTTTTAACTTCTACTTTCTGTGCATTTGAAATTAAAACAGCGCCACCACGATAAACAGCCCAATCACTTCTAAGTAAAGGTTCTTTGGTTTGCATAAAGGTTTGATTAGTTTGAGTAAATACAAAATTTTCTACTCGAATATTTTTTACTGGATGCGATTCACTCCCAACCAATTCAATTAAATGATTAGTGGAAGTTATTTCAATTTCACTATTGCTAAGATCAAAATCATCTGGGGGATAAAAATATAACGTATCGGTTTGCTCATCAAAGTACCACTCCGAAGGTGCATCTAACTCCTCAAAAATATTCTCTACGTAACGATATTTAGTATGCATTGGCGATTGCCTGTTATTTTGAAAACCACCAAGCAATTTTAATTCACCTTGCTCTTTACCTTCGATTAGGTAATGCATGCCACCCCAACGCCCTTCATGTAGGGCATGGACAACCCCTCCTTTCGGATTTTTCCATGTTGCCACTCGCGCTGATGATATAGCATCTTCAGCATAGCCATTAAACACTTTAACTTCAGGGTCATAGTTTGGATAACGCGCTCTAATTTGCTTCTGACCATTAATAAATAACTGGTCAAAACCATCACTTTCAATGACCGCTTTTAGTAACTCTCCATCACGTTGCCAAACAACTGACAGTGGCTTAGCACCACTTAAAACTACGCGGCTACCTTGCTCCGCTGCAAAAATAAATGGCTGCTCTTGATTACCAGAATACTCATGATCCAATTGAATTGTTTTTGATAAATAGTAAGTTCCCTGCTTCAATCTAACTTCTACAGGTTTCCCCGTTGCCAACAGTGCTTTTGCATCAAGCAAAGCCTTATTTATTGCCAACTCTGATAATTTTGGATCATCTAAGGAAGAAACAAATAAAACTGTCTTTTTTTGTTCTGTCGCAGTGTGACTTATATGCGCATCGTTAGAACATGCGAGTAATGTAGAACACATAAGAAAAATGAAAGTACGCATTAAAAACTCCAGAAGTAATACAACTAATTTACAAATACGCTCAACAAAGTGATGACATTAAGTTGAGCGTATAAATTGGAACCTAAGAATTAAAAGGCTGCACGTATACCCACAGTGTATCTGCGGCCAACATCCTCTAACCCTCTGTTGATTCCTAGATAATTAGTTTGTATTTGTACTTCATCCGTTAAATTTAACGCTTCAAAGTCGAGACTGACTGCATCGGTTAAGTTATAACTAGCTGAAAAGTCTAACTGTTCATACGCATTAGTTAACGAACCGTCACCAAAGTAGTTTGTTCCGTTGTTAACAAATTTATCGCGATAGTTATATGCTAGGCGGGCACCAAGCAAGTCATTCTCATAGTAAACGACAAAGTTATAACTTGTTTCTGAAAGACCATCTAAAGTTAGTAAAGGGCCATCTTCTGCTGTTTGTACTTTATCTGCACTTACTTGTGTATAATTCGCCATAAAGCCTAAGCCTTCAATAACGACATCAAGTGGTTGCTGCCAGTTCACTTCAAAGCCATACAGATCAGAGCCTTTACCATTGTCAGGTAAGAATCGAGTAAAAGTCTCTGTTTTAGGATTATTACCATTCATATCGGTGTATGTCACTTGCTCAGTGCTTGTAGATGACACAACGAAAGAATCAATAAACTTAGCGAAAGGAGCAAATGAAAGCATCCCCCCGCCTTCATAATACCATTCAAAAGATAAATCTAATTGGTCAGCTAAATAAGGATCAACATTAGGATTACTTGAATTAATGGATTTAATATTGATGCTTATGTCTGTTGCAGGAGATAGCACACTAAGGTCCGGACGAGACATGACTCGTGCAGCACCAAATCTTACTAACACATCATCAGACCACTCATAGTTCATATTTAAACTAGGCAGTACCTCAGTGTAAGTACGACTCATAGAACTTTCTTTCGTATCAACAAAAGTTTGCGCTCCACCTTGGTCAAACCGAACAGACGAAAAATCAGGAATGTTTCCGCGTGACTCTTGATTAGTAGAGACCACTCTTATACCTAGGTTACCTCTTAGTTTGTCGTCTACTCCCGAAAAACCAAGCTTTATATACCCAGAAACTACATCTTCTTTAATATCAATTTGTCTTGGCCCACCCTCTGTAATAACGCCATTTTCAACAAGCGTTGGTAACGATACATAAGAGAGCAAAGTAGAGACATCAGCCGATAACCAGCTTGAGGGATAGTTCGTAGAGCCGCTATAACCATCAAAGAAATCATTAGGATTATAAACTGACATATATTTGCTTGCATTGAAGCTACCGCCTTCAATGTTCGGATCGTAAGTTTCACCTAGAAGACCCGCCAATGTCTGTGCATCGACACTTAACGAACGCACTCCATTAAACTTTTTACGCGAACTATACTTTGCACCAAATTCTAGTGTATGAAATACAAAATCGTTTGATAGCTGCCAATCTAGATTGTTTGTTAAATCTAGTTTTAAGTCGATATTCTCATCTTCTGTCGGCCTTTCAAGGTCGCCATTAAAACCAATTGAGCGGAAGTTATTACCATCCATCGGATCATAATTTGATGCGTAAGCAACACTCGGAATACCAGCATAATCAGCGCTAATATCATAAGAAGCATTCGCTCGACCAATCACCTCATGTGACAACGCCGAACGTTTATTTTCAGATTTTGCATACGAAAGTTCAGCCCCCACTTTCCAATCTTCATTAATGGTATAGTCTGTGCCCAATGAGAGAGAAATTAATGTATCGTTTGAATCTGTTGTTCTTGCATTATTTCGGTTATCAACCCCCGCAATCCCCAATGATTCAATAAGACCATTTGAACCTAGTGAATCAGCAGTAATCTGACTACTTGTCACTGAACCTATAACATTCGTCCATCGAAAAGAATTCAGAGGTAATGAGCCTGTAATATCAAACTCTGAATAAAGAGATTCTAGCCAAATATCTGTATCATTATTTGGACGCCATTGTGCAGTTGCTAAAAGCGTTACACGCTCTCGCTTTTCATTTAATTGAGAAAAGTTTGAAGCATGATTAAAGCGGTACGATGAATCATCAATAGTACCATCTTGATTATAATCTAACCCTTTTCCAGCCTCTGTAGCTGGCTCAAGACCAAAAGCTTCAAATATATGCGACTCAACAGAGCGCTTATCATAATGAGCACCAACAGTTACGCCAAAAGAGTTATCGTTATTAACATCTGTGTATAAAAGTGATATGTCGGGTGTGGCTTTGCTTGAGTTATCTTCATAAACACTTTTAAGACTGGTAATGATCGATTGCTTGCCAATTGATAACGGACGTGGGGTAATAACGTTAACTGTTGCCGATAAAGCGCCTTCCTCCATATCTGCAGAAGGTGTTTTGTAAACCTCTAATGCACTTACAAAGTCAGAAGGTAAGATAGTGAAATCAAAACTTCGACCACCGGTTGCTGAAGGTAGTGTGCGTCCATTAAATTGAATGCGAGTAAATGCAGGACTTAAACCCCGTACACTCACGTCATCACCTTCACCTCGGTTTCTTGAGATTTGTACTCCGCTAATACGCTGTAATGATTCAGCCAAGTTTTGATCTGGAAATTTACCAATATCTTCTGCTGAAATAACATCGGCAACAACATCAAGGTTTCTTTTAACCTCTGTCGCTTTCTCTATACTGCTGCGAATACCGCTTACTTCAATAACTTCTATGTCATTGACTTTACTTTTGTCAACGTCTTGAGCCATAGCAGAAAGCGCAATTGGCATACTAACGGCCGTTAGTGCAGCCCCTTTAATAGCAATACTAACGAGCATTGCCACCTTTGTGTGCATAAATCTATTAATGTGTGTTGAATAACTCATGGTTTCCCCTCATTTTTGCCTAGCTAACCTTCTCTTAGCGGAAGCTTCACCTGTTCATTTAACAATCTAAATGTTCACTTTGCATACGTATTCATATAAAGACTTGCACATACATTTCATATCTGCAACCACTTTTTACATTTAAAAATTAAAAAATGTTAAAAATCTTTTAAAACAAGGAGGTAGAATTAAATGTCATTTAAAAAACTCAAAAACCACTGTTTTAAAGTTAGAAACTTTTAATAAATAGCACACTTTTAATTCAAAAAAGGTTGACTTATTTAAATCACAAACATACTTTTTATATATGAATTACATTTTCAAGTATAAAAGCGGGTCGGCAAATTTAACTCTTTATCAAGGTAAAAGCATTAAATTTGGTGAAATAAGCTTTACGAGGGCAAGATGAATAATAGGAAATTTGTACTACTTCATGAAATGGATAATGTGTTTGTTTGCTGCCAAGCCACACAGCAAGGTGAGCAATTCACAATATCTAACGACACGTTTCAGCTAGACAGTGACATAACAATTGGCCATAAAGTAGCACGTCAAAACATCAAAAAAGATGAAGCAATAATAAAATATGGAGTGCCTATTGGTTCAGCAATTATAGATATTCCAAAAGGTAACCATGTACACATGCACAATATGAAAAGCAACTACATCAGCAGCCATACCAGACAATCAGTAAGTGGAGAGTAATATGCAAGGATATTTAAGAAGCGACGGTAGAAAAGGCATACGCAATACAATCGTAATCGCGTATTTGGTTGAGTGTGCACATCATGTTGCCAGAAGCATTGTGACAAAAATAGACAATAAAGACGTACACCTTATAGGTTTTCCTGGCTGCTACCCAAACGACTACGCACTCAAGATGATGACACAACTTTGCACACATCCCAATGTAGGTGGTGTGCTTTTAGTATCTCTGGGATGCGAAGGGTTTAATCGTGAATATTTAAGTGAAGCAATCTCAAAAACCGATCGCCCAGTTGAGACATTAGTCATTCAAAATACCGGCGGAACCAAAAGTACAATTGATGCAGGATTAAAAATAGCAACATCACTTCTTGGAAAAATAGCTGCAACACCAAAAGTTAAAATGAACAGTGATGAGTTAGTCATTGGCACAATTTGTGGTGGCTCTGATGGTACCAGTGGAATTAGTGCAAACCCTGCTGTTGGTGAATGTTTTGACTTATTAATCGCCGAAAATGCAACCTGCATTTTTGAAGAAACGGGAGAGTTAGTCGGCTGTGAACACATAATGGCTCAAAGAGCTGACTCACCAGAACTTGCCGCAGAACTTATTGCCTGTGTAAAAAAAGCAGAATATTACTACACCAAAATGGGGTATGGTAGTTTTGCTCCCGGCAATGCTGAAGGTGGGCTCACAACACAAGAAGAAAAATCAATGGGAGCGTACGCTAAATCAGGTGCATCTCAAATAAATGGCATAATCAAACCAGGAGAACATCCTTCTAGTAAAGGTTTATTTTTACTCGATGTAGTTCCTGACGGCGATCCTATATTTGGATTCCCGAATATTTCTGACAATCAAGAAATAGTTGAAATGATAGCTTCTGGTGCTCACTTAATTCTATTTACTACAGGGCGTGGTTCTGTTGTCGGTTCCGCTATATCTCCTGTAATTAAAGTATGTGCAAACCCCCAAACCTATGAAAATTTAAGTGATGATATGGATATCAATGCGGGTGAGGTTATTAAAGGATTGAAAACAGTCAAAGAAGTTGGGCAAGAAATTTATGAGAATGTCATTAATGTTGCCTCTGGAGCTGAAAGTAAATCTGAAGAAATGGGTCATAGAGAGTTTCTTTTAACCTATAAAAATTTCCATAATTCAGGCCAACTAGGCCCTGTTTGCTTGAAGTAAATAGCTAAAAAGGAACACATAATGAGTGACTATTTTAATCACAACTACCCCACCATATCAGATCTAAAGCAGCGGGCTAAAAAACGGATCCCTAAATTTGCTTTTGATTACTTAGAAGGTGGCTGCATGGATGAAATTGGTATTCAACGCAATCGGAATGATATTAATGCCGTTAAACTTCGTAGTGAACTATTAAAACCTTTTAATGGCAGTGACCTAAATGTCACATTATTTGGTCATACTTACTCAGCTCCCTTTGGTGTGGCACCAATTGGTTTACAAGGACTCATGTGGCCCAAAGCCCCTGAGATTTTAGCTAAGTCAGCGGCTGAAAAGAATATTCCATATATATTAAGCACAGTTTCTTCAAGTAGCCTTGAGCGAATCGCTGAAGTATCTCAAGGTAAAGCATGGTTTCAATTATATAACCCTACGGATCCAAGCATCCGAAGTGACTTACTAAAACGTATCAAAGCTGCTCAATATCCTGTACTTGTTGTCACCGTTGACGTACCCACATTTGGCTATCGCCCACGTGATATTCGCAATGGCCTTGCAATGCCACCAAAAATGACGTTAAGCAATATAGTGCAAATGTTAACTTGCCCACGATGGTTAATGGAAACAGCAATAGCTGGAAAACCACAAATGGAAACGCTTGTAAAATACATGCCAAAAGATATGCCAACAGATGAACTTGCTGCTTTTATGAATAAAACAGTGATGGGTCGTGTAGATATCGAGGGTCTCAAACCATTAAGAGATATGTGGCAAGGGCCTTTAGTCATCAAGGGGTTGATTAATGAAGATGACGTTGCTCATGCTATTTCGCTCGGTGCCGATGGTGTCATTATTTCAAATCATGGAGCCCGTCAGCTAGATGCTAGTGAATCTGCTATTTCACCACTTCACTCTATTTCTAAAAAATATGGCGATAAAATTAAAATCTTTATGGACAGCGGCCTTCGCAGTGGTACCAATATTGTGAGTGCTTTAGCGAGTGGGGCCGAATTTACATTTCTTGGACGTCCTTTTGTTTATGGCGTTGGCGCATTGGGGCAACAAGGTGGTGTACATACAATCAATGCGCTAACGTTACAAATCACGCAAATAATGAACCAGTTAGGGTGTGAAAAAATTGCTGATTTACCTAACTTTCTTGTTAAGTAGTAACTAGATAAAGAATTATAACTATGAAAAATAACTTAACTACGCGTCCTTTAGGTAGTACTGAATTAAACGTTTCAACATTAGGTTTTGGTGCTGCTTCAATGGGTAACCTCTATCATGAAGTATCTGATAACGATGCCCGAAAAACATTAGCGTCTGCCATTGATGCAAAGATTAACTTATTTGATACCGCGCCAAGGTATGGAGCAGGGTTAAGTGAGAGGCGCGTAGGTGATGCTTTGCGTCCATTAGACAAAGACAAATACGTTATATCTACCAAAGTTGGCCGAATTTTAAAGCCCGACCTTAATGCTAAAGTAAATGAGTTACGCCATGGTTTTTTGACTCCAATGTCATTCGAAGCCGAATACGACTATACCTATGATGGCATTATTCGTTCATTTGAAGATAGTCAGCAACGTCTTGGCCTTGCACACATAGATATTTTACTCGTTCATGATTTAGGGGCTGATACACATGGCAGCATGGATGATTACTATTTTAAACAGTTTGCATCGAGTGGTTATAAAGCACTTGAAGAGCTAAAAAAAGACGGAAGAATAAAAGCCGTAGGCCTTGGAGTAAATGAAGTCGATGTTTGTGAAAGAGTGATGAACATCTCGCAATTTGACTGCTTTCTGCTTGCTGGCCGCTATTCATTGTTGGAGCAAGCTCCTTTGCATGGTTTTTTACCTAACTGCATTAAACACGGCGCTTCAATCATTTTAGGTGGACCTTATAACTCAGGAATACTCGCAACAGGCGTTAAAACAAATAAAGTCCCTTATTACAACTATGCCCCAGCACCAAAGGATACCATCAACAGGGTCGACAAAATTGAAAATGTTTGCCAACAACACAATGTAACTTTAGCAGCTGCTGCTTTACAGTTTCCTTTAGCACACCCTGCTGTTGCCTCTGTTATCCCTGGATTAAGTAGTTCAGCCCGAGTTGAGAAAACATTACATTTGTTTAATGAAAAAATACCTGCAGCTTTTTGGCAACAGCTTCAACACGAAAAGCTACTAGATAACCTAGCTCCTCTCCCTATTTAAGGAAATAACCATGAGCTATATGCCAAACTCTACTGCTTTGACTCGAATCGATTGCCATCAGCATTTCTGGGATCTCTCCAGAGGCGACTACCACTGGCTAACACCAAAGCTTGAGCCTATTTATCGTAACTTTTTACCACATGACTTGGAAAAAGTACTGAGCGATCAGCATGTAGAAAAAACCATTTTAGTACAAGCAGCCGATACAGAAGCTGAAACCCTTTTTTTACTCAGTCTTGCTGAAAGTACTGAGTTTGTTGGGGGAGTGGTTGGTTGGGTTGATCTAGAAGGTGATGATGTCATATCTCGTTTAAAAGAAATGAAGAAAAATGAATACTTCAAAGGTATTCGTCCTATGCTGCAAGATATCAAAGACAAAGAGTGGATATTAAATGAAAAATTTCATGGCACCTTTGACTTTATGGCAGCAAATAACATTTCATTTGATGCGCTTGTAAAAGAGCAACATCTGGCAAGTATTAACACTCTCGCAAGGCAGCATCCCAGATTAAAGATTGTCATTAATCACGCTGCTAAACCTAATTTAACTAAAACATTATCAGAAAACTGGCAAGCACAGCTAAGTCAATTAGCCGAGTGTGACAATGTGTATGTCAAATTATCTGGATTAATGACTGAAACAACCCCTTTTAATACCCAAGCAGCTGATTATCAAGCTTGTTTTGACGTTTTATTATCTCTGTTTGGTGTTCAAAGAATCATGTGGGGAAGTGACTGGCCTGTTGTCCAATACCAAGGTGACTATCAAGCCTGGTGCATGATCTGCACTCATCTACTCGCTCCTCTTAACGACGATGATAAACAGAAAATTTGGGCTGAGAATGCTCGCCATTTTTATTGCTTATCTCGTTAATTAATTGTTTAAGGTTTTTAATAATGATACACAATAAAACACAAAAAACCGCTCTTGTAACTGGCGGTGGTAGCGGGATCGGAAAGAGTATTTGTTTACGTTTAGCAAATAAAGGAATCACAATACTTGTGGTAGATTTGGATATTAATGCTGCCAATAAAGTAATGGATGAAATTTTAACTCTGGGTGGAAACGCATTTTCTTACGCAGTCGATGTCGCAAACCACCAACAAGTTTCAGCATTATTCAAATCTATAAATGAAAAGCACCCGATTGATATTCTTATCAATAATGCTGGCATAGCACATATTGGCAATATTGAGCAAACCACCGAACAAGATCTCGATCGTTTGTACAATATCAATGTTAAAGGCGTCTATAACTGCATACATGCCACTATAAATGAAATGAAAAAAAAACAATCAGGGGTAATCATCAATCTTGCTTCTGTGGCATCTTCAGTTGGAATAGCTGACCGTTTCGCCTACTCAATGACGAAAGGGGCCGTACTGACCATGACCTACTCTGTCGCTAAAGACTACATAAACGATGGCATCCGATGTAACTGCATCTCTCCAGGGCGAGTACATACTCCATTCGTAGATAATTTCTTAGAGAAAAATTATCCCAACAACAAAGCAGAAATGTTCGAAAAACTATCTGCTAGCCAGCCCATTGGACGAATGGGACAACCGGAAGAGATTGCATCACTCATTGATTACTTATGCTCTGATGATGCTGCATTTATCACCGGCAGTAATTTTCCAATTGATGGCGGCTTTGTCACATTAAACAACTAGGATTAAAAGAGGTAAATATGAAACTATTAAGATATGGTCCATTAGGACAAGAAAAACCCGGTATCGTAGATGGTGAAGGTAAAATTCGCTGCCTAAGTGGCATTATTGACGATATAAAAGGGGCAACTCTGGAAGCTTCAACCTTAAAGAAACTACACGAACTAGACCTACACAGCTTACCTCTTGTTAGTGATCCTGTTCGCCTTGGTGCTTGCGTGGGTAATGTGGGCAAGTTTATATGTATCGGCTTAAACTATGCCGACCATGCTGCTGAATCTAACATGCCAATACCCAGCGAACCTGAAGTATTCAGCAAAGCAACTAGCGCCATTTGTGGCCCTAATGACAATATAATAAAGCCAAAACATAGCCAAAAATTAGATTGGGAAGTCGAGCTCGCTATCGTTATTGGTAAGCATGCCTCTTATGTAGATGAAGAACATGCTGAAGACTATATTGCTGGTTATTGTGTATGTAATGATGTATCGGAAAGAAACTTTCAACTAGAACGCGGTAGCCAATGGGATAAAGGTAAAGGGTGTGACACCTTTGGACCTATTGGTCCTTGGCTCGTGACTAAAGATGAAATTGACGATCCACAAAATTTACCAATGTGGCTTGAGGTAAATGGCACACTATTTCAAAATGGAAATACTAAAACCATGATCTTTAAACCTGCATTTATTGTGAGTTATCTTAGCCAATTTATGAGTTTGCAACCTGGCGATGTTATTTCAACAGGTACTCCTCCTGGAGTTGGTCTTGGCCAAACGCCACCTTTATACTTAGAGCATGGCGATAAGATTAAACTTGGAATCGAAGGTTTAGGTGTACAACAACAAACGGTTGTGTCTTTCGAGTAAATAAGCGCAATTACCCCAGTCGCTTATAATTAGGCTCTTAAGGACATAGAGCCTAATTAACTATCATCAGGTTGATTAAGAAAAATATACACTTTATCTGGTCTTTATAACTCCGCCAGTCTGAGACCCAAACTTTCTTTAATGGTATTCATTTGTTGATGTAACCGTTGTTGAATATCGCTCACAAGAACATTTGATTCGCTTACTTGACCTTTCATGCTGAGCATTGACTGACTAAAGTTTTCGAGTAAAGCATTTTGCTGCTTTGCAAGCTCCATGGCATCAAACGCGACTTTATTGGCGTCTTGTGCATTTTCGGCAACCCCTTCTGAGTTGCGCTTTAACTCTTGGGCATTTTGCGTTTGTAACTCGGCATCACTCGCAAGCGCACTAATTTGTGTTGATACCATAGTTGAGTTTTCACTTAAGCGACTAAGCTGGCTGTTAATATCATCCAGTGAGCCTTGAGTTTGTCTTGCTAATTTACGCACTTCGTCAGCGACAACGGCAAAGCCGCGACCATGCTCTCCTGCCCGCGCTGATTCAATGGCGGCATTCAATGCCAGTAGATTTGTTTGCTCAGCAATGTTTTTGATCACCTCAATAACTTGGCCAACATCATCAACGCCTTTTAATAGCTCTTTTAAGCTAGCTAGACCTTGCTCAACGCGCTCTTCAGTGCGAGAGCTTGCGGTTAACATGCTGTCGGCAAAGCCTAAGCTTTGCTCCATCGCACCAAAGGTTTGTTTGGCGTTATCAGCAACTTGACCATTAATGTTATTGACCTGCTCACCAATGTGTTGAATATCAGTAAGTAAACCTTGGTTTTGTTCAACCTGAAAGTGGCTGGCATCCGTTTGCTGAGCAATGGTATGTAAGTGCTCGCTCATCTCTAGCATAAAGTCATTAATAACCTTAAGCATTTGTGCTCGCTCTTCTGCCTCACCACGCTGGCGCTCAATCAATTGATTAAAGTAATGAGCAATTTCACCAACCTCGGTTTTCGGGTTATTACTCTCAATGTTTTTAAGCTCATTACTTTCAATCAAGAAGGCAAAGCCATCACGCAATTGGCGCAAAGGGTTAAGCACTTGGTTACGCTGTACGAAATACACACCCGCGGCTAAAACCACCAGCATGCCAATGGCTACACAAAACACGATAAACACTTGTTGCTTAAGCTCGCTTTGTTCATCTTTTAGTTTTTGCTCTGCACCAAGCACCGTTGCTGAAAGCGCGCCGATTTGTTTACGCAGTGCTTGCATGCCAGTTTGTCGTTGCTCAGCTTGCTCAAGTGTTGATGCTAAATCACGAGGGAAACGTTTAGGCCAGCTTGTTAACTCAGCTTTAATATCACCGGCTAAGTCTTCTGCTTCTTCGCCAAAAAATAAAGCGTCTTCATCCACTTCACTCATTACACCTAGGTTTTCGAGTCTGTCGATTTTAGTAGCAAGGGCATTTAAGTTTTCAACACTTTGATTAAGGCTGTTTTTAGTGTCTTGATCAAAGTTGATCACTAACTTGTAAGTATATAAAGCAAGTGATGTCACTTCGCTGTAGTAGTCAGCAGCAAGTTGATAATATTCAAGCGCAAGCGCTGTTTGCGGCTCGGCTTTACTTGCATAGCCAATTAATGATGAGGCAGAGCCTGCCATTTGTCTTAACGAGTTATCGAGCAGTGCCATTTCGTTACCCGATAGCTTACCTAAAGCGCGATACTTACCGTTAATGTCTTTATCGAGGGCTGTCAGTTGGCTATTTAGTTGACCCGCTAGATCATTTGGTAGCTCAGCTAAATGCTGCTTTTTAACATCGCTTATCAGCGTTGAGGCTTTATTTAAGTGTTGGCTGTCACCTTGCTCTAAATAATCATCAAGGTAACTTTTTAAATCAATAATGATGGTGTTTTTCAGCTTATTATAAGCGTTATCTTGCTGCTCTAAGCCGAGTAAGGTTTGACTAGCCCAGAACAGGGTGGCTGCCAGTAAGATACTGGCGAGTGTGAGTAAAACGGCCAATAGCCGAGTAAATGATGACACGCGCATAAACGATATTCCCAAGTAACGTTACGCGCGTAGAATATTAACCTTTTATGACA
This sequence comes from Pseudoalteromonas sp. UCD-33C, assembly GCF_001306895.1. NCBI lineage: Bacteria > Pseudomonadati > Pseudomonadota > Gammaproteobacteria > Alteromonadales > Pseudoalteromonadaceae > Pseudoalteromonas > Pseudoalteromonas sp. UCD-33C. The sequence continues at coordinate 92,851 of NZ_LJTB01000009.1, read as the reverse complement.
ATTTGATGTAAACCATAAAAAATAACAGGTAAAGGCGATAGCAACTAACCCAAAAGAGTTAAATAAATACCAATTCGCTTAATATTGCGGATGGTATCAGACCATTGCAGCTTTTACGTATACATCAAAGCGGTTCTTCTTGGTTTTGATTTGCATACTCGGGGTTTTATCATTTAGAAATGGGGCGTAGTCAGGGCGCTTTACAACGACTCGCTTACTAGCAAGCGGATAAGCAAAATCTAATAGATCATCGGCATCGCTATCTCCGCCAACAAGCTCTTGGAATACTCGCATTTCTTTTTTAACGAGGGCCGATTTTTCACGATGAGGAAACATAGGATCTAAGTACACAACATCAGGAGTATCACTACACTGCGCCAGTAACGTATGACTAGAACCAAACACTAGGCTCATGTTTTCTTTCATCCAAGGGCCAATTTCAGCATCGTTATAGGCGCGTTCTAGGCCGTCAAATAATAGCGCAGCAACTACTGGGTGGCGTTCATGCAAAATCACTTTACAGCCTAGTGATGCCAGTACAAAGCCATCGCGACCAAGGCCTGCAGTGGCATCAAGCACCACTGGCGTGGCACCTTTGTTTAAGCCAACCGCTTTTGCGATAGCCTGCCCTTTACCACCACCGAACTTGCGTCGATGGGCTGCGGCACCAGTTACAAAATCAACATGGATAGCACCAAGCTTTGGCTCGTCCTTTTTTTTCAAGCTCAAGCCTTGATCGTCATAATGAAGCGAAAAGCCAGCATTTTGCTCAGCCCACTTAGCCAAACCAAAACGTTGCTCAATCGCATCTAAATAAGGACGCATTTCTTTAAAAGGACAATGAATTACCACGCAAAACTCCGAGCTATATTATTCGCCGCCAGTATAGCATGGCTTAAAATAGCTCGATATCCGTTTGTGAGGTCACATCTTCGGTCTCACTCGGCTCAGCCATTTTTTGTAAGCTAGCTAAAAGCTCACTACGCGATTCGATAATGTGCTTTAGCTGAAACTTTATAAACGATAAGTCTTCATTGAGTGAGGTAAAAATCAGCTGAGTTTGCTTTAATTGCTGCAAGTGAAATGCGACTTCGTCGCTTCCCGATAAACCACTTTGCTCAATAGACTTATTTAGCTCATCAAGTTGGGCGGCAAATTTCTCTACAGCATGTTCGCGCGAATCACTGTTTTGGTACATTTGATCAGATAGCTCATTAAACGAGTTACCAATTTGCTGCGCCTGAGTCAGTGCCCGCTCATTGTTTTCCATATCTTGTACTTTGGCGTTAGTCACTTCAAGAATATGCGGGAATAGATCTTTATAACGACCATAAAGCTGGGCATCATCAAGTGGCATGTTTTTGATCAGCATCGACACTTTAGGGTAATTAATAATAGTGCGATGGCTAAAATCAACAAAGCGATTTGCATCACGGTGTTTTTCGAGTAGCTCTTGCTCAAGTGGACACACTCCACCCTCAGCACTACAAAATACGCCAACATCTTGATACCAAAACGCCAGTACGACATCGAGCTCCATCGGATTAAAAAACTCAAACATATGCTCAGATAACGCTTTGATATCGTGTGCATGATAGCTTTGCCCAACGTAACGCATAATGCGACCCATATCACCTGAGTCTGTCATCGCGATTTCGGCAGTGATTTGCGCTCGCTCTACATCACTTTTAAGCTTTTTAGAGTGCTGACGATATTGATATAACACGCGAATACGTGCCATCAGCTCTTCAGCATTAAATGGTTTTACAATGTAGTCAGCAGCACCTGCGTTATAACCTTTTACACGGTCTGGTAGGTCAGCTTTACCCGATAAAAACATCACAGGCGTGTCTTTTGTTTGCGGGTTAGCTTTTAATTCGTTACATACCTCAAAGCCCGTTTTACCCGGCATTTCGATATCAAGTAAGATGATATCAGGGTTGTACTTTAACGCCTGTCTTAATCCTTCGTCGCCATTTTTAGCATGGATCAGTGTGCAAAAGCCCGATAGCGATTCCTCAATCACATGATGGATATATTTATCATCATCAATGGCTAATACAAGTTTTGACATGCTTAATTCCTATAAACTCTTTTTTAAGAAGGATAGTACGAGAGCGTGATTTTGCGAAGAAATATTAATAAAAAAAGCGCCTTACGGCGCTTTAGATCAACAAACTTTATTATGCAGCAATGCCGCTGTGTCTAAGTAGTGCATCAACTTGCGGTTCGCGTCCACGGAACTTTTTAAATAGCTCCATTGGCTCTTCACTGCCACCTTTTTCTAAAATGTTCTTTAAGAACGCTTCGCCCGTTGCTGGGTTAAAGATGCCTTCTTCTTCAAATTTAGAAAACGCATCAGCCGAAAGTACTTCAGCCCACTTGTAAGAGTAATAACCTGCGCTGTAACCGCCTGCAAAAATATGGCTAAAGCCATGTTGAAAGCGGTTAAATGCTGGCGCTTTAACAACGGCCGTTTTACTGCGCACATCATCAAGAGTTGCTTGAATGTTACATGGCTCACCCGCTTTGTAAGTATGGTGAATAGTAAAGTCAAACAGCGAGAACTCAAGCTGACGCAGCATTTGCATACCTGATTGAAAGTTCTTCGCAGCTAGGAGTTTATCTAATAACTCTTTTGGTAACGGCTCATCTGTTTCGTAATGGCCCGAAATAAAGCTCAGCGCTTCTTCTTCGTAGCACCAGTTTTCAAGGAACTGACTTGGTAACTCAACCGCATCCCATGCAACACCGTTAATACCTGCAACTGGCGCAGCATCAACTTGTGTCAACATATGGTGAATACCATGACCAAACTCATGGAATAAAGTAGTCACTTCGTTATGCGTAAACAAAGCAGGCTTATCACCCACAGCTTTATTAAAGTTACACACTAAGTACGCAACGGGGGTTTGTAATTCGCCGTTAGCACGTACTTTACGACCCATGCAGTCATCCATCCACGCGCCGCCACGCTTGCGATCACGGGCGTATAAATCTAGATAAAAACGACCACGTAAGGTATTGCTACTATCGTAAATTTCGAAAAAACGTACATCAGGGTGGTAAGTATCAAACTCTGTGACTTCTTTAACACTAATACCAAATAAACGATTAACTGTAGTGAATAAGCCACTTAAAACTTTATTGGCAGGGAAATATGGGCGCAGTACTTCATCAGAAATCGCGTACTTTTCTTGCTTAAGTTTTTCGCCGTAGTAAGCGTAGTCCCATGCAGCAAGTTCCGTCACACCGTGCTTGTCTTTTGCATAAGCTGTTAGCTCAGCAAGCTCTTGCTCAGCTTGCGGTTTAGACTTAGCCGCTAAATCTTCTAAGAATGAGAAAACTTGCTCAGGCGTTTCTGCCATTTTAGTTGCCAGTGACATGTCAGCGTAGCTGCTAAAGCCAAGTAACTCGGCAAGCTCATGACGCAGTGCAAGCTCTTCGCTCATAATGGCAGAGTTATCAAATTCACCGGCATTAGGGCCTTGATCAGAGGCACGGGTCACAAACGCAGTGTAAAACTCTTCACGTAACTCGCGGTTATCAGCATAAGTCATGATTGGTAAGTAAGATGGAAAATCTAACGTAAACACCCAACCATCTAGCTCTTTGCTTTTAGCTGTATCTGCACCAAGGGCTAACGCAGACTCTGGTAAGCCAGCCAGTTCGCTTTCATCAGTAATATGCTTTTGCCAAGCGAGTGTGGCATCCATTACATTATTACCAAACTTAGAGGCCAGCTCAGATAAACGCGCACTGATTTCGCCATAACGCTTTTGTTGCTCAGGCTTTAAAGCAATACCTGAGAGCTCAAAATCACGCAGTGCATTAGTAATGGTTTTTTGCTGGGCAATCGTTAGTGTTTTAAATTCGTCACTGTTGTGAAGCTCGTTGTAAGCATCGTATAAACCTTGATGCTGACCAACAAACGTTGAATACTCAGATAACAACGGCAAACATTGCTCATAGGCTTCACGTAGCTCGTCGTTATTAACGACAGAATTCATATGTGATACCGGTGAAAATAAGCGTGATAACTTGTCATCAGCTTCTTCAAGCGGAAGCACCAAATCATTCCATGTGTATGATTTAGTTGCCAGTACCTCATCTATTTTGGTACGACACTCAGCAATCGCTGCTTTTAATGCTGGCACTACGTGTGCTGGTTTAATTTTAGAAAACGGCGGAAGCCCTTCTAAACCAATGAGTGGGTTATTTTCTGCAATTGTCATTTTCGTTCTCAAATTTTATGCGAAGATGATTTTGAAGTTGGGGCGAATTGATGAAATACAAGGGGCTTAACCTTGGTCTTTATTATGCTATTATCAACTTATTACTAAATCGATTAATTAATAAAGAATTATCTATTTTTGAGGACAAACTATGGCTCAGCATTTTGATTACATTGCAATTGGTGGTGGTAGTGGCGGTATTGCCTCTGCAAACCGTGCAGCAATGCGTGGCGCAAAAGTCGCTCTTATTGAAGCAAAACACATGGGTGGCACCTGTGTAAACGTGGGTTGTGTTCCAAAGAAAGTTATGTGGCACGGCGCACAAATTGCTGAAGCAATTAACGCATATGCACCTGACTACGGCTTTGATGTTGAATTAAAAAGCTTCAGCTGGGCTAAATTAGTTGAAAGCCGCGAAGCGTATATTGGCCGTATTCACCAAGGTTACAACAAGTACTTATCTAGCAATGGTGTAACTGTAATCAATGGCTTTGCTAAGTTTGTTGATAACAAAACAGTTGAAGTAAACGGTGAGCTATACACAGCAGACCATATCCTTGTTGCTGTTGGTGGTCGCCCTACTATTCCTAACATCCCAGGCGCTGAGCTTGGTATTGATTCAAATGGCTTCTTTGAGCTAGACGCACAGCCTAAGCGTGTTGCTGTGGTTGGTGCTGGTTACATTGCCGTTGAAATCGCAGGTGTACTTCATAGCCTTGGTACAGAAACACACCTGTTTGTTCGTAAAAACAAACCACTACGTACTTTTGATCCATACATCGTTGATACGCTTGTCGATATTATGGCAAAAGAAGGCCCAACTCTTCACACTGAGTGCACACCAAAAGAAGTGGTTAAAGAAAGCGATGGTAGCTTAACAATTCACTTTGAAAATGGTCACAGCCAAAACGTTGATGAAGTTATTTGGGCAATTGGCCGTACACCTACAACTGACAAGATCAACCTTGCAGCGGCAGGTGTTGAAGTAACTGAAGGTGGTTACGTTAAAGTAGACGAATTCCAAAACACCACAGCTGAAAACGTATACGCAGTTGGCGATATCATCGAAAACGGTATTGAACTTACACCAGTAGCCGTTAAAGCGGGTCGTACTCTATCAGAGCGTTTATTCAATAAAGAATTGCCTGATGATTTAAAAATGGATTACGAGCTAGTACCTACAGTGGTATTCAGCCATCCACCAATCGGCACAATTGGTTTAACAGAGCAGCAAGCGATTGATCAATACGGCAGCGATAACGTTAAAGTATATAAATCAAGCTTTGCAGCAATGTACACAGCAGTTACTCAGCACCGTCAAGCATGTAACATGATGCTAGTGTGTGCTGGCGAAGACGAAAAAGTTGTTGGCTTACACGGCATTGGCTTTACCGTTGATGAAATGATCCAAGGCTTTGCCGTTGCAATGAAGATGGGCGCAACCAAAGCAGACTTTGATGCTGTTGTGGCAATTCACCCGACTGGCTCTGAAGAGTTTGTAACAATGAGATAAACTAGCTTTGCGAGTTGCGAGTTGCGAGTTGCGAGTTGCGAGTTGCGAGTTGCGAGTCTATTTTAAAACCTTGTGGTACTGCCACAAGGTTTTTTTATGCTTAAAGCTGGCACAAACCTTGTAACTGTTAATAAAGTAACCAGTTATAGCAAGAATTTGCCCTTGTTTGCTGTGTAATTAAGCAATTATTACGCAGTAAACAAGGCATTTTTACAAGGAGGCACTGTGTCTAAGTCTGCAATTTTATATCGCATGGTGACCGATGAGCATATTTGCCCATTCGGTTTAAAATCAAAAGATTTATTAGAGCGTCATGGCTACGATGTTGATGATCGTCATTTAACCAGCCGTGAGCAAACTGACGAATTCAAACAGCAGCATGATGTAAAAACCACACCACAAACCTTTATCAATGATAAACGCATTGGTGGTTACGATGATTTGCGCGACTTTTTTAATCTGCCTGAGGCTGGCCAACAAGGCACCAGTTACACGCCTGTTTTAGCGATTTTTGCAATGGCCATGCTACTAAGCTGTGGTTTTACTTATGCCAGCGGTGAGACTTTATTTTCCATGCAGAACCTAATGCTGTTCGTTGCATTATCAATGGCGGTATTAGCGATACAAAAGCTGCAAGATTTATTCAGCTTTTCTAACTCATTTATTACCTATGACCTATTGGCCATGCGTGTCGTGCCCTACGCCTATGTTTATCCATTTATCGAGGCGTATGTAGCGATAGGTATGGTGGCTAAATTACCCGCCTTAGCTGTTGCACCATTTTCATTATTTATTGGTGGTATAGGTGCGGTATCGGTTATTAAGGCTGTGTATATCGATAAACGAGAGCTGAAATGCGCCTGTGTTGGTGGCGACAGTAATGTGCCGCTCGGCTTTATCTCTCTGAGTGAAAACTTATTTATGATTGCCGCAGGTATATGGATGCTATTTAGCTAATACAAAAACGCGAGGGATTACCCTCGCGTTCATTTTAACTATTAGTGAGGATTATTAAGCCGTACCACCCACAGTTAAGTTATCAATTTTAAGGCTTGGCTGACCCACACCAACAGGTACGCTTTGGCCATCTTTACCACATACGCCAACGCCTTTATCAAGGGCTAAGTCATTACCTACCATCGAAATTTGCTGCATCACTTCTGGGCCATTGCCAATCAGTGTCGCGCCTTTAATAGGTTGCGTGATTTTACCGTTTTCAATTAAGTAAGCTTCAGAGGCGCTAAATACAAACTTACCTGACGTGATATCCACTTGGCCACCACCAAAGTTAGGAGCAAAGATACCTTTTTTCACCGAGCTGATGATATCGGCTTGGCTGTGCTCGCCACCTAACATATACGTATTGGTCATACGCGGCATAGGTAAGTGAGCATACGATTCGCGGCGTGCATTACCAGTAGGGTTAACACCCATCAAACGGGCATTTAGCTTATCTTGCATGTAGCCTTTTAGAATACCGTTTTCAATAAGCACGTTATACGCAGCTGGTGTCCCTTCGTCATCCACGTTCAATGAACCACGGCGATCAGCAATAGTGCCGTCATCCACGACTGTACACAGCTCAGATGCCACCTTTTCACCTACTTTACCGCTAAACGCTGATGCGCCTTTACGGTTAAAGTCACCTTCTAGGCCATGACCAACTGCTTCGTGTAGTAAAACGCCTGGCCAACCTGCGCCTAGCACAACTTCCATGCTACCCGCAGGTGCATCGATTGCTTCTAGGTTTACTTTTGCTTGGCGAACAGCTTCTTCGGCATATTCCATCCAACGCGGTTTGCCATCGACTAATTCTTTAAAATAGCCATAATCTAAACGCGCACCGCCCCCTGCACCACCGCGCTCACGGCGACCGTTCTTCTCAAGTAACACTGAGCAATTTAAGCGAATAAGCGGGCGAATATCGGTGGCAAAGGTGCCATCACTTGCAGCAATTAATACTTCTTCATAAACCGCCGACATTGAGCTGATCACTTGCTCAGCATCCGGTGCTAATTGACGAATATAGTTTTCAAGTTCGCGTAGCAGGCTTACTTTGTCATCGTTGCTCATGCTTTGAATTGGTTGATGCGGTGCATACTGCTCTTTAGCAGCAACATCACTAAACACCTGAATCGTTTTGTTTTCGCCTGCATTAGCAATGCTGCGCGCTGCCGTTGCTGCTTTGTTTAACGCTTCAAGGTTAATCGCATCTGAGTATGAAAAACCGGTTTTTTCACCGCTAACAGCACGCACACCCACACCACGTTCAACGTTGTATGAGCCTTCTTTCACTAAGCCATCTTCAAGCACCCAAGATTCGTGGTGGCTTGATTGAAAATACAGGTCGGCATAGTCAACTTGGTGCTGATGAATAAAAGCGAGCGTTTTTTCTAATTCTTCTCTCGTTAGTTGGCTGTCATGTAATAAATGCTGTTCAACCGTGTTCATAATAAATGCTCTCTAAATCGTTGCTGAGACTGCACAGGCATGTCTTGGCGAATTGTATTCAGGCGGTTTAAATCAAGCTCATGGCTGATAAACCCAGTACCAGAGGCAAGCTCACTGAGCGTCTCTCCCCATGGTGAAATAATAATGCTGTGGCCATAAGTGTGACGGCCATTCTCGTGCTCGCCCCACTGTGCTGCGGCAACCACATAGCATTGTGTTTCGATTGCACGCGCAGCTAATAAAATATGCCAATGAGCAGCACCGGTGACTGTGGTAAAGGCACTGGGCACTAAAATAAGCTCAGCCCCTTGGCGCTGCATGGCGGTGAATAAGCCACTAAAACGTAGATCATAACATACTGCTAAGCCAATTTTACCAAATGGCGAGTCGACCACCACAATATCGTTGCCTGCTTGCGTCGCATCAGACTCTCGGTAACTGCGCGTAGTGTCGGCAACATCCACATCAAATAAGTGAATTTTATTGTACTGCGCAACCACATCGCCTTGGTTGTTAAATAAAAACGAGGCGGCTAAATACTTACCATTTTGCTGTGAAACAGGCAGGGTTCCAGCAGCTAACCAAATATCATGTTGCTTACATAAATCAGCAAGCTTCGCTTTATATGACTCACTTTGCAGACCTAATTCATAACTTGCTTGGCTTTGCTTACTAAAGATCAAAAAGCTTTCGGGTAAACACACTAGCAATGGCCGGCTTGCAGGTAACTGATTCAATGTCTCTGCTAAAAAAGCGAGGTTTTGCTCAGCATTCATGCTTGAGCACATTTGCACTGCAACAACGTGTGGATGAGGGTTAGCCTTCATTGTTATCTAAACTCGCTGAAGATGCGGCATCTTTTAATTTTAGTTGCGTCGACGACTGCGGCTGACTTTGCGCGGCTTGCGGTAACGTCACTTCACGGCTCTTACGATCTACTTCTTCAACGACAGGATCGTTCATACTACCTGTTACTTTAAAGTTGATCTCTGAGATCACCCGCGCCGAATGAATCACTTTATCGATTGCCAGCGCTGCAAGACCACTTACCGGGTTTACCATCCATGCCACAATCACTGGAATACTCGACGTCACCTGCGGCGCAACCGCTAGGTCGTAATCAATTTCAAAGGTGTTTAAGTTTGTATGGCCTTTAATCGTTAGATCGGCAGGTACACCATCAAGCTTGGTATCTTGAGTGTAAGCTATGCCCTTTTCTAGCTGCATGGTGCCTTGCATACTGTTATAGAAAAAACCTTTCGAGAATACATCTCTAAAATCGAGTTTCAGCTTACGCACTAACGAATCTAAACTCAGTAAAGAGAATACTCGCGCACCACCATCACTGATTTCAGCAAGGTGCCCTTCACCTAAACGCCAATCTAATTCACCAGCTAAACTTGGTACATCAAAGCTATAAGGTGCGCCTTGCCATGCAAGATCAAACTTAATATTGGCATCTGAATCTTTTACTGTGGTGGTGATATCAAACTCATCAAATAACTCGCCAATATCGTCACTTTGTAAGTTACCACTAAAGCGTGTTTGCCCATCAGCAAATTGTCCTTTACCACGTAATACGTGGTCACCTTTGTCGATGACCAGCTCAGTAAACAAGAGTTTATCGTTCTCCCCAACTAAGCTGCTTTTAATTTTATCAAGCTGATACTCAGCCACTTTACAATCTTCACAGTTAAACTCGATGGCTGGGACTCGGGTTAACCAGCTTAAATCTTCTGGTTCAGCGTCTTGCTCTGTTTGCTCTGTGGCTTCGTTAAAATTAATACGCAGGTAGTCTGTAAAAATTTGAATTGGTCTGCGCGTTTCACCGGTTGGAATAAGCGCGTCGGCACGTAATTCTTTGGCATTTAGCTTTAGCTCTAAATCTGATTGCTTTGGTGCTAAGCGAAATTCAAAATCATTAAAGTCGATATTGTGTAGTGCCAGTTTGTTAAATTTACCCGTTACGTTATTGAACGCAGGCATCACACTTGGCGCATCAGACTTAACTTTGGTAAGCGCAATAATTTGATCAATTAAGCCAAACCAAGGCACTATTTCGGTTTTTGGTAAATCGATAGATACCGCAAAACCTTCACGATTAAGCCCTAAATCTTGCGCACCTAAAATTAAATGGGCATTACTAAATTTCTTTTCACCGTTATCTAAGATCGCATTAAAGAATAACTGCTCATCAACATTAGCGGTGATCAAGTTAGAAATACGGTCGCCCTGTACCACTGCGGTTAATGGCCATTTCTGCTCTGCGCTTTTGTTATAAGGTGCAGGCAGCTTGCTGGTCACACCGATTAAATTACCACTCACATCAGCGCGGTAATTAAAGTCATTTGGTAAAAAGTTAAGCGACACATTAATATCAACATCACTTTGACCGCTTAAGTAACCGGCCAGTAAACCATGAGCTTGTTCAATTAAAGGCTCAGCTTCAAGGCCCAGCTTTACCTCAATTTCGGCGCGATAGGTGTCAGCCACATTTTCACTGTTGTAGTTTGCTGTGAGTGGCATGCCCATCCAATCTGCTTTGGCATTTTTTAAGTCGATTTTATCGTTATTAAACTTAACAATACCGGTCATATGGTTAAGCGTGATCCCTGGCTGTGCAAGGTAAACCGGAATATTAGCTAATTCAACTTCACCAATCGCATCAACATGACCCGAACGTAAATTAACCAACAACTCAATATCGGCCGTCGCTTCGCCTTGTGGTTGCACAACTTCAAAAACACTCGCCAAAGGTTTAGCAAGCGGAGTCGCCGTAAAGAACGGGTTAAGCTTGTCGCCATGAGCACGTTTATTAATGGCAACTTTTAGGATTTCTGCATTCATTAAATCAGCAATACTGACATGAACACTCTCCCCTAGAGAGAGGTTAACCAGTTTGCCCGACTTGCTATAGATATCCATGCGTTCATTTTCGAAATGTAAAATGACGTTGGCATCTTCAACTTCTGGCCAGCTTGGTGAAAACTTATATTTAGCGTTTTCAACATTCGCTAACACTTCAAATTGACCTTGCTGCTCTTTAAACGGGAAACCTTTAAATGGCCCTGAAAACAGCACTTGAGCTTTATTGACTTCACCGCCCTTAATTGCGTCATTAAGGTAATTAACCAGCTTTTCGCTCATTACAGGTAACGGGAAATAATGCCCAGCGACTTTGGCATCAGGGGCATAGGCTTCAGCATATAAATCTAACCGCGGTTCATCGGTCAGGCTGAGCATCATCTCAGCAGCCACAGTCACTTCGTCGTTATCAAGCCAGATATTATCGCTACTAATGCGCCAGCCATCATCGTAATGGTGAAGGTCGAGCTCTACATTTAATTGATTGTAGGCAATATCTTGGCTAAAGCTGCCGTTTGTTAGCAGTTGATTGTTCTCGCCATATAGCTGAATTCGCCCAGCTGATTGATTAATTAAGCCATCAACACGAATCGCCTGACCGCCAGGAATGCCCTGCAGGGACAGCCAATTGATTTGTTCGCCCTGAAACCAAAGTTGCCAGTTATCCTGCTGACCCAACTCAAGATAGGCATCACTTAACTGACCATTGGGTTGACGGGCTAAAAACGGGGCAAGTACTTCAAAATTACTTAACTGCGATAACTTTGCCAGTAATGCAAAATCAAATTGCTTTAACCAAATTTGGCTTTTATCGCCAAGTTGAGCTTCAAACTGTAAGGTTGGCCATTGTTTTAAGTCACTTTCAAAGGTGAGCCCGGTGCTTTTTAAGCGCCAGCCATTTTGTTTAGGAAATAAATGAAAACCACCTTCGCTTAAACTGATTTGGTGTGCTTCTTGGTTTTGTTGCCAATTGATAAAGCTCGGTAGCCACTGCACTTTTACATCGCTGATCAGGCCTTTTTCAAGACTAAACCAGGTTTGTAAATTGATGTCTGAAGTAAGCTGCTGCTTGTCAGTATTAATATATTGCGCCAGCCACTTAGATACATCAACGTTCGCTGCTTGCACATAGATATCGCCAGCCATGGTTTCGAGGGTCGAACCATTCAGCGCCATGCGGGCGTCAAAACTACCAACAGAAATTCCCGGTAAGGCTAACGTGCCTGAGCCTTGATGTTGCTCTGGGGTATTTTGCCAGACAATATTTTCGAGGATCAGCTTGCGCTCTTTACCATCATTGAGGGTAAAATTAAGGCTACTGTCTTGCACCGCAAAGTGACCAGTTTCACCAAGGAATAAGCCTTCGATTAGTTCTTTTTGCTCAAAGTTGCTGGTTTGCTGGTTATTCCCCAAATCAAGCATAGTGGGTAAATCAACATCAGCATGAAAACCATTGATCACAAAATAGTTCGATTTAAGCTGACGGGTTTTTACTGACTCCCATAAATTAACTTCAAGGCTCGCTTTATCAATGGTGAGTGCAATCGGTGAGGTTTGGTTATCTTCAAAAGAAATATCTTCGATGACTAAGGCTGGACCTTGGCCATGCCAACTGGCTGAGATTGAGCCAATCGCTAAATTTACATCAAAGCGTTCATACAAAAACGCTTCAATGTCATCTTTATAATCATTTGCGTATGGCAGTGAATACTTTACCACAGAGACAATAACGGCCAGCAGTACGAGAGTAATGGCAAATACTTGCCATAACTTACGTAAACAATAAAAGCAGACCGTTTTTGCCTTCATTACATCATTACCACATCAAACTGTTCTTGGTTATATAAACTCTCTGTTTGAATACTGACTTGCTTACCGATAAATAGTTCCAGCTCAGCAAGGTTGTGATACTCATCGTTGATCAATGCTTCGCTTACCGAAGGAGCTGCGTAAACCATAAACTTATCAGCTGCATAAGCACGGTTTACCCTAACGATTTCACGCAAGATTTCGTAGCAAACCGTTTCTACCGTTTTTTGCGAGCCGCGCCCTGAACACGCAGGACACACATCACAAAGAATGTGCTCTAAGCTTTCGCGGGTACGCTTGCGGGTCATCTCTACTAAGCCTAGTGCAGATAAGCCGTTTATGTTGGCTTTTGCACGATCTTTTGCAAGTGCAGACTCAAGTGAGTGTAAGACCCGGCGTTTGTGCTCATCACTAACCATATCGATAAAGTCGATGATAATGATGCCGCCTAAATTACGTAAACGTAGCTGACGAGCAATTGCTGAGGTCGCTTCGATATTAGTATTAAAAATGGTTTCTTCTAGGTTACGATGGCCAACAAACGCACCGGTATTTACATCAACGGTTGTCATCGCTTCGGTTTGGTCGATAATTAAATAACCACCCGATTTAAGCTCAACTTTACGATGCAGTGCTTTTTGGATCTCGGTTTCAACATCGAATAAATCGAAAATAGGTCGCTCACCTGGGTAGTATTCTAATGCTCCCGATAACAGCGGCACAAATTCTTCAGTAAACTCTTTAAGCTCTTGATAGGTTAGTTTTGAGTCAACACGAATACGCTCCATGTCTTCACCTACGTAGTCACGTAGAGTTCGAAACGCCAGTGTTAAGTCTTCATGCAAGATGCTTTCTTTACTGGTTTTTTTGCGCTTAGTGACGATTTTTTGCCACAGTTTTTTTAAGAATTCCGCATCGTGACGTAGCTCAGCTTCCGATGCCCCTTCTGCTGCGGTACGAACAATAAAGCTGCCGTCATCATCACCATATTCGGCAACAATTTTCTTTAAACGCGAACGTTCTTCTTCGGTTTCAATGCGCTGGCTTACACCTACGTGTGTTGCATCTGGCATAAACACTAAATAACGAGAAGGAATAGTGATATCGGTTGTTAAGCGCGCGCCCTTGGTTCCTAGCGGGTCTTTAACCACTTGCACCATGATATGTTGGCCTTGGCGCACAAGCTCACGAATATCTTGTACTTTTTTGATTGGCTGCTCATCAACGCCTTCTACAATTGAGGCACTGTTTACAATGTCTGATGCATGTAAAAAGGCGGCTTTCTCTAAGCCAATATCGACAAACGCAGCCTGCATACCCGGTAATACACGGCTGATTTTACCTAAGTAAATATTGCCCACAATCCCAAGGTTGCCAATACGCTCTAGTTGGATTTCTTGCAGTACGCCATTTTCGATAAGCGCAACGCGACTTTCGCTCGGTGTAACGTTGATCAGTAATTCGGTGCTCATGTTACCCTCTTAAAAATTCGTTTAATAACTGCTCTGTCTCATATAAAGGTAAGCCGACAACTGCAAAATAGCTACCCGAAAGGTGACTAACAAAGCGACCACCTAAGCCTTGAATGCCATAACCACCGGCTTTATCTTGCGGCTCTCCACTATGCCAATAAGCATCAATTTCAGCATCGCTGAGCGGTTTAAATGTAACATCGGTGACAACAAGGCAGCTTTTTACTTGCTCACTATCAGCAATTGCCACAGCCGTCATCACTTGATGGGTACGGCCAGATAAGCGCTTCATGGTAGCGGTAAAATCAGCTTGGTCTAGCGGCTTACCAAGTGCGGTATCATCAATGACAACCACGGTATCGCTGCCAAGTACTGGGCGGTCAGTGTAACCCATTGCAACGCCCGATTGCGCCTTGAGTCTGGCAAGACGCTCTACATAGTCGCGCGGGGCTTCGTTTGGGAATTGGCTTTCATCTGCATCAACGCTAAATTGAGAAAACTCAACGCCAAGTTGGCTGAGCAACTCTTTTCGGCGCGGTGATGCAGACGCCAAATAAATTGCGGTTTGCATTATCTAATCCTGAAATGACGGCGATATTTACGCAAAATTAAGAATATCCACCACCAACAAAGCATGCCGGTTAGCACTGGCCACATATAATGCGGGCTAAAATAAACCCCCATTAAAAAGTGGTTCAGCCAAAATTGCATGAGGTGGTAAAGCGTTAAAAACAAAGCAATTAAAATGCTTTGCTGCCATAAAGAAAAGTTTCTAATTTTTTGGAAATTACTCGCAGTGATAAATATACACACCGAGTAAGTCAGTGAGTTCACACCAAGTGGCGAGCCTGATGCAAGGTCTATTAATAAACCAACGACCCAAGCTGTGCCAATATTTAAACGGTGTGGCACCGCTAACGACCAATACATTAATACCATTAACACCCAGTCTGGGCGGTATGGTTCAAACGAAATCGGCAACGGCATTAATGCCATTACCAATGCAAAGAAGATACTGATAGCAATCAGCAAAAAGTGACGACTATTCATTGCTGATGCTCTCCTGCTGATTACGCCACAGCACAACCAATAAGCGAATACGGTCAAGTTGCGCAATTGGCTCAGCATAAACCTGCGCAAAAGGACGCCCTTCATCACGGTTAATTTCGGTCACTACTGCAACCGGATAACCTTCTGGGAAGGTACCACCAAGGCCTGACGTAACCAAGATATCGCCAATACGAACATCAAGGCTATGTGGTACATGCGAAAGTTTTACCACGTTGATTTTGCCAATCCCCTCAACCACGGTACGCACATCGTTACGTAAAATACGCACAGGTGTTGCGTGGGTTGTATCTGTCATCAGCAGTACGCGCGAGGTAGTTGAACCCACTTGAGTGATTTGCCCCACTACCCCCATTTCGTCAATCACAGCTTGGCCTTCGCTTAAGCCATCCGTTGTACCACGGTTAATAACCACTTGGTGGCTATACGGGTTTGAATGAACAGAGAGAACTTGTGCAATAATCTTACGATTTGATTGTTTAGCCGATGAACCGAGTAAAGCGCGTAACTTATCGTTTTCACGAGATAAAAATGACAGTTGTTGTAGTTGTTCGCTTTGTAGTAACTGCTTCTTTTTAAGTGCTTCATTTTCGGTTAAAAGCTGTTCGCGGGTATGAAGGTTCTTTGCGCCAATACTAAATAACTCATAGGGCAAGTTGGCAAGGTAAATAAGTGGGCTAACTAAAGTGTTTAGGCTGGTGCGGATTGTTGTACCACCTTGAGTGTAGCGATCGCCCACTATCAGCACGACACTCAAAAGCACTGCGACAAAAAGTCGCAGTTGCAAAGAGATGGTACGACCAAAAAGTAACTTCATTAGTCGTAGCTAAATACGTCACCACCGTGCATATCAATCATTTCTAGTGCCTTACCGCCGCCACGTGCAACACACGTTAATGGATCATCAGCAACCACAACTGGAATACCGGTTTCTTCCATTAATAAACGGTCTAGGTCTTTTAATAATGCACCACCACCGGTTAATACCATACCGTGAGCAGAGATATCAGACGCAAGCTCTGGTGGAGATTGCTCTAATGCAACCATTACCGCGCTCACAATACCCATTAATGGCTCTTGCAGTGCTTCTAAGATTTCGTGTGAGTTAAGCGTGAATGAACGCGGTACACCTTCAGCAAGGTTACGACCACGTACTTCAATTTCAATAGGCTCGTCTGTTTTGAAAGCAGAACCAATTTGGTGCTTGATGTTTTCAGCTGTCGCTTCACCAATTAAGCTACCGAAGTTACGACGTACATAGTTGATGATAGCTTCATCAAATTTGTCACCACCAATGCGTACAGATGAAGAGTAAACCACACCATTTAATGAA
Organism: Pseudoalteromonas sp. UCD-33C; assembly: GCF_001306895.1. Taxonomy (NCBI): domain Bacteria; kingdom Pseudomonadati; phylum Pseudomonadota; class Gammaproteobacteria; order Alteromonadales; family Pseudoalteromonadaceae; genus Pseudoalteromonas; species Pseudoalteromonas sp. UCD-33C. The sequence goes on along the minus strand of NZ_LJTB01000009.1, from coordinate 76,105 downwards.
ATAATGGCAACTTCAGTTGTACCACCACCGATATCAACAACCATTGAACCGGTTGCTTCAGACACTGGTAAGCCAGCACCGATAGCCGCAGCCATTGGCTCTTCAATTAGATATACTTCACGAGCACCAGCACCCATAGCAGACTCACGAATAGCACGTTTTTCTACTTGCGTTGCACCACAAGGCACACAAATAAGTACACGTGGGCTTGGGCGCATAAAGTTGTTGTTATGCACTTGCTTGATGAAGTGTTGCAGCATTTTTTCGGTCACGTAGAAATCAGCAATAACGCCGTCTTTCATTGGACGAATTGCTTTAATGTTACCCGGAGTACGACCTAACATTTGCTTAGCTTCGGTACCTACAGATGCTACGCTCTTAGGGCCACCAGCACGCTCTTGACGAATAGCAACAACTGAAGGTTCGTTTAATACGATACCTTCTTCTTTTACATAAATTAGGGTATTGGCTGTACCCAAGTCGATCGATAGATCGTTTGAAAAAATACCACGGAGTTTTTTAAACATGAGGCTGGATGACCTTTGAAAATTCGTTCTTATACTAGCTGCTCTCACTCTATCATGCTAATCATGAAAAAGCGCAACTGCTTTAATTAAAATGCTAAAAAAGGAAGCATCCATTGCTTCCTTTTTAAATTCTTATCGTTCGCGTACTAAACGGAAGCCGATATAGTTTGCACGAAAATCTGGCGCTAAGATTAAGCGCGTTGATACGCGTGCTAGGCTAGGAGCAAAATTCCATGCACCGCCTCGAACAGCCACATCAGACTGCCCTGACTTTTTGTTTGTCCATTCCCACACATTACCTACTGTATCGTATAGGCCAAATGCGTTAGGAGAAAACGACCCTGTTGGTGCAGCGCTCTTGTTTGACCATTCGCTGCCACACCAGCCACAGTTCGCTAAATTCTTACCAATTTCGTTACCCCAAGGGTATTCAGTTTCTTTACCTGCACGTGCAGCGTATTCCCACTCAACCTCGTTTGGTAAACGAAATAGCTGACCTGTTTGACCCGACAACCAATCTGCATATGCTTTGGCATCGTTATAAGTTAAACAAACCGCCGGAAAATCACTTTCTTGATCAAAGCCTGGGTTGCGCCAGTTTAAGGTTGCTTCCCACACTGGTTCGCCATTTAAGTAATACGCACAGCCGCGATCTTTTTCTGCTTCTGTTTTATAGCCGGTATTCGCAACGAATTGCTCATACTCACCAACGCTTACTTCTTTGCTTTGCATTGCAAATGAGTTAGCAATGGTTTTTTCTACCACTGGGCGCTCATTCGCTAAACCATTGCCGTTAATGTCACCCATCTTAAATTTACCAGCAGGAATAACTACAATGCTGGCAGAACTGGTTTTATTAACAATACTTGCAACAGGTGCTGTTACTGGTTGCTCTGGTGCAGCAGTCACTTCAGCAACAACAGGCTCTGGCACTTTAACTAGGTTTGCATTAATGGTTTGTGCTTTACGCAGATCAATTCGCGCTTTATAGCTTTTGTAGCCACGTTTGCGAATTTCAATATCATGAAAACCTTTTGGTAATGATGTCGTTAACCTAGTTGCACCATAGCTAACACCATCAATAAACACTTCGTCGTCATAAACATTTGAACGCAGTGTTAATTCAACCATTTTAGATTTTTTTAGATCAGGTAATGGTTCAACCTTTATTGGCTTTTTTACAGAATAATCGCTTACTGGTTGCTCACTCATACGTGAAACCGATACCACCTGCCCATTATCCTGAGAGTCACTGAATGTTAACTGACTATCTGAATAGGTAGTGCCGTAGCTTGGCTGAAAGTTACCAGCCAGTGGCGTGCCATAGTCAGCACAAAAACGATTATCTAAGTTAAGTAAGCTACATAAACGGCTGCTGTTTACATCACCGCGCATCGTCACACTTAAGTTAACGTTGTAGTTACCTTGACCACTGAACGCGCTGTTCACGACATGGCTACTTAAAATCTTAACTTGTGCACCGGCAAGGTTACGTTTTGGCTCAACTAAGCGCTCTTCAGTTAAGTTAGCAAAAATCTGGTCTACAAAACGTTTAGTGGCTTTTTGTAAGCCCATTTGTTGGCCACGTTGTTCACAGGCAGCAAGTGTTTCGGTGCGCTTACAGTTAATCGTGTGATTAACCTCTAATGTGCCTTCACGAGTGAATTCGTTACGTAAACGCTCAACACGTGCCGTTGCTAACTGCTCTTTTAAACTTTCTAAGGTGTTTAACTGGGTGTGCTTTGATACACGAATTTGCTCAATGTCTTTTCTATGTGAAGCAATTGCCGCCAATTGCATCGAAATATCATCTTTGTTTTGTTTGTGATCAACCACAGCTTTTTGATAGCGCGACTGCGCATTGCTGATATCAAGAGTTGGGTCATCAATAAGTCGGCGGTACATCTCGTTCATTGCATCTAGCGCTTGGTTTTTTTCTTTATCTAGCTCAGTTGAGCGGGCGCGCAATAATTCGAGTTGTTTTTGTAACTGACTTTCTTCTTTTAGGTGTTTTTCGAGGATTAAGGTCGAGTTATCGTATTCGGCTTGTTTTTTACTGATCTCTGATTCAATGCCAGTTACCGTAGCAGTATCTTGTGCAAATGCACTAGTTGCTAGCAAACTAACTGAAATTAACAGAGATAAAGGAGCAATTCGCATATATTCCATTCCCAAAAAGCGGCAATTATTTGGTCATTATTATTTTTTTATAATTAAACTCTTATGCTATGTACTTGCAAGGCAAAACACAAGCTTTGTTCAATTATTATCTGAGTTTACATCTATTACCTTAGTTGATGCCAGTAAATAACAAAATCATTTGAGTTTAATTGACTAATTTCTATCTGTAAGACGACTTTGCTACAATAAGACGTGTTTTTTTACGAAAATTAATGCCGTGAATAGTTCTTTTGAATCACCAGTACAAACAATTCATCACCCCTTATTAGCTGCACGTAAAATTCAGCTGAGCATCAAGCGAGATGATCTTATTCATCCGCAAATTAGTGGCAACAAATGGCGTAAGCTAAAGTTTAACTTAGATGTTATGCAGCAACAGGGTAAATCTGAACTACTCACTTTTGGTGGCGCGTTTTCAAATCATATTCATGCCACGGCAACTGCAGGTAAACTATTTGGCTTTAAAACCCACGGTATTATTCGCGGCCCTGAGCTAGACGAAGCAAATCCAACACTCAACTACGCAAAGCAATGCGGTATGAGCTTACACCCAGTAAATCGAATTACTTACCGCTTAAGGCACGACCAAACGTATTTAGCACAGTTACAAGCGCAGTTTCCGAATGCCTACATATTGCCAGAAGGCGGCACTAACACAGCCGCACTTTTAGGCTGTAAAGAATTAGCGCAAAGCCTACCAAGCTCTGATGTGATTGTTTGCCCAACTGGTAGTGGCGGCACACTGGCAGGTTTAATCGAAGGTGCACCACAACACACAAAGCTGTTAGGTGTCGCAGTACTGAAGCAAGCGCACTACTTAATTGATGAGATAAAGCAGCTAAGTATTAAAGCAAATCAACAACAAAACTGGCAGCTGCTTTGCGACTTTCATGATGGAGGCTACGGAAAGTTTAGCGATGACTTGTGGCAATTTTGCCAAACCTTTAGTGAGCAACACGCAATCCCGCTTGAGCCAATCTACAGCGGCAAAATGCTCTATGCCGTTTGGCAATTAATAGAGCAAGGTTACTTTAGTGAAGGAACGCATATCATTGCAGTGCACACTGGTGGGCTACAAGGTTTAGACGGCCTTAAGTACCGAGGGCTAATTGACTAGCTGTAAGGTGTAATATCCGCCAGTTTTTGCAATGGCTCAGCAAAGTAAAAGCCTTGAGCTGCAATGATCCCTAGGTTTTTTAAGGTCGCAAGTTCGTTCTGTGTTTCTACTCCAACTGCATAAACAGGAAAGTTTAGCTCTGTACCCTTAGAAATTATTTGCTTTACAATTTTTTGCTGTTGGGTGTTGGTGTCAATATTGTGGATCAGTTCAAATGCTAACTTAATACTGCATACATTTTTGATATTTCTATAAATTGCTATATGTTCTGCGCTTCGCACGTTATCAATAACAATACCAGCAGACAGTTTCTCTAAACATTCAAACTGTTCACTGAGCTTTTTATGCTGTTTTAGATAATCATCTTCGCTTAATTCAAATTGCAATTTGTCTGCGCTATTAAACCCTTCCATTTGCTGTTTAAACCACAGCCAAAACTCGTCATTAAACCAGTTCATTGCGTGTAAGTTTATACTCACCGTTAATGAGCCCGTTTCGTTCAGCAGCATTTTCTTCACTTGAGAAATCACAGTTTGGTCCAATAACAAGACATCTTTTTTACTACTCATATGAGGAATAAAATGCCGAGCCGCAAGCAAGCCTAAACTCTTGTGGCGAATACGGATCAACGCCTCATGCTGTAAAATATCGCCTGTTTGTAAGTCGAACAAAGGCTGAAAAAACAACATAAAATGTTTTTTCTTAATGTACTCAAATAGGTGTTCTTTACTATCAGCAAGCATGCTTGACTGCGTATGACCAAAGGGTAAGCGATGAATGTGCTGCCAAGCACTTTGTTTCGCCAGCGCTAATGCTGATTTAGTAAGCTGATAAACCACGGCCTGATCAGCCCCTGTGCGGTAATTACACACACCAATTTTTATATCAGCACGAGACAAGTCACTACGATAATTTAAACAAGCTTGATATATAACCTGATGTAATCGTTTAGTGTATTTATCAACCTCGGTGGCAGGCACACTGTTTAAGGTCACGGCAATACCACCCGATGGCAATAATTTCACAGAGCGATTTACAAGTTCACCAAATCCTTTTGCTATAACTAACTTAAAATAATTATCAACGTCGAGGTTAGCAGGGAAAGGGTTCTTCCAAAAGAATAGCGCAAACAGATGGTTATAGTTTGTTGGTACACCATACAAAATATTTAAATCCTGATGACCTAAAGGTTTAGGTGGTGCAACTTTCTTGGCCGTAGCCTGAGTGTTTAATTGTTCAAATGGTTTGCTCAACGGTTTTTCTGCTATTGCTAATTGCTTGAACATTTTTTTCCACCAGCGGAAACCCCAGTACCCAGTGCCAAGCAATATTAAATTTAGGAAAATAAATAAGTGACTTTCGACCAACCAAGAAGGCCAATGAAATAAACGCAAGTTAACCGTTTTATAGCTAAACACTTCTTGCTCTAAGTCGATAAAGTTTGCAAAGTTATGTGGTACATCACTGGCGTTCATTGCGAAGCCCTGGCTCTTAACTAAGGTAGCAATAATATCTTGCGAGGCAATCGGGTCGAGGTTTAACTCATACACTTGCTTGGCAAGCTCTGTACCGGTGCGATGAACTTTGTCGTGCAACACATCGCTTAAGAAAATATTAAAAACAACTAATAGCAAAAAAGCGGCCGCCACATAGATGACCACCGGTTGCTTTATTTGTGAACTTAAGTCTCGTTTCATTTCACAGGTTAGTTGCTTAAACATATACAAAGTGTTGTTCAAGAACCCTATAAATACAAGGCTGCAGGGCGATTTAAAGCAATATCAGAAATATCCTAGAACCAGCGCTGTCAAAAGCTTTTTAATTTTAAACACCTAGCAAAAACAGTTAATGAGAATTATTTTGTAACTGGCAAACTGCTACTTAAAGAGTAGTAAGAAAGTTTGCAGTGCTGAAGCTTCCTCAAAATCAACGCAGTTGCTAATCAACTTTAAACACATTTAGGGCATCGGATGTTCTTCGCTGTGCATTTTCTAAATCTGCAATTAACTTCTCAAGTAACGCTAATTCGTTTTGAACATCATGCATGTTTGAAGTGATATTTTGGCTTGCTTTGCTCGCTTCTTCAGCAAGCTGACTTTGCGATTCAATCGCATCGGATACCGTATTTGTTTGGCTACTCACATCAGCAATATTCGCTGTTAACGTATCTATATTCGATAACGCTTGTTCACTATTATCACTGACCATTTGCGTTGAGTCAGAGGTATTTTCCATATACACCTGCAACTGCTGAACCTGCTGTTTTATATCATCAAGTACTGAAGATATTTCAGATGTAGAGTCTTGGCTACGTGTGGCTAAACCACGAACTTCATCAGCAACAACGGCAAAGCCACGGCCTTGCTCCCCTGCCCGAGCGGCTTCTATTGCCGCATTCAATGCTAGTAAATTCGTTTGCTCTGCAATACTCGAAATTGTATCGAGTACAGATTGAATACTATTTGTTTTAGCACTTAGGGCATCTGATTGCTCATGGGCTTGCTGTATTAACTCTGACAACGAGCTAATACTTGCTTTATTTCTACCAATAATTTGTTTAGTACTTGCTGATAGCTCATTCGCCTTTATGGTGTTTTTAGAGCTTTCTTCTGCAGATACTGCTATTTGCTCAATCTGGCTATAAAGCCTAGAGAAATTATCATGCAAAGTTGCTGTTGTTAAATTGATATTTTCAACACGCGCAGATAGCTCAGTAGCAAATGTGATTAATGACCGAACACTGGATTCGCTGGTGTTATTTGCTTGCTGAACTTGTCTAATTAAATCGGTAAGCGCATCGACGAGCTCATCAACGCTTCTGGAGATTGCACCAATTTCATCACTCGAATTATCGTTAATTCTCACCGCTAAATTATGGCTGGTAGCAATAGTGCTAATCACATCTCTAACCCTAGTTACTTTTCTCGCCAGCGACTTAATAACGAATAACCCAAAAGCAAAGAACAAACCTATAAGAATAATGGCAAAACCACTAGTGGCATAAACCTTAGTATTTGCACTACTACGACTTTGCTCAATCAGCGACTCTAAAGCTTGCTGCTTATTTAGAATATGCTTACGGACCTTACCTATTAACTCAGTGGACTGAGCAAACCAATCTGCTGGTGTTGGATAGCTTAAAGATAACTCACCACTTTCTTGATTAAGCTTTTCAACAATGCTTTTTACATCTTGATAAGTTTGTGAGTTGGTCAATTCTGCTAGCCATTTTTTATCAGCATCACCTGTAAGTGTTAAAGAAAGCAAAAACAAGGTCTCTTCAATATTGTGAAAATAGCTACTGACTAAGACTTGATTACTCTCAGAAATCGATTTTGAAGATAAGACACCATTCACTTTACCTCGCACTTGCCCAAGCCTTTCCTTCAATAAAGACATTTCGACTATTGCAAGACCAGAAGCGATTGCCTCACTTTGCTTGACCTGTGAGACTCGCCTGTTGGCAACATCGAGCATAAACTTGTTTGAATCAGAATAGACCACAAACGCTTGTTTACCTTGCTTCTTGTCGACACTTTCTCTCAGCTCAGTGATTTTCTTATGTTTTGCTAATACCGCATTGAATAGTGTTGATGAAACCTTATGCTGCTGAGTGTAACGGGCAAATTTATCAAATGCTTTGTCGACCACTACACGCTGCTGTGCAACACACTCTTTATTTTGACTATAGCCAGAGCCAATTAGGCCCGCAGTTAAGCCTCGTTCAACAGCCGTTTCGTGAGCTATCTCATCAATCATTAAAGCTTCACGTATATATACGGCATCTTTCTCAACTGTGCTTTTTCTAACAAGCGACTCATTGATCACAGTATAAGACGCTGCAAACATCACAACCAAAGCAAAAGCGATAACCGCTGCTAGCGCCTGTTGAAAACTTATCTTCCTTAAAAGTTGCATAGTTAATAATAAAGTTGTGGAATTAAGGTTCTATAAACTTAGACCAGGTTTTGAATATAGCCAATTCCGCCTACCAACTTGCTTTTAGATTAAGCATTAACTTTCGCACATAAAAAAGCCCTGCTAATGCAGGGCTTCTTAAAAACTAATTACACAGTTTTGTCTTTGTCTAGAACGGGATATCGTCATCAAAGTCGATTGGTGGTTCCATTGGGTTTGATGCGCCGCCTTGTGGTGCATTTTGTGGCTTAGGAGCAAAACCGCCTTGTTGAGGTGCGCTGCTTTGCTGCTGACCATAACCGCCACCATATTGGTTATTACTTTGCTGTTGTGGTGCAGATTGCTGTTGTGGACGCTGTTGCTGCTGTGCTGGCGCAGACTGTTGCTGTGGAGCATAGCTATTATTGCTTTGTGATTGCTGTGCACCACCGCCGTAACCGCCACCTTGTTGTTGACCACCTTGGTAACCGCCTTGTGATTGACCACCTTGATAGCCACCACCTTGCTGCTCACCACGACCGCCTAACATTTGCATTTGACCGCCCATGTCTACCACGATTTCTGTAGTGTACTTTTCTTGGCCTGATTGGTCAGTCCATTTACGCGTTTGTAAACGACCTTCAATGTACACTTGTGAACCTTTACGAAGATACTCACCAGCAACTTCTGCTAGTTTGCCAAATAACACGACACGGTGCCATTCAGTACGCTCTTGCATTTGCCCTGTGTTTTTATCTTTCCAGCTATCTGTCGTAGCAATGCTGATATTCGCTACGCCATTGCCATTAGGCATATAACGTACTTCTGGATCTTGGCCTAAATTACCAACCAAGATAACTTTGTTCACACCGCGTGCCATGGAACTTCTCCTATAAAACGTTAGATTAAACCAGCCACTTTGCGTGCTTGGTCTAGGTCAAATTCTTTATCATTAATCTTTAAATAGCTGCGATTTTCATCACAGACAACCGTTGCTTCAATTACGCCCGGTAAAGCAACAAGACGAGAAGCAAGCGCTTGTGCCTGCTGCTCTGAACTTAATTCAGTCATTAAGCTAATTATTTTACTTCTTGGTGGGACTTGCATATTCCAAGCAAGGATAAGCCATATTACCCCAACAAGTGCCGCCGCCGCAAACACTGCTTGCGCACTTAATGCTTGAGCAACGTAACCCCCTAATAAACCACCTAAAAAGGCACCAAAAAACTGCGTAGATGAAAATACTCCCATCGCAGAACCTTTCTGGTTTGCAGGAGCAATACGCGAAACAAGTGCTGGCATGGTTGCTTCTAAAAAGTTAAAAGCAATAAAGTAAACCAACATACAAATACCGATGCCAATCACCGAATCAACCCATAACGACATCGCTAGCATACTTAAAACAAGCAGCGCGATTGAGCCAATAAAGGCTTGTTTTTCTTTTTCTTTACGGATCGCCACAATCATCATTGGTGCCATCAAGAAAAACGCTAAAAACAGTACAGGTATATATAAATACCAATGGTGGTCTGCAACTAAGCCATCTTTTATAAGCTGGCCTGGCAAGGCTACAAATACGGTAGTTAATGTAAGATGAAGCAGCATCACACCAAAATCAAGGCGTGCTAATTGTGGATGTTTAATTAGTTGCTTAATATCATCAAGGGTAGCAAGTGTGTCACCTTTTGGCGCCTTATTGACAGCATTTGGCACCAAAAACAACACTATTAAAATACCTAAAATGGCCAGTCCTGCGGTAAGCCAAAATACCCCAGCAACCCCCCATGATGCAGCAACAATTGGCCCTAGTAGCATAGCAACGGCAAAGCTCATACCAATACACATACCAATAACGGCCATAACTTTCGGACGTTGTTCATCACGGCTTAAATCAGAAGCAAGCGCCAATAAAGCACTGGCAATCGCCCCCATGCCTTGTAGTGCACGCCCAAGCGTAACCATTTGCACAGACTCAGCGGTTGCAGCAATAACAGAGCCAAGTGCAAACACACAAAGGCCACCAATAATCACTTTTTTACGACCAATTTTATCAGACAACCAACCCATAGGGATTTGCAGCACGGCTTGCGTTAAACCATAAGCACCAATAGCAAAGCCAATCCAAAGCGGCGAAAACCCTTCTAATTGCTGACCATAAATCGCCAATACTGGCATCAGCATAAATAGGCCAAGCATACGGAATGCAAAGACGCTCGCCAACGAAACGGCTGCGCGTTTTTCTCGAGAGTTGAGTGAAGATGCTGTCATGAATTACTGATCTTGCTGTCTATTAAAATTTGAGCGTGGATTCTACCACAAGCGAAAACTAAATAATCACCTGTAAGTGATGATTTTTTCTTTGATCAAGGATTAATCTTATCGCGTATTATGAGATACTGAAAAAATAATTAGGTAATAAAACGAGATAGCATGGAAAACATTGAAGTCCGAGGCGCCCGTACGCACAATTTAAAAGACATCAGCCTAACCATTCCCCGTGATAAGCTGATAGTTATCACTGGCCTATCTGGTTCAGGGAAATCGTCTTTAGCGTTTGATACTTTGTATGCAGAAGGGCAACGTCGTTATGTTGAATCACTGTCAGCGTATGCAAGACAGTTCTTATCGCTAATGGAAAAACCCGATGTTGATCACATCGAAGGTTTATCGCCAGCTATCTCTATCGAACAGAAATCAACGTCACATAACCCGCGTTCAACGGTCGGTACTATTACCGAGATTTACGATTACCTTCGTTTATTATTTGCCCGTGTAGGTGAGCCTCGCTGCCCCACTCACGACTTGCCACTTGCCGCACAAACTATCAGCCAAATGGTCGATACGGTTTTAGCCTTACCAGAAGGTAGCAAGCTAATGCTATTAGCACCGGTGGTAAAAGACCGTAAAGGTGAGCACGTTAAACTGCTTGAGCAACTCGCAAGCCAAGGTTTTATTCGCGCCCGTATCGATGGCGAAGTATGTGACTTATCAGATCCACCAACTCTTGAGCTTCATAAAAAGCATACTATCGAGGTCGTGGTTGACCGCTTTAAAGTAAAAGATGGCCAACAACAGCGCTTAGCTGAATCATTCGAAACGGCCCTTGAGCTATCAGGTGGTATTGCTCATGTAGCGGCTATGGACGACTCACTCAGCGAAGACATGCTGTTTTCTGCTAATTTTGCCTGCCCAACGTGTGGCTATGCCATGAGTGAACTTGAGCCGCGTTTATTCTCGTTCAATAACCCGGCGGGTGCGTGTCAAAGCTGTGATGGTTTAGGTGTGCGCCAGTATTTTGATCCAAACCGTGTTGTGCAAAATCCTGAACTAAGCTTATCGGGCGGTGCAATCAAAGGCTGGGACAAACGTAGCTTTTATTACTTCCAAATGCTGCAAGCTGTCGCAGAGCATTATAAGTTTGACCTAGAAGTGCCTTTCCAAGAACTTGGTAAAGATGCGCAAAAGGTGATTCTTGAAGGTTCAGGTAAAACTAAAATTGCCTTTAATTACCGTAACGACCGTGGTGATTTAATTACACGTAACCATGAGTTTGAAGGCGTTTTAAATAATATGAATCGCCGCTACCGTGAAACCGAGTCAAACTCAGTTCGCGAAGAGCTTGCTAAATACCAAACAAGCCAAGCGTGTCCGAGCTGTCATGGCTCGCGACTTCGTGAAGAAGCTCGCCACGTATTTATTGGCCAAACAAACCTGCCAGCTATCACCACAATGAGTATTGGTGAAAGCATGGCATTTTTTGATGGTTTGAATCTCACCGGTCAGCGCGCCCAAATTGCCGAAAAAATCCTTAAAGAAATTCGCGACCGTTTATCTTTCTTAATTAATGTAGGCCTTAATTATTTATCACTTGAGCGAAGTGCCGACACCCTGTCAGGTGGTGAAGCACAGCGTATTCGTTTAGCAAGTCAGATTGGTGCAGGTCTTGTTGGTGTTATGTACGTATTGGATGAACCATCAATTGGTTTGCACCAACGCGATAACGACCGCCTACTAAAAACCCTTATTCACTTACGCGATTTAGGCAACACCGTCATTGTGGTTGAGCATGACGAAGATGCTATTCGCGCTGCAGACCATATTATCGATATCGGCCCGGGTGCCGGTGTTCATGGCGGCCATGTTATTGCACAAGGTACCCATGACGATATTCTAGCCAGTAAAGATTCAATCACAGGTCAGTACCTCTCTGGCGAAAAGAAAATCGAAGTACCGGAGGCTCGCCATCAAACCAACGACAAATGGCTTGAGCTATTTGGTGCCACAGGTAACAACTTAAAGAACGTTGATTTACGTATTCCATTTGGCTTAATGACCTGTATCACCGGCGTATCAGGCTCAGGTAAATCGACGCTTATCAACGACACTTTATTTAAGCTGGCTCATACCGAGTTAAATGGCGCAACGACCGCTGAAGCGGCTCCGTACAAGTCAATCAAGGGCCTAGATCATTTTGATAAAGTGATTGATATTGACCAAAGCCCGATTGGCCGTACTCCGCGCTCAAACCCTGCCACTTATACCGGTATTTTTACCGGTATTCGTGAGCTATTTGCAGGCACTCAAGAAGCCCGTTCGCGTGGCTATAAGGTCGGTCGCTTTAGCTTTAACGTTAAAGGTGGTCGTTGTGAGGCTTGCCAAGGTGATGGCGTGATCAAGGTAGAAATGCACTTTTTACCTGATGTATATGTACCTTGTGATGTATGTAAAGGTCAGCGCTACAACCGTGAAACCCTCGAAGTACAGTACAAAGGTAAAAACATTCACCAAGTACTCGAAATGACCGTAGAAGATGCCCGTGACTATTTTGATAAAATTCCGGCTATTGCACGTAAACTGCAAACCTTAATGGATGTAGGCTTGTCGTATATTCGCTTAGGTCAAGCTGCTACTACCCTCTCCGGTGGTGAAGCGCAGCGTGTGAAACTGGCTCGTGAACTTTCAAAACGCGATACCGGTAAAACCTTATATATCCTTGATGAACCAACTACGGGTTTACACTTTGCTGATATTCAGCAATTATTAGTAGTACTTCACCGCTTACGCGATCACGGTAATACCATTGTTGTTATTGAGCATAACCTTGATGTGATCAAAACCGCAGACTGGATTGTCGACTTAGGCCCAGAAGGTGGCTCTGGCGGTGGTGAAATTTTAATTTCTGGTACACCTGAAGACGTTGCCGAGTGTGAGCGTTCACACACAGGAAGGTACTTAAAACCACTACTATAAAAAAGGATATTGCGTGCGTAGGTATTTAAAAATTGCAAAATGGCGCGCTAATAAACAGTTTCAACAACAGCAACGTAGCTGGCAGCCTCATAAAACGAGGCTGGTTGAACGATTACAAGCCATTTGGTTTAACTTAAGTACCGCACAAAAGCTCTATCTTTTAGCATTAAGCAGCCTGATTGTTCTGCAATCGGGCTGGTTAAGTGCCACCATCACCATTATTGCGCTTGTTATTGAATTTTGGCCCAAGTTTAACCAACTTTGGCACTCGCTTGCCGGCAAAGCACTAATTTTAATCTTCTATGCCAGTATCGCTAATTTTGTGTTGGCCGGTGCGAGCGGCATAGTTAATGATGTAACTCATGTCTCAGCTAGTCACTTTAATTACACCCATAACTTTGCCACCCTGTTATATTTACCCCCTTGGGCAATGGGAATAACCCTAGGGACTTTATTGTTATTTCAACTTTTTTTACCTTTCTATATCTTTGTTTTATTACTAATAAAGCCATTTGGCTCTGAGCGAATTAAATTTATAAGCCAAAGCTACTCACCTCTATTAACTGCCATCGTGCGCTTTGTTTTAGCATCAGTGGTATTTATTAACCTGATTTCGTTTATCGACGATCAGCCACCTGAAGAAGTGCTCGACAACATGGTTAGCACCTTTTTGGATAGCAAAGTCATTGCCAAAGAATCTGGTGAAGAGCAGCAAAAAGCAGTCGAACAACTCGGTGAAAAGCTTGAGCAACAACTTCCTGAAAGTGAAGAAAGCTCAGCCCCTAACCAAGACGTCAATATAGAAGGTGACAGCGAAACCGCCGAAAACCTTCGTCAGTTTCTAGATACCAAAGGTTACTTTGAGCGTAGCAAACGTTTAATTGCGATGTTTGCTTACAGCTTTGAAGCCGATAGCTATTCACGCTGTTTAAAAGCAGAAAACAGTAAAGCCGTTGAGCTGAATGATTACGAAATAGTGCAAGTAACCCCTGATCACCATGCTGAATATGGCTATCGATTTGAAGTCATTGCTTGTGACTCGCCAGGCGTTACCCCAGTAGAAAAATAGCGCAGCAATCAATATTACTCGCTTGGCTTGCTGCGTTTTTCTCTTATAAAATGAAATATCGAAAGCCCAATAAAACCAAAGCAAACTAAGGCGATTACTAAATTAGGTATAAAAATAAGTAACATAGTAGCATCATAGCCGATCTTAGCGAATGCAGCACAAAGGCTACCAATGATAAGCTCAGTTAAGGTTAGCTCCCATTCTAATGAGCTATTCGCAGGTACAGTTTTAGCCGCATAATGTTTTACTTTAAAACCCATATCAAAACCTCCAAGTTCCTATTTGCTACATTCAAATATCATCAATAGGCAAAAACACAAAAATAAAATGATTTAAAACCTTATTTCCCCTCATAAGAATTAAACTTAAACCATTGAAACTATTAAAATTAACATTTTAAAACCTTATATATAAATCCCTTAGAACTAGATAAGCGACTCTATGTAAATTCCTCGCTATTGTAGTTTCCATCAACGGGCCACCAACCAACTTTGCTTCGCTGATAAAACTAATCAACCAATTAAGAGAATAAAGTTATGAGCAACTCAGCTTTAAAAATAGTGTCGATACTCGCAGTAAGCACGCTTGTTGTTACACTGCCAACCCCCTTATTTGATAGCCAAGATACTCAAAAATTAGAACAACATTTTGAGATATCTATCGAGGTTTCTATCGAGCAAATGAACAAAAAAGTTGACCATCAAATTGAGTTAAAACTCAACAAGTAATGCCCTGCTTGCCCAGAACATTGGGCAAGCTTTTTCAATTAACAGGCTAAAAGAATGAAACAACTAACTCAATTACTGCTCTCAACAATTGCTGCATCATGCTTGTTAACAACGAGTATTTGTACAGCAAAAAGTGCCGTTTGGCAGGTAAGTAAAGGTGATGAATTTATATACATTGCGGGTTCAATTCATGTTTTACCGCCCAAGGAACTACCGCTACCAGCTGAATTTAATCAAGCATATAAACAAGCCGATACCCTAGTACTTGAAGCCGATATGCCAGCGCCAAGTAATAGCTCAGCACAACTTACTATGCTTAAAGCACTGAGTTACGAAACTGGTGAAACATTAAGTAGTAAGCTCTCTGCAAAAGTAAAAAAACAATTAGAAGCACAGCTTACTCAATACGATATGCAACTTAGCGAACTCGACAGCTTTCGCCCTTTTATGGTGAGCTTGCTGATGATGTCGCTAGAACTACAAAAACAACAGCTTTTCGGTGAAGGTGTTGATAGCTATTTCGCAAAGCGAGCCCAACAAGACAGCAAAGAATTAGCTTACCTCGAAACCTTGGCATTCCAATTACACCTTTTTAAGCAATTAGGCAGCCAAGACGAAGATGCCTATATTCAGTCACAGTTAGCGCAAGTATCAAGTTACCAAGCGCTTTACAGTGCAATGCTTGATGCATGGCGCAATGGCGATATGCACGCAATGAATGAGCTAACTATCATGCCATTAAAACAACATGATCCCCTCACCTACCAAATACTCATTAAGCAACGTAATTTGAATTGGCTTAATCATATTGAGGATTACTTTACTGATCAGCAAAAAGAGTTGGTACTTGTTGGCGCTGCTCATTTGGCCGGTGAAGATAGCCTATTAGCCTTGTTAGAAAGTAAAGGCTACGTGATTGCACAGTTGAGCGCTGATGAGGAGTAAGAAAATGGAAAAAACAGACAAAACCGCTGCCGCACTTATCTGCTTATTTACTGTTTTAATTGTGCTGAGCTTTTAATAAAAAAATACCGCTCTAAGGCGGTATTTTTATTTCAATAATTTGTGCAAGCTTACGGGCGAGGAATAAAACCTACCGCATCGTAGACTGCTTTTAATGTTTTTTCAGCGCGAATACTCGCCTTTTCAGCACCTGACTTCATAATGCTATCAAGTAGTGACTGATCTTCGCGAATTTCTTTAAAGCGCGCTTGGATTGGCTCAATCATATTAACGACCGCTGCTGCAGTGTCTTTTTTCAGGTGACCATACATTTTATCTTCATATTCAGGCACTAAGTCTTCAATTGAGCGCTTAGTTGCAACTGATAATAAAGTAAGTAGGTTAGATACACCTGGTTTTTCTTCACGATCAAAGTAGATACGAGCTTGCTCGTCTGAATCAGTTACTGCTTTTTTCAGTTTCTTTTCAATCTTCTTCGGCTCATCTAATAACATGATGTAACCGTTTGGATTTTCATCTGATTTAGACATTTTCTTGAGCGGATCTTGTAAGCTCATTACACGTGCGCCGAACTCAGGAATGTATGGTTCAGGTAGTTTGAACACGTCACCGTATAGGTTGTTAAAACGTGTTGCGATATCACGTGTCAATTCAAGGTGTTGCTTTTGATCTTCACCCACTGGCACTTGATCTGCTTGGTATAACAAGATGTCTGCAGCTTGCAGTACAGGGTAAGAGAACAAACCCACATTCACGTTATTAGCATGCTTAGAAGACTTATCTTTAAACTGCGTCATACGGTTAAGCTCACCCATTTGAGCGTAACAGTTTAAAACCCAACTAAGCTGTGCATGTTCTGGCACTTGAGATTGTACGAATAACGCCGCTTTTTCTGGGTCGATACCACATGCAGCATAAAGCGCAATACCGTCCAGCACGCGCGAGCGTAGCTGCTCAGGATCTTGGCGTACAGTAATGGCGTGTAAATCTACTAACATAAAGAAACTTTCGTGGTCTTCCTGTAGCTTAAGCCACTGGTTAATAGCGCCAACATAGTTGCCTATTGTCATACCACCGGTTGGCTGAATGCCACTTAACACTACTGGTTTACTCATGATGTTCCTTTATATTTTTACTAAACTAAAAAGACGAAATTAAAATGCACTTACCTTTGGGTAAGAACGGGTATTATATCTAAGAAATTCTCGCAGAGGTACTCTGGATTGAAATCAGCGAGGTTTTCACCTTGGTTATAGCCATAACCGAGTGCGACAACGTCAACCTTAGCAGCTTTTGCTGCCAAAATATCACTTTTTGAGTCGCCTATCATAACCGCTTTGGCTGGGCTGACATCTAATTGCTGACAAGCAAATAGTAAAGGCTCAGGTGATGGTTTCTTTGCCATATCATCACCACATACAATCAACTGAAAATGACTAGTCAGTGAAAGCTTATCAAGTAACTTTTCGGTAAAACGACGTGCCTTATTGGTGATCACCACTTTTGGAATACCAGCAAGTGCAGCAAGCCCAGTTTCTACATGTTGATAAAGCGCACTGTAGTCACCTACAACTTGGTCATAGTGCTGATAGAACAAATTAATTGCACGCTCAGTAAGGGCTTCATCTAAATGCTCACTGATTTGCATATCGCCACTCAAACCACGCTTTACAAGTGTTTCTATGCCATTACCTACCCAGCTCTCAACTAGCTTTTGTGTAACAACCGGAAATGCGAGGTCAGTTAGAGTCAGATTCATCGCAATGTATAAATCATAAACACTGTCGACTAAGGTGCCATCTAAATCGAAAAATGCCGCATCGTATTTCATGACTCAACCTTTGCAAGCTCGCTGCGCATCGCATCGATAACAGCCTTGTAATCTGGTTGATTGAAAATCGCTGAGCCTGAAACAAACATATCAGCGCCCGCTTCTGCAATTTCAGCAATGTTATCAACACCAACGCCACCATCAACTTCTAAACGAATATTGCGACCCGAGTCATCAATAATTTTACGCGCTTGGCGAAGCTTTTCGAGGGTATGAGGAATAAAGCTTTGGCCGCCAAAGCCAGGGTTAACTGACATTAATAGCACTACATCAACTTTATCGAGCACATGCTCAAGGTAGCTAAGGCTGGTTGCAGGATTAAATACAAGCCCAGCTTGGCAACCGCTGTCTTTTATAAGCTGTAAGGTACGGTCAATATGCTCACTTGCTTCAGGGTGAAAGCTAATAATAGAAGCGCCCGCTTCAGCAAAGTCGGGAATTAGGCGATCGACAGGTTTCACCATAAGATGCACATCAATCGGGGCTGTAATACCGTAATCGCGCAGTGCTTTACAAATCATTGGGCCAAAGGTTAGGTTTGGCACATAATGGTTATCCATTACATCAAAATGTACAACATCTGCCCCACTTGCGAGTACTCGATCAACATCTTCACCTAAACGGGCAAAATCAGCTGATAAAATAGAAGGGGCTATTAAATACTTTTGTAATGTTTCCAACATGAGAGATTCCATCATAATTTGCGACTGCAAGAAGAGCGCATAATGTAACCCAATCGACAGCTGATTAAAACACCACAGCTAACTGTTAAAACGCTATTGCTCAAGGCCAATCCTTTTAGCTTATTGAATTAATGTAAATTTAATCAAAAATTGAACAATCGTTCTATTCAACTGCTTGCATAAATGCATTTAAATGAAACAAAATATAAACATAAAATTTACTTTAAAAGGCTAATTTTATTAAATTTTTATTTAATTCAGCCGTAATTAAGTTTGTTATTTGAGCAATTGTTATGTATGCTTGTCTAAATAACACAAACAAGGGTTATTCTCATGCGTGCTTTTAAAATAGGGATCTTAATCGCGTCCGCACTTACGGTTGCTGCGTTTGTATCTTTCTCATCTGCTGATGAAGACGACTTTTTAGCAGCGGCGTCTGGCTGCTCATGCAATACGCTTAACGCATCATCATCTTCTGCTCAATGTATGAAAGCAGAACAAGAAACAGGATGGTTTTCTTGGTTAACGGGTGATAGCCGCAGCGCTCAGTTCCATTATCTTGATTTACTTGAGTTATTAACAAGTAGTGAAGAGTCTAAGAAAGTTAGCGGTTTAGGTTCTAAGTTCTAAATCGCATGAACAAATTCATTAGTGCATTACAAAGTGTCTTTGCGGCATTTTTTGGTGTGCAATCAGAAAATAAGCGTCAAGCTGACTTTAAAGAGCACTCGCTCAGTACTATTATCGTCATTGCCCTCGTTTTATTCAGCCTGTTTGTAGCAGCGATTTATTTCACCGTTTCTTTGGTGCTAAATACATAGCCATTAGCTCATTCACTTTATTACGTGAACCGCCCTTCGGGCTAATCGTGCGTTTTACCTGAATTTCATCCAGTGATGCTTGGCTGTAGATCTTACGAGTCCACACCGTATCGTGGTTAGAAATAAGTACCGGCGTGTTATTTTCGAATGCTGCTTGCTCAGCTAAATTCGCCAAGTTTGCTTGATCATCTAAATTGAAACCGCCTTTAGCGTAAGAAGTAAATGATGCTGTTTTACTCAACGGCACATAAGGTGGGTCGCAATACACAACCGCATTATTAGGAATGAGCTTAAAGACCTCGTCATAACCTAAACACGTAAAGGTGGCTTGCTGAGCTTTTTCAGCAAAGAAGTGCATTTCTTTTTCAGGAAAATACGGGCGCTTATATTTACCAAAAGGAACGTTAAAAATACCTTTAAGATTGTAGCGACACAGACCGTTATAACCATGACGATTC
The DNA here is from genome assembly GCF_001306895.1 of Pseudoalteromonas sp. UCD-33C. Classification (NCBI taxonomy): domain Bacteria; kingdom Pseudomonadati; phylum Pseudomonadota; class Gammaproteobacteria; order Alteromonadales; family Pseudoalteromonadaceae; genus Pseudoalteromonas; species Pseudoalteromonas sp. UCD-33C. Next base: position 56,580 of record NZ_LJTB01000009.1, on the reverse strand, counting down.
ATGTATAAGAATAAAATTGCGCGCTCATACACATCGCTGCTCTGATTAAACTGAACACGGTACTCATAATAGGCTTCAGGATGGTTATTGAGCTCTACAAATAGTTTTTTTGCATCGCTGATAAACTCGTCAGGCGTGCGCTTTAGCTCAGTGTACAGGTTGATCAGATCCGCATTAATATCATTTAAAATATAATGCTTAAAATCAGTATTGAGAAATACAGAGCCAGCACCAACGAAAGGTTCAACTAAGGTGTCAGCATCCATACTCGCTTGCTTCAAGCGGGTACGAATATCTTCAACTAGGCTGTATTTTCCACCCGCCCATTTAAGGAAGGCTCTGGTCTTTTGCTGCATCTGCTCTTAACTTCAATTCGGTGTTGCGCGATTTTACACTAATCAGTTTTAATTTACTGATTTAGTGAAGCGATTTCTTGTTTAATTTTACTTATTTTTTTATAAAACGGCTGATTTTTACGCACATTATCAGAAAGTGTTGTTACGCCCTTCTTAGCATCATTCAGTGTGGCATAACTGCCATAAGTTACGATCCACCACGACTTACCGCTCCGTAAGCTTTGGTAAGTATTTACCTGCCCTTGCAAGCCATTTTCATTAATAAACTTATCACTGATCTCTTGCTTAGTGACCGCTAGTAATTGGATTACAAAATTGTCGTCTGGCTGAGACAAATACCACGCATTTCCTGCTAATGGCTGCTCTGGCTCAATTGCAGACTCGGCTTGCTCAGCATCGCTGATAATAGCTGCTACAACTTCATCTGTCGTTGGTTGCTCAGTCTCTTGTGTAACTGGCTCTACTGGCAAAAGGCTATCAACAATCGCAGCCACGTTATTGTTATGACTTTCATTGTCATGGTTTTTACTGTCAGAGCCATCAACTGGCATCTCGGCAGCCTGAGTCGTGTTATCATCATCATTAGTAGCAACTGACTGCTGTGCTGGAGGCTCATCTTGAGCTTGTTCTGTAACGAGCTCTTTACTCTCTACAGGGCCATTAACTACTGCTTCTGCAGGTAATGCAGTTGCCACAGAGCTTGTTGTATCTTGTTGGTAATGTGCTTTCCACCACTCGGTCATATCAGCTTTATATAAAAAGCCAATGATCAGCAGCATGGTTGTGATTAAGAGCAAAATTATATAAAGCAGTTTATAGCTTTTCTCGGGTGCGCGAATATCCGCAGTTTGCTGTTCAGGCTGCCAAGCTAGCAATAAGGCAGGGTTACCATGCGCTTCTTGTAAAAATGTGCGAAAAACTGGGTCTTCTTCAACAGGGAGGTTATCGAAAAACCAACGCATAAGTTGCTTACTTTCGCTCAAGTTAAGCGCTTCAAGGTGAATTTCGACCGCTTGGCTAAACTGGCCGACCGATTGTGATGCAATCAATATGTATAACGTGCTCGGGCTTTGCTTGGCAAGAATTTCTAATTGCTGAATTAACTCTTCAGATAAATGACGCCCTCCATCAATCACCCATAAACAATCACCACAAGGCTGTTGCTTATAGAGTTGATAGAAGTTTTCAGACAAACTCAAAGAGTGATCAATTAGTGGGTTGCTAAAGCTTTGTTCTAACAGTTCAGTCATAAACTGTTGGTCGGTCATTTTTCCAGACAACTGAACAAACGCTTTATTAAAGTCGAGGTATTTATCAGTAATGAAGGTTTCTAATAAATAGCTTTTACCAAGGCCTGACGGGCCAAGTAAGCAAATTAGATTTTGCCCATATTCAAACTGCAGAGCGATTCGATCAACTAGCGCAGCACGGCTAGGCAATATTTGCGATTGCATTAGCGCGCTATTAAATCACAAACCTGCTGATCAGTAATATCACTTACCAGCGCACATTGACCAAATTGGGTAGGAAGAATAAAGCGAATAGTGCCTTTTTTGTTTTTCTTATCTTTACGCATATGCGTTAAAAACTGCTCGCTTGTCATTTCTGCAGGAATATCGACTGGTAAATCATACTCAGCAATCAATTTAACAATGCGTTCAACTTCTGTAGCAGTTAAGTCATCACGGGTATGTGCAAGGCGTGCTGCCAGCACCATACCTGCGGCAACGGCTTCGCCGTGTAGCCAATTACCGTAACCCATTTGTGCTTCGATAGCATGTCCAAAGGTGTGCCCTAGGTTAAGTAAGGCGCGTAACCCTGCTTCTTTTTCATCTTGTGCAACAATCAAGGCTTTGATTTCACAACAACGGTAAATCACATGCTGCAATGTTTGCTCATCAAGTGATTTAAGGTTAGCGATATTTTGCTCTAGGTAAGCAAATAATTCAGTGTCGTAAATAAGGCCGTATTTAATGACTTCTGCCATACCGGCTGCGAATTCACGCTCAGGTAAAGTATGAAGTGATTGCGTATCGATAAACACGGCTTGTGGTTGGTAAAACGCACCAATCATGTTTTTACCAAGTGGATGGTTTACTGCCGTTTTGCCTCCAACCGATGAATCCACTTGCGAAAGCAAGGTAGTTGGTACTTGAATAAAAGGCACGCCACGTTGGTAACATGCAGCAACAAAACCCGTTAGATCACCTACAACACCGCCACCTAAGGCAATAAGGCATGTATCTCGACCACAGTTATGTTCAAGTAAGAACGCCGATATCTTTTCAAACCACTCAAGTGATTTATATTGTTCGCCATCAGGGATGGTAAAAGATAACGGGTTAAGATCAACCAACGACGTCATTACATCATCAAGATATAAAGGTGCAATGGTGTCGTTGGTGATAATGATAGGTCGACAATCGCCGATGTGCTCGCGTAGTCGACCAGTCTCTTTAAGAGCAGATTGACCAATATAAATAGGATAACTTCGCTCGTCCAAATTAACTGTTAATTCAAGCATAGCTAGTTTCCTTTTTATTATTGGTTTTTAAAAATCTAATTTCTCGATGATTTGATTAGCAACAACTTTCGCGCTTTGCTCATCAGTGCGGACAACAAAATCAGCAACTTCTTTGTATAACGGTTCGCGTTCTTCAGCTAAGCGTTCTAATACATCACGCGGTGCTTCTTCTGTTTGCAATAATGGGCGACGCTTGTCGCGCTGCGTGCGTGCAACTTGCTTTTCGATTGGTGTCTCTAGGTATACAACGATACCGCGAGCAGATAGCTTGTTACGCACTTCTTTACTGATCACAGAACCACCACCAGTTGCAAGAACAATACCTTGCATCTCAGTTAGGTCTGAAATTACAGTTTCTTCACGAAGTCGAAAGCCCTCTTCACCCTCAAGATCGAATACCCAAGCAATGTCTGCTCCAGTACGACGCTCGATCTCTTGATCTGAATCGAAAAATTCAAGGTGTAATTGGTCAGCAATGTGACGACCAATTGTGCTTTTGCCAGCCCCCATAGGGCCCACTAGAAATATATTACGTTTCTCAGCCATATCTTTTTAGTACAAACGAACTCTAAAATTTGAAATAAAACCCCGCCTAACGACCTGGCCCCAAAATTAAGGAGGGGATTATCTCAGTAATTGCTTGGGTATTTCAAGTCAATTAGCATAAAAAGCTAGATAACGAGCAATTAAACATGCTAATTGCTCGTTGCTTAAGAAAAAATCACTTAATCGATTTGAATTTTTGGTGTTACAAAGATTAACAGCTCTTTCTTCTCGTTAAATTCACTCGTACTTTTGAACAATACGCCTAAGTAAGGAATATCGCCTAACAGAGGTACTTTCTTAGTTGAGTTAACGATTTGCTGTTGGAAGATACCACCAAGCACCACAGTTTGGCCGTTTTCTACTAATACCTGAGTTTGAATTTCTTGGGTATTAATTGCTACAGCAGAACCTGTTGGTGTTTGTACTGTATCACCACGCGTGTCTTGCGTGATAACGAGATCTAAAATCACTTTGTTATCAGGGGTGATATGTGGCGTTACTTCTAAGCTCAATACTGCTTTTTTGAAGGTTACTGTCGTTGCACCACTTGATGCTGCTTCAACGTAAGGGATCTCAGTACCTTGCTCAATACGGGCTTTTTGTTGGTTAGCCGTCGTAATACGAGGACTTGCGATAATCTCACCACGGTTTTCTTCTTCAAGAGCACTTAGCTCTAAATCTAATATAGTGCCGTTAGCTAATTTAGCTACTTGAACACCAATACTACCCGCAGGGCTAGAAACCGGTAAGTTAACATTTAAGCGGTCAGAAATACTTGGGATATTATCGTAAGAGCCAGCACCAAACATACCACCAGCGCCCTCTAATGTGCCAGAGATAGCACCGTCGCTTCCTACATCGCTGATACCCCAGCGCACACCTAAGTCTTCTTGCACATTATCATTCACTGTTACCATACGTGATTCAATCACCACTTGCTTAACAGGAATATCTAAAGTTTCCACCATACGGCGCACGCTTTCGATGCTTTTCGCTGTATCTTTGATAAGTAAGGTATTAGTACGTTTATCAACAGACACACTGCCTCGCGCAGAAATAATGCTGTTGGTGTCTGTTTTCAATAAGTCAGCAAACTCTTCTGCTTTAGCATAGTTAAGGCGGATATATTCACTGTAAAGTGGCTCTAAATCCTCAACTTGCTGTTTTGCCTTAAGCTCTTTTGCTTCACGTGCGGCAAGTTCTTCTGATGGTGCAACCATCAAAATAGTACCGTCCATGCGCTTATCAAGACCTTTAATTTTAAGCACAACATCAAGTGCCTGATCCCAAGGAACTCCATCTAAACGCAATGTGATATTACCTGTAACTGAGTCACTGGTTACTAAGTTAAACTCGTTATAGCCTGCAATAATCTGTAACACAGAGCGAATTGGAATATCTTGGAAATTAAGGCTCATTGGGCGACCTTGATATTCAATACCGCCTTCGAGGTAGGCACGCTGTGTATCATCTTTTTCAACAGTTAGCGTAAAGATATTTTCAATTTGTTGGTGAGTAAACTTAAACGCTGCATTTGGCTCAACCACAATGCGCGTCATATTACCTTCTTTGAAGGTTTCGATGTTACTTACAACCGTACCAAAATCCATCACATCTAATTGATACAATAAGTCGTCTAAAATATCAGTGTGGTGGAACTCAGCAATAATTTTGCCGCCACTCTCATGAACATCAATTGCTGCTTGCGTATCTTGTAAAAAAACTAACAGGCGAGCTTCGCCTTTCTCACCACGGCGAAAATCAATCGACTGTACTGTATTAATAAAGTTGCTAGACGCTGTCAGTCCATCCGCTGAATCATCCGTTGCGATTGGGTTATCTGAAACATGCAAAGTAACGATATTGTCTTTCGCCATTGTTTTATAAATTTTTAGCTTATCTAACGTTACAACAACTTTTAAACCGTCTGCGGTCAAGGTGCTGGTTACATGCTGGATACCTGCTTGGTTAACTGGCACATCACGCACTTCATTATCAACACCTACATTGCTGAAAAGCATTTCAATACGAGCTGGGGCGTTATATACCTGAACTTTTGGTTCAAATGTTAGCGCTTCATCAAATACTAGCTGTAATTGTGTTTCGCCTTTCATTAGCGGGTTATAACGTACGTCATACAGTAAAGGGGCAGCGATTGCTGTCTGCGTCAAAATTAAGGCTAATGCAGCTAACATGAATTTATGCATGTGTTTTAACCAAGCCATTCCTTTATGCATCTTCTTTTTACCTTTCATAAGATTAACTTGCACCATTTGTTTCCGCCTCTAACATTTCTAGCTTAGTCAGGCGCTCTTTCCAACAACCAGCCCCATCCGGGATTAATTCTAATAATTCTATATAATTGTCGTGCACTTGTTTAATTTCACCGTGATACAAACCAATATAATTACCTACAGTAACTCGATAAAGCGTATCGTCTGCAGCTTTTATCAGTGCCCACGTATTACCAACACGGCCAATAGTTCCTTGCATAACAAGGTTATCTAGCGGGTACTTTTCAAGTGGTTGACGAACACGATCAGGATCTGGGTGTAAGCAGTTTTTAACTTGCACTAAATTGCTCTGAATAATTTCCGGTTTAGGCGCCACAAATGGACTACGTAATTTTCCGGCATTATAAGCAAAGTGCTCGAACTTAGTGATCTCAGGAATCGGCTCAACTTTAGGTGTTGTACTTGCTTTAACCTGATCAATAAACTCTTTTTGTTCTGAAGTATCATCATTACACGCGCTAAGTACAAGTGTCATCGCAATAATCAAGGGAAGCTTTTTCATTTTTTAGTGCCCCCTTCATAACGATAAGTCTTAGCAACAACACTAAAAGTGAGTTCATTATTGCCGAGAGTTTGAATAGTAAAGTCATGCAAACTTACAATTCGCGGTAACTGAGCAACTTTACCAACAAATTCACCAAATTCATGGTACGTCCCGACGACTTCTATTTTAATTGGCAGCTCTGTATAAAACTCTTTTTCAACTTCAGGTAACCAGCCAATTTTCAAAAACGTCAAACCACTAGTAGTGCCAACGTAAGATAAGTCGTCTAACAAACCAGGTGTCTCGTTCGAGGTTGGTAAGCGCTTTAATAGCTGCGAGAACTTATCTTCCATCTCAACCATTTGCTGGCGATAAATCTCTAAATTACTCGCAATAGCATATTTTGCTTTGTATGTTTGGCGTAGCTCGGTTTCTTTGGCTACGGCACTGTGATAACTGGCGATTTCGTCAGAAACTAATAAGCTGTAACTAAAGTATAAAACCAGCGCAGCCACAAACGCACAGCACAGAGCTTTAACAGCAATAGGCCAATCGCCCATGTTTTCAAGCTCAATTTCATTCCAATCTATGTCTGTTAACGCTTTGATATCAAGGTTCATTGCGTGCCTCACCTATCTGATCAAATGGTTTAACGTAAAAATCCATATTAAAGTCACTCAATAATCTTGAGGTTTGTTCACCTGCGACAATACCTTGCATAATAGGTCGTTCTAATAAATATGAGCTCTGAACTTGACGCAGCATGGTAGATAAACGGTTATTTGATTCACTGCGGCCAATTACATGAATGCGGTCATCACGACGTTCAAGTTTCGTTAAATAAACCCCAGCAGGAACAATCTTGGCGACTTCATCCATGATTTGTGTACCTAGGTTACGGTTACTTTGTAGCTCTTCGATTAGACGCATACGCTGTTGTAAGTTTTCTTTTTTCTTATCAAGTTCGTTAATTTCACGGATACGTTGGTTCAATAAAGCTATTTCTGTATTCAAAAAGTTATTTTTTACATTTTGCCCATCGCGTAATCCGCCATAAAAAGAGCTTAGTAAATACATACTTAAGAAGCTAACGACAACAACGCCGAATAACACAGTAACGAACCTATTTTGTGAGTCTTTTCTTTGTTGTTCGCGCCAAGGCAGCAGGTTTATATGTGGCATGATGAAAAGCTCCTTAATGCCAACCCTGTGGCTATCGCAAATTGAGTGCGGTGACGCTGCAGCATGTTGCGATCAATCTTTGGCGAAATTTCAATGTTAGCAAATGGTTCAGCAACAACAGTGTGAATACCAAGCTCTTCAATTAGGAGCCTATCTAAGCCTTCGATCATGGCTGTGCCGCCAGTCAGAACAATGTAATCAACTTGATCTTTACCACTGGTTGTTAAGAACATCTGCACTGCTCGACGAACTTGTTGTAACAATGAAGTTTGGAATGGGGCTAAAACTTCGAAGGTATAATTTGGTGGTAAGTCACCCGTTGTTTTACCAATTTCAGCTTCATCAAAGCTTTTGTTGTAATACGCAACAATGCTATTGGTATACTGGTCGCCACCAAATACTTGGTCACGGGTGTAAATTGTTTCACCTTCTTGTACAACGCTAACAAGCATCAGCACAGCACCAATATCAACCACAGCGACACATTTATTGTATGCATCACTAGGTAATTGTTGATAATACACATCCATTGCTCGACTTAGCGCATAAGTTTCTACATCGACAACCGCAGCTTTTAAGTTGGCTGTTTCAAGAGCACCAACTCGCGCTTGCACACTTTCAGTTCGCGCAGCAGAGAGAAGAACATTCACTTTACTTGGATCAGCTTCATTGATGGCAAGTTTTTCAAAATCGATATTTACTTCATCAAGTGGATATGGGATTAAACTATCAGCTTCGATGGCAATTTGTGACTCTAATTCAGCATCTGTTAATGATACATCCATAAAAATCACTTTCGTAATTACAGTTTGACCTGAAACAGCTACTGCTGCGGTTTGCACTGATTTAGGAATTTTTCTTTTTAGTTTAGCGATAACATTACCTATCGCTTCTATGTCTTGAATAGAACGCTCAGACATAGCGCCTTTAGGCATAGGTTCAATAGCTAACGCTTCAAGCCGCAAACCTGCGTCTGTCTCTTGCAACAACACTGCTTTTATACAGTGCGATCCGATGTCGATTCCTACCATCATAGATGAAGGCTTTTTAAATAGCTGACTTAGCATGTTTGCAACTTGGCCTTTGTTTTAATAATAAACAAGTTATAATTTTTATCTGAAAAAATATTATTCATTTTTTAATCAATATATACTAGCAGTCTCCGATTCTAATTGGGAGTCCATTTAGGGAAAATATAAGTGATTTTATTAAAGCGAACTTTACAATTTATTATCATCTGCTCATTTTTAGGACTAATCACTTTAGTTGGTCTATACTATTACGTTAAACCTGATATTCCTAGCGTACAGGTTCTAAAAGACGTTCAATTACAGACACCTATGCAGGTATTCTCACGTGATGGATTATTGATTAACCAATTCGGTGAAAAACGCCGCATTCCCGTTACAATAGATCAAATCCCCCAACCGTTAATCGATGCAATTTTAGCAACAGAAGATAACCGTTTTTACGAGCATATTGGTATCGATCCAATTGGTATCGTCCGTTCAGCCATTGTACTCATATCTACAGGCGAAAAGAAACAAGGCGCAAGTACTATAACCATGCAGCTTGCCCGTAACTTCTTCTTAACTAGAGAAAAAGCATACATTCGTAAGGTCAAAGAGATCTTCATCGCTTTACATATTGAAAGTATATTAAGTAAAGACGAAATCCTCGAATTATATTTAAATAAAATTGAATTAGGTAACCGCGCTTTTGGTATTGGTGCAGCAGCACAAGTTTACTACGGCAAAGACCTCAATGAGCTTACTTTAGCGCAAATGGCGATGATCGCTGGTTTACCTAAGGCTCCTTCAGCCCTTAACCCTATTCGCAACCCTGTACGCGCAAAGGCTCGTCGCAACGTTGTACTAGGCCGTATGTATACCGAAAAGTATATTACACAGAGTGAATACGAAGAGGCTATCAATGCGCCAATTACAGCTAAATTCCATGGTGCAGAAATTGAAGTGTACGCCCCTTATATCTCTGAGATGGTGCGTGCTGAAATGGTTGAACGCTATGGTCATGAGCGTGCTTACAATACTGGTTTTAAAGTTTACACCAGTGTTGATTCAAATATTCAGCAAGCTGCACAAGATGCCATTGTTGATAATTTACACGCTTACGACATGCGTCATGGCTACCGTGGTGCGACGGCTCAGTTATGGGACAGTGAAAACGAAAGTCCACTTAGCCAAGAAGAGATCTTAACTAAATTAAAAGATGTCAAAGAGTTTGGCCCACTATTAGCTGGTGTTGTAACTAATGTCGCTGAGCAATCAATTGATGTGCTATTAAAAAGCGGCGAACAAGTGACGGTTGAGTGGGATGGTCTAAAATGGGCACGCAAATATATTACCCGTTACCGTCAAAGTTTCGCACCAAAAACGGCTACTGAAATTTTATCAGCGGGAGCGCAAATTTGGCTGCGTAAAAATGCAGATGAAAGCTACATCCTTAGCCAAGTACCAGAAGCATCGAGCGCACTTGTTTCACTTGACCCACAAGATGGTCGTATTAAAGCCATTGTCGGTGGTTATAGCTTTGAACAAAGCCAATACAATCGCGCAGTTCAAGCAAAACGCCAGGTTGGTTCAAATATCAAGCCATTTATTTATTCAGCAGCACTTGAAAACGGCTACACACTCGCTTCAATTCTTAACGATGCACCAATTAATCAATGGGATAAAAGCCAAGGTGTAGCATGGCGCCCTAAGAATAGCCCGGCGGTTTATAATGGCCCTATCCGAATTCGCCGTGCACTCGCTCAATCTAAAAACGTAATTTCTGTACGTTTACTACGTGGTGTAGGTCTTGAACGTACAGCAGATCACTTACTTAAGTTTGGTTTTTTAAATAGTGATATTAATCGTAGCGAGTCATTGGCCCTGGGTAGTGCCTCAATCACTCCTCTTGAACTAGCTCGCGGAATGAGTACTTTCGCCAATGGCGGCCACTTAATTACCCCTTACTTTATTTCTGAAATTCAGGATTCTGCTGGTAATGTGTTATTCAGAACAGAGCCAGAACTTGCCTGTGATGAACCTGAGCAGGTTGTTACACCAGAGTTTGCATCATTAGATGATAATCAATTGGATCAGGCACAAAGTGTGAGCACTCCGCGTTGTGCTCCGCGTATCATTTCAAAGCAAAATGCATTCTTAATTTCGCAAGCTATGCACAGCGCAATTTGGGGTGGTGGTAGCTGGACTCACAAAACCGGCTGGAGTGGTACAGGCTGGCGTGCACAAGCACTTGATCGTCGCGATCTAGCAGGTAAAACAGGTACTACTAATGACTCGGTTGATACTTGGTTCAGTGGCTTTAACCGCAATGTGATGACCTCGGTATGGGTTGGTTTTGATAACCCAGGAAAAGCCCTTGGCCGCTCGACCTACAATAGTAACCTCGATAAGTCACAAATCTCTGGTGCGGAATCGGGCGCTAAAACCGCACAACCTGCATGGGTCGACTTTATGCGTGCTGCCCTCGATGGCATGCCAGAAGCACCTATTGAGTTTCCTGAAGGTTTGGTATCGGTTCGTATCGACTTAGCAACAGGTCTTTTAAGCCATAAGAATGACTACACCAGCCGTTTTGAGTACTTCATTAAAGGCACAGCACCAACCAAGTACGTACTTGATCAACCAACAGACGTATTTGAAGAAAAGCTCAGCACAGAGGAAGAGTTGTTCTAAATAAGTGAATTGCTATTTTGAAACAATAAAAAAGCGCCCTTGGGGCGCTTTTTGCTTAGCTATTTAAACTAAGATCAGCAAAATTATTTTAGGTTATTTACCAGCCAATATAGGTCTGAATGAACCCCAGCCGCAGTGACTTCTTTACCCGCTCCAGGGCCTTGGATCACTAATGCATTGTCTGTATACCACTGTGAATTGATCACAAAGATGTTATCGCCAGGTTTAAGGCTTGCTAATACATCATCTTTGCCAACATTAACTAAACCAACTTGCGCCTGAACCTTGCCATCAACGAGTGTGATAGCACCGGTGTAGCGCACCACTTTGTCTTCTGCCGCAGCTTGCGCTGCTTTTTCTGTCATAAATTCATCGAGCAGCTGTTTGTTTGCAAGAAAATCTTGCCAGCTTCCTGCTGCAAGCTGTTCAGGCATCAGAGGTGTCAAAGCAATGTCATCTAGCTCTAAATCTAGGCCTAAGTCACGCGCTAAAATTAGTAGTTTACGCTGCATATCTCGGCCAGATAAGTCTTCACGAGGATCTGGCTCTGTATAGCCCATTTGCTGAGCTTGAAGCACTAAATCTGAAAACGGCACGCTACCATCGTAACTGCTACATAACCACGATAAAGTACCCGAGAATACCCCTTCAATACGGTTAATACTGTCACCGCTATTTTGTAAATCAGCTAAAGCAAAGTTAATCGGTAAACCTGCGCCTACACTGGTGTTGTAGCGCCATAGTAGATTTCGCTCAGCTAAATTAGTACGTAAGTTTTGATACCAACTATGCGCGGCAGTACCCGCATATTTGTTTGCACTGATCAAATGACAGTTAAGCTCTACAAAATCAGGATACAACTGACTAAAAGCCTCACTGGCAGTGATATCAATCACTACTTTGTGCTCATAATCTAGCTCATTGATACGTGCTAATAACTCAGCTTTATCGTAGCTTTGCGCTTCATTGTGCCACTGCTCTTGCCATGTTTCGGTATTTAAACCACTAGCACTAAAAAGCATTTGTTTAGAACGTAAAAGAGCTACTACTTTTACTTTGTACTGAGCAGATAAACGAGCAAACTGAGCTTGTAGTTGCGATAAGAATACTTCGCCTACATTACCAAGGCCAGCAACAATAATAGCCAGCTCTTGACCTTTGTTTACCAGCTTGTCATGTAGAAGGGTTAAAACATCACTATCAATTGCCTGATCGTTTAAGATCAACACATAGTTATCGTCTTGTTGTACAAAACGCGGATGAATGCTTTGCTCTTTTAAAAGTGCTGTCGCTTGCTCTGTCAGCGCAATTACATCAGCCGTCGGTGCAACCACTGCACAACCACTTAAATTAGACTCGACAATATTTGCACGGCCCGCTAAGTGGCTTACAACTTGGTGAGTGCTTTGACCTGGCACTAATAAGTAAGTATCGCCATCTTTAGTAAAGTGGTGCAGGCTGTGTTGAATTAACTGACTAAGTTCACCGACTTCACCACTGCTTAGTTTATCAACCCTTAATAAATCGATGTTATCTAAGGTAGTAATAAAACGCTTTGCTTTACTGTAACCTTCTTTTACTACTTCGGTTGGCGTTGCATCACAATCAAAACTACTTCTTACCACCAATTTAATTTCTGTGTCTTTTAACGGCGACAAGGTTTTTGCATGCAATACTGGGTTACCTAAACGCGCTAATAAGTTAGCTTGCTCGCGGCACACCTTGGCATACTTAACTGCATTTTTAACTTTACGAGGGTCAGTACTAAATACACCTTGTGTGTCTGTCCAGATAGACACTTGCTTAGCAAAAGTATAACTCGCTAACAAGGTGGCACTGTAATCACTGCCATTACGACCTAATGTCACCGTATTACCTTGGCAATCTGCAGCTATAAAACCCGTTACTACGTTGATATGTGTTCTGCTAATCGCATCACTGCACTGCTGTTGGTTTTTTTGATGTAAAAGCTGACCATCATTTAGAGTAAATAACTGCCTTGCATCAACATCTTGCGCAGCGACACCTAACTGATTTAGGTAAGCGGCCAATAACCGCGCCGACCACACTTCACCATGAGCAAGTAAAGGTGCTTCAAGTAACTGCTGTTGACGAATTAATTCATTTAATACGGCAAGTTCATCTTTTAACTGTGCCAAGGCCTGTTGTTTATTCTGACCTATAAGTAACTGCTCAATTAAAGCCCGTTGATTATTATCAATAAGCAATAGAATATCGCTAACAGCTTGGCTATCTTGCTGCTGGTAACTTTGCCAAAGCTTTACCAGGGTGTCAGTTGTTTTACCCGATGCCGACACAACCACGCAATCGCCCTGCTCTGTATTAGCAAGAACAATGTTCGCTACCGCATGGTAACGATCTGCCGAGCTTAAGCTTGAGCCACCAAATTTATGAACAATATTTACCATTTCTTCTACCACAATGCCGTATGTGCTGGCGTTAACTTAAATGACGCGTTTTGCTGTGTATCTTGCTGTGTTAGCTTAGCTTCAGCTTTTGTAACTTGTTGGCCTTGACCTGGTTTTACTAAATTGAAAACACGGTCTAAATCTGCAATGAGATCTTTTACGTCTTCAATACCTACAGAAATACGGATCAGCGTATCGCCTACACCGGCTTCAAGGCGCGCTTTAGGCTCCATACCTGCGTGGGTCATTGTTGCAGGGTGACAAATCAAGCTTTCTACCCCACCTAGCGACTCAGCAAGGCTAAAGTCTTTAAGGCTTGTTAAAAACGCTGCTGCATCGTTGATATCGCCTTTAATATCAAAGCTCACCATGCCACCAAAGCCACGTTGCTGTGCTTTAGCAAGCTCATGTTGTGGGTGAGAAGCAAGGCCTGGGTAATAAACTTGGCTTACATAAGGTGAGCTTTCTAAATAATCAGCAATGGCAAAGGCATTTTCTTGGTGCTGCTTTAGGCGTACATTTAAAGTACGTAAACCACGAAGCGTTAAGTAGCTGTCAAATGGTGCACCAGTAATACCGATATTATTCGCCCACCAAGCAAGCTCGTCGCCTAGCTCTTGCGTTGCAGCAATCACTGCACCACCCACTACATCAGAGTGACCATTGATGTATTTAGTTGTTGAGTGCACAACAATATCAACACCAAACTCAATTGGGTTTTGTAATGCAGGTGATAAGAAGGTGTTGTCAGCCGCAACCAAAGCACCACACTGCTTAGCAATACTAGTAATTGCTTTAATATCTGTTAAACGCAAGATTGGGTTACTTGGCGTTTCAATCCAAATCAACTTGGGTTTAATCGCTAAAATTTCTTGGAGATTTTCAGTTTTAGTTAAATCCAAAACTTTTAGTTTTAACAGGCCACGTTTTTCAAGCGAGGTGAATAAACGGTAACTACCGCCATAACAGTCATGTGGGATCACTAACGTATCGTCACTGTTTAATAGCTGAGTGGCTAAATGCACTGCAGACATACCTGTTGCAGTTATAATACCTCTAGCACCACCTTCAAGCTCTGCTAAGGTTTCAGCTAAGATATCGCGATTTGGATTACCGCTGCGACCATAGTCATACTGGCGCTTAGTATCAAAATCAGCAAACGAATAGGTGGTTGATAAGTAAATTGGCGGTACAACCGCACCATGATGTTTATCGGCTTCGATGCCGTGACGAACAGCAATCGTCGCTTTATTTTTTTCGCTCATTTCATCACCTATTCTTAAATTGGATGTTTAGACGTCTAAAAGGTTAGATGATCAAATATGAGAAGTCAAAGCATTTATGGCTTATACATAGAAGTTTATACATTTACACCACTAGATGGCTAAATAACTAGTATTTGACTATCTTTTTTAAAGAGATAGAATTTCCGCATCTTGCGCTGTGAATAAGGCGTAAATCACTGACAACCGAGGCAACGAAACAACTTATGGCTAAATGGAACGGTGAATACATTCACCCATATGCAGAACACGGTAAAAAATCAGAACAAGTAAAAAAGATTACCGTATCGATCCCACTCAACGTATTAAAAGTATTAACTGACGAGCGTACACGCCGCCAGATCAATAACCTGCGTCATGCGACGAACAGTGAGTTATTGTGTGAAGCTTTCTTACATGCTTTTACAGGTCAACCATTACCAAATGATGACGACCTACGTAAAGACAACCCTGAAAAGGTACCTGAAGAAGTTAAAAAAATTATGCAAGAAATGGGATTAGATATCCCAGTGCTTGATTCAGAATAAGTATTTCGGCCATCGGATCACCGCCGATAATCGCAGATATAAAAAAACTCAGCCTAGGCTGAGTTTTTTATTGCGCGATATACCTAATAGCTAATTAAGCTTAACGCATGTAATCTTCTGGCATGTCGATTTGCGCCACACCCGACTCTACTGCTGCTTCAGCAACAGCACGTGCAATACGTGGTAATAAACGCGGATCCATAGGCTTAGGAATGATGTACTCGGCACCAAACTCAAGTGACTCAACGCCAGCTGCTTTTAATACTTCACTTGGTACAGGCTCTTTCGCGATACCACGAATTGCGTGAACTGCAGCAATTTTCATTTCATCATTAATTGCCGTTGCACGAACATCTAACGCACCACGGAAAATAAATGGGAAACAAAGCACGTTATTTACTTGGTTAGGGAAATCTGAACGACCCGTTGCCATAATTAAATCGTTACGCGCACTGTGTGCAACTTCTGGAGCAATCTCAGGATCTGGGTTTGAGCATGCAAACACGACTGGCTTATCAGCCATCAGCTTAAGATCATCTGCTGTTAACAGGTTAGGACCTGATACACCAACGAATACGTCAGCATCAGCAATAACATCTTGTAATGTACGCTTATCGGTATTGTTAGCAAATAATTGCTTATACTCGTTTAAGTCATCACGACGTGTATGGATCACACCTTTACGGTCAAGCATATAAATGTGTTCACGTAGTGCGCCACACTTAATTAAAAGCTCCATACAAGCCACAGCAGCAGCACCGGCACCTAAACATACGATGATGGCATCTTCGATGTCTTTACCTTGCACTTCAAGGGCGTTAAGCATACCAGCAGCAGTTACAATAGCTGTACCATGTTGGTCATCGTGGAAAACTGGAATATCACAGCGCTCGATAAGCGCTTTTTCGATTTCAAAACACTCTGGCGCTTTAATATCTTCAAGGTTGATACCACCAAACGTATCAGCGATGTTAGCAACCGTATTAATGAAATCTTCTGTTGTGCGGTGTTTAACTTCAATATCAATTGAGTCAAGGCCAGCAAAACGTTTAAATAGTAACGCTTTACCTTCCATTACAGGTTTTGATGCAAGCGGACCTAAGTTACCTAAACCTAAAATTGCGGTACCGTTTGAAATAACCGCAACCATGTTACCTTTGCCTGTATATTTATAGGCATTTGCTGGATCAGCAGCAATTTCACGGACTGGTTCAGCCACACCTGGGCTATAAGCTAAAGCGAGATCGTTAACCGTTTCGGCTGGTTTGGTTAGTTCAACACTAATTTTACCTGGAACGGGGTGAGCGTGGTAATGTAATGCTTGTTCACGAAAATCTGACATAACGCGATAGTATCCTGCAAAAAGTTAAAAAGTGAGAGAGCTTGCATCAGTACGATACCTGTAATGTATAAAAATTCCAAGTATTATCAGGTCTATCCTGTTATATGCTATATCGCTTAATTTTAAAGGATTTCCCAACAATTTCTGTGCATAGTTGCGATTAATCAGACATAAAAATTCACCTGTTTATGACCTTTTAAGCACGTGTTTTTGTATTTTATACGCACGTACACTGCAATTAGCCGAAATTAGCCCAAAATAGCCATTTCAACGAAGTTCACAGCATTTACTCACAAAGTTATTTAAATTTATTATTTTTAATAACTTTTATGAAAGTTTATACAAAAAAGAATATAGCCAAGGGGTGGCACTTTGTCTGCAAAATTAGCGACATAATGGGCATAACAACCAGAAATAGTTATGCAAGATACATAAGTGAAGATGATAAGTAAGTGGCAGCGTTATACCAATTCGCTTAATTAAGTGATCTATTTTGAGGCAATAAAACCTCGTTGATAGCAAGGCAAAAATTTCGTTATTTAGTTGTTCTAAATCAGAAATTTTTAACGCAGATAGCGACAGGTTTAACCCCTCAAAATGATTAAGTATTATTGCGGATTGGTATCAATAATGAGTTTTGTGAATTTTAGGCATAAAAAAAGCACCCTAAGGTGCTTTCTTTAACTAAACAGCAGAGATTACTTCTTGCTGCTAAGTGCACCGAAGCGCTTGTTGAAACGATCAACACGGCCGCCAGTGTCTAAAATCTTTTGCTTACCAGTGTAAAACGGGTGACACTCAGAACATACGTCTAAGTGGATGTCTTTACAAAGAGTTGAGCTAGTTTCGAATTTGTTACCACATGAACAAGTTGCAGTGATAGCTTCGTACTTAGGGTGAATACCTTCTTTCATAGGGAACCTCTAGTTAAGGCCGTATCGCTCTCCAAACCCGAAGTCTGGCACCATACGCAGTTAATACAATTAATAGGCCGCGTATTTTATAGCTCAAGTGACCTTGCGACAAGCTTTAAATGCATCTTTCGCTAAAAAAATAATCAAATGGCGTGTTGTTCAGTATTTGTTGGTAGGTTTTTAACAGTAATTTTAGTACATTATCTTTCTACCTTTGTTTCAGTTGAGTTGTCATGCACTTTGTAGAAGTTGCCATAAAAGTCCCTTTACAGCGTACCTTCGATTATAAAGTTGAACAGCTGCTGCATAGCCCTGAGTTAAAGCCAGGTATGCGCGTTCGCGTGCCATTTGGTAGTCAAAAAAAGGTTGCCGTGGTCTTGGCTCTTAAAACATCAACCGATGTTCCTGCTGACAAAATAAAGCCGATTATTGATGTTATAGACGACACGCCAGTTTTATCTGAGCAACATTTAGCATTACTAAAATTCACAGCACGCTACTACTGTTACCCATTGGGCGAGACCATTCATACGGCACTTCCGGCTGCATTAAGGCAAGGCGAATGCCCAGATAAAACCAGCATTAACATGGTTGAGCTAACCGATAAAGGTGCAAAGCTGCCGTCGCTGAAAGCAAAAACCCAGTTAAATTTATTAAAGCAGCTAGCCGAATCGGGCAAATCATCGCTTACAGAATTAAAAGCACTCGGATTTACCAAAAAAACCATCGACAGTCTGCTCGATAAAGAACTGATCACTCAGTTTATTGAACATGATAACCAATGGCAGCAACGCGCGCCGACTGTTGGTAGCAAGCCGGTGCTTAATAAGGAGCAAGCTGTTGCCTGCACTAGCATTAACCAAGCTCGTGGCTTTACCAGCTTTTTGCTTGAAGGAGTTACCGGAAGTGGTAAAACCGAAGTGTATTTGCAATGCCTAGAAGGAGTACTCAAAAAAGGTCAGCAAGCCTTAGTATTAGTGCCTGAAATTGGCTTAACACCACAAACAGTCAACCGTTTTCGTCGTCGCTTTCCTGATACACCAATTATGCTATGGCATTCAGCCCTAACAGATAACGAACGCTTACAGACCTGGCGTTTTTGTGAAAAAGGCAGCTGCGCCATAGTGATCGGCACACGTTCGAGTATTTTCTTGCCCTTTTTATCTCTTGGCATGATCATCGTTGATGAAGAGCACGACAGCTCGTTTAAGCAACAAGATACACTACGCTATCATGCTAGAGACCTAGCCGCTTATAGAGCATATCAGCATAATATTCCGCTCGTTCTAGGCAGTGCCACACCAGCACTTGAGACCTTACATAAAGCAATTAATAACAAATATCAGCTGTTGAGTCTAACTGAACGCGCCCAAACCAGTACTGATAACCAGTTCCACTTAATGGATATGAAAGGTCAGCCTGAGCAAGCAGGGATTGCCCATGCCAGCCTTGCTTATATGCGCCAACATTTAGAACGTGGTAAGCAAGTGATGGTGTTTTTAAACCGTCGTGGTTTTTCGCCTACCCTTATATGCCATGAGTGTGGTTGGCTAAGTGAGTGCTCACGTTGCAGCACCAGTGCAACCTTTCATAAAGCCATTGGCCAGATGATTTGTCACCACTGTGGTGAACAACATCAGGTCCCTCATCAATGCCCGGATTGCGGCAGTACGCAGATTTTTCCAAATGGCAAAGGCACTGAACAAATCGAAGAGTTTTTAACACAAACCTTCCCTGACATTCCGATTAGTCGTATTGACCGAGATTCAACTCGTCGTAAAGGCAGCTTAGAAAAAGCGCTTGATGATATTAACCAAGGCGGTGCTCGCATCTTAGTTGGCACGCAAATGTTGGCAAAAGGCCACCACTTTGCCGATGTTAGCCTTGTTTTAATCCTAGATGTCGACAGTGGATTATATTCTTGTGACTTTCGTGCCACAGAGCATTTAGCGCAACTGGTTACGCAAGTGGCAGGGCGTGCTGGTCGAAGTGGTGAACCTGGGCAAGTATTATTACAAACTCACTTTCCTGAGCACCCGCTACTACAAGACTTAGTTAATAATGGTTACCAAGATTTTGCCCGTTACGCACTCACAGAGCGAGAAGAAGCGCAGCTTCCGCCAATCACAAATATGGCTATGGTTCGTGCCGAAGGACATAACATAAATCAAGTGATGGATTTTTTAACTGATTTGGTTCCTGTCCAGAACGTATCTGGTATACAATTGCTCGGTCCGATACCTGCACCACTGGAACGTGTAGCAGGTAAATATCGCTTTCAGTTACATATTCAGGCGCAGGAACGCTCCCACTTACACCAATATTTAGCGCAAATGGTCGACTATATAAGTACCAGTAAATTAGCGCAAAAGGTGCGTTGGAGCTTAGATGTTGATCCTATAGATATGATTTAAAGGCCAATTAAGAGTCATGGCACAACACGATTACATAAATAAAAAACCAGCAAATCGAAATAATAAAAAACAAGCCCCGGCGAAAAAGCCCTTCCCTATTATTCTTGTTTTAATTGCGCTTATCTTAGTAGGCGGGTTTGGTTACGGCCTATGGTATATCAAACATAATGCTGATCCTGAGTTAGTAGAACAGCAAGCGAACCCGACTAAAAAAGAAGAAGTAGTTATTCCACCACCTAAGACACCTGAATTTATCAAAGAGATTAAAGAGCACGAAGTTCAGGTTGAAGTAAAAGAGATTGAACAAAAAGGCCCATATGTAATGCAATGCGGCTCTTTTAGAACATTAGAGCAAGCACAAACATTAAAAGCTAAAATCGCTTTTGCGGGCTTAGTGGCCGAAGTTAAGAAAACACAGGGCAGCAATGGTGTTTGGTATAAAGTGCGCTTAGGCCCATACGAAACCAAACGTTTAGCCGAAAGTGACAAGAATAAACTTAAACGCATCAAAATAATGGGCTGCGGAATTTGGCTTTGGACTTGATTTTAGTTCATTCACCCATATAAACACCTCATCAATCGCTTTTTACGAGCGGCCTTGCCGCTCGATGATGAGGAATAATCATGACCACTATTGTAAGTGTACGCCGCGACGACAAGGTCGTTATTGGTGGCGACGGCCAAGTTTCGCTTGGTAACACCGTAATGAAGGGCAACGCCCGCAAAGTTCGACGTCTTTATAATGGCAAAGTAATCGCTGGTTTCGCTGGCGGTACTGCTGATGCCTTCACCCTTTTCGAACGATTTGAAAGCAAACTAGAAATGCACCAAGGCAACTTAACCAAAGCTGCCGTAGAAATGGCCAAAGATTGGCGTAGTGATCGCGCACTTAGAAAGCTCGAAGCACTATTAGCAGTTGCAGACGAAACTGCTTCATTAATTATCACAGGTAACGGTGATGTTGTGCAGCCAGAAAACGACCTAATTGCGATTGGCAGTGGTGGTAACTTCGCGCAATCAGCAGCCACAGCGCTACTAGAAAACACCGACCTAAGTGCACGTGACATTGTAGAGAAAAGCCTTACTATTGCAGGCAACATCTGCGTATTCACGAATAATTTCCAAACTATTGAAGAATTGTAATAGGAACTGCCATGTCTGAGATGACGCCAAGAGAAATCGTTCACGAACTTGATCAACATATTATTGGCCAAGCTAAAGCTAAAAAAGCAGTTTCAATCGCGCTACGTAACCGCTGGCGCCGTATGCAACTGAGCGATGATTTACGTAGTGAAGTAACACCAAAAAACATTTTAATGATTGGCCCAACAGGTGT
This sequence comes from Pseudoalteromonas sp. UCD-33C, assembly GCF_001306895.1. Lineage (NCBI taxonomy): Bacteria > Pseudomonadati > Pseudomonadota > Gammaproteobacteria > Alteromonadales > Pseudoalteromonadaceae > Pseudoalteromonas > Pseudoalteromonas sp. UCD-33C. Next base: position 35,245 of record NZ_LJTB01000009.1, on the reverse strand, counting down.
GGGTAAAACTGAAATTGCTCGCCGCCTAGCTAAACTTGCTAATGCGCCTTTTATTAAAGTTGAAGCAACAAAGTTCACCGAAGTGGGCTATGTTGGTAAAGAAGTTGAAACGATCATTCGTGATTTAGTTGATATCTCAATTAAAATGACGCGTGAACAGCAAACCAAAAAATTCAAACATCGCGCTGAAGAAGCGGCAGAAGAGCGTATTTTAGATGCTCTTTTACCACCAGCACGCGATACCTTTGGTGAGTCAAAAACAGAAGAGAACTCTTCTACTCGCCAATCTTTCCGTAAAAAATTACGTGAAGGTCAGTTAGACGATAAAGAAATTGATATCGATGTTGCACAAGCTCAACCTAATGTTGAGATCATGGCTCCTCCTGGTATGGAAGAAATGACCAACCAGCTTCAGAGCATGTTTCAAAACATGGGTGGCGATAAGCGCAGCAACCGTAAGCTAAAAATCAAAGAAGCATTTAAGCTATTAGTTGAAGAAGAAGCAGCAAAACTTGTTAACCCTGAAGAGTTAAAAGAGCAAGCTATCTTCGCAGTTGAACAAAACGGTATCGTGTTTATCGATGAGATTGATAAAATCTGTAAACGTGGTGAAGCATCTGGCCCTGATGTTAGCCGTGAAGGTGTACAGCGCGACTTACTTCCATTAATCGAAGGTTCAACAGTAAGCACTAAACATGGCATGGTTAAAACTGACCACATGTTATTTATCGCATCTGGCGCATTCCAAATGTCTAAACCATCAGACATGATCCCAGAGCTACAAGGTCGTTTACCAATTCGCGTTGAGCTTGAAGCACTAAGTGCTGATGACTTTAAACGTATCTTAACTGAGCCTCATGCTTCATTAACTGAGCAACAACGTGAGCTGTTAAAAACAGAGCAAGTTGACGTTGAGTTTACTGATGATGCCATTGAACGTATCGCAAAAGCAGCTTGGCAAGTGAATGAAAAAACCGAAAACATCGGTGCCCGTCGCTTGCACACTGTGATGGAAAAACTAATGGAAGAAATTTCATTTGATGCTTCAGAAAAAGCTGGTTCAACACTAACAATTGATGCCAATTACGTTGAGCAGCATTTAGGTGCACTTGTTGAAGATGAAGACTTAAGTCGCTTCATTCTTTAATCAACAAATTAGCGTTATAATTAAAAGCCTCCTGTTGGAGGCTTTTTAGTTTATATAAGGTAAGGCTCACATGAAAGAAGTCACTAAAGTGCATTATCACAGCGTTAGCAAAGTATTAGATGTTCATTTTGATGATCAGACTATTGCTCAATTTAGTGCTGAATTTTTGCGTGTTCACTCACCTTCTGCTGAAGTACAAGGTCATGGCAATGAATCAATGAAACTCGTACTTGGTAAGCAACAAGTAGGAATTAGCAAGATTGAGCCGGTTGGTCATTATGCGATTCGACTGGTGTTTAGCGATAATCATAATAGCGGTTTATTCAGTTGGCACTATTTAAGTGAGCTGCAAGCTAACCATGATGAGCTTTGGCAGCAATACCAAACAAGAGTCTCTGAGCACGAAGCAAGTAAAGACAGCGTGCCTATTAAGTTTGTGCCTTAACACCTATCAAAATGCCTCGATAAAGCACACCTAAAAACAAAAAAGCGCGATGACGACACCGTCACCGCGCTTTTGTTTTTCAACAGACTAATTCATTAAACTTTAAACTTATCGATTGCCTGATAAAGCACACGTGCTTGCTCAGACACCTCTTCACTGGTTTGCGCATTAGTCGCCGCGTGACCCGATGCCTCTTGAGCGATATCACGAATACGTACCACGTTTTTATTCACCTCAGAAGCCACTTGGCTTTGCTCATCAATTGCGGTGGCAATGTGAGTACTCATATCCATTATGGTTTGTACATCTTCGGTGATTGAGCGAAGCAACTCACCAGCTTTACTTGCCTGTGCTGCACTTTCGCCACCTTGCGTACGACATTGCTGCATAATGCTCACCACTTCTTGCGTACGCCCTTGCAAGGTCGAAATGATGCTCTCGATCTCTTGCGTTGAATCTTGAGTACGCTGTGCAAGTGAGCGAACTTCATCTGCTACTACCGCAAAGCCACGGCCTTGTTCACCGGCACGCGCCGCTTCAATGGCTGCATTGAGTGCCAGTAAGTTTGTTTGCTCAGCAATGCCACGAATAACATCAAGTACAGAGCCAATGGTTTCAGCGTCTTTTTCTAACTGCGACACCACGCTTGACGCATTACCGAGTGAATCAGATAAGTGGTTTATTTGCACCACAGTAGATTCAACCTCAGAGCGGCCTTGCTGCGCACTTACGTTAGTCGACTCAGCTTTTTTCGCTGCTGCTTCAGTATTGTGTGAGATATCTTGAATCGTCGCCTGCATTTCGGTGGCAGCTGTGGCAACCATATCAGCTTCGTGAAGCTGCTCTTGCATACCTGAGCTAGTTGCTGCAGTCGTTTCAGATAAATGTTCTGTTGCCACGTTAAGAGTACTTAGCGCTGTATTTACCTCGTAAATCAGCTTTTTAAAATCACTGATCAAGCTATTAAAGTCGATCGTCATTGTGGTGATTTCGTCTTTACCTGATTGAGTAATCGACATACTTAAGTCGTTATTGCGACGAATTTCGTTAATCGTGTGGTACACACGTTCGATAGGCTGAATAATTGAGCGGCTAGTAAAGTAAACTAATAGCATCACTAAAATGCTCGCAATAATAAACACAAGAATGGCAATCAACTGCGCACTAGCAGCTCTCGATTCTACAAACTCTTTAGTTTGTGTGGTCAGTTGGCTGACAATTGCATCACTAAGCTCAACACTACGTTTCATCTCACCGAGTGCCCCTGAATCTAAATCAAGGCCCAAGGCAACTTGTGCATCAACCAAGGCTTTAAATTTACTTTGATAAGTCGTAAGCAAACTAAGTAATTGGTTTTCGTAATTTGCATCGAACCCAGCGTTTTTAACCTCTGATCTAAAGCTAGCAACTAAATCATCAAACTTGCCCATATACTTTAAATCAAAGCGCAGCATAAAGTCTTTTTCTGCACGGCGAAGCTGTAGCATTAAAGTTAGTAATTTATAGTTTTCGCGCTCACTTAATAATGTTTCTACTTGATGCACCGCACCACGTAAATCACCATAAAGTGCATCTTTAGGGTGTAAACCTATTTTCTTTTGTAGTACCACAACTTCATTGAAGTCATCGTAATAAGTTTTCGCAAGACGTCTAAACTCATTGAGCTTAGATGAGTCCATCGACAAATCTTTCACTAACTCATCTAGTCGCGCCATTTTAATTTTTAGCTGCGAATACTCTTTCTCAAAAAGCTCGAGGCTATCGACATCTTTGTAAAACAAAAAGTTTTTTTCATGTTTACGCATCGCAAGTTCATGAATGTCGAGCTCCTCCGCATTTTGAATTGTTTCGTTGAGCTTTAGCATCATGCGCGACTCAAAGATAATTACACACAGCATCACAATCATTGCAAGACCAACAACGAGCGCGTTTAACTGTAAACGACGCTTAATAGTTAAGTTTTGTAATACATTCATTCAAAGTGCCTTATAGAAACATGCATTTAAAGTATAGCTAAACTATTTAAAGCAGCTAATAAAAAGTGGTTAAACTTGCCGCGCATTTTCCAATATAAGGTACTTTTAAACAATCAGTTTTTGTTCTAAATCAACCTGTTGCCATAGATGTTTATGCAATTTATCCAGCTTTTCCCATTGTTTTTTTTGCAACCAATCAACCAAGGGTGCTGGATCGCTCGGAAAATTCAGTTTTTTGTTCTGTGGCGATTGCAACCAATCATCCATCGCATTGGGGTTTAAATAGCTCATGACATGGGCTGCTCCCATCGACAATAGCGTCTGTGCATTAATCCCCTGCTCAAATTGTTTTCCAAGTGGTTTTAACAATAACTTTTTACCAAGTTGCAATGCTTCACTTGCAAGTTCAAATCCGGCGTTACCAATCACGCCGCCAGCATTGGCCAGATCATTTAAAAACCCAACACGTGAAGGCGCTCTTAGATGAATATTACCGATAGAGCAATCTTGCGCATCTGGGTGATAACAGTAAAACTCACGCTCAGGAAAGTCTTTAAGGTAGTCGACCACACTGTCTAGGTTCTCAAAAGGCAAATACACCAACACCTTATTTTCGACCATCACCGGGTTATCATGGTGATGATTTGCAATAAATGGCGGAATGATGTTTTCTGCATAAGGCTGCCAATGCACCCCTAAATAAACACTCGCTGGTGCATAATTACGGATTAGGGCACGACGAAAAAAAGCTCGGCCAAACATCGGCACTTTATCAGATAAAAACGCCGCTTGATGGCTCATACCAATAACAGGGATACCTTGCTGTTTAGCTGCCCATGCTGTAATCGGCTCAAAGTCATTAAACACCAAGTCATAATGACGTAAATCAAGGTTTTTTATATCTTTTAAAAGCTGCAGCGGGCGCGCATTTTTTAATGTTTTAAAGCTATCAACCTGCCCCGACTTGCTGGTAAACGACAAACCTCGAAAAGCTCGGTAATCCGCAAAGTCATCCATATCAAAGTAGTCTTGCTCTTTACGACCCGAAAACACATAGTCAACATCGACTCCTAATGCTTTAAAGGTCGTTGCCATTACTCGTGCTCGAGTAATATGGCCATTACCCGTACCTTGAATACCGTACAAAATTCTCATATAGACTCCACCACCATTACAGCTAATACTGCACAACTTGACCCCATCACTGCGCCAATAACCACATCAGCAGGGTAATGCACACCAATAATCACTCTTGAAGCCGCAACCCCTGATGCCCACATCAGCCAAAGCACAGCAAATTCCGGAAAATAGATAGTCAAAATCGTCGCCACCACAAATGCCCCAGCACTATGCCCCGACGGTAAGCTAAATTGGTCGCTTGGCACTAAATAAGCACCTTGCACTAAACAGTCGCAGGGCCTGACCCGTGCGATGCGCTTTTTAGCGAGAAAGTAAATAGGCCGCTCAATAGCAAAACCCACCAAAATACTCATCGCCAGTTGTTGAAAGTGCAGCTGCTCGGTGAACCACCAAAAACCAAGAAACAACACCACGTAAAGTCCGCCATCACCGCTTTTCGAAAACCCGAGCGCTGATCTTCTAAGCCAAATTGGCGAAGCGTCGTTGAATACACTTAAAAACAGCTGTTCATCTACTTTTGCCAATTTAGTAAGTATGTTGTTTGCCATGGTGAGCTCCTTGTCATACTTTGCGTCTAATTTTTATACTCATCTCAGCTTAGGCGCTAAAAATAACAATTAGGTGACGCTTTTGAGACACTAATGTTGCGATGGCGAAATTCCTTTGATTTAAACCAATAATCCGCTATTAAGTCGTTGTTATTGAGTTGTATCAGGGTATACTGAGTACTAAACAGACAGTCTCTTTAGAGGATGAAAAAATGGATTACAGCACTTCTGATTTATGCGACCACTTTGCAGATGTGGTTGATGTGCTCGAACCAATGTTTATCAATTTTGGTGGACGCCCAAGCTTTAGTGGTCGAGTAAAAACCGTTAAATGCTTTGAAAATAACGAGCTGATCCGCGAAATTTTATCAACCGATGGCACTGACAGCGTGTTATTGATTGATGGTGGTGGTTCTACCCGACGCGCCCTTATTGATATAGAGCTGGCTGAAATCGCATTAGAAAACAACTGGCAAGGCATTATCGTTTACGGTGCCATTCGTCATGTTGATGAACTTGAAGAGCTAGACTTAGGCATTCAAGCAATTGCCTCTATTCCTGTTGCTGCCGATAGCGAAGGCGCAGGTGAAGACGGCATTGGCGTTAACTTCGCAGGCGTTTCTTTCTTTGATGACGACTTTGTTTACGCTGATAGCACCGGTATTATATTATCTGCTGAAGAATTAGAGTTAGAAATAATAGAAGACTAATCTCGGTGACAAACTACCTTAAAATTTATGATGAAGCGGCGGTAAAGCACTTATGTGCTCGCCGCGCTAACGAACTTAAAGCTTGGCAAGCCCTTGCCCTTCTCGACACTCAAGTTAACGCCCCACAAGCACTCATCGATGCAAAACACTTCGGTATTCGCTATGTTTTAGTTGGCGTATGTGAAGATATTGGCCCTCGCGCTAACTTAGGTAACGATGGCTCAGGACAAGCGTGGCAAGCATTTTTAAAGCGCTTTTTAAACCAAACGCATAATCAGTTTTTAAACCACGAGCGTGTGTTATTGCTCGGCGAAGTGGCCCTTGATGACTTAAACCAACAAGCTGCTGACCTTGATAATAAAAACGACGCCGACTTAGCCAAACTACGTGAATTATGCGCTGATATAGACACCCGCGTTGAGCAAGTGCTTGCAATGATTTTTGCAGCTGGCCTTGAGCCAATTGTAATCGGTGGCGGCCATAACAACTGCTTAGGTATTTTACGCGCCCTTAGTAAGCAACATGGCAAACCAGTCAACGCTATCAACTTAGACCCTCATGCTGACTTCAGAGAGTGTGAAGGCCGTCATAGCGGTAATGGTTTTAGATATGCGCACAGTGAAAACCACCTTGCTGACTACCATGTGATGGGTTTACACGAATTTAAAAATAACCAAGCGATTATGGATGCCCTGACAAACGCAAACTTCACGTTTGATAGTTATCAAGACATTCAAGTACGTCGCAACGTTGATTTATCTTCGGCATGTAAACACGCATTAGCGCAGTTTGATAATGCACCGCTTGGAGTCGAAGTCGACCTAGACAGCATTTCGTTAATGCCGGTTAGTGCATACACTAACTGTGGCTTTAGTGTAAGTGATGCAGAACATTTTGTGCATTTAGCAGCTAGCCAAACAACTGCTCGCTACCTTCACTTATGCGAAGGCGCACCATCACAACACCCGGTTAGTTTAGAAGCAGGCATGAATGACGCTGGCCAAATCATCACCGCCCTTGTGAATGCGTATTTGCAGGCGAGAGAGGCAAGTTAGAAAAACGCGAGAAACGAGGTAACGACTGATTTTTGTTGGGTCGGGACGAAATAAGCGATACTCAACACATAGAAGCGGTCAGCTCTCAGCCTTCAGCTGTCAGACGCGCGAAACAAGTTTCACGCCTACCTGTAGCAGCGGCTTTATGCCGCGACCCTTAAATTAGAAGCAAGATTCGAGATAAAACACGATGTAACGAGTCAAACTACTCGCTAACTTTCAAGCTGAAAGCTGACGGCTGACGGCTTTAGCTTTCCCCCTGATGCTCTAACCGCCACTGTTTTAACCATGACATCATGCCTACGCTGCTAAGCGGGTAATTAAAGTAATAACCCTGGGCGGCGTAGGTATTCAACGACTTAACAAACTTGAGTTGCTCTAGGGTTTCTACCCCTTCACAAATCACCTTGGCATTATTTTGATTATGCATATCCACCATGCCAGAGACTAGACTACGAACTTGGCTTTGATGGGCAAAATCAGCGGTTAGCGATGCAGCTACTTTAATATACTCAACATTAAGATTAGGTAGCTTCGCAAGCCAAATTGGCGTGTCACCAAAGCCATCAATACACAGCTTAATACCAATACTATTTAGCCTTGCGACCATGGCTTTACCTTGGTCATCTAAGCTCATAAATAGATCGAGCGGGCATTCAATGATTAAATCGCCCGGCTCTAAGCGGTGTTCATTCATAATGCGGTCAACAAATTCAATGAACTCTTCATGCAGCATTTCTGGGCCAAACACGTTAATACTGAGTGGTAGTTCAATGCCTTCCATACGCAGTGCCATAGCAAGCTCAGCAGCACGTTCAATAACATACGCTGCTACAGGGTAACTTAGGCCAGCGACACGAATATCATCAATAAATTTGTTAGCCGAAAGAATGCCTTGCTTAGGATGCTGCCAACGTAGCAGCAATTCTAAAAACTCAATTTGCTCGTCGCTATTACGAATAACTGGCTGAAAGTAAAGTTCAAGTTCGCTGGCAAAATCTAAGTGAGCTAATTCGCGTAGACGTGCTTGTTGCTCTAATTGCTCGATCATCATTTGCGGGTGATAAGGCACAATTTCTCGCTCTGGGTTAGAGTCAAGGGCAAGGTTGGCAAATGAAATTAGGTTCTCGAAGCTGTATTCAGGTTCGTCACAATTCACATAACTGGCGCGCACTTTAACTTCAATGGTGCAATTGGCAACGTTGAATGGCTTTAATGTGACTTGCCTAATTTGGCTGATCAGCTGCTCATGAAGATGTTTTTGCTCTTCGAGTGAGCAAATAAACGCAAAGTTTAAGCCCCCCAAATGCGCTAATTTTTCAGCATGTGCGGTGTTACTTGCCATACTCAACACTGCATCAACACTAAGCTGCTGTTTAATACGTGTGGCCGATTGCGCTAATAATAAATCACCAAAGTCACGACCAATATGCTGGTTAACATCGTTAAAGCCTTCAAGGCGGATCATCACTAATGCACAGTTTGCTGAGTGCTCTTCAGTCCATGCAACAAAGCTATTTCTAAGTGCATTACGGTCTGGTAAACCAGTCAGTGGAGCAGCATCTAAGTCATCGTTATGGAGCGGTTCTACTTCAACCTGCTCATCATCTTCGGGCTCTTCGTAATTAAAAAAGCCTGAAATAGATAAAATAACTACCGAGAAAACAAGCCAATATAAAGCGGTGTCGAGTAATAGGTGGGCAGAGTATAAAACCGCAAATGAAATAGCAGCAGAGACACTCAATATTATGGCAAGCCAATTTGTGGTGCGAAATGCTTGCCATAAATGAAAGCATAAAGCTAAAGCAAGTAAGATAACCAGCCAAGGTAATCCTAAGCTTAAAATAGCTAAACCTAGTACGCCATTAACGACTAGGCTTAGTCTTAAAGTTGAGTTTTGAGTTACGCATAAGGCACAGATCATTGCCATAAAAACGCTACCAGCTAAAAACACTGGCACTACATCACTTGTTAAATTTACGAGTTGCGTGCTACTACTCGCTAAACTAAGAATCAATGACATGTAATCCAAACTGCGTAATAAAACTTATCTAACTAAGTCTACCCAAAATCCACAGATTTAACAGTTTATTTACGCCGAATTGGTAACTTAATTGTGCAGGGTGGGATATTTGCCAGTGAGCAATATCAGCACGAGCCCCCACTTTTAGTACGCCACGATCGTCAAGGCCTAACGCACCCGCTGCGTTTCGTGTTACGCCAGCTAATGCTTGCTCTGGTGTCATACGGAAAATAGTGCACGCCATATTCATCATTAAGTGCAATGAACATAATGGTGAAGTTCCAGGGTTGAAGTCTGTTGAAATGGCGATCGGAACTTGGTACTGCTGCAGTAGTTCAATTGGCGGATATTTTGTTTCGCGTAAAAAGTAAAATGCACCTGGTAACAATACCGCTGCAGTACCCGCTTTGGCCATTGCTTGAATGCCAGCTTCATCTAGGTGTTCAATATGATCCGCCGATAAGCCATTAAACTCAGCAACAAGCTCTGCACCATGTTGATTAGATAACTGCTCAGCATGCAACTTAACCGGTAAGTTGTGCTTTTTAGCCGCTTCAAAAACGCGACGAGTTTGCTCGTTGCTAAAGCCTACGTTTTCACAAAAAGCATCAACGGCATCAGCTAAATCAGCTTCAACAACACGGTCAAGCATTTCACCACACACCAAATCAATGTACTCATCACTACGGCCTTTATATTCAGGCGGTAATGCGTGAGCACCTAAAAACGTGGTTTTAACATCAACCGGGTGGTTCTCACCGAGTAGACGAGCCACTTCGAGAAGCTTAATTTCGTTTTCGCAATCAAGACCATAGCCAGATTTAACCTCGACCGTCGTCACGCCTTCTGCGTATAACGCATTTAAGCGCTCTTTAGCACTAACAAACAGTGTTTCGTGGTCGGCTTCGCGAGTAGCACGTACGGTGCTTGCAATACCACCACCGTTTGCAGCGATTTGTTCGTAGCTAACACCTTGCAAACGCTGCTCAAATTCTTCTGCGCGGCTACCGGCAAACACTAAGTGAGTGTGACAATCAATCAACCCTGGGGTTAACCACTGCCCTTTTGCAGATACAGTTGGCGTTGCTAACGCGTCAAACTCAGGTAAATCGGTTTGTGCACCTAACCAGGCAACTTTGCCATCTTTAACGGCAATCGCTGCATTTTCAATGGCGCCGTAGGGTGCATCGACAGCAGGATCCATTGTGGCGATATTGGCATCTGTGATCAGTAAATCCCAGAGCGCTTGATCATTGTTGGTTGTGTGCATTTTTCACCTATCTTGATGCTTGCTAAAGGCTCAGTATGAGCCTAAATTTAAATTTGCTTAAAGTTTATCAACTCACCTTGTATATACAAGGGAATTATGTCACCTTCAAACATACTATTTACTTACTACATATACATCCCAAAATGAGTGTCCCTAAGTTTGCGCAAATTAAAGAGTTTATTCTGAAAAACATTCAATCGGGAGAATGGCAAGAAAACGACCGTGTCCCTTCAGAAAACGAACTCACCAGTCAATTTCAAGTTAGCCGCATGACAGCTAGGCGCGCGCTATGTGAATTAACCGATGCCGGTATCTTAACCCGCAGCCAAGGCCAAGGTACTTTTGTTGCCAGCTTCAAATCACAATCCTCATTACTAGAAATCAAAAACATTGCCGATGAAGTTAAAGCACGAAACAGCAATTACAGTTGTACGATTTTAGTGATGGAATCAATCAGCGCTATTGCCCCCATCGCGATTGCTTTGGGTGTCGAGGTCGACAGCCATGTTTATCGAAGTGTGATTGTGCACAATGAAAACGAGCAACCTCTGCAAGTTGAAGAACGCTTTGTGAACCCTGCTCTTGCTAAAGACTACTTACAACAAGATTTTCACAGCCTAACACCCCACGAATACTTATCGCAGACGGCTCCTCTTACCGAGGCGCGTCACACAGTTGAAGCAATCATGCCCAATCAAGAAATGTGTGAATGGCTCAACCTGTACAACGAAGAGCCATGCTTACAAGTGATCCGCCGAACGTGGTCATCGCAAGGTATTGTAAGCTTTGCACGTTTAGTCTCACCGGGCAGTAAATACCGACTAGGCGGCCACCTAACTTTTAAAAAGTAGCTAAATAGGCGCTTGATAACGAAAATTCAGTGACTCAATCGCTGAGCCATCAATGAGGCGCAGGCCTTTATCATGGCTAGTAAATGTCGGTGGCTGATTGCCTTGCTCAGCACATTTTTGCTGGTAATAATCTACTTTTTTTGGATGCGACGGATTGACCACATTATAAATGCTGCTCGCACTAGACCAATTTTCGAGTACTGAAAAAATCGCCGCTATCACATCTTGCTGCTGAACCATGTTTACCACTTGCTGACTTGAGCTAGACAGCCCTTTACCTGCCACAAACTTACCTGGGTCGCGCTCAGGCCCAACAAGGCCCGCTAAACGCAGCACTTTACCACCGGCATTGAGCACTAACTGCTCGGCATCAAATAGCAGTTGCTGGCGCGCTGATTGACAATTGATTACTGTACTCTCGTCGTATTGACCATTCTCAGTTGGGTAGACACCCGTCGAAGAACATAAAATAAAGCCTTTACAATTTAGTTGCTTGGCAAGCTCAAGCCCTGCTTGCAAAGTGACTAAATAATTACTTTCTGAGCTGCGACTACGCGGTGGAATTGCACACACCCACCATGCACCTTCAAGAGAAACATCGTGTTTAAGCACATCGTCTGCAAGCGCAAATTGGCGCTGAAAGTCATGTTCGTGCTCGCTACTTCGGTGTGTCCCCTGCACTTGCCATGCTAATTCTTTAGCCTCAACACACAGCGCACTACCAAGCCAACCTGCCCCTAAAACGACCAGTTTATTATTTTCAGAACTCATTTATCCAACTACCTCTAGAAATTATTATTAACGTTCGCTTAACGGTGTAGCGATTTGGGTGCAAATATGATTAGATAGATAACTCTACCCGATAATAAAAACACGTGCACCTATGTTAAATAACCTCTCTTTACGTAAAAAAATATTACTACTCATCGGCGGGACGATAAGTGTACTACTGATCATCGCGTCTAGTTTTTTTGTTAGCCATATTGCTGACCTATCGCGCCAAGCTATTCAACGCGAAGCCGACAGCTATTTACAGAGTGAACGACTTTCAATGCAAGGTTACTTTGCCAAATACGGTAAAGTGGTTCAAACCTTCATTACAAATCCGCATTTAGTGAATTGGTTCGACAATTGGACTGAACGTGACCAAAGCCTTGATAACCAACCTGGATACGACAGCGTTAATCAAGATTTTGTGCGTATCAGCGGCAACGATGACAACATCTTATCTGCCTTCTTTGCATCTGCAACAACTGGTGAGTACTTTAAAGAAAACGAGCGAACCACTCATTATAATGGCCAACCTTACTACGCTTACAAACGTGGTTGGTGGCAAGATGCTTTAAAGATCAACAAACTCTATGTAGGCCCAATTTCTGTGGATTTAACCACAGGTAATGCCTCTGCAGTTGTACAACAGCCTGTTTATAAGCAAAACAAACTAATAGGCTTTGGTGGTGTTGATTTACAGCTAAACAACATCAACGACATGGTTGAAGAAATTCGCTTTAATGGCCAAGGCTTTGGTTTCTTACTTGATGGCAATCAAAAGGTTGTGCACTTATCTAAGCGCACTGGCCACAAGCTATCTGTGACTGACGAAGGTCCGAATGGCAAGGAAGGCTTAGATGCCCTCGAAAAACAATTTAGCGACACATCAGGCTTTAGCGAATTAAACCGCGCGATGAAAAGCCAAAAAGATGGCAGCAGCTTTGTTACTTTCAAAGGTGAGCAATATTACGTTGTATACAACCGCCTTGAGCTAGAAACCCCTTACCTTGATTGGTACGTGGGTATTTTAATTCCAACAAGTATGATTGATGAGCCAGTAAATGATGCAGTGATGACAACCACAACCTCAGTGATCATCATTCTTGCGATTATCATTGCGATGATCTTCTGGGCCACGCAAATGATCACCAAACCGCTGACTAAGCTAACTTACATCATGCGTGATATCGCATCAGGTGATGGCGATTTAACACAAAAAATCGAAATCAAGAGTAATGATGAAGTGGGCCAACTTGCTCATCACATGAATACCTTCATCGATAAACTTCGTGCAATGATGCTAAATACGGCTGCGCAGGCTGAGCAACTAAGCCAAGCTGCAAGCCAGTTGAAAATTGTATCGCAAAAAACCAACGATGAAATTCAGCAAGAAAAGCAGCAAGTTGATAGTGTTAGTGCGGCGGTAACCGAAATGGCGTCTACAGTGATGGAAATCTCGCGTAATGCCCAGCACACCAATAATGCCGCTGAAGAAGTGCAAACCATTACCGTTGACGGTACGAAACGCTCTACTCAAGCTCAATCAGTGATGACCGCCCTTGCAAGCCATATTGGTGAAGCGTCTAAAGTGGTTGCGGGTCTTGAACAAGAAAGTGGCAATATCGGTGCGGTAGTTGATGTTATCAACTCGATTGCAGAGCAAACTAACTTACTAGCACTGAACGCAGCAATTGAAGCAGCTCGTGCTGGCGAGCAAGGTCGAGGCTTTGCTGTTGTTGCTGATGAAGTTCGTTCACTGGCAAGCAGAACGCAAGAATCTACTGATGATATTCGCAATATGGTCAGCCGCTTACAGCAAATTGCCCAACAAGCATCGACTATGATGCAACAAGGTCAAGAGCGTGCTGAAGGTTCAGTTGAGCAAACACAAATTGTATTGCAAGCTCTACAAGATATCGCGCAATCTGTGACAAATGTGCAAGATCAAAGTCATCAAATTGCGACTTCGACAGAGCAGCAAACTGTGGTTGCAGAAGATATCAACAATAGCTTGGCAGCAATTAATCACTTAGTGAATAGCACTGCGGATCATGCCCATGAATTGGCGGATGAAGCACGTGATTTGAATGAATTGGCAGCCGCTTTAAATAAAACGGTGAATCAATTTAAGTTATAAAGATAAATTGCTGAAGTAGTTAAAAACCCGATGTCACCTGAAGATGACATCGGGTTTTTATCGTCAGCCTTCCCTGTTAGTCGTGGCGCAACCGCTTTCGCGTGTTCCATAAATTCGTGCCACTGTTGCTTATTCCATAAAGCAACTCCTTTGTTGGTCAATCCTTGTGTTGGTTGCGTTTGTACTTGTTCCATATAGTCTCCTCCTTACGCTAGCTTCATCCTGTTTGGCTCCTGCCTAAGCTTATTCCTTGCTGTCATCTCCATTCACTTTATCCATAAAGCGTTGCCATTGTGCGCTACTCCATAACGCCTTGTTACTTCCTTGTTGTCCTTTGTGCGTAGTTACATTATCCATACTGTAAACTCCTTGCGGTTTATCGTCCGTTACTCCTACAGCAACTCCTTGCTGTGCTCCATTACCCATCCTTGTAGATTAATGCGGTGATTATCGCTTAGCGATGATATACACAGCATGAATCAAACCTGGAATGTACCCTAATAAGGTTAAAAGAATATTAATCCAGAACTGCGCACCTAAACCTACCTGTAAAAATACGCCAAGAGGTGGAATTAAAACCGATAAAATAATACGTATTAAATCCATGACTCACTCCTTGAAAAAGCTTAGCCCAGCCAAAGCTGGGCTATATAGGGCTTGCTATTATTCAGCAACAATCGTTAATTCATCGATTACTTTGCGAACATCTTCAGCATTTTCAGCAATGCTTACCGCTAATTGCTTTTCTGCATCAGACTCAACAGTACCTTTTAGTGTTACTACACCCATGTCAGTATCAACATCGATGTCTGTACCACCCACTTCTGAGTTAAATAAATAACGTGTTGTGATTACAGTACTGATTTTTGCGTCGGTTAAGTCGCTTTCTGCTGAATCAGCTTTGTCTGATTTCATGTGCTTAGCTTTCATGTTTTTAACAACAGTTAGTTTGTTATCAACAGAGCTAACACCGTCTAGGCTAAGAACGAGCTCTTCAGCAAGCTCTTTATCTAATTCGCTATCAACTTTACCTGTAAGTACAACCTTGCCATTCGTTACATCAGTGTTGATGTCAAAGTTGTTAAGGTTTGTGTTCATAAGAAGCACAGTTTCTGCCTTACCATCAATCCAAGCATCTTTACTTTCATTTTCCCAGCTGCTTGCCTGAGCTGACATGCTAGTTGCACCAATTACTAAAGCGGCAATCATAGATTTGTTAAAAGTGTTCATAATCTTCTCCTTTTGATTTAAGACACATTTACTAATGCGACTATGATGCCAACTATTTATTTGTTTATTTTCATCAAGTTAAACACTTATTCAGCGACTATTTATATTCATTTAGGTAAAGATTTACAAGCTGCTCGGTAAGAAGTTCACGATGTTGCAAAAATAACCATTTAGTTGCTGATTTTATTAATCTGTGGTTAATTTAACGAAGTTGCTTATTAGCAAAAAAATACAAACCATTGATTTATATTAAAATAAACTTTGGCCTAAGCCTTGCTTCGTAATTAATAACTAAAAAATCACCTTTAAAATCACAACAGGGAACTACCATGGCCGTTAAACTTGAAGATCGCCCAATCGATCAAGTAAGAGAAGAAGTCATTGATCAACTCATTTATAACTACAGTCATGCTGTTATTTCAGCCGAAGCATTTGAACGCCGACTAGACCAGGCAATGGCAGCCACCAGCAACGAAGTATTGGTTGAACTGGTTGCTGATTTAGAACTAAAAGCAGATATTGACTACAAATCGCATAAGCATGCGCAATTTAAACCTCACTACAGCCACAGCAGCGACAACGAAAGCCTGCAGCTTCGTAGTATTTTAGGTTCAAATGAGCGCAGCGGCCAATGGGTAGTACCAAAAGAAATTCACCTCACCAACTGCTTAGGTTCAATCGAACTCGACTTTAGCGAAGCAATTTTCCAACATCAGCATGTCACTATTTACGTGAACTGTATTTTAGGTAACGACGAAATCTACGTACCAGAACATGTTAATGTGGTATCTAAACTGTTTAGCGTAATTGGCAGCGTAGAAAACAAATCAGTCGCCTTAAATAAAGGCCAAGGCCCAACCATCACTATCGAAGGTAATGTATGGCTAGGCTCAGTCGAGATTTCGGTTAAACGTACCATGAAAGAAAAGTTCATCAGCTTTGCCAACAGCCTAAAAGCCAGTTGGAAAGAGATGAATAAAGTGCAGTAAAGTTGTGAGTTGCGAGTTGCGAGTTGCGAGTTGCGAGTTGCGAGTTGCGAGTTGCGAGTTGCGAGATATTGTAGGCGCGATTTTATATCGCGCAATAGGTAATAAATGACGCGGGGTAAACCCGCTGCTACAACCACCGCGCGAAATAAATTTCACGCCTACATCAACCGTAGGCGTCACGCTTGCTTGGCGCGTCTTATATACAACGCCATTTCATCAACCTATGCCTGACCTACAAACAACACAATTCGGCTCAAAGCTGAAAGCTGATGGCTCACTAAATTTCACGCCTACATCAACCGTAGGCGTCACGCTTGCTTGGCGCGTCTTATATACAACACCATTTCATCAACCTATGCTTGACCAACAAACAACACAATTCGGCTCAAAACTGACAGCTCCCTCACAAGTCATTATTCCTCTCACTCGGGATATCACTAAAATACTCTACAAACTCAACTTCAAAACCTGCAGGGTCGATGAAATATACATTTTTACGATATGGATTTTCTGGGCCGTGTTTATCAATTTCATAACCAGCTGAAACCAGACGTTCAACAACAGCATTAATATCGTTTGTCACATAAGCAAAATGAGCAAGGCCTACTTGGTGGCCAGCTAAATCACGGTTTTCAGCTTCACCGTTATCGCTTAATGCAAGGTATTGGTAATCATCACCAAAGTGCAGCCACTTACGCGGTTTGCCCGACCATTTGCTATCGCCTTGACTACGCACACGCCAGTGAGGGAATGCTGCTTTATAAAAGTGCAGCATGGCATCAACATTACTAACAACAAGGTTTACGTGTTCTAAATACATGGTAGTTTTCCTTTTTATTTTTAAATTGCCACCAAGATAAAACCTCAAGTTAAGTTTAGGTAAAGAACTTTTTCAAATAAAAAAGCCCCACAAAAGTGAGGCTTTAAAAAAATGATTCGTTGTATATATATTAACTACCAGCAATCTGCATTTGTTCAATCAATACAGAGCCTGTTTGAATACCGCCACGACGTTCGATGTCGCCACCTAAGCCCACAACGGCCTTAAACATATCTTTTAAGTTACCAGCAATCGTGATTTCACTTACTGGGTATTGGATTTCGCCATTCTCAACCCAAAACCCCGCCGCACCACGTGAGTAATCACCCGTTACCGTGTTCACACCTTGGCCCATAAGTTCAGTTACTAATAAGCCTGTGCCCATGGTTTTTAAAAGTGCTTTTAAATCGGCATGGGTTTGTTCAACTAGCCAGTTATGAATACCACCAGCATGACCCGTTGGTGCCATCGATAGTTTGCGTGCCGCGTAGCTAGCTAATAGGTAAGTTTGCAGCTCACCGCCTTGAATAATTTCACGATCTACGGTTTTTAAACCTTCAGCATCAAACGGCGAAGACGCTAAACCTTTTAATAAATGCGGGCGCTCAGAGATATTCACACAATCGCTGAATACTTTTGTACCTAAGCTATCAAGCAAGAAGCTCGATTTACGATAAAGAGCACCACCACCAATCGCCGACACTAAATGGCCGAATAATGAGTTAGCAATATCTGCTCTAAAAATTACAGGCACTTTCATGGTACCGAGCTTTTGGCTGTTAAGTTTAGCCAAGGTTTCGGTTGCCGCTTCGAGGCCTACTTTTGCAGCGTCATTTAAATCATCTTTATGGCGTGCGATGGTATAAGCCGAGTCACGCTGCATTTGCTCGCCTTCTTTACCAATCACCATCGTACTAATGCTATGACGCGTACGCGGGTAACCTGCAATCATGCCATGGCTGTTACCATAAACACGTAAACCTTGGTGAGAAGAAAAACTCGCACCGTCTGAATTTACAATGCGCTCATCGGCATTCAGCGCCGCTTGTTCTGCTTGATGACAAAACTCAACACCTTGCTCAGGGCTAACTTCCCACGGGTGGTATAAATCTAAATCTTGCGGTGCAAATTCAAGTAACTCTTTATCAGCGATACCATTAAATGGGTCGTCAGAGGTGAACTTTGCAATATCAATGGCTTTTTCGACCACTGTACGTAATGTTTTAGGGTTTAAATCGGCTGTTGAAGCAGAGCCTTTGTTGTTACCCACATAAACACTAATACCTAAGCCACCGTCTTGGTTAAACTCTATTGTTTCAACTTCGCCCATGCGCGTGCTGACAGACAAACCTGACGTGCTCGACATCGCCGCTTCTGCTGCTGTTGCACCCAATTTTTTTGCATGCTCCAGTACTTCGCTTACCGCGTCTTTCACTTCAGAAATGTGTTGATAAATAGGATCTTTCATCTTGTGTGTCCTAGGTTCTGATATTTTTTATAGTGTAACGAATGCTAACACACTGCGAGACCTGCATCAGCTAATATTAATCATTAACTAAATGGCGTATAATAGCGAATAGTTAAGTTTACTGAATGAGCATCCTTATGGCGAAGAAGAAAAAGCCACTTATCGAAGAAGAAATTATTTACGTATCAAAAAGCGAATTAAAACGTGAAGCCATGCAATATCATGGTCTGGGTGCTGAAATTGCAAAAATGCCGAAAAAGCAGCGCGATCGTTTACCGCTTAATCACGATTTAAAAGAAGCGTTAGTTGTTTCTGATAAAGTAAGTGATAAGAGCGATGCTTACCGTCGTAACTTAAACTACATCGCAAAAGTATTACGTACCACAGAAAACGTTGATGAAATCCAAGCGATGATCGACATCATGCTTAATAAAAACAATCAAGCCGATGTTTTGATGAACAAAATCGAAACCCTGCGCGATGATTTGATTAAACAAGGTGACGACCTGATCAATTCAACAATTGATCAATACCCGTCTCTTGAGCGCCAAAAAATGCGCCAATTAGTGCGCAGCGCCGCAAAAGAAGTAAAAGCAGAAAAACCAGCCAAAGCTTATAAAGAGTTATTCCAGTATCTAAAAGATGCGATTATGCTTTAATTTGTATAAAGAAAGCCGCTTAATGATAATTTTGCGGCTTTTTAATAATCATTTCGGCGTTAAAACACCTCCTACAATCCCGTAGGAACGGCTTTAGCCGTGAACATCACGTACAAAAATCACCTGAATATTTCGGCGTTAAAACACCTCCTACAACCTCGTAGGAACGGCTTTAGCCGTGAACATCACGCACAAAAATCACCTGAATATTTCGGCGTTAACTCCCCCTACAACCTCGTAGGAACGGCTTTAGCCGTGAACATCACGTACAAAAATCACCTGAATATTTCGGCGTTAACTCCCCCTACAACCTCGTAGGAACGGCTTTAGCCGTGAACATCACGAACAAAAAAATCACCTGAACATTTCGGCGTTAAAACACCTCCTACAACCTCGTAGGAACGGCTTTAGCCGTGAAGAATTTACCTATAAATAGATACAATCCCAAAAAGGGTAATCACGCACATTTTTAACAATTCCAGCCCTCAATGGGTTTGCGATGATGTACCTCGATACTCCAAGCAAATGTTCTTCGTTCCTTATTAAAGAATCATAATATCCTGGCTGCCAAATTTTTCGTTTAGAGCATGTTGGCTTGTTTATGAGATATGAACTCTTCCCTTTAATCTCTTGAATCAATCGAGCTAAAGGTACTTTATCTTGTAATTGAAATAACCAATGTAGGTGATCAGGCATTACCACAAAACAAATAGTTTTAGCTTTAATACCTTCTATAGTCCTTAGAGTGTTAATTAAAACTCGTGCATTATTAAAGTCAGAGAAATAACAGTTTCTGTCAAGCGTTGAAGTGGTAACAGAGTAATAGTGAAATGGGATTGATACCCTATGCTTTCTTAGATTTTGATAATGTGCGGTCATCCATAACCCTCCTTTTATTATTTTAAATCTAGACAAAGACGTATAAGAATCAAGTTAAACCCTCGTATGAACCGCTTTAGCTGGAAAAAAGATAAACATGTTCGGCGTTAAAACACCTCCTACAATCCCGTAGGAACGGCTTTAGCCGTGAATATCGCGCACAACAATTATCTATAATTTCGGCGTTAAAACACTTCCTAAGTCAAAGCTAACTGCTCCAAACAAAAAAGGCTCTGAGCGTTCACTCAGAGCCTTTTTATAATCGATAATCAATTACCAGATTTTTACGCGATCTTCTGGTTTGATATACATCTTGTCGCCTTCTTTCACATCGAATGCCTGATAGAATTCTGGCATGTTTGAAAGAATACCGATTACACGGTAGTGGCTTGGCGAATGAGGGTCTGTCATTAGGCGGTTACGTAACTCTTCGTCACGGTATTTACGACGCCAAATTTGCGACCAACCCATGAAGAAACGCTGATCACCTGTGTAGCCATCAATGATAGGCGCTTTTTCATCACCAAGTGATAACTGGTATGCCGTATAAGCAACAGTTAAGCCGCCTAAGTCACCAATGTTTTCACCTAATGTAAGCTGACCATTAACGCTTGCATCTTCAAATGGTTTGTACTCGTTATATTGAGCAACTAACTGACCTGTGCGCTCCTCAAACTGTTTAAGGTCTGATTCGCTCCACCAGTTACGTAAGTTACCGTCACCATCGTACTTCGCGCCTTGGTCATCAAAGCCGTGACCTAATTCGTGGCCGATTACTGCACCGATTGCACCGTAGTTAACAGCGTCATCAGCTTCTAGGTTGAAAAATGGCGGTTGTAAGATAGCCGCAGGGAATACGATTTCGTTGTTCACAGGGTTGTAGTAAGCGTTTACTGTTTGTGGTGTCATGTGCCACTCAGAACGGTCAACTGGCTTACCTAGTTTTGCAGTCATATCTGCATATTCCCACTCGCTGTGGCGAATGTAGTTACCTACTAAGTCATCACCTTTAACTTCAAGTGCAGAATAGTCTTTCCACTTATCTGGGTAACCGATTTTTGGTGTGAACTTATCAAGCTTTTCTTTAGCCGCAATTTTTGTTTCTGGGCTCATCCACTCAAGGTTTTCAATCGCAACTGCATAACCTTTGATTACGTTATCAACTAACTCTTCCATGCGCGCTTTCGCTTCAGGCGGGAAGTTTTCTTTCACGTATACTTTACCTAGAATTTCGCCTAATACACCGTTTGATGCATCAACCGCTTTTTTCCAAAGTGGAGATTGCTCTGTTACACCGCGAAGTGTTGTGCTGTAGAAATCAAAGTTAAGGTCTACTAGCTCTTTATCTAATAAGCGAGCGTAGTTGCTAACAAAGTGGAACTTAAGGTAGTTCTGCCAAGTTGCTAAGTCTGTATCGTTGTAGATACCTGCGAATTTTTCTAGGTAGCTAGGTTGGCGAATGATTACATCTTCAGTTTTGATACCTGATGCATCAAGGTAAGCTGCAAAATCAAAGTCGCCAGTAAGTTTATTTGCATCTGCAACACTCATCTTATTGTAAGATTTGGTTGCATCACGGCTTTCAACACGGCTCCACTGCGCATCAGCAATGCTTGTTTCAAGATCAATAATTGCTTTTGCCGCAGACTCAGCATCAGCTACACCCGCTTTGCTTAAGATAGCTGTTACGTATGCTTGGTAAGCTTCACGAATTTTTGTGAATTTTTCTTCATCTTTTAGGTAGTAGTCGCGATCTGGTAAACCTAAACCAGACTGATAAACATACATCGCGTTTTCGCTAGAATTTTTCGCGTCGTTGTTTACGTACCAACCAAACGGTAGGCTACCGCCTTTAATGCGAAGTTCAGCCATTAAAGCAACTAGATCAGACTTGTTCTTAACTGCATCAACGCTTTCTAGCACTGGTGTTAATGGCTTGATGCCAGCCGCTTCACGGCCTGCTTCGTCCATATAGCTGTTGTAGAATGCAGCTAATTTAGCTTCATCAGAGCCTGGCTTAACGTCTTTATTTGCCGCTGCTTTTTCTAGTACTTCTTTCATCGCTTTTTGCGAATCATCGTAAAGCTGAGTGAATGAACCGTAGTTTGATTTATCACCTGGAATTTCTGTTTTCTCTAACCATTCGCCGTTTACGTGATAGTAAAAGTCATCTTGTGCGCGAACAGACTTGTCCATGTTCGCCAATTCAATGCCTGAATTTAAAGGAGCTTTTGCTTCAGTTACGGTCGCAGTTGCTGGTGCTTTAGTTTCTTGTTCTTTTTCACCACAACCAACAAGACCGAGGGCTAGTGCAATACTTGCCGCGGTAAGTGTTACTTTTTTCATGGGAGTCCCGTACTAATTATTTTTTGATGTATTTATCGAAAAACTAGCAAACCTAATTAATCATTAGTTTTTCGCTTTCACCATAATAAACCTCTCAAGCAAAACAATAAAACCGAATATGTAACAATTCTTATCAAAACAGGATGAGCCGCATTTTTGAGCGGTGGGAAGGGGTATTAAGTGGTTAGTGGTTAGTGGTTAGTGGTTACATTGTAGGCGCGATTTTATATCGCGCAATATACAAAAGATAACGCTGGGTAAACCCGCTGCTACAATTTCACGCCTACGTCAAAACGTAGGAACGGCTTTAGCCGTGAATTGTTTTTCAGCACTAAAGTACCTCCTACGAGGTGAGTCTTTGGCAAAGGCCTACAAACAAAACCGTTCGGCTAGAAACTGACAGATATTCAAAGATAACGCGGGATAAACCCGCTGCTACGATTTACCCTTTCACAAAAACGTAGGAACGGCTTTAGCCGTGAATTGTTTTTCGGCACTAAAGTACCTCCTACGAGGTGAGTCTTTGGCAAAGGCCTACAAACCAAACCGTTCGGCTAGAAACTGACAGATATTCAAAGATAACGCGGGGTAAACCCGCTGCTACAATTTCACGCCTACATCAAAACGTAGGAACGGCTTTAGCCATGAATTGTTTTTCGGCACTAAAGTACCTCCTACGAGGTAGGCCTTGGCAAAGGCCTTCAAACAAAACCGTTCGGCTAGAAACTGACAGATATTCAAAGATAACGTGGGATAAACCCGCTGCTACGATTTACCCTTTCACCAAAACGTAGGAACGGCTTTAACCGTGAATTGTTTTTCGGCACTAAAGTACCTCCTACGAGGTAGGCCTTGGCAAAGGCCTACAAGCAACACCGCTCGGCTAGAAACTGACAGATATTCAAAGATAACGCGGGGTAAACCCGCTGCTACAATTTCACGCCTACATCAAAACGTAGGAACGGCTTTAGCCGTGAATTGTTTTCGGCACTAAAGTACCTCCTACGAGGTAGGCCTTGGCAAAGGCCTACAAACAAAACCGTTCGGCTAGAAACTGACAGCTGAAAGCTGACGGCTGTTACAGCTCATACCTCTGTTTTATCTTTTCGATAATCTCAACATTCGCGGCTGGGAAGCTGTAATCATCAAGCTCGTTGAGTGCAACCCATTTGCCTTGTTGGCCTTCAGCGCCATGGGCCGTGCCTGTGAAATCATCAACAATGTGCACATCTAAACGTACGCATTTATCGCCATAGTCATGTTCGATAACCATTAGCTCTTCACTGGCGTTTACAGTTAGGTTTACTTCTTCTAATAGCTCGCGTTGAAGTGCGGCAAATACGCTTTCGCCCTGCTCTACTTTGCCGCCAGGGAATTCCCATAAGCCGCCTTGATGTTTGTCGTCTGGGCGCTTACAAATAAATAATTGCTGATCTTTATAAATAACGCCAACAGCAACATGCACTACTTTTTTAGTCATTTGTTGTTTCCTTAATCATAAAAAAAGCGACGCAAGCGTCGCTTTTTATCACCGTGTTTTGGTTATTTTAATTTACCGCAACACTGCTTATATTTATTACCTGAACCACAAGGACACGGCTCGTTACGGCCTACTTTTGGCTCTGCACGTTGTGTAACTACAGCACCTTCTGGTGTTTCGCCACCGATGTGCTCGGCTTCTTCGTGTTGGTATTCACGTGGTGCATTTTCGCTACGACGATGTTGCTCTTCAACTTTCTCAACATCTTCTTCAGCGCGAACTTGTACTTTACTTAAAATACTCACAACGTCGACTTTTAAGTTCTCTAGCATTTCAGAGAATAGCTCGAACGACTCGCGCTTGTACTCTTGCTTAGGGTTCTTCTGTGCGTAACCACGTAAGTGGATACCTTGACGAAGGTGGTCCATCGCAGCTAGGTGATCTTTCCAATGTTGGTCTAGGCTTTGTAGCATAATCGCTTTTTCGAATTGACGTAGTACAGACTCGCCTACCATCTCTTCTTTTTGCTTGTATGCTTGCTCAACCGCTTCTTCGATACGCTCACGAAGCTTCTCTTCGTATAGTTTGCTATCGTCAGCTAGCCATTGTGAAATTGGCAGCTCGATTAAGAAATCTTGTTTTAAGCGTTCTTCAAGACCTGGGATATCCCACATTTCAGCTAAGCTTTGCGGTGCAATGAATTGGTCAATCACACCATTTAGCACATCGCCGCGAATTGCAGTGATAGTTTCTGAAATATCGCCTTCTTCAAGTAGCTCGTTACGTTGCGAGTAAACAACACGACGTTGGTCGTTTGCTACGTCATCGTACTCAAGTAATTGTTTACGAACGTCGAAGTTACGCGCTTCAACTTTACGTTGTGCGTTTTCGATTGCGCGGTTAACCCAAGGGTGCTCAATTGCTTCACCGCGTTGCATACCTAGTTTACGCATCATGTTAGTCATGCGCTCACCAGCGAAAATACGCATTAGCGCGTCGTCCATTGATAAGTAGAAACGGCTTGAACCCGCATCACCTTGACGACCAGAACGACCACGTAGCTGGTTATCGATACGACGAGATTCGTGACGCTCAGTACCAATGATGTGTAGACCACCCGCTTCGATTACTGCATCGTGGCGTTTTTGCCACTCATCTCTAATCGCTTTGATTTGCTCATCAGTTGGGTTTTCTAGCTTTTCAACTTCGCTGTTCCAGTTACCACCTAACACGATATCGGTACCACGACCGGCCATGTTAGTTGCAATAGTTACTGTGCCAGGTAAACCCGCATCGGCAACGATGTCAGCTTCTTGCGCGTGGAACTTAGCATTAAGTACGTTGTGCTTAATTTTTTCTTTACGTAAGAACTGCGATAAGTACTCAGAACTTTCGATAGAAATAGTACCCACAAGTACCGGTTGACCACGCTCTTGACAATCTTTGATATCAGCAAGGATTGCTTCGTACTTTTCTTCTTGTGTTAGGTACACAAGATCAGCACGATCGTCACGGATCATCGGTTTGTTAGTTGGCATTACTACTGTGTCTAGACCATAGATAGACTGGAACTCAAACGCTTCTGTGTCTGCTGTACCTGTCATACCCGCTAGCGTGTCGTATAAACGGAAGTAGTTTTGGAATGTGATTGATGCCAATGTTTGGTTTTCGTTTTGAATGCGTACACCTTCTTTTGCTTCAACAGCTTGGTGTAAACCTTCTGACCAACGACGACCTTCCATTGTACGGCCGGTGTGCTCATCAACGATGATAACTTCGTTTTCTTTAACAACGTAATCAACGTCTTTTTGATAAAGCTTGTGAGCACGAAGTGCCGCATACACATGGCTTAATAATGTAATGCTTGAAGCTGAGTAAAGTGAATCACCTTCTTGAATTAAGCCGCGCTCAATTAGTAGCTCTTCAACTTTAATTTGACCACGTTCAGTTAAGTGAACTTGCTTAGACTTTTCATCGATCGTGTAATCGCCGTCGCCTTCAACGCCTTCTTCATCTTCTTTTTCTTGTAGCTCTAGGTCAGGCACAATTTTGTTGATTTCGATGTAAAGCTCAGAGCTATCTTCAGCTGGGCCTGAGATAATAAGCGGCGTACGCGCTTCATCGATTAGGATTGAATCCACCTCATCCACTACGGCGTAGTAAAGTGGGCGTTGTACACGCTCTTCAATGCTAAATGCCATGTTATCGCGCAGATAATCAAAGCCAAATTCGTTATTAGTACCGTAAGTGATGTCGGCAGCGTAAGCGATTTTCTTCTGCTGTGGCATCATACCTGGTACGTTACAGCCAACTGTTAGGCCTAAGAACTCAAATAATGGGCGGTTAGTTTCGGCGTCACGTTTTGCAAGGTAGTCGTTCACGGTAATTACGTGAACACCTTTACCTGTTAAACCACGAAGGTATGCAGGTAATGTTGCTGTTAGTGTTTTACCTTCACCGGTACGCATTTCCGCAATGCGACCTTGATGTAAAACCATACCACCAAGTAGCTGTACGTCGAAGTGACGCATGCCATTTACACGCTTAGATGCTTCACGAACCACAGCAAATGCTTCTGGTAAAATGTCATCTAGGCTTTGTCCGTTATCGTAACGCTCTCTAAATTCAGCTGTTTTTGCTTTTAAATCTTCATCAGAAAGCGCTTCTAATTGCTTTTCAAGCGCATTAATTAGAGCGACCGTCTTTCTTAGGTTTTTAATAGTGCGGTCATTGCGACTACCAAAAATCTTGGTAAATAAATTAGATATCATGATAAAACCGTTACAATGTATTCTTTGTTAGCTAGTCATTAGCTAACCCACTTTCTTCAATTGATAATTAATATGCGCTTATGCTCATGATGTAGGGCATATTAATTAACAATTTATCAGTACGCTGTTCAAAACACCGCTTATTTCGTGCGCTATCATACCAGAGTCTGCGCAACATCAAACCTTCTGTTTATGAAGATATGGAATTTCGGCAAGAAAATTTAAAAATCAGCCATAATCTTTGATCTAACCCCATAAAAAGGGTGAAAACAAGATTACTGAATAGATATGGCGACAATCGAAATAAAATCAAGATCAGGGGAGAAAAAAGGCGATTCGAGGAACGAGGTGCGAGGAACGAGATGCGAGGAACGAGATGCGAGGAACGAGATGCGAGGAACGAGATGCGAGGAACGAGATGCGAGATGCGAGATGCGAGATGCGAGATGCGAGATGCGAGATGCGAGATGCGAGATGCGAATTATCGTAGGCGCGATTTTATATCGCGCAATATTCAAAGATAACGCGGGGTAAACCCGCTGCTACAATTTCACGCCTACACCAAAACGTAGGAACGGCTTTAGTCGTGAATTGTTCTAAACACTTCGGCACTAAAGTACCTCCTACGGGGTAGGCTCACAAACCACACCGCTCGGCTAAAAACTGACGGCTGAAAGCTGATGGCTTTACTTATTTTTCCGCCCATGTTGCGCTAAACGCTCTAACTTGGCTTTTAAAGAAGGAGGGGCGTCTGCGGCGATGGCGCTGAGGTAATCGGCTGTTTGTTCGCTCATTTGACGTTTAGAAACAGGCTTTTCTTCTGGCTTATTTGTTGCCGATAAGCGCTGAGTTGCTTGTGGGTTTGCGGTAATTTTAATTTGCCCAAGCTCTACCATACCAGCGGCACGAAAATGCGAGAGCATATCCATTTTTAAGTAATTTAAACGCAGTGCAATCGGTGCCGAAACCGCTTCGATCATCAAAGTACCATCACGGTAATTACTTACTCGGCATTTTTTCGAAAGCGTTTCACCTAAAAAGTCATCAAGAATCGTTTGTTGAGAAGACAAGCCTTGGGTTTTACCAGCATAAGATGCCAAGCGACCACTCAAGCCCGCCATAATATCGCCAACAGCTTTTGGCGCGTATCTATCTTTTGCCATTAATCGTCTACCTAAAAAGGTTAATCACCACAAAGAGAATATACCACCTACGTAAATATGAAGCTATTAGGTTCGAGAGTCGAGGTGCGAGATGCGAGGTACGAGATGCGAGGTACAACGCTTGCTTGGCGCGTCTAACATTCAACACCAAACCGGAAAATCATTAAAGAGCCTACAAACAATACAGCTCGGCTCAAAACTGGCAGCTGAAGGCTGACGGCTCCTTAAATTATACGCCTACGTGGGAACGGCTTTAGCCGTGAATTGCTCTAAACACTTCGGCACTAAAGTACCTCCTACGAGGTAGGCCCTTGGGTAAGGCCCACAAACAACACCGCTCGGCTCAAAACTTACAGCTTATAGCTTAAAGCTTCTCTTCCTCCCCCGTGATTGTTTCTGGTACACTTTTCCTTTGTTTTTTATTTAACTTTCGCGATGACTCAACACTCTCTTACTTTAATCGTATTGGCTGGCGGGCTGGGTAGCCGCTTTGGCGGAAACAAACAAATTGCCGAAATTCCAGGGCTGGGCTGTACCATCATGGAACTTAGTATTCAGGATGCGGTTAAAGCTGGTGTGAGCCAAGCGGTGATCATCATTAATAAAAAAATTCGTGCAGAGTTTGAAGCGACGATTTTACCGCGCCTACCTGAGTCGCTCGAAGTAATCCTAGTTGAGCAAGCAATTAGTGCAGTACCAAATGGCTATGAACACTTAGCCGCTGAACGCCTAAAACCTTGGGGTACAGGTCATGCATTACTTTGTGCAAAACCCTATGTGAACAACCCTGCTATTGCCATTACCGCCGATGATTATTATGGCGAGTCTTCTTTTGCTGTTCTTAGCGAACACTTCAAACAGCATAGTAACTGGGCCATGGTAGGTTACCCAATAAAAGATACGCTCTCCGAAGAAGGTGGTGTAAATCGTGGTGTATGCTCTGTTGATAACCACCAGCATTTGACTGATGTGGTCGAGTACCTAGATATTAAACTCGAAAATAATGTTTTAAAAGGCAACAATCCACATGGTGAGAGATTACAAATTGCCGATGATGCCCTAGGTTCTATGAGCTTTTGGGGAATAACACCGAGTTTATTTAATGACTTAGAAACAGGCTTTATTGAGTTTTTAGAAAATACTGACAACGGTGTCACGAAAGAGTATTATTTACCAAATGAGATACAACTCGCGATTCAAGATAACCGCCAAGCTGTAACCGTTTATACTGCACAAGAGCCATGGTATGGCGTAACCTACAAAGCTGAACTGGATGCAATAGCACACACTTTATGTCAGTTACGTCGTAAGCTAAACGATTAAACCCTCGCCTCTTCTTGCAAAAAATAAGTAATGGAAAATTAATGAAGTCTAATCCTGTTGCAACTTATCTTTCTGAGCACTTTGGCTTAAGCACAGATAACGTAACGCTAAAGCCAATTGGCAATGGCCACATCAACACAACCATGTTACTTAAATCAGAAGAAAACGCCTTGGTTGTGCAAAAGTTAAATACCGATGTGTTTCCTAACCCTGAGCACCTAGTTGAAAATGCACGACTAATTGAGCAGCACCTTAGTGAAAAACACGACAATGGTGAATACAGCCTCGAAATTATTCGTCATGTTCCAACTATCGAAAGCGACTTTTTAGTTGAATGCGATCAAGGTATTTGGCGTGCACTCGAATTTATTGGCGGCAGTTATAGTGAAGATGTGGTAGCAACTATCTCGCAAGCACAAACTGCAGCCAATGCATTTGGACAATTCGCGCTAGCATTACAAGATTTTCAGGCTGATCAGCTGCATCATGTGATCCCTGATTTTCATAACTTAGCGATGCGCTTTGATGCTTTCAAAAAAGTCATCGAAAAAGATCCTGTAAACCGTGTAGCCCTTTGCCAAGACGACATCGATTTTTGTTTAGCTCAGCAGTCTTTAGTTGATGAGTTAAAACAGCTTGAAGGAAACATTCCTTTAAGACCATGCCATAACGACACAAAAATCAACAACATGCTGTTTTGCACGCAATCTGATGATGCAAAAGCAGTCATCGACCTCGATACCTGTATGCCTGGTTATTGGTTATTTGATTTTGGCGATATGGTGCGTACCTTCTGCTCTCCTGAGCAAGAAGATTCAACCAACCTAAATAATGTACGTGTTCGTGAAGAGATCTTCGCCGCCATCGTTAAAGGTTATGTTGAACCACTACAAGATGTGATCACCGACGCCGAAAAAGAAAGCTTTTGGTTAGGCACCAAGGTCATGACCTTTATGATTGGCCTGCGCTTTTTAACAGACTTTATTGATGGCGATAATTACTTTGCCACCAAGCATGCAAACCACAACCTAGAACGCGCCCGCAACCAGTTTGCTCTTTATCGCGATATTCTTGAAAAGGAACATACGTTAAAAGCGATATTAGAGATAAATAAAGGTTAGAGATGCGAGATGCGAGATGCGAGATGCGAGATGCGAGTTATCATAGGCGCGATTTTATATCGCGCAATATAAGAAGATAACGCGGGAAATAAATTTCACGCCTACACCACCGTAGGCGTCACGCTTGCTTGGCGCGTCTGACATACAGCGCCCAACCCACAAATAAATGCATAACCAAAATTGATCTTCAAACTGACGGCTGACAGCTCCTTAAACTTTCGGCACTAAAGTACCTCCTACATGCATTACCAACAAACGCCACCGTTCATCTGTAAACTAACCGCTGACAGCTGACAGCTCCTAAAATTTTACGCCTATATTAAAACGTAGGGACGGCTCTGGCCTTGAATAGCTTTTCGCTCGCCCATTGCTCTATAAGTCAATAACTTCTATTCTAAAACCTCGCTTAAAATCAGGAGATTATTATGCATATAAAACACCACGGAGCGGTGAAAGGCGTAACAGGGTCTTGTCACCAGCTATTTATTGATGACACAAATTCTGTACTTGTTGATTGTGGGCTATTTCAAGGAGAAGACAGTAAACAAAACTTAGCAATTGAGTTTGATATATCAACAGTAAAAGCGCTGATTGTCACACATTGCCATATAGACCATGTTGGTCGCATACCCTATCTACTTGCAGCTGGTTTTAAAGGGCCTATTTTCACCTCGGCTGCCACCGCCAAGCTATTGCCTATGGTGATTGAAGATGCTTTAAAAGTGGGTGTAACTCGCGATGAAGCAATGATCCGCACTTGCTTAAAGTTACTAAAACAACAAATTGTCTCTCTCGATTTCAATACATGGTACTGCATTCCCGAAGGAGTGGGCTTTAGCCCCGAAAAAGTAGCCCCAAGTGATCAAAATTCATTATATAAAATCCGCCTGCAACGTGCCGGGCACATTTTAGGCTCTGCCTATGTTGAAATTGAGCTAGGTAAAAAGCCAAATACGCATAGAGTGGTATTTTCTGGTGATTTAGGTGCGCCTTACACACCCTTATTACCAACGCCTAAACCGCCTTACCGCGCCGATACATTAGTTATTGAGTCGACCTATGGTGATAAAAACCATCAAGGTCGTAAAGAGCGCGTAGCCGTACTTAAAAAGGTTATAGAACGTGCCATAAGTGATAATGGCGTGGTACTTATACCCGCTTTTAGCATTGGCCGAACTCAAGAGCTACTCTATGAGTTTGAACAACTTATTCATTCTGCAAGCAAGCGCTCTATGTGGCATAAACTGCAAATTATTGTAGATTCGCCAATGGCAGCCAACTTTACAAATGAATATTTACACTTCAAACAGCTATGGGATAACGAAGCAAAAAAACGCGTAAAACAAGGCCGCCACCCACTCGACTTCAACCAACTACACACCATTGATAGCCACCAAGAACACCTTGCCCTTATAAACTTTTTAGCCTCCAAACAGCAACCAGCAATAATCATTGCTGCTAGCGGTATGTGTAATGGCGGCAGAATAGTTAATTATCTAGAACGGTTTTTGCCCGACAAAACAACCGATGTCATTTTTGTTGGCTACCAAGGGCAAGGAACTTTAGGCCGAGAAATTCAAAAATACGGCCCACGCGGCGGCTATGTATTTATCGATAATCAAAAAGTAATGATTAAAGCACAAATTCATACCATTAGCGGCTACAGTGCCCATGCAGATCAAAAAGGATTAATCAGATTTGTTACCGGCATGCGTAAAAAGCCAAGTTTAATCAAAATCGTCCACGGTAAACCAGGTATAAAAAGCGAATTTATTTTTGAGTTTTCTAGTGATGGACAAAACGTGTATCAAGGCGTTTTGATCATGGAAAACGAATTACTTAAAAGCGTAGTAATACCGCCGCATAAGATTTAAGTTACAAGTTGCGAGTTGCGAGTTGCGAGTTGCGAGTTGCGAGTTGCGAGTTGCGAGTTGCGAGTTGCGAGTTGCGAGTTGCGAGTATACAAGGGTAAATTAATTGTTTTTATGTAAGTACATTAATTTACCTAGCATTTTACCAATTTCTTCACACTCATTTGTTATGAGTAAGTAGTTTTCCTTATGCAAGTAACCCAATTCAAAAGCAAGCATAACTTGTGTTTTGAGTTCACCGATGGAGCCTTTAGCTATAGAAAGGAAATGAGCTCTTTCTTTTTTAGAAAAGCGCTCATACCCTTCAGCGATGTTACTTGGAATTGAAACCGAGCAGCGACACATTTGATCTTTTAAACTAAAATCTTTGAGTAAATAAAAACTTCTATAAACTAAAAGACTTAATTGAAAAGATCTTTTCCATACATCTAATCTCTCGTAGTACATAGCCACTCCTTGGCATCAGTATCTGACTCGAATCTCGAATCTCGAATCTCGATTTTCGAATCTCGATTTTCGAATCTCGATTTTCGAATCTCGATTTTCGAATCTCGATTTTCGAATCTCGAATCTCGAATCTCGTATCTCGAATCTCGTATCTCGAATCTCGTATCTCGTATCTCGTTACTTCGAGTCGCTATTATTTATAACTCTCATACGCTTCTTTCATTCGCGCTAGGTTGCTATAAATATAACTTGAAGATAATCGGCCACGTTTGAGTATTGTTCTATCAAGGTTAATTTCAGTAATAGGTGCGTAACCTTGATTAAATACTAATACATTCTTAGTTCCAACTTGTGATTGCACACCCGAACGCCAGTTAGCAGAGCCTTTAAGTTGACCAATTGGACTTACTTTCATGTCTTTACGTGGAGTAAGTGGAATATTAATCGCAACTCCAGCAACTTGTGCGTCTGAGTCTTGATAATAAATAGCTACATAACTATCACCAAACCAGAAGCGGCTTTCAAGTGCTACACCTGTGTCACCATAAAAATACTTACCAGCCGTAGCATGAAAAGTAATATCTTGCTCAACCCAGTTATATTGGTATGTAAGTGTTTCGTACTCACGAGATGCGCGGTAATCTGCATAATCAAAATAAGCGATTTTAGCGCTCACTTTATGGCGGCCTTCAGGGCTTAACCAAGCTGTTTCGTTAATAATAGTTTTATAATCGAAGTAATCTTTAAAGAAGCCTATTTGTGTTTGGTTATAAAAACCATATGGCAATTTAAAGGTTTGATAAAGAGTTGCGTTTACAAGACCTTCTTGAATACTGTAAGCATCGAATGCACCATTATCTTTATAGTCATCGGTTTCGTATACGCCAGTTTGTGCGCTAACGTTAATACCACCGCCTTGCCATAGTGGCAAATCAACATTTGCTCTTAACCCTAAAGAGTAATCATATGTACCAAACTCTGTACCATAAGCAGATGAAAGAACTGGGCTAACAGTAACTCTTGGTTTAAAGTAAGGGCTAGCCTCTGCTTTACCGGCCCATACTACACCTTCAGGAATATTCGCTTTACCGTGTTGCACATTTAGATCTGGGCTCACGCCTTGTTCGATAAATAAGCGGTAGTTATCAACTTTACCTTGTATAGCAATTAAAGGAATATCTGTTTTAGAAAGCTGTACATTAAAGTGCGTATTGGCACTCGTCACACTTTCAGCGATACGACCAAGTACCACACCAATTGCATCGATGTCATTGCGGTTGAATACTGAGTTTTCAAAGTTTACGAATACAGTATTCAGGTTATAACCAACTACAACATTTTCGAAGCCATCGTTAAGTAGTGCCTCTTTTAAAACTGTTACTTGGCTATTTAAACTTGAGCTTGCTAGCTTTTGAGTTACTTGTGTGGGTGTTTGTTTAACTGTAGCAACGGTCAGAGCTTTGTCTTGCTGTGCAAGCTCAGGCGCCATTGCTGTTTCAACAAAGTCTAAACCATTACTTTTAACTTTTGCTGTAGGCTTTGAACTTACAGGAGCAACATACGGCGCAGGCTTAACTGGTTTATAGTTATCTTTGGCTTCATCTGAGAAAGGTAGTTTAAAATCAACAGCCCAATAGGTATCTTCTTCAGAGTTATCTGTGCTGCTATAAAAGCGAGAGCTTAAAGTTAATTCACCAAAATCGTATAACCACTCTTTAGGTACCGTTACCCTTGCAGCTGCATTAAATGCTTCGCTATCGTGCTCTGCTTGTAGTGCAAACCAGTCGAAAACTTGCCATTCAACCCCAGCAAATGCACCATCCATTTGCCCTAACGGCTGCTTACTGTCGCCAAACCCCGCTGAAAACCTAAAATCCCAGAGCTCTTTAGAGGCTACAGCATAATATGTTTGGTAGGCATTTGCCTTAGCGCGGCCACCAAAATCTCGCACACCAATCGCTAAATTAAACCAGTCTTTAGGAATATAAGGTATTTGATACTTAGCATTAAACGATAAATCGCGGATTTCTGAATTTCTACCAATAAACTTATTCGTATGAATACTATAAGCTGCTAGCATGCCCTGTACTTCAAACCCTTCGAATAAGCCTGCCGAAAACTTAAAGTTATGGCCATCGACATAAACCCTTTCACCGTCATCATTAAAAGAGCCTCTAGCTGGAAATTGAGGTGGGGCTAACTGGTTATTATAACCAATAATACCATGACCTTTTTCTACAGTTTCTGCATTGGGGGTGTTGATTAATCCTGTGAAGGCTGCAAAAGATTGGTAATTATTAACATTATCAGCCAGTGCAAGTGGTGAGCTTAGAGCTATTGCACTACCTAAAAAGAGATTGAGTTTTGACATAACCTATTCCGAGTTAAAATTATAAAAATCCTTAAATTAGATTAAATATAACATTAGATGTGAAAAACGAGAAGTTAATAGCGAAGGTGCTAGGTGCTAGGTGCTAGGTGCTAGGTGCTAGGTGCTAGGTGCTAGGTGCTAGGTGCTAGGTGCTAGGTGCTAGGTGCTAGGTGCTAGGTGATAGGTGTCTAGTGCTAGGTTTCTGACGTCTGATTCCTGATGTCTGATGACTAA
>NZ_LJTB01000008.1:0-149163 GCF_001306895.1 Pseudoalteromonas sp. UCD-33C | reverse complement strand
TGTTGCATGCGTTTTGAAAAATGGGGTAAGTAAACCGTTTTAGTCAACGTGATATGCCTTGCAATCATCTGTCCTAAATTAAAACGCTCTTGGCGATACATCATGTCTGCTTCTTTAAATTCTCTGCTATCTGGTATGAATTTTTGCATCTCTTGTTTATAACCAGTCGCCCAGCCAGCCACTTTGTTCATTTGTTCAGCAAACGGCTTAACAGTAAACGTAACATAAATGGGGTCATCAGCATCGGTAGGCGCAAAACCTCGTGGAAACGCGCCTTGGTGATAATTAGGATGGGTCACAGTAAACTCAATCGATGCATAGGCATTAGGTTGTAATAAATCTAACCGCTCCCGCGGGAAGGTGATTTGCTCATTCGCATAGGCTGCTTTAAAATATTTATAACCAAATTCAATACCGCAACTACTATGACCACACGACTCTGAATAGCCCGACTCTATTAAAAAAGGGAACTCTGGCACTGAGCCATCTTCTGTTTTAATTGTCACAACTATGGGCCCGCGATAACCATGCGCTTCATCAAATAAAAAATCACAACCTGTGGTAAAAAAACAGGCCAGTAACACGCTCATAAACACCACTAATTTTTTCACACTATTGACCTTATATTTTAATAATTATTTAGCGCTAATTATGGGGTTGTCGGTACTGCCACTAATTTGGTAGCCATAAATGTTGGCAAGCTGCTCAAGCTCAGGCGACAAGGCAAGGCCGTTGTCTGTATCAAACAATAGTCCTAACGTTTTTAATAAGTCAGCTTTATTATTTTTTAAAATTGCAATGGGTATATTGTCGAATTCAGTAATGTTCGGGTTAGGTGATGCGCGGTCGTTATTTGGGCTCAACTCAGCCGAGTTTAGTTGCGAAAGCAAACTTAGAATTAGACTAGACTCATGATAAGACTGAGAGTTTAGCTGTTTTATTTCAGGCTCTTTTTGTTCAATATCATTTAACATAACTACTAGCGATGTATAAATAAACAAAATAGCGAATATGAGAATAAAATATAAAACAACCCTGTTATGACTTATATTCACAGCAATTCCTTTTGTAAAACCATTTAAAACTTTAATAACCTTACACCAGCAATAAAGACCATCAAAAAAATCATTAAAAAAACAAACAAAAGAACCGAAATAAAAATAAAGAACCAGTAATTTTTAACGATTTAAAGCAAGATAAAAAGCTCACCATGCAAGGCTTTATTGTGATTGATTACTTTGATCAGTTCCCTGAGTTTATTGAGCAAATGGGCGCGTGGATCGGCGAAGGTAAAATTAAATCTGAAGAAACGGTTTACCATGGCATCGAAAATGCCGTTGATGCATTTCTTGGCCTGTTCGAAGGTAAAAATAAAGGAAAAATGCTGGTTAAACTTTAACACTTAATAACTAATAAAGCCTGTATCTTAGTTGGTACAGGCTTCTTTTTAAGCAAGTTTAAAAAATACGATTGCCGATACCAGCACCAACCCCACATAGGAAAGAAACAAAATCCCAGCTTGGCGATGTTTTTTTGCATTCGCTCGCACAGTTTCGTTCTCTGTGGAATTTAAAAGTGCTAAACCCTTTTTAGATACAAACACCATAGGTACTTTTAAAAATCGCGGTGCACCTAGCTGTTGCCACAGTTCCGGCTCTAAAGTTTTAACCGATTGATAGTATTTATATTCAGCGCTCGCAGCATAAAGCATTAACAGCGCCCACACTGAAACCAATATTATTGTTATTAGCATAGGTTACCGATCAATTTATTTCGTTAGGTTTAAAGTGTATGCCATCGCCTATAAATCACAACTCTGTAAACAGTTTTAAATCTTAAAGTTTCGAAAGATAGACAGATCCACGAGTAAGTTCAGCGTCAGGTGTTTTATATAAATTATCAGTCATTCAAAATCGATAAATACGCAAGTTCTGCTAGTTTTTCTAATGATGACGTTGCTTTAGGCTCAGGCTTTTCAGCATGAACAGAATAACGCCTATTCGGGATCTTAACTTGAATAAAACCATGATTATTGGCCATATCAATACGCAGCATTTCACGTTCTTTTGGCGTTAAATGATTTTCATGGATCTTTTCAAGCTCACCATGATCAAGCCAAATAGCTGCACAATTTGGACATTCATCTATTTCAACCACTTTTAGTGGCGTAAAAAAGCGTCGCATCATCACCACGTCAGGGCAATTCGGGCAATTAATTCGCTTTGCTAAATCAACACATTCTGTTGGCAGGGTTTGTAAATGAGCCACCAGCACTTGCGCGGGTTTTAAACTTGGATCGCTAAAGTGAAATATTTGTCGGTTATCAAAAAATACGCCACCAGATTTTGATAAATACACGTTAACGTCGCCAATGCTCACTGCTTCAAGGGCTGTTTTAGTACGCGGGCAAAACATAGACCATCCTTGTTTTTATAATTAATTTAGCGCTTTTGTAATTAACGGTTTAAGCGGCTCAGGTAAGCTGATGTTACCAGCTAATACAAAGTCATGTGCTTCATTTGACATTTTTTGCCATGTTTTACAAATAATACCCAACCATTTTTGCTCATCGTAGTCAGGCTTACTACTTGCAAAATCAAGCATGTAATGCTCAATAAACACAAGGCTTGCAATGTCTTCTATCAATTGGCTATCAGGGTTTCGTTTTATGTTCTTTTTAGCAACGGCTGCATATACACGCTCACATTCTTCCGGTGCGTAACCCGCCGTTTTCATAAGGGCTGTTACACGCTCGGCATGAAAGTCATATAAAGCAGTACGCCATTGATAATAACCTTGCTTACCCATAGGAAAATCACTGCGAGGAGAGCGCCAACGCTCAATATGTTGGCCTCGCGCAGCAATATGCATCAACTCATCGGCTTGTGGGTTGAAACGGTTTAGCATATCGGTCATACGCATTGCATATAAAGACTCTTTTGCTAGCTCTTGATCATCTTGTTTTACACGATTTGGGTCGACAGCATTCGCTGCATCTATCGCTTTTATAACGGCTTGGTACATAGTGTTTAATCTTACTTGTGCTTGCAATTCATTGTATTTAGGTACAATTATTTTTTTAACTTGCTAAAAATTCAACTAAAATTCTAGATATTTGCTAGACAACCAGCTAACCCTAAACTAGTATTTTTAAAAGCAAGCTTAGTACTTAAATACCCACTTAATTCAGAGACGCCATTGCGTAATATTACATATTTTTCGTTGTTATTTACTTCTTTTTTTCTCAGTTTCTGTTTATTTTCGGCGATCGCACTAAAAGTGTTTTACGATAGACAAGAAATGCATGAAATTGAGCAAAATGCAGCACTTAACAGTTACAGCAGTAACCTTGAAAAAGCACTTGATAGCGCACTCCTTGGTCCTTACCTTGTTCGCGCCGCGATGCGTGACTTTACATACACACAAACTGAATTCGAAACCCTTGCCACTGAGATATTAACTCATAGTGATGGTAGCCAAACTATTCAACTTGCACCAAAAGGGGTTATTCAATACAGCTACCCGCTAACCAGTCACGAGAGTGTGATTGGTGTCGACTTATTCAAGATGCAAAGTATTGAAAAGTCATTACAAACAGCCATTGATACTCAAAAAATGCAAATCGATGGACCTAAAGAGTTGGCTCAAGGTGGTCAAGGCTTAGTCGCTCGATTACCAATTTTTGATCAAAATGAGTTTTGGGGGTTTGCAATCGCGGTGCTGCGTTTTCCAGAATTTATAGCAAATTTGAGCCCTGAGACTACTTCACACCCTCACCTCTATGAGGTTTGGCAAAAAACAGCGAATAGCTACGCGCCGCTTTTAAATAACAACGGTTTTGAGCAAAGCCACTGGTCAACTTACAACCTCGATGTTGAAAATCAACATTGGGTTGTGGGTATTAAAGACGAGTTTGCTTATCGAGCTCATGTTGAATTTTTAGTATTACTACTCATAGCTCTGTTACTTTCATCGGTTAGCTGCTATTTGATTACGATTACTTGTCGGTTACGTGAGCATGAGCAAAACCTCGAAAAACTTGTGCAAAAGCAAACCTTAGAGCTGTCTGAACAGGCACTTGAATTAAAACAAGCTCAGTCACTCAGTGGCGTAGGCAGTTGGCATCTGTCGCCTGATAAAAGCATTAGGCAATTATCATCACAAGCTAAATCGCTATTCAAAGAACAAAGCAAAGCGCAATCAATTACTGATGTCTGTAAAAAAATCGATAGCTTTTATAAAAATTCGTTTTTAAATTTTATTCATACTAAGCCTAGTAGCCCGACTGAAATTGAATACACGATTAAACTCAATGGAGAAAAACGCTGGTTTCATGAACACGCTGAATGGAACCCTAAAACCAACACCTTGGTTGGTACGATTAAAGACATCAGTGCTGAAAAACAACGCCAACATGAGCTTTACCAGCAAGCACATTTTGACTCGGTCACCGGCCTTGCCAATCGCCATTACAGCGAAAAATATATCGCTAGTTTATGCCCTGAAGACCAATACAGTAGCGGCCTTACTTTATTGTGTGCCGAGATCAAAGGCTATCGTCAATTAGAAGATATTTACGGTCAAGATTACTTAAATGAACTACAGACAACGCTAGCTAACCGGCTAATTGAATTTTCTGACTTACATCAAGCGTTTTGCGCGCATATAAAACCTGGCTGTTTTTTAATATTACTAAAAGAAGCCATTTTTGATGAAAAACTCGCCGCCCTATTAGATAGATTACAGCATCAGGTCGGCGGTATTATTGAAACCGCTGGTAGCGCTCATTTTTACCACTTATACATTGGCGTGGGCTATCCGCATTTACAAAACATCGATGCGGCTGAGCAAATCAACACAGCCCTCATTGCGATGAATGAATGCCCTCGCACACAAAAACCGTTCACAGTTTATAGCCAATCTCTAAAAGATAAGCTTATTGCACAAAGTAACCTCGAAAGTGATCTACGCCATGCGCTTGCGGCCAACGAACAGCTAAGTATGGTGTATCAGCCAATTGTAAACACTCTAGATGGTACACTGATTGGCTGTGAAGCTCTGGTTCGTTGGCAACACCCTGTTCGAGGCTTTGTGTCACCGGTGGAGTTTATTGCCATCGCTGAGCAATCAGAGCTCATTAATTTATTATCACGTTGGATTGTTGCTAAGGTTGCTGAAGATTGCCACCGCATGGTTGATAACAATATTCGTATTAAAGTGTCGATCAACCTGTCGCGTAAGCAGTTCTCTGATGTGCATTTAGTTAAACGACTCAGTAAAGAAAAAGCTAAGCTATTTCCGGCTAATCAAAAAATTAATCTTGAGATCACCGAATCCGCCCTATTTCAAAATACCCAGTACGCCATAAACCTAATGCATGAACTTAAATTAGCAGGTTTTAATTTATCACTTGATGACTTTGGAACGGGTTATTCATCACTGTCGTCGATTCAGCAGTTTCCGCTAGATAACGTTAAGATTGACCGTGCCTTTATTTGTAACTGCGTGGATAACCCACGAGATGGTTTATTTTTACAAACGATGAGTGATTTAGCCCATCAACTAGACTTAACGATTACTGCAGAAGGGGTCGAAAGCTCAGAGCAATGGCAGTTGGTGAGTGATAAAGGTATTGATTATATTCAAGGTTACTTAATATCAATGCCCTTATCTATTGATGATTTTATAGCGTTTGACCCGGTTGCGTAAGGTCCACTGCCAAGCTTTGTTTTGGCTTTTCGATCATACGGGAAAGCTCTTTTTCACCATCAAGGACTATAATGGTTGGCGTATACATTAAGTCATACTGTTTTGCTAACCCTGCAGGGTCTAGCTTGTCGTAGCCAACGGCCACTAGTTTAAGTGAGCCTAACTGCACCTTTGCAGTATCGAGAAGCTTCAAAAATCGAGGCACTTCACGTTTTGAGTCATGACACCAAGTGCCCAAGAACACCAAAACCTGCTTACCTTGCAGTGCTTTTATAGTGCTTAACTCTTCTTTGCTCGGTGAGTATTCATCGTACTCTTCACTAAACGCAGAGTAGTCTTTAAGTAAGTCATCACGACTTATCTCTCCACTGTATGGAGCGGTACCTGCAAATGTCAGGGCAGAGAATAACAAAGCGGCGATATAAATTAGTTTTTTCATTTTATTTGTTCTCAAGATATTTTCTTCACCTTAACCAATTTAGCAACAACACTCCAGCAGGCTTTGTGCAAAGAATCGTTATTTTTTGCAGGTTAAATTGGCATGTAGAGTAAAAACAAACTACTATATTAGATATATCTAATATAAGGTTTTACTATGTTTTCCTTCAGAACAATTGTGATTTGTACTGTGTTACTTTCACCTAGTCTTTATGCCGAAACAAAATCAGCGACTCTAGAAACTCAAGCAGCGGAGCGAGCAACTGAATTTGCCACTACGCTTAAATCAGCATTGGGAGCTGCAATAAAACAAGGCGGTTTAGTTGAAGGAATTAACGTGTGCAAAATGCAAGCCCCGGCTATTAGCGATAGCTTATCAACTGATGGTTGGACGGTAGCACGTAAAAGCACTAAAAACCGTAATCCAAATAATCAACCCGATGAATGGGAAGCTGAAAAAATCGCCCAGTTGCTCGATATGATCAGAAACACAGAGAGCATCGACAATGTGACTTTTTCAACCAATAAAGATGGTCAATTTCGCTTTGCTAAAGCGATAAAAGTCGCGCCAGTTTGCCTCAATTGTCATGGCCAAACAATTGCGCCAGAAGTAAAGCAAGCGCTTAGCGAACATTACCCAAATGATTTAGCCACAGGCTATCGGCTTGGTGATCTAAGAGGGATATTCTCTATTACCAAAACGCTCGAAACCACTGAAAAGTAAAATAGTACTTCAAAACAATAAAAGAACAAGAAAGCAGTAATCCAATGAAGTTAACCTTTAAAAGCAAAGTATTTTTAGCATTAAGTGTTGCGATTTTAATCATCGATATTTGTTACATTTTGCTTAACTACACACTAGAAAAAGAAACGCTCAACAAAAATCTAATAAACCAAGGCGAAAACCTCGAATCAAGTTATCAATTATTAATGTCGCAAGAGCAGGAAACAATGCTTGCCATTGCGACCTTTGTAGCAAACGATCCTGAAGTTGCAGAACTCTTTTATCAAGGTAAGCAAGCTATTGAACAAGAGGGTGGAGGCAAAGGAAAAGAGCGTGCCGCCGCAATTCGCAAACAGCTATTCAATAAAGTCGCACCTGCTTGGCAAGAAGTACAAAATAGCTTTTCAGCCCGCCAGCTACATTTTCATCTAGGGCCTGGATCTACTAGCTTTTTACGAGTGCACAATGATAAAAAATATGGCGACACCATGCATGATATTCGACATATTATTGTTGATGCTAATCGCGATAAACACGCTCTTTCGGGGTTAGAAACGGGTCGAATTTACTCCGGTATACGCGGTGTAGTACCCGTCTATTTCACCGATAAAATTAATCAACAGCGTATTCATGTAGGCTCATTAGAAGTCGGCACCTCATTTGATTCACTGCTCGATACGCTCGACAATGAGTTTGATTTAGGTATTGCGGTATTATTTACAGCTGAACATATCGATAACTTACTTTGGGAAGATGCCAAAGCAAAACGTTTTGGCAGCAAACTGAATCAATGCAACTGCTATTTAGAAGCTATTTCAAGAGATAATGCAACCGACTTTATTACCTCAATAGCCAGCGAAACTGTATATAACCAAACAACTGTAAAGCAAAGTGAAATAGCCGGTAAGCATTATGCGATTACCTATATTCCTGTACGCGATTATCTCGGGCACAAAGATCCAGGTCAGCCTGATATTGGTAACATCGTGCTTTGGCGCAATATTGATGAGCAAATAAATGCCTTCAACGAATCCATGGCTTACAACATTGCTTACGGAATTATTGGTTTTCTCTTGCTAGAAATACTTATTTATTTTGCTGTAAAACTCGCCGTGCGCTCACTAGAAAATGAAGTAAAGCATCAAGCAAACAAACTTTTAAAAAACAGCTGGGAGTTAAACCTTGCTGACAAGATAATCGAAAACCTGCGCGAAGGTATTATTATTACTGATGAAGATGCTGCCATCGTTCGAATAAACCAAGCCGTTGCTGATATCACAGGCTATAAAAAAGATGAGTTACTAGGTCAAAACCCAAATATATTAAGTTCTAACACCCAGCCGAATGAGTTTTATGAGTCTATGTGGCAACAACTAGATGATAAAGGCTATTGGCAAGGAGAAATTTGGAACCGCAGAAAAGACGGTGAGTTCTTCGCTGAGTCACTCACAATCACAGCCGTAAAAGACGAAAGTGCACAAGTTCGCAACTATGTTTCGGTATTTTCTGATGTAACACAGCAAGCCAAACAGCGCCAACATTTAGAAAAAGCAGCATTTTTCGATACCTTGACTGGGTTACCCAATCGTATGTTACTTGCCGATAGATTAGCCCAGGCAATTGAATTGGCAAAACGCAACAACAACGTAGTTGCTTGCGTATTTATAGACCTAGATAAATTTAAACCGGTTAATGACAGTTATGGTCATCAAGCTGGCGATCACCTTTTAGTGACCTTAGCCGCTCGTATGAGCACAATACTTCGTAAACAAGACACCCTAGCACGAATTGGCGGTGATGAGTTTGTTGCTGTGATTGGCAATCTCACAGAGCAAGAAGCTTGTTTAACCTTAATTGAACGATTAAACGCTGAAATTTTAAATCCGGTAAAATACCAAGACGACATGCTATGCGTATCAGCGAGCATTGGTATTTCATTTTATGACCCGATGCATGACATATCAGCTGAAACTTTGCAAAAACAAGCCGACAAAGCGATGTATAAAGCAAAAGAGCTGGGTCGTAATGGCTATCAAATTTTTACTGATAGCATGATGGATACTAAATAAACGATGCGATCTCTTGTTCAACTTGGGGCTCGCATAGTTTACTCTTAGCCATTAAAATACCCTTTTAAAATCAACCATGGTGCCATTTATGTCTTTTCCTCCTTGCCCACAATGTAACTCTGAATACGTGTATGAAGATCAAAACAATTTAGTATGCCCAGAATGCGCTCATGAGTGGGATCCTAATGCGGTTGATACCGATGATGTGATCAATGTGAAAGATGCTAACGGCACTTTATTAGCTGATGGCGATAAAGTGACTGTTGCGAAAGACCTAAAAATTAAAGGCAGCTCACAAGTAATTAAAATTGGCACCAAAGCCGTGATCCGCCGCGTGTTAGATAAAAAAGACCACGAAT
This sequence comes from Pseudoalteromonas sp. UCD-33C, assembly GCF_001306895.1. Taxonomy (NCBI): domain Bacteria; kingdom Pseudomonadati; phylum Pseudomonadota; class Gammaproteobacteria; order Alteromonadales; family Pseudoalteromonadaceae; genus Pseudoalteromonas; species Pseudoalteromonas sp. UCD-33C. Next base: position 139,864 of record NZ_LJTB01000008.1, on the reverse strand, counting down.
TAGACTGTAAAGTTGATGGCGTTGGTGAAATGATGGTTACCGCTAAGTTTGTTAAAAAAGCCTGATAACATTATAAAATTGTTATATATTGCTGCGAATAATTACGCAGCAATTTCAATAAGCTAACTTTTTTAATAGCCAAACTTTTCAACAACAATCCCCGTTACTTCACAATGATCGCAGCTCAACTGCCAGCCAGCAGCCCATGTGGTTGCGTTAAGCTTTGCTTTGCAAAGTGGGCAAACTTCGCCAATAAAAGTGCTTGGGGTAATATCTTCAGCTTGCTTAGAAAACGGTCTTAAAAACCACAGAATATTATCGTCGATACTGATGGTTAGATCGTGGCGTAACGTTTCACAATACGCATTAAAAACTGCTTGTTTGTACTGTTTTGCGTGCTCAGCAGATTGGCTGGCATAAACACTGAGTGCATTTCCGATGTCTTTTAGGCGATCAGGCCATGCTTGTGAATCTATATTTGCTTTGCAATCTAATAACTCATCAAGAGTGTAACTTGCATAGTTTGGTTCAAACATCATTACCATCCTTGCTTTGGGTTATTAATTCTTTGGGTACTCAGTGCTTTGGATATAATGTACCATTTAGCTTTATTTGCAAAAGCCATTGATCAAACAAATTGTTCGCGATACTCAGCTTTTCATCTGAAAGTGTCGGGTATTGTCTTTGCTCAAACCACGCATAACGATTATACACATCGTTATTTTGCGTGATTTCCATAATGGCAAGTTAGAAACTTAGTAAGCTACCAGAGCCTATTATTGGGTCTAGTTCGTCTTTATTAGGAGTATTGTGTATGGACGCATTACCGTATCTACAAAAAATAAAACTCAAACGAGAGCAGGTTTTCTCTTTTGATACATATCCATTCTCTATTCCTGCGGTTAATCAGCTCTTTGAAATAGACTTTTCGAAACATGTCACAATATTTGTAGGTGAAAATGGTTCTGGGAAATCGACTCTTTTAGAAGCAATTGCTATCGGCTTAGGTTTTAACGCCGAAGGTGGTTCTAAAAACTTTAACTTTCAAACTCAACACTCGCATTCAGAACTTCATAAGTACTTACTACTCTCAAAATCGTTTAAGAGATACAAAGATGGTTTTTTCTTGCGAGCTGAAAGCTTCTATAACGTTGCATCAAATATTGATGACTTAGATTCGGGGTTTTCTGGAGGACCTAAGCTGATAGATGCCTATGGTGGTACATCCCTACATCACCAATCACATGGCGAATCCTTTTTAGCGCTTATGGTAAACCGCTTCATTGGCAATGGGCTTTACATTTTAGATGAGCCTGAGGCCGCACTTTCTCCTTCTAGGCAGTTGGCTGTTTTAAGTCGCATGTTTCAACTAATTGAACAAAACTCTCAGTTCATTATTGCCACACACTCACCGATTTTAATGGCGTACCCAGGTGCAAGGATCTACCAAGTGGGAGCACAAGGCATTGAACAGATAAATTATGAGGATACTGAGCATTACCAAATTACAAAGGCGTTTTTAAACAACCCACAGCCAATGCTCGAAGAGCTTTTCAAGCCTGAAGGTAACTAAATTTTTAGGTTTGAGATTCGCAACAGAATTAAGTTTGTTCACCAAGCAGTTGCTATCTCAGAATATCAGCTATCACCGCAGCGTCTTTATGATCTATTCAAGCTTCCCTGCTTGTATCTAAAATAAGTTTGTCCAAGTTAGGAGCATTGTTATGTACTCTCTCATTGATCAATAAGAGAGCTTTTAATTGACCTATTTTGCTTTTGAACAGTATTAACCATTTTTGAAAACGCGCGCTGCTTGGCGCGCTTTTCAGCCATGGTGGCATTGTTGTGCTCATTTTCAGCTAACAACTTACGGTAATTTTCTAAGCGTCTTGTTGATAATGAGCCCATTTCAATTGCTTTAATAACAGCGCAGTCCGGCTCTGTTTGGTGTTGGCAATCTTTAAATCGACAGCTACTTGCGAGTAGCTCAACATCTTCAAATGCACGTTCAATACCTTGCTTTGAGTCACTTAATTGCAATTCTCGCATGCCCGGTGTGTCCATCAATAACGCACCATTAGGCAATCTTTTAATCGATCTAAAGGTTGTTGTATGACGGCCTTTGCTATCTTGTTCACGAATACCTGCTGTTTTTAATTCATCGGAACCAAGTAATGCATTAACAATGGTCGACTTGCCCACTCCAGATGAGCCCATAAATGCGATTGTTTGTCCCTTTCGGCAATAAGGTGTAAGTAAATCACAGCCCTCTTCTTTTAACGCATTAATAGCAATGACACTCAAAAGAGAATCTAGGTTTTGTACTTGCTGGCAGTGCTTTTCAACGTCCGGGCAAGTATCAGCTTTAGTTAACACCACCACAGGCTCTATTTGGGCATTTTTAACCAAGGCTAAATATCGCTCTATCCGATTTAAACTAAAGTCATCATTAAGCGATGTAACAATAAACACGGTATCAATATTCGCCGCGATTAATTGAAACTCGTGTTTAGAGCCTGCAGCCTTACGCTTAATGATTGAAGCTCTTTCTAGTACCCGTAAAATACGCGACTCATCAAATACCACCCAATCACCTACGCAAATTTGTTCAAGACTCGGTGTTAAAGCAAACCGCACCGAGCCTTGCTCGCCAAGCAATACGACCTCTGCTTTGTGATGCTCAACAACACGCCCTAAGTAGCCGTTTTCTAGCTCATCTAAACTCAACTGTTGTTGAAAGAAAGGTCGCATGCCTAATTCTATCAGTGAAGGTGCTTGCATTATGTTTACCAAAGCGCAGGGTTATCGAGTGGTTTTAGGCAACTTGGCTTACCAGTAATTGGCAAAATTTCGTCATCTAAAACCGGTTTAGCCAGCCAGCCTTTTGGGTAAGATAAGTTATGAGGAGCTTGAATAATTTCTTCACTCACAACGGAAAAACCGACTTTTCCATAAAAGTTGATATCGCCATAGGTCATCACTAGGCTGACATTTTGTTCAGCTAACTTATCACAGCCAAATTGGATCAGCTTTTGTCCTATGCCTTGTCCCTGACAATCCGTTGCCACTGCAACAGGTGAGAGTAAAAACACCTCTTTAGCGTGCGCAAACTGTAAACGCGACAGCACAATAGCGCCCACGATCCGTTGCTTATCTGTCGCGACAAACACATATAAATCAGTTGATGGATATGGCTCAGCTAAAAAGTCAGTGACTAAACGGGCTACTTCCTCGCCTTCTTGTTTTGACTCTGATGCACTGAATGTTGCCAAGTATAGCGCAATAATGTCGCTTTTTTGGCTCTGTTCGTAAATTGAAAAATTCACTTAGACTCCTTAAGTTTTAAAATAAAATAGTGATAAGTAAAGTTTTGCCCAGTCTCATTTTCGTAAAGAGCAATTTCTGTTTGTATGTCTTTTACAGCTTGAGACTCACTTATCGATGGCGCTAACTCAGCAAGACGCGCCTTGAGTGGTTGCCAATAGTTTTGCCAAGCTTGCTGATCAAGCGAAAACTGCTCTATAAGCTCATATCCAAGCTCATCAAATAAGGCTATGCGGCTTTCGATTGATTGCATATCTGGGTAATTCGCTTGCCAATATTCTTTAACCGCCATTTCAGGCTGGCTGTTAAGCCAAACTAAATCACTGACCACAATTACCCCATCACGGCGAAGAAACGGTTTCCAGCTTGATAATGCATTTTGCATCCCCATGACATACACGCACCCTTCAGCCCAAATAACATCGAATGAATTTGCTTTAAAAGGCAGTGCAGTCATCGATGCGCACGTCAAAGACACACGCTCAGCCAATTGCTCTTTGTGCAATCGCTCCTGTAAATAAGCAAGTGCCGATGACTCATTATCTAAAGCCGTGATCTTGGCATCAGTTTGCTTGGCTATTAATAATGTTGATGAGCCTTTACCACAGCCAATTTCTAAAATTTGTTTGGCATTGTTAGGAACAGCAGCAATGGCTTTTACTGTGGCTTCTTCACTACCAGGCCCCCATCGCTCTAATGGCTCAAACACAGTCATGAAATCGTGCATGTAGCTTTCATGGTCACTCATATCTTTTGATAACCAACGAAGCCGCAATGCCTCTTTTTCTGTGTACCCTTGCTTTAACAACCAATTTAAATGCGCACTTGGCGCACGCTTATTCAGCTCATCATGTAAGTGTTTTTGAGAGCGTTCGCCAAGCAAACTAAGTAACAAATCTTTGGCTTGTAACTTAGCGGTAATTTCACCTTCAAGTTGTGCTAAGCGCTGTTGCAAAATAGCTTTATCTAGCTCTACATCTAAACAGCTTTGACATTCTTTTAAGGTTAACCCCGCGCTTTGTAACTGCTGGATCAAAACCAAGCGTTGTAAATCAGCCTCGCTGTAATAGCGATAACCATTTGCAAGCCGGCGCCCTTGAATGATTTTAAGCTTCTCGTAATACAACACAGCCGTGCGCGACAAACCAAGTTTTGCTGCTAACTCTGAAATTAAATACATGATGAAATAGGCCTATAAGGCTTTTGAATACAATAAGTATGAAGTGTAAAGCTATAGACAGGTCAAATATTTTTGCAAAATAATTTAAGAAAATAAGGTAAGCAAGAAAGTATGCTTACCTTTATATGGCGTGTTTAGATTTAACTAAATTTGTTTTGGCAATTTAGTCGATATAAGGGCGGTAATTACAATAAATAACAGTGAGATAGCTAAACAGGCAGCTAAGCCATAAAGTTGAAACACTAAGCCCGACAACACAGTACCAATTAAGCGTCCCATGGCATTGGCCATATAATAAAACCCGACATCGAGTGATACGCCATCGGCATCAGCCATACTAACAATTAAGTAGCTGTGCAAAGATGAGTTAATCGCGAATAGCACGCCAAATAACATCAACCCGCCTATCAGCATTGGTTTTACAGCCCACTCAAAGCCAATAGCAAAGGTAATGGCTAAGGTGACTAAAGCAAGCAGTGATGCCCACTTAACTGTTTCTGCACTTGGTGATGTTTGCTTATTGAGCTTAATGATTTTAGGAGCAAAAGATTGCACAGCCCCATAGCCAATGACCCAACTAGCTAAGAAGGCCCCCACGGTCCAGTGGTCCCAATCAAAGGCTTGCGATAAAAACACCGGAAGTGCAACTACAAACCAAACATCACGCGCACCAAACAAAAACAACCTCGCGGCTGACAAGATATTGATTGAACTACTTTTTGAAAATATCTCGTTAAACTTAGGTTTGTTTTTAGCTTTGCCTAAATCATTTTTAAGTGCATAAATACTAAAACACCACACCACCAGCAAAGTGGCAGCCATGGTTAGCATTGCGCCTTTAAACGACATTAATGTCAGTAGTAAGCCACCTAAAAAGAAGCCCACACCTTTTAAGGCGTTTTTAGAGCCTGTTAGTATCGCTACCCATTTAAACAAGGTGCCTTCTTGGCCACTAGCAACCAGCATTTTAATTGAGCTTTTAGCGCTCATTTTATTGAGATCTTTTGCAATGCCCGACAGCGCTTGCGCCAGCATCACATAGGCAACACTCAGCCATTCAGGAGGGACTGCCAGCATGAACAAGGCTGCAACCTGTATGGCAAGGCCAATGTTCATGGTCTTGTTTAAACCAAGCCTTGCGCCTAAATAGCCGCCCACTAAGTTAGTGACAACACCAAAAATCTCATAAAACAAAAACAGCATGGCAATACTCAAAGGCGAGTAGCCAAGCGCATGAAAATGCAGTACCACCAACATTCTCAATGCGCCATCTGTTAGCGTAAATGCCCAGTAATTCCCGGTGACAATTAAGTACTGCTTTATATCTGCGGGAAGATTAGCAAAACGCGTCATTGCTTTTAACCTTGTAGTGATCGCGCAACTTTACGGGCAAGTTCAGCGGTGCGGTTTGCGTAACCCCATTCGTTATCGTACCAAACATACAGCTTAACTTGAGTCTCGTTCACAACCATGGTTGATAGCGCATCAACAATGCTTGAGCGTGGATCGGTTTTGTAATCAATAGAAACAAGTGGCTTTTCTTCATAGCCCAAAATGCCTTTTAGCTGGCCCTCTGCGGCTTCTTGCATCCATTGGTTAATTTGCTCAGCGGTGGTTGGCTTTTCAACTTCAAACACACAGTCGGTGATTGATGCATTTGCTAACGGCACACGAACCGCGTGGCCGTTTAATTTGCCTTTAAGTTCAGGGAAAATATGTGTAATCGCTGTTGCAGAGCCCGTTGTAGTTGGAATTAAGCTCATGCCGCATGCGCGAGCACGGCGTAAATCTTTATGGGGCGCATCTAAGATAGTTTGCGTATTAGTGATATCGTGAATAGTGGTCATTGAACCATGTTTGATACCAATTTTTTCTTGCAGAACTTTAACCACAGGCGCTAAACAGTTGGTAGTGCATGATGCAGCAGTCACAATATCGTGCTGCTGTACATCGTATAAATCATCATTTACACCCATTACAACGTTCAGCACACCGTCTTCTTTTACAGGGGCAGTGACAACAACTTTCTTCACACCTTGATCAAGATAAGCTTGCAGTAACTCGGTTTTTTTCATCACACCAGAGGCTTCAATGACAATATCGCAACCAGACCAATCAGTGTCTGCAATCGCTTTGTTTTGCGTAACGTTAATCACCTGACCATCGATGATCACAGCGTTATCGCTACTTTCAACCTCATGAGGCCAAATTCCGTGTACCGAATCATACTTTAGTAAGTGAGCGAGTGTTGCTGCATCACCCGCAGGGTCATTAATTTGCACAAACTCAACGTCGTCCCATGCAAACGCTGCTCTTAGTGATAAACGACCCATACGGCCAAAACCATTAATGCCTACTTTAATTGCCATTGTTAAGCTCCTACTTTTTGAAAATTGTCGAAAAATGAACGTTGTACTTGGTTATGCAACGATTTAGGGCGAATAGCCTGCACTTGATTAACTATGTCGTTTTTAGCATAGCCAAGCTCATGCATTAATAAACCAATAACTAAGCCTGTACGGCCTGAGCCGCCTTTACAGTGCACAGCCACGCTACCACCGCTTTTTATGATGGCAAGAATCTCGTTAAGGTGTTTGTTGAAAGCGAGACTAAACGCTTCGCTTGGCGCGTCATCATCAACAATAGGTAATTGAAACCAGCTAAGACAGGCTTGCTCACATTCGATTGCAAGCTGCTGCGCGCCATTTTTAATAAGCTCTTCATCGTACATTAGAGTAATAATGGCTTTTGCACCTGCCGCTTTTAAATCTGCTACAGACTGCGATAAACCAACGCCTTTTGTGCCAGGGCAAGGGGTAAAAATAAATGCCCCAGTTTCTAGCTGTAAAATATCAAATGGATGTGATTGCATTATGATTCCCCAATTACTCTTTAAACCAATGTGTTGTTTTATTAACGATTGCAACCAACGACAGCATCACAGGTACTTCGACCAACACCCCAACAACGGTTGCTAATGCTGCACCCGAGTGCAAACCAAATAATGAAATAGCCACTGCGACCGCTAACTCAAAAAAGTTAGAAGTACCAATTAAACATGCAGGCCCTGCAATGTTGTGCTTAAGCCTAAGCTTTAACGCAATGAAATAGGTGATTGCAAAAATACCGTAGGTTTGCAAAACAAGCGGAATGGCAATCAGTACAATGTTAAGCGGTTGGGCTAAAATCGTGTTCGCCTGAAACCCAAATAGCAAGACCACTGTGGCCAGTAAACCAATAACTGAGTAAGGTTTAATTTTCTCTAAAAATGACTGCACAGCAGCCTCATTTTGTGCTGAATTATTAAGAGCTTTTCGTGTTAATACCCCGGCAATGAGTGGTAGCAATACATACAGCACAACCGAAATCATCAGTGTAAGCCAAGGCACATGAATATCAGATACACCCAGCAATAACCCCGCAATAGGTGCAAAAGCAAAAATCATAATGATGTCGTTCACAGACACTTGCACTAAGGTGTAATTTGCATCGCCTTTGGTCAGTTGTGACCACACAAACACCATTGCCGTACAAGGTGCAACACCAAGCAAAATCATCCCAGCAATATATTCTTGCGCAGTTTCAGGGCTAACGAAATCAGCAAATAACCCTTCAAAAAATAGCCAACCTAATGCGGCCATTGAAAACGGTTTGATAAGCCAGTTAATGATTAAAGTGAGCATCAGCCCTTTAGGGTTTTTACCGACTTCTTTGATTGTTGAAAAATCAACTTGCACCATCATCGGGTAGATCATTACCCAAATAAACAGTGCAACAACAATGTTTACATGCGCCACTTCGGCTTTGGCAATTAGCTCAAATAAAGGCGGAAACATCACCCCAAGCGTCACACCGATGGCGATAGCAGCAGCAACCCATACAGATAAATATCGTTCAAAAACACCCATTTTCAGTCCTTAATTGCAGCAACGAGCAACACGGGTTGGGCGATCATCGCCCATCGCATTTAGCCTTGCTAACTCGTTTTCTATGAAATTTGGTTCGTTTACCACGGTCGAGGTAATTGTTTGTTTCATCCACATTGGTAAGGTCGGGTTTAAAGAGTAAAACACCCATTGCTGGTGTTTTCTATCCGACAAAATGCCCTGTTTTTTAAGTTGCGCTAAATGCCTTGAAACCTTTGGTTGGCTCTGCTCGTTAAGTGCCGTCATTAGTTCGCATACGCAAACCTCTTGCTCAACGGCGATAAGCAATAAGCTTTTTAAACGAATATCATCTGCAAGGGCTTTATAAAATATGGTTGGCGAAATCGATACTGGTTTTTCTTTGTTATGGGATTGCACAAACTGTTTGATTCGCTCATTGAGCTCTTGCAAGGTTTTTTCAAAGGCGTGAGGTTCAGGACGCGTTTTAGGATCGATAAAATCCCATGCAAGGCAATGGCTGCCATCGACGCGATTGGCGCATTCTTTGGCAGCGTCATCACATAAGGTAATGACGTAATCAAAATTCAGGTTAGTTACATCGTTTAAGTGCTTTGAGTGTAAGTCATCGGTTTTTAAACCAAAATGCTCAATCGCCGCAAGCGTACGAGGGTCTACCGCATAAGGTTCAGTACCCGCACTAAACACCTCAAACTCACCTTTACCATGATGTTTAAGCAGCGCCTCAGCCATAATTGAACGGGCTGAATTTTCTGTACATAAAAAGAGAACTTTCACGACTTACTCCATAACAATTTAGTTATATAATATTTTTGTTATATGAAGTACGCAAGTCATTTATTTTCTATAATAACTTAGCTAAAGTTGAGCTAAAGGAAGAATCTGGCGCATCTGTGCGCCAGTTTAGATTTTGGCGTGTTTAGAGTGCTGATTTTGCTTGTAAAATTAAATAGTCACTCATTACTTTTTCAAGCTGGGCGTAGTCTTTTTGCTGAGTAACAGCCCCTGCGACCACCACCTGCGTTGTTGGCTCATACATCACCAAAGTGCCCCAAAAGCCACCATGTTGATAAACCAAGGTGCCGTTATATTCTTTTGCAAATACACCTAAACGGTAAGGGCTATCTGCTGGTAAGCCTTTAACCGATAGCATGAGTTTGAGCGTTTCTGGATGTTTGAAGACCTTACCTGAAAATAAAGCCTGATAAAATTTAGCCATACCGATTGGGCTGGCAACAAGCCCACCGCCACCATATAAATCGACAGTTGGGCTCCAATTAAAAGTATCGGTGCCATGCAAGTATTGATGTACGCGTCGAGACTCATCCACAGCAACCGAATCCCCCCGTTCCCAGACCACATTTTCGATATGATTTTTATCGAAACTTAAGTATTGGCGAACCGCTTCAGGTAGCGGTAAATCTGTCACTCTTTCAATAATATGGCCGAGTAACACATAACCGGTATCTGAATATGAAAAACGCTCACCAGGTTTACCAATTGGGTCGCCCCACTCTACACACCCTTTAATTTGCTCGCGCATCGTAATATCTTGCTGCGGATGTGCCATTATGCCAGCTAAATACTGATCGCTTTGGGCGTGATCGTATAGCCCTGCCGTATGACTCAGCACTTGCTTAAGCGTCATTTTATCTAGGGCATAACCATCGCTTTCAAGAAGCGCAAAAAAGTCGTCAGAAATTAACTTATCGAGCGTTGTATCAAGGCTTAGTTTTCCTTCCTCGTGCAAACGTAACACCGTTGCCGCAGTAAAGGTTTTGGTCACACTGGCAATTCTAAATAAACTATTTGGGTTGATAACTTGCGGCGCATTTTCTTTACTTTGCTTTACCGTTGAAAAAGCATGTCCATCATCAACAAGCACATGAAGTGCAAAACCTGTAAGGGGAGCTTGTTGGTTTGCATTGAGAACTTGGCCCATTAAAGCATGGTGAGTTTCGAGAGGTTTTGTAGGCTCAGCAGTCACTGGCAAAGCCATTAGTGATAGAGCAACGAATAAAGAGCTTAGTGTTTTTTTACTCGCTTGAAAGCACCAACGTTCCATAACATTTTCCTTAAAAAATAGTCCTTAATTAGCGCATACAGCTTTCGAAAAAAGGCAGTTAAGCAGCCTAAATACTGCTTAACTGACATTAACAAACGGCTTTCGTGTTGTCGAATTAATACGTTAACACTATTTAGTAAGCATAATTGCAGCCTTAGCAAACATATTTTGAGGCGTTTTAAGAAGTTACTGATGCTCCCTTAAGTCTCTTTCAAATTCAGTTTCTGTTTTAACTGGAGTGCAATGTGTAGTGACTTCAGTTTTGCCAATTTTTTCTGGTTCGTCTGAGCTATAAATCGTGGTGTTATAGCTTCGATCTATTTCCCCTGGGCAGTGATGATCTGCGATTACTACATCCTCAAATTCACCCTTTTGCTGCTGTGAGGCACAGCCAGATAAAAGTAATGCAATAAAGGTTAGTGTGTATTTCATAACAAATTCTCTTCAAAAGTTCGAGGTGAGTTTTTTGGCACATTGTCTTGGCGTAAAATCCATTTTGCTATGTCATCTTTACGCATAAACTTAACCCCCTTGTGCTGCTTTGCATAGGTTATAAAGTCATCCAACGCTTTCACTCTAGCGGGAGTGCCCGCTAATCTATCGTGAGCACTGATAGACATCATTCTTCTGCGTTGTTTGCCTTCCTTGTAGAGCACATCAAACTCGTCTTTAAGCTCTTGTAAATACGCCTTACCAGTCATGGCTGTGCTGCCAGTGTATCGAACTATATCGTTGTTTCGAAAAGTGTATGGAACAACAACAATGTCGTCACTTCCAACAGGTGTTAGCGATGGCTCATCACGAGATAAATCGTCTATATGATAAATAAAACCTAATTCTTTAAGGATTTTGAGTGTATTTTTTGAATGCCTCATCCAAAAAGCATTAAACCCCACAGGTCGCTGCCCTGTTACTTTTTCAATGATATTTGCACTTTTTATGTATGACTGTCGCTCTTGCTCTTCACTCATAGAGTATTGAGGGGTCCATGTTTGTCCGTGCCCTGATGCTTCATGCCCGCGCCGCACGACCTCTTTTGCTAACTCAGGGTTTAATTCAACCGCTCGGCCAACCATGTGTGAGGTTACTTTAATATGATGCTTATCCCATAAATCTAGCAGCCTAGGTATGCCTTCATTCATGCCGTACTGGTACCAAGAGGGTGAAATAGTGTCTGGATAACCCAGCTCTTGCGGTGGAAACGGGCCTGGATCTGATTGGTCTTGCGCTGTTGCCTCAAACTGCATCGAAATTGAGATCACAAGTTGAGCATCATCAGGCCAAAATACAGATGTTGCCTCCTTAGCTTGAGCTACACCTAAGGAGCTTAGAACAAACACCGACGCAATTAAAATTGGCTTTAAAAATTTCATCATTTATTTCCCTGATATACTGGGTAGTCTATGTAACCTCGCTCATCACCACCAAATAAAGTAGTAGGATCTGATATTTCATTCAAAGGTAAATTGTGCTCTAAACGATAAGGTAAATCAGGGTTTGCAATAAACTTTCTGCCAAATGCAACATAGTCAACTAAGCCTTCACCTATTAGTTTATCGGCCTTTGCTAATGTGTAATTTCCTGCAACCACTATTTTGCCACCAAAGCTTTCACGTAATTTAACTCTAAACTCATCTGTTACGAGGGGAGCATCATCCCAATCAGCTTCCGCTAAATGCACATAAGCAATGCCAAGTTCATCAAACTTTTTAGCTAGATATAAAATGGCATCGATTGCTTGCGGATCATCCATGCCTCTTTGTGTAATAAAAGGAGCTAATCGAATAGCCGTTTTTTCTGGGCCGATAGCTTGGCTAATTGCGGTAATGATTTGCAGCGCGAACTTTGCTCTATTTTCAATATTACCGCCGTATTCATCGGTACGTTTGTTTGATGTTTGTCTTAGAAATTGATCGATTAAATAGCCATTGCCTGCATGTACCTCAACGCCATCAAACCCTGCTGCAATCGCATTCAAAGCAGCTTGTTTATAGTCTTCAACAATGCCCTTAATTTCATTGGTCGATAATTCACGTGGTGTAGGACAATCAAGCATTTGGCCTTCGCCATTTTCATCAACCACCCACACTTGCGCATTGGGAGCAATAGCACTTGGCGCAACCGGCAAGCCGTCTGGATGAAAGACACTATGCGACATTCTGCCAACATGCCATAACTGAGAAAAAATGAGTCCATTTTGCTGATGAACAGCCTGCGTTACTTTGCGCCATCCATTGATTTGCTCTTCAGTATAAATCCCGGGGGTAAATGAGTAGCCCTTTCCTTGTGCAGAAATTTGCGTCGCCTCTGATACTATAAAACCCGCACTGGCTCGTTGCGCATAATATTCTGCCATTAGACTTGTCGGAATATCGTCTGGTTGAGCCGTACGTGAACGGGTCATTGGAGCCATCACTATTTTATTTGCGGTTTTATGATGACCAATTTGGTCTGTATTAAATATTCTATTTTTCATATGTATACCTTTTAAATAAGCTCGCTGCGTGTAAATAAAATTTCTATTTTTAAGCCATCAGGCCCTTGAATAAACACTTGATGCTCATTCGCTGCCGGCACTTCCCGCTCAACGAATGGTATTGAAGTTGCTTCTAGCCGTGCTTTAACTTCATGATAATCAGTTGCAAAGAAAGCAAGGTGGTCAACCGTTGATAAGCCAACTGCTTCTGTTGATACCGAAGCTTGGGTTAAGTAATTAGACTGCGATTCATTTACCCCAAACTTAGCTGCTATATGAATGCATGGCGTATCCAAGTCGTCATATAACCAAACACCATCAAAACCAAATGCTGGCCTTGGCCCCTTTTTAAGGCCTAACGACGACTCTAAAAACTGAGCCATGTGCTGGATATTCGTTGCTAAAAGCAGAGCGTGATTAAGCTGCATTTCTATCTCCTTCAAGTGATGAAATGAGTTTAACTATTTTGACTAAATTGATAATTAGCCTTAGAGTTAAATAAGTATTCATTAAAACTGAAGAATAATGTCAAAAATTGATGATATGGCACTTTTTGTTCACGTTGTAAAAGCGGGAGGTTTAGCCGCTGCGGGAAGAAAATTGGGGCTTTCGCCTGCAAGCATGACAGCACGAATTAATAAAATTGAGCAAAATTACGATACGCGATTGTTAACGCGTAATACGCGCAGTATTGCCTTAACAGATGCAGGTGAACGTTTTTATAGTGGCTGTTTAAGAGTATTAGCAGAAGTCGAAAACACAGAAAACATACTTCAAGAGTCGCAACAAAGCCTAAGAGGCCAGCTGAAACTCTCTGCAACATCTGACTTTGGTCGCCAGTTTGTTGCACCCGCATTAGCAGAATTCATCAATAACCACCCAAATGTTAAACCGCATTTAGTACTGACAGATGGGGTTGCCAATATTGTTGAGGAAGGTATTGATCTGGCATTTAGATTCGGCAATTTGCCTGATAGTAACTTGATTAGCCGCCCGCTATGTAATAACCGCCGTGTGCTTTGCGCCTCACCTAGCTATATAGAATCGTTTGGCTTGCCAAGGCATCCCGAAGATTTAAAAAATCATCGTTGCCTTGTACTTGAGCGACTTGGGCAACCGCTAAATGACTGGCATTTTGAGGTAGATAACACGCACTTTTCTATTAAAGTAGCTCCCCACCTTTCATGCTCAGACGGTGAGGTGGTAAGACGCTGGGCAAATCAAGGCCATGGCATAGCCTTAAAATCATACATTGATATCAAAAATGACCTCAAAACAGGCGACCTTAATTTGATACTAGATGAGTATGTTCGAGGCTTTAGCCACAGCGATAAAAAAAGTGTCGGCCTACAGGTGATATATCCAAGCAGGCAATTCCAACCTCGGCAAGTGAAAGCGTTTATAGAGTTTTTTGAGTGTTGGTTTAAAAAGCACTCCTAACTTTAAATAAATCGCAAAGTAGATTTAATAGTTAACACTATTTAGTAAGCATATTCACAGCCATAATAACCAAAAGCCCTGCAAAGATTTTCTTGATGGTAGACACAGGCAAATGATGCGTTGCTTTTGCACCTAATGGTGCGGTAAACCACGAAGTACAAACAATACCAAACAAGGCCGGTAAATAAACAAAACCGGCAAAGCCCTCTTTTAATGTAAAGTACTGACTGCCTGAACTGATGTAACCCACTGAGCCAAATAGCGCAATGACAATACCGCAGGCCGAAGCACAACCAATGGCTTTTTTCATATCGACCGAGAAAAATGTTAGTAACGGCACAAGTACCGCACCACCGCCAATACCTATCATGGCTGATAGACCACCCGTGATGGTTGTATAAAGTGTCAAAAGGCCTTTATTGGGTAGCATTCGTGTTGATTGGCTGTCATTTTTACTACTGAAAATCATTTTTAATGCAATAAGCACTACACTCACAGCAAACACAATTCGCACCACATTTGCAGGTAATAGCGAAGCCAAAAAGCCACTGATAAGAGCGCCTAGTGCAACCCCAGTCATCACCCACGGAGCCAATTGCCAAGGCACATTACCATTTTTGTGGTGAGCGATAGCTGATGACGTTGAAGTAAAAAGAATTGAGGCAAGCGATGTAGCAATCGCCACCAGCACAACTTGCTCAGCAGGTAACACCTGAAAGTGCAGCAAGATCATGCTTAATATGGGCACAATAACTAGGCCTCCACCAATTCCTAAGAGCCCAGCTAAAAAGCCTACCCCGCCACCAAGTATGGCGCAAGCAATAATAAGCACGATTAATTCATTCATTGTATTTGTCTGCTTTGTTGGTTTAGGGAACCGAGTATAACAACAATAAAGTACGGGGTTGTTCTCAAAAGTAGGGTTAAGTAGTGAATATTACTCACGTTTTATATGAAATTACTGCAACTCCAACAAACCGATTTGGAAATCCAGACGTCTAAAATGGCTTTGAAGTATTTTTTCACTATCCCTTCCTAAATGTTTTACTAAAACAGCAAATATTTATGAATCTGTCTCATGTTTTACCTGAAATAAAAACGTTTTTCTTCATGATACTGAGCACGTATAAATTTATTAGTATTTTACGCTGCAGAGCAACCTAAGGTTAATGACCTAGCGATTTAAGGAAGGTGAGCAGCAATCATTTATCTCAGGACTTTTGGATACATTGCCATGAACAACGATTTCAGATTTACAATTAAAAGCATTTGCCTAGACGAAAATTATCATCCGTCAAATAGCACACGACTTACCACAAACTTTGCAAACCTAGCTCGCGGTGAAAGTCGCCAACAGAATTTACGTAACGCATTAAAAATGATTGATAGCCGCTTTAATGCGCTAGCTAACTGGGATAACCCGCAAAGCGACCGCTACTCAGTAGAGCTTGAGATCATCTCAGTTGATCTAGAAATTGCACATAGCACAGAGGCATTCCCGTCAATTGAAGTGCTAAAAACTAATATCATTGATCACCAAACTAATGAACGTATCGAAGGTATTGTTGGTAATAACTTTTCATCTTACGTGCGTGATTATGATTTTAGTGTACTGTTGCTTGATCATAATAAAGCGAAAAGCGAATTCAGCATTCCCGAAAACTTTGGCGACTTACACGGCAAACTCTTTAAATACTTTATTGACTCAGAGACTTACAAACAGCACTTTAAAAAACCACCGGTTATTTGTTTAAGCGTGTCTGATAACAAAACGTACCATCGTACAGAAAACCAACACCCAATTTTAGGTGCAGAGTACCTACCAAATGAGTCGTCATTAACCGAGCAATACTTTAAAAAAATGGGCTTGCAGGTGCGCTATTTTATGCCACCAAACACTGTTGCTCCGCTGGCGTTTTATTTCTTTGGTGACTTGCTGAACGATTACACCAACTTAGAGTTGATCAGCACGATTAGCACTATGGAAACATTCCAAAAAATCTACCGTCCAGAAATTTATAACGCCAATGCTGTGGCGGGTAGTTGCTATCAACCAAATTTAAGAAATGCTGATCACTCTATCACGCAAATTGTTTACGACCGTGAAGAGCGCAGCCAACTGGCGATTGCGCAAGGTAAGTTTACTGAGCAACACTTTATTAAGCCTTATCAATCAGTACTTGAAAAATGGTCTGCCAACTACGCAATTTAATGAGAGTAAAAATGAAAAAGTTATTACCTACATCGACAGCAGGCAGTTTACCAAAACCAGCTTGGCTTGCTGAGCCTGAAACCTTATGGTCACCTTGGAAATTGCAAGGTGCAGAACTTATCGACGGCAAACAAGACGCGCTGCGCGTTGCCTTACAAGAGCAACAACAAGCTGGCGTTGATATCGTGAGCGACGGCGAGCAAACCCGCCAGCACTTTGTAACGACCTTTATCGAACACTTAAATGGCGTTGATTTTGAGAACCGTAAAACAGTGACCATTCGTAATCGCTACGAAGCCAGTGTACCAAGTGTGATTGGCCCGGTGTCACGCAGCAAACCCGTGTTTGTTGAAGACGCCAAGTTTTTACGTTCGCAGACCAAGCAACCTATAAAGTGGGCATTACCAGGGCCTATGACCATGATCGACACCTTGTATGACGCGCATTATCAAAGCCGTGAAAAACTAGCGTGGGAATTTGCCAAAATTCTCAACCAAGAGGCGAAAGAGCTCGAAGCTGAGGGTGTTGATATTATTCAATTTGATGAGCCTGCGTTTAATGTGTTCTTCGATGATGTTAATGACTGGGGCATTAAGTGCCTAGAAAGAGCAATCGAAGGCTTAAAGTGCGAAACCGCCGTGCACATTTGCTACGGCTATGGCATTAAAGCCAACACTGATTGGAAACAAACACTGGGCAATGAATGGCGTCAATACGAAGAAGTATTCCCAAAACTTCAAAAGTCGAATATCGATATTATTTCTCTTGAGTGTCACAACTCTCGCGTGCCCATTGAACTATTAGCACTCATTCGCGGTAAAAAGGTGATGGTGGGTGCCATTGATGTAGCAAGCAATGAAATTGAAACCCCTGACGAGGTCGCACACACATTACGCGAAGCCCTAAAATATGTTGATGCCGACAAGCTTTACCCATGCACAAACTGCGGTATGGCCCCTCTCCCTCGCCACATAGCAAGCGCCAAGCTTAGTGCGCTAAGTAAAGGCGCAGAGATTGTTAGGGGGGAAATTAGTAATTGAGTTAGCAAGTTTCAAGGGGAAAGGGGAAAGTTGCGAGGATCGAGGTTCGAGATGCGAGGGTCGAGATGCGAGGGTCAAGGTGCGAGGGTCAAGGTGCGAGGAGCGAGGTGCACATCTACCTCAACCCTTATCGCCATAAATGACGACCTACATTGTAGGTCGGGCTTTAACCCGTCAGTTTTTAAATTTAGTCTGAACCTGATTGTGTAGCAGTGATTTCACATCGCGTTTTATCTCGCCCATCGTATCTCGTATCTCGTATCTCGTATCTCATATTTCGTTTCTCGTTTCTCGTTTCTCGTTTCTCGTAAAAATTTATCAATGTCGCGGCATAAAGCCGCTGCTACAACGTAGGCGTGAAACGTGTTTCGCGCATCCTATCCCCTAACGACCAATCCCTAAGGATTACCCCCTATAAACTGACCACGCCCCTCCCCCTAGCACTTTTAAATCAACCTTCCCAGAAAGAGTTAATTCAAAAGATGCAAAATTGAGTTGGCTAGATTAATTATTTTTTGCTAGATTTCAGTTGTACCCAATGGATGGGCAAAAATTGAGGGATTAATATGAACGAATTTGATATTTTCATCAGAAATATTGTCTTGGATTGTATTCGTGAGCAAGGCACCTGTAGCGACATTTGCGAAGAAGATGAGCAATTAACTTTCTATGTTGAGATTGAAAACCACGACAACGTGATATCACGTAAGCAGTTTAAAGTAACCTACCCAATTAGTTATTCGATTCAGTCTGCACTCAAACATGAAATTGATTTACTGAGGTATTTAGACTCTGGTGAAATCAGAACGCCCTTTACCACGGATATTGTCGAGGTACTTAAATCTGAGTTACAAGCCTTTATGTTCAGCAACAAACCACGTGGTGAATATCATATTTGCTAATTCTTGATTTATAGCCTGATGAAAAACAATCAGGCTTTTGTTGTTACACAAAATTTAGATTAATTAGCACTTTAAAATCAGTCTTCACTATTTTTTGTTTGTTCAAACAACCAATCGCGAATACTCTTTAATTTATAAGCATGATCAAAAGAATACATATGTTCAGCGCCGCCCCATTGAGCAGTATTAGATGATACAGTCCCAGCCTCGAATTGCACAAAGTTTATAGAATGCTTTTCGGATAATAGGTTTTGTATGTAACTTTCTTTCTCTATATTACTAAGTTCAGCTGAAAACTGTGTTGTGCCATATTCAACCCCTTTTTTACGAAGCAAATTTCCAAGCTGTTCCATCCCCTTAGAAGCTTTCTGATCACCAGCTGATACGACATAGAAGAAGCTTTTGTTTTTAA
Organism: Pseudoalteromonas sp. UCD-33C; assembly: GCF_001306895.1. Classification (NCBI taxonomy): domain Bacteria; kingdom Pseudomonadati; phylum Pseudomonadota; class Gammaproteobacteria; order Alteromonadales; family Pseudoalteromonadaceae; genus Pseudoalteromonas; species Pseudoalteromonas sp. UCD-33C. The sequence goes on along the minus strand of NZ_LJTB01000008.1, from coordinate 120,908 downwards.
GAGGCTCAAGAACACTCACATCCCACTGACTTCCAACAAATAAAGATGCTGCAAATAGGTCGGGATAAGTTACATTCCAATAAAAAGAAATCATTCCACCCATAGACTGACCTGTAGCGTAAATTTTTTCTTTATTAATATTAAACTCCGAGATAACAGAATTAATCAAGCGATAAGCAATATCAACTTCTTCACTGGTATGCCAATTATCATTAACAGCAGGCTCAGGACCTGTAAATGCAGGAACAAGCACAAAGCTGGGATTTTTTGACTGGCTTGATTCAGTAGCCCAAGTAATCCCTCCATACCCTTGTGTTAATGGCGTTAAAACCCCTTTGCCCACACTGCTTGCATCAGCAATAAACACAACTAGTGGGTATGACTTTATTGGGTCATAATTTTCAGGCGTAAATAAGTTATATGCCATTGTTTTACCGGTGATTGAGTCTTCAAATTCCAATTGCTGAAATTTAGGAATGACCTGCTCTTTTAGCTTAGTTAATTGCAAGTCATGGCTTTTATCGATATCCCCTGAACTATTAGGAGTACAAGCTGTAATAAAGGCTAAAACACCAAAAAATAAACCATTTAAAAATTTCATTTCAACCCCTTTTAATTACTGGCAAAAAGCAACAGCTTTAAACTAATTCCATATATGAACCAAAACTGACCTCAAAACAGCTTATAGGTATTCAGCTAAAATTTACACTCTATCAAAGTACTGATTTTCCTGTTTAAGTGCTAGAAATTCACGACTAAAATATTACTGTATGATAAGCTAGGTTCAAGGTGTCATTGATTGGCATCAGAGTAGCTGTATGGAGTAATGCTCAAATGATAAGGATATTGTGCTTGTTGCTATTTGCAACCAATGTGACAGCAAAGGATGTTCAGAGTGAAATCAGCCGTGCTCTTCACGGCTATACAACATATTCTGAATCTGTCGAAATTTTAGCTAGATTAGAAAAGCAAATGCCTTATGAAAATGTGCTAGATGATGCGCAAGTAATGGCGTTTAAATGTTGGTTTTCTAATCTATCAACCCCAAACGGGATTAATGAATATAAAAAATTTCTAGAAACAGCCAAACCAATCATTCAACAAGTAAACAATTTAAACTTAATACAGGAACTTGCTGTTTGTGAAGCAAACCAAGAGTATACGCAAGGTAACTACCAGAAAGCTCTCGAACACTTAAAACCAATAATTAACACGCCGTCAGTAGACGAAATAACCTCTTCAAAAAAATTGTCAATCATTGCTCTTGCTCACATAGTACTTAACCGTATTCAGTTAACTAAAGGCGACTATCAAGAGGCATTCGACTCTGCTAAAACGGCTTATCAGTTATTTGAAAAAGCAGGTAATGACTACGAAAAAGCACTCGCATTAAAAGAAATTGCCGATATTCACATAGCGTTGTACAACTATGAACTTGCAATTGAACAACTGCAGCGAGCCAAATTAGCGTTAACGAAATTCAATGAGCAAGAGCATTACAAAGTAACGGATCAACTCGCGTATGCCTATGAAGAAAAAGGCGACTTAATAAAGGCAGTTGAGCTATACGAGTCGATAAAAAAAGATGTTCGTCGTTTCGAAAGCGAAAATGGCTATGCTTACATATTAATTAAACTGACAGAACTCAATATAAAACTTAATAGCTTATCTCAGGGTGAGTCATATCTAACTGAGTTGAACACGCTCTCGGTTACTGACAGCTGGATTTTGACACTATACAACTTTACTAAATCAGAATGGTACTTGGCTACCTATCAGTTGCAAGCCGCCCTTACATCTTATGAGAAGATAGCCGGGCAACAACAATATTGGCCCGAGAGCTTAAAGGAGCGTTATTTAAATTTAACCTCGCAGCTTGCAGCTGCAACAGGAGATACTTCCTTACAAATAACATCTCAACAACAATTAATCGCTTTAATTAAAGATAAACAACAAGCTATCGCAAATAACACGCTTATATCTGCCAGATTAAACTTTAATTATGAACAGCAGATCCTTGAGATTTCTCGTTTAGAGCATGAGTCAAAGCTACAACAAAAATTTTTAGCGGTGGCCGAAGATAAATCTTTTTGGCAAGGCTTAACTGTGATGGTCACTTGCTTGTGCTTACTCTTATTCGCCGTTTATACATTCAAACAAGTTCGCCAGAAAAAGTACTTTGAAATACTCGCTTTAAAAGATGAACTAACAGGCATAGCAAATCGAAGAGCTATATTGAATTTAAAACGAAGTGTCATGGTGCAAAACAAACTAAATCAGCAAGTAAGCTCTTTGATTTCTATCGATATTGATCATTTTAAAGCGGTCAATGATCAATACGGTCACGATATTGGTGATGAATTAATCATATCTATAACCAATACGATTGTACAAACAGTCCGTTGTTCTGATCGGGTAGGTCGTGTCGGCGGCGAAGAGTTTTTAATCGTGCTTGAGAATCAATCTTTAGAGCATGCAAAAGATATTGCCGAGCGTATTAGACTTTCAGTTGCCGAAAAGGAACATACATCTTTGTCTATAAGCGCAACGATAAGCTTAGGTGTTATAGAAATTGCACCAAACGAAACGTCAGAACAGGCAGCCAAAAGAGTCGACTTACACCTTTATGAGGCAAAAAGAAGAGGACGAAATATTGTTTTTTCTTAGCTTTTTAATAGGAGCTCAACAACCAAAAGATACAGACTTATATCCGACCAAACGAATCAAACATTCAACGTTTCTCTGTTTCTGAAATAAATAATCCGCAATATGACAATAGTCATAATTCTGTCATCTAATTGATCAATAATTGACGCTAATTTAATCAGCTAACGTAATGAAGAAGTAATGGACAGTGCCTTGGTGCAACTTTCGTTTGCACTCCCCTCTAGTGAAGATCCTTTATGTGCTGCGCTTGCGCATACTATGGAATATGAACAATTGCATTTTGCGGCTAATGAGCAAAAGCGTGTTGTATTTTGTTGTGTGCTGCCAGATGATGCCCATGAAGGTGACGTGATCTCTATCAGCGCGACACGCCCTGATGCTCGTGAATCGGCCTATTTTACTGCGCACACTTTAACGCAGCACGATCTAGATCAGCACGTTATTATGCTTACGTTAGAGGGTGTTACTCACAGTGGTGAATTTGTTTTGCAATTAATGCTACACGGCATGCATGCAACACTTAAAGACAGCGCCCAATTTGATGTCAGCATTGCAGCAAGCACATCACCAGAGCTATTAAATTCTGAGCAAGCTAAAAACAATGGCTTACGCCATTACATCAGTAATATTGGCGCAAGCTTTTTAGCCTTTTTCTAGTCAGCAAAGCTAATTTTACCCATGGTAATATCGGGGATCCCTTGCTCGGTATTACCAAAGCGTTGTTGCCCACCCGACAAACATTCGTTCGCTAAAATCGCAAATAACACGGCCTCTTTTGCATCTGGGTTTATACCCAACGAATTGGTGTTATTTATCACAGAAAGCGCTGGGCAATTAGCCAAAATAGTTTTCATTAATAATGGGTTATGAACCCCGCCACCACTGGCGTATACAGCCACATCGGTCAAGCCTTCGCTGCATTGGTTAATTGCTTTAGCAATCATTACCCCTGAAAACTGCACTAAGGTTGCCATCACATCAAAGTGCGATAAACTCTGTGTATTCGAGCGTGCTTGTGCTGCTGCTAAATACTCTAGATTAAACACTTCTGGCCCGGTGGTTTTTGGAAGCCCTAAAGCAAAAAACGAATCATCACACAGCGCAGCTAGTAAAGTTTCATTTACCGTGCCTTTTGCTGCAATAGCAGCATCTTTATCATATTGAAGTGGAGCAAAATAACGCTGTATGTAGGCATCCATAATGGTATTACCTGGGCCAATATCAGAACTAAAAACCGCTCGTGCATCTGCTGATTTTGGTAAGTAGGTTAAGTTTGCAATGCCGCCCATATTAAGCAAAATTCGGTTTTCGCTGGTGCTTGTGAAATACAAATAGTCACCATATACCGCAAGCGGTGCGCCTTCGCCACCCGCTGCAATATGCTTTTGTCTAAAGTCACCTATGGTAGTAATGCCAGAAGTCACGGCTAGGTGATCGCTGTCACCAATTTGTAGTGTTGCATTACCATATTCTGCACGCTTGTGTTGGTTTTTTGGGCAGTGATAAATGGTTTGCCCGTGGCTGGCAATCACATCAACAAGTTCTTTTGCTACTCCCCAGCTGGCTAACGTTTTGGCAACCATTTCACCATGTAATTGGCCAATCCAAGGGTTAAGCAAAGTGACTTCTTCAAGGTCACATTCTCGTTTGGCGAATACTCGTTTTACACGTGTTTTATAATCATCGTCATAATCAACGGTAGTAAACTTTAATACTTCTACATGAGTATCCATGCCCTGCCCTGATACTTCGCATAGCGCGATATCAAGGCCATCTAACGAGGTACCACTCATTAGACCAATTATTAATTTTCTTTCTTTTTTTGCGCTTAAATACAGTTTTTCAATATGTTGATGCATAAATAAATCACTTAAAATCAGCTTATTAGATGTAAATAAGCGGGTTGACGACTTGGAATAGTTTATATTTTAAAATAATAGATTTAAAGAATAATTATTGCAAAGACTTTTAAATTGCTTTAAAACTGTACCGGTGAGCTCCCCAAAAGGAGAACACACAAGCATCATAACAAAAAGTATGACTCATTAAATTAACTAAATGGTCTAGGTCAGACACCAACCTGCGTTGATTTAAATGATAAAACGCAAGGGAATCATCATGAAAGCAAATACATCAACAGGGCATCGCTCGCTATTGCTGCTATCACCTTTAGCTCTCGCTGTAAGTTCAGTAATTAGTTATGCCCACGCAGAAGAAACTACTGAAGTAAAAAAACCTGAAGTGATCACCGTAACAGGTTCACGTATTCAACGTACCGAGCTGGTTTCAAGTAGCCCAGTGGTGAGCGTTGATGAAGCACAAATTCACCTAGACCGTGCAGTGAACGTTGAAGATATTACCGCAAAACTGCCTCAAGCTGCAGCAGGTGCCAACAGCACCGGTGCCACAGTCGGTGACTCATTTGGCTCATCAACCATAGATTTACGCGGCCTTGGCCAAAACCGTACGTTGGTACTTATTGACGGTACTCGCGCAGTACCATTTAGTTTTCGTAACTCGGTTGACGTGAACACCATTCCAGCCGGATTAATAAAACGCGTTGATGTATTAACCGGTGGTGCAGCAGCGGTTTACGGCGCAGATGCCGTAGCCGGCGTTGTTAACTTTGTTTTAGACGATGATTTTACTGGCGCTGAGTTCTCAACCAGTTATGAAAGTGCCGACGGCGGTAACGAAAAGCTTAACTTTGAAGCAATTTTTGGCGGCGACATCGCAGATGGTAGCGGCCATGTAACAGGCTACATAGGTTACACCGAACGAAAAGAGCTGTTAGCTGGCGAGCGTGACTACGCGCTTGAAAACTCAACGGCAATGATCAACAGCGGTGGTTATTATACTGACGTTGCCTCTGGCAACAGCATCGGTATTGCTGATTCAGGTGCCGTAACAAGTGAGCGTCAAACAACTGATTTCACAGCTGACCGTTATTTAACTCAACCGATGGACCGTTTTTCTGCGGGCTTATTATTTGACGTCGATGTGAGCGACAGTGCCATTGCCTATGGCCGCGCAATGTATTCTAAAGTGACCGTAAATGGTGCGGGTGCCAGTGGCCAAACACCGATTTTTGTTAACGAACAAGTGACCCTCACGCAAGACAACGCCTATATTCCTGATGAACTACGTGACCAACTTACGTTTGATAGCGAAGGCAATGCCCTTGTTAATGTTGAACGTAACCTAGGTTTAGGTGTGCAACACACCGAAGCGGTGCGTGACTCAATGCAATTTCAGCTGGGTTTAAAAGGTGATATTACTGACTACTTACGTTATGACGTATATGGCCAGTATGGCAAAACTGACGAAGTAGCCACCATTTACAACAACGCATACCGTAATGATAACAGCGGTAATAGTCGCTTTGCTGCCCTTGCAAATTCAGTGGATATTTTTGATCCAAACCATGATTTCAGCGACTTTAGCGATCCGCTGCTTTATACGACTCGCGACCGTACACAAAGTGTGATCTCAGCAACACTATCAGGTGATTCTGGGTTCTTATTTGAATTACCAGCCGGTGCTATCGATTTTGCAATTGGTTATGAATACCGTAAAGAAACCGGAAAACAAACTCCAGGTGATGCATTTAGAAACGGCACCAGCTTTGCGTCTATCAGCGCATTTGATATGGATGCAAGCTTTAGCTCTGAAGAGTTCTATGCTGAAATTTTAGTGCCTATCTTAGTTGATAAACCTTTTGCTGAAGAGCTTAGCTTTGAAGGTGCCTACCGTATTTCTGATTACTCAAATACCGAAGCAGAAGACACTTACAAACTAGGTATCAACTGGGCAATAAACAGCGACATTCGTATTCGCGCCAACCGCTTAACCGCATTTAGAGCACCTAACTTAGGTGAGTTTGCAAGCCCAATCACAGCGCTATCGTTATCGTTATTCGACCAAAATAGCGACCAGTTTGTGCCACGACTAGCAGGGCGTTATAACGGCGATCCATGTTTACTTGGCACCGGTGATGCAACTCAATGTGCTGCGTTTGGTGCGCCGCCTGTTGGCACCGAGTTTGATTCAAGTACCGCAGAGTACACCTATGGTGGTAACCCGAATATTAAACCTGAGCAAGCTGAATCAGATACATTAGGCATTGTTTATACACCTAGCTATTTAGAAGGCTTTGATTTATCACTTGATTACTACAGTATTCGCGTAACTGATGCGGTAAGCCAAATTCAACCTGGTGCAGCACTGCAAAGCTGTTATGTTGATGACCCGAATCCAAACAACCCACTGTGTGGTGCGGTACTTCGCGATCCAAACACTGGCTTTATTAGCACAGCCATCGTTAATGACTTTAACTTAGCCGCTATTGAGCAAGAAGGTATCGACGTTGCAGCAAATTATGTGATTGATGCACCAGAGCAAATGGGTGGTCGTTTTAGGTTTTCGTACCAAGGTAACTTTGTTACTAAACAAACCCGTCAGAACAACAGCACTGTACCTGAAGTAGACTGTAAAGGAACTTATGGCAGCGCCTGTTCGGGTGACTTTGCGAGTATCTTGCAAGCTGACTACAAACACCGCGCAAGCATTGATTGGCAGTTAGATAACATGAATTTCCAACTTGGCTGGCGCAGAATCGGTGAAGTAGAGTATGCTGTCGACCGTTCAGAAACAATCTCAGCACAAAATTACTTAGATTTTGCTGCTGCATGGCAAGTTAATGAGGAACTTGCTGTTAACTTTGGTGTCGATAACTTATTAGACCGTGAACCACCAACACCTGAAGTAGGCGCAAACCACTTTAACACCGTAAGTGATTATAGTGTGATTGGCCGCTCAGTCGGTGTTTCACTGAGATATGCCCCAAGCTTTTAATTAATCCTACTGTTTTAGCTACACAGGATTGATCCCCTCAAGCGCACCCTGCCCGGTGCGCTTTTTTATTACCTAAAAATTAGACTTGCTATGCACAATTAATATGGCAAAGTACCAAAAAAAGGATTTATAAGGAGTAACACATGCCATTTAACGAGCAAGAGCGCAGCGTGCTTTTAGCACTCAAAGGTGTTGGGCCAACAGTGATAAAACGGTTTGAAGAAATTGGTATTGAATCGTTTGAGAAGTTAGCCGGGTTTGATGCAAATACCATTGCTGAGCGAGTCGCGTCGATGCTACATTCAAATTGCTGGAAGAATAGTCCGCAGGCAAAAGCGGCAATCACTGCCGCGATTGCGCGAGCAAAACAAGGCTAAAGCTCAATGACTTCTATTGCACCGCGCTTTTGCATGGTGACATACACTTTGTTTTGCGTTTCGTTGAAAGCCAAATTCGTTGGATGCTGGCCTTTTAATTGGTAGCTATTTAAGAGCTTGCCCGTAGGCGATACTTCAAGCACTTTCCCTGCGCCGTAGCGAGTAATAAACACATGCCCTTGATTATTAACGCGCATGCCATCTAAGCCATGATCAGCAAACTTAATCAAAGTTTTTTTATTACTAATGTTTAAGTTCTCATCTAAGTCATATTGCCAAACAACTCGCTGCACACTCTCGTTCACATAAAGCTTGGTGTTGTCGTGATTAACCGCTACCCCATTGGTGGTTCCCATGTTTTTTTCGAGTAAATGGGTGCTGCCATCTGCATTTATACGCCACAGCTGACCCGTTTCTTCCGCCCAGTTAGGGTCACTTGCAAACAGCGCCCCGTTTTTAGTGATAGCAATGTCATTGGGTTGATTCATTTTACTATTATGGGCAAACACTTCTGCTTTATTGCTGCCAGCAGGGACTTTTAAAATATTGTGGTTAACATAGTCCGCAATAAACAAATTACCTTGTGAGTCAAACTGGAGGCCATTACCAACGCTGTCATTCGGCACCGCACAAATAAAGATGTTTTGCCCATATTATCAACGCGGCCAATGGTTCCTTGCTGGGCATAGTTCACCGCGTATAAGGCACCGTTATACATGGTTGGCCCTTCAACGCCTTGCGTAAAAACGTTATCTTTAACAAAGTCTTGGCTATCAACTGCAAAGCTTAACGGTGAGCTTAAAAGTAGTGTTATTGCCAGTGGCTTTAGTCGTTTCATAGGACTTCCTTTTACTCATTTAAACTCGTGTATACCGCTAAAATCGGGTATTCGTTTTCGCCAAAAGATAAGGTCAAAGAACGCTTTTCGCCATCATCTAACTTAATACCTTCGTCAAAGCTCTGAGGATGAACACGACGCCCATCGGCAAACAGCGCCATAATATGGTCAGCCTGAAGAATTCGCGATCCCGATGCTTTATTTTCAATCGTCACAACCGCTAAACGGCGACCACTTTCACTGCTCATTAATACACTATGGACAATGCTAAATTGGCTTTGCTTAGGGTAACGCTTGGCATCATTCTCAAATGAAAAAGCACTGCCAGAGAGCATGACCGGATCCACCGATAGTACATCAGTGTTGGCTTGCAAAGAGGTTGCAAAAACCGCTGCAATCAATAGTAAAATACGCTTCATATCAATCCTTTTGATAAGCTTAAACTAGATTTAGCATACACCGTTCCTATAACCAGTTCAAAACCGTGAATAACCCTATAATGAGCGTGTTACTCAGCAATTACAATTTTAGTATTGATTTTTAATGTTATGCCCGCAAAACGTTAAAGGCGTATCTTAATTTACTGCTGGCAAAAGGAGCTTAGTATGTCTGATATTCAAAATCGTCAATATATTCTTAAATCGCGTCCAAATGGCGTAGCGAATGATAACAATGTTGTATTAAAAACAAACTCAGTACCTGCGCCAAAAGATGGTGAGGTATTACTTAGAACAATTTATCTATCACTTGATCCCTACATGCGAGGACGAATGAGCGATGCTGAATCATACGCTGATCCTGTAAAGATTGGTGATGTGATGGTAGGCGCAACCGTATGCCAAGTTGAGCAGTCGAACCACCCTGATTATCAAAAGGGCGAGTGGGTATTGGCATACACAGGCTGGCAAGAATACGCAATAAGCGACACTGAAGGCTTAATGAAACTGGGGAAAAACCCTGAAAACCCTTCGTATGCACTTGGTATTATGGGTATGCCTGGTTTTACCGCTTACATGGGGCTTTTAGATATTGGTGAGCCAAAACAGGGCGAAACAGTAGTGGTTGCTGCAGCTACAGGGCCTGTCGGTGCAACTGTAGGGCAAATAGCTAAATTAAAAGGCTGTAAGGTCGTTGGCGTAGCTGGCGGTAAAGAAAAATGTCAACATGCTGTTGAAAACCTAGGCTTTGATGCTTGTATTGATCACAAAGCAAATGATTTTGCAGAGCAGTTAAGCGCAGCGTGTAATAATGGTATTGATGTTTATTACGAAAATGTCGGTGGCCATGTATTTGATGCCGTGTTACCCCTGTTGAATACAAAAGCACGGGTGCCATTGTGTGGGCTAGTGTCGCAATATAATGCGACCGAATTACCCCCAGGTCCAGACCGTTTATCGATGCTTATGGGTCAAATCCTTACCAAACGAATTAAAATGCAAGGCTTTATAATTTTTGATGATTACGCTCACCGTTATGATGAATTCGCAAAAGACATGCAAGCGTGGCTAAGCGAGGGAAAAGTCAAATATAAAGAACACCTTGAAGCTGATTTTGAAAATACCCTAAACGCCTTTAATGCAATGTTAAATGGTGAAAACTTCGGTAAAACGGTCGTGCAAGTTCAGCAACCAATTTAAAATTTTTAGGCGCAGTAAACAGTGTTGCGTCACTATTCAGGATAACAAATGATTAAATTACACCATTTAAATAAATCACGCTCTAAACGAATTATTTGGTTACTCGAAGAGCTAGACGTAGATTACGACATTGTTGCTTATCAACGCAATAAAGAAACATTTTTAGCACCCGATGAATTAAAACAAATTCATCCTCTGGGCAAAGCGCCCGTTCTTGAAGATAACGGCAAAGTAATTACTGAGTCTGGCGCAATTACCGACTACTTAATTAGTAATTACGGCAAAAGCAAGTATATGCCGAGCCAGCAAAGCGACAGCTATGTTGACTATCAGCAATGGCTTCATTTTGCAGAAAGCTCAGCAATGGTCCCTTTTTTATTAAAATTATTTATTACAAAAGATGGCTGTAAAACCAACTTTATTGGTGATTATGCTGACCATGAAATTGGCAAGATACTGAGTTATGTAAACCAGCAATTAAAAGGTAAGCAGTACTTAGTAAATGAGGAATTGACCGGTGCTGATTTCATGATGTCTTTTGTTGTAGAAAAAGCTGATGAGGCAGGTCTGCTTGCGCACTTCCCTGAAATTAAACGTTATTTAGAGCAGCTAAAAACTCACGAAAGTTATCACACAGCAAACGAGTTAGAAGCGAAATACGACTGACCTGATGTGCAGTGACAGTGTGTACACTGTCACTGTTTCCCTGTTCAATAAAATAAAGCTCCAAAGCTACTAATCAAGCCACAGACACTCGATTGCGGCCTGACTTTTTAGCTTGATACATGGCTTGGTCGGCCCTCTCGATTGCCTTTTCGATATCATCTTCAGCATTTATTAGCGCAACGCCAAATGAGCCTGTTACATTAATGTGTTGATCATTACCGATTTCGATTTTTAAAGCTTCAACGCCTGCTCTTAATCGCTCAGAAAATGATTTGGCACCTTCTAGCTCTGTTTGGGGTAAGCAGACTAAAAATTCTTCGCCGCCATAGCGATATAGTTGATCGTACTCTCTTAGATGAGATTTAATGCATTTAACCAGGGCGATTAATACCTTATCACCCGCAGCATGACCAAACTCATCGTTCACTTGCTTAAAGTGATCAAGGTCGATCATTACCAGCGCGCAGCTCAGCGATTTACGCTTGCACAGCTCATGCTCTTTTTGCAGGTTTTCTACTAAGTTTGTTCGGTTCGATGCCCCCGTTAAAGGATCTCTTGTGTGAAGCAGCTCAGAGAATTCATCGATAAGAGTTTCAAAAAATTCATGCAAGCTATCTAAATCAGCATGAAACTGGTCCAATAAATTAGCCGGAATAACAGACTTAGACTCTTTTAACGATAACAGGACTTTGGCACCTTGATGCATCTTTTGATGCGCACAAGCGATTTCAGAAAAGTAAGGGTGAAGATTTATGGTCTGCTCGGGTAGCTTATTAAACCATTGCCCAAAACGACAAAGGTTATGAGCATTATCTGCTAAGTCTTGTTCATCTGCAGGTATGTCTGCAATTAAGCACCTTAATAAATTTCTATACCATGACTGGTGCCACTTAATGGCTTGCTCGATTTCTGCAATAACCTCTTCAAGCTGTGTATTCGACAGTGAACTAATGCCGTGTCCGGTATTTTGATGCATAGCCAATGAAAAGACTTCCGCTTTATTATTTTATTTCCTAAAACAGTACCTAAGGTCTGTTACAAACACAACTTAAAGCGTTGTTAAGCGATAGTTTATTCAACTAAGCGGTAACCTACGGCGGGCTCGGTTAAGATATGTTTAGGACTCGCCGCATTTTGTTCAAGCTTTTGTCTTAACTGACCAATATGTACACGCACATATTCAGGGCGATTAATATACTGCTCGCCCCACACCTCAGATAATATGGCGTTATGCGTTAACACCTTATCTTTTTGCTGAAATAACAACAGCAAAATAGCGTACTCTTTTTTAGTTAGTTTGACTTCTTCAGCACCTTTACGCACCACATGTTTATGCGGGTCTATGTGAATATCGCCACATTGCAACGTTAGGCTTGGTGTTGTTTGTGTGCGAAGTAGCACCCGAATACGTGCTAGTAATTCGTTTGCGCTGAATGGTTTAGTTAGGTAATCGTTAGCGCCGTTATCAAGGGCGGTGACTTTTTCTGTTTCGCCGTCGCGCGCAGAAAGTACCAGAACAGGGAGTAAACTCCACTGCCTAAACTCCACCAGCCAATCTTGCCCATCCATATCGAGCAAACCTAAATCAAGCAGCACTAAATCAAACTGCTGCTGGCTTAAAAGTGCAAACGCATCAAGCCCTTTCGCGCACACACTGACTTCATGGTTACTTGCTTTGAGCAGTGTTTTTAAAAAACTTTGCAGAGGCGGTGAGTCCTCTAAAACCAAAATATTAGCCACGGCTGTTACTCCAAATTAATATAGCTGTTGCCTGCTTTGTCTGCTCATTGAGGGTTAATTCAAAGCGCCCCTGATGACATTTAGCAACCACATCGCAAATAACACTCCCTAGGCCAACGCCTTCATCTTGACTCGTCTCGTGCTTATTAGCAAAAGGGTTAGTTAACACAATTTGGTATTCATCCAGTGTTTCAATAAATTGCATGTTCGCCGAACCATCTCCATAACGAGCTGCGTTTTCGAGCATATTGGCAAAGGCAATTTCAAGTAAGGTTTCATCGCCAAAACAGATGCTTTGTTGCTGAGCTTCGATATGCAGTTTAAAGTTTTGTAGTTGTTGCTGACGGCGTGATTTAGCTTCGCTAATTAAGGTCAAAATGGGTAGTTTTTGCCATTTAATATTCTCAGCTAACTTATTCACTTTACTGAGCTCCATGACTTTATCAAAGTGCTGGTTAAGTATTTTACTTTGCTCATAAATATTAGCAGCTTGCTCTTTGATAACCTCAGAGCTTAGTTGAATATCATCATCAGCCAACATGCTTGATGCACCCATAATAGTCGCTAATGGTGTTCGTAAGTCATGGGATAAACTGCGCAACAAGGTGTTTTTTGACCTCTCTAACTCCGCCTGTACTTTAATCGCCGCTGATTGCTCGCGTAGTAAGGTTTTTTCTTGAACCTGATACAGTAAAGAGCACGCTGTATTCGCCAAAGCAAGTTGCTCGGCATTAAGCGCTTTAGCAAACGCGATGCCGCCAAATTCAGCTTGTTGTTCATTTAAATAAATAAACTGCTTAGAGGCTGCTAGCTGCCAATCACACGCAACCTTTAAATGCGCGGCCATGGTTGTTAAAAACAGCTGCTTTTGCTCCTCAAGGCTATCGAGATCATTAAGCTTTTTAGCTAACTCATACAATAAGCGACTATTACTAGCATGGGCTTGCACATCGCGAACCTTGGTATTGAGCTCCCCGGCTAAGTGGCTTATCACTAAACCCACAATCAACATCACCAAAAAAGTGACCACATATTCAATATTTTCGATATGAAAAGTAAAGTAAGGCACCACATAAAACCAGTCCGTGCAGGCAACACTCACCAAGGTGGTAAGCGCTGCAACACGACGATTACTGCGCACCGCAACCCATGTCACCCACAGCAGCTGTAGCATCACAATATCGGTGGTTGTAAACAGTTCTCGAAATGGAAATATCGCGAGCACCACCACAAGTGGCATCAACACACTTAAAAATGCGGCTTTTAAATACTGTATTTTGAATACTGACTGCATCATCTTTTCACTTATCGTTTGTCCCTATTAGATTAAAGGGTTTTTAATTTTGTCACTATAAAGTTTTTATAAAGTTTTTTTATCTCAGCATAAAATCTTTATAAAGCTTTCAAGCTCTCTAAAGACTTCTGTTTTTTTGCCATTAGCATTTAGCGCGTACCCACAATAGCGAGAAAGACAATGGCTCAGTTTGCAGTAATCGGATTAGGACGTTTTGGCGTAACCGCCTGTTTAGAACTTTCAAAACAAGGTCATACAGTATGTGCCGCCGATATTAGCGAAAGCACCGTTAATCACTATGCCGACCAACTCAGTTTTACCGTAGTGGTTGATGCCAGTGATGAAACACAATTAGCACGGCTCGATTTACCCAGTTGCCAAGCCGTATTGGTGGCCATTGGCGAGAATATTGAAGCCAGTATTTTATGTGTATTGCATTTAAAGAACTTAGGTGTAAAGCAAATTTGGGTAAAGGCCTGTACCAAAAGCCACCATCAAATTCTAAGTAAACTCGGCGTTGACCGTATCATTCACCCTGAAGAAGAAATGGGCGTAAGGGTTGCACAAGCGCTAAACTACCCGATGGTTAATCAATATTTCCCGCTTAACCAATCCACGTTTATTGTTGAACTAGGCATTGATCTGCAGCTTTCAGGTCGCAAAATTGGCTGGCTCCTCAAAGAGCGTAATAGCGATATAAAACCGCTAACACTTCGCCGTGATGGCTACTTCAATACAGAGCTGACTAACGACACCGAACTGCGCCACGGCGATAGTCTGGTGCTACTGGGCTCTAAGACTTACTTAACTAAATTAGCAAAACGGTTTCGTGCATTATGATTAACTGGCAAGCCAATGTTTACCCTAAACAATTTAGCGGTGTAAAGTGTCGTAAGCGGCAAAAAGTAAACCCACCTTTAGTGCTCACTATCGGCTTTATTGTGTTAATTATGCTTGGCACAGGCTTACTCATGCTGCCAATGGCAAGCACCCAACCGATCAGCTGGCTCGATGCATTATTTACGGCAGCCTCTGCGGTTACAGTAACAGGGCTGGTGGTCATCGACACCGGTACTGATCTGACTGTATTTGGTCAAAGCGTGGTCATGCTGCTGATTCAAATAGGTGGCATTGGCTTTATGACCGTGGCGGTGATTTCAATATTAAGTTTAGGAAAAACTCTAGGCTTACAGCAACGCTTACTAGCCAGTCGCGCTTTTGACACTAACGATTTAACCTCGGTGATCAAGGTTGCTAAGTATGTTTTAGTGTATTCATTAGTGATTGAGTCGGTGGCATTTTGCTTACTCTTTATTAGTTGGTTCGATGACTACGGTGTACTAAAAAGCGCCTATCACAGTCTGTTTTATACGATTTCGGCGTTCAATAATGCGGGCTTTGCGTTAAGCGGCGATAGCTTATCGGCATTCAAAGGCGATATAACCGTAAACGTGGTGATCACCGCTTTGTTTATCATCGGCGGCTTAGGGTTTACTGTACTGATTGATATCTACAAACAAAAGCGCTGGTCGTTACTATCAACCAATACCCGCTTGGTGTTAATTGCCACCTTAATGCTCAACTGCATCGCATTTATATTGATTTTTTTCTTTGAACACGCCAATCCGGCGACATTAGCGCCGCTATCAACGTCTGAGCAAATATTAACGGCTTGGTTTCAAGCGGTGACACCTCGTACCGCAGGATTTAATACCCTGCCAATTGATGGTTTGAGTCAAGATTCAACGCTTTTGACTATGCTGCTGATGGTGATTGGCGGTGGTTCAGTTAGTACGGCAAGTGGCATAAAGCTCGGCACCTTTGTGATCCTAATTTTAGCGATGCGCAGCTATTTAAAACAGCAAACCACGGTCACCGTGTTTAACCGCCAGCTGAGCGACAAGTTGGTGATCAAGGCACTAAGCGTCATGATACTGTACTTATTTATCGCTTTTACCAGCATTATGATCATCACCAAGCTTGAACAAGGGTCGTTACTTGATATCACCTTTGAGGCAATTTCGGCACTGAGTACCGTGGGCCTTTCACGTGGTATAACTGGGGATTTAAGTGCGCCTAGTCAGCTCATCATCATACTATTGATGTTGATAGGTCGGGTTGGGCCATTAACGTTTGCTTATTGTTTTGCTCGCCAGCACAGCCAACCTTTGACCTACCCGACTACCAGTATTCAAATTGGTTAAGTGTACAGTTTTGGCACTTTTTAATGGCAAAACTCTACACCTAAAGCCCTGCTACAACTGCTGTAGCAGGGCTTTAATGTCACTATATCGTTGTTGCTCGCAAAGGCCAAAACCTGATAGCTGCCTGACTTTGTTGCGGGTAAATAAAGGCACGCTCATGCCCGCTAAAAAGCGGCACTGAGTATCGATGCTGACATCACTAATCCCTTTAGCAGCTAAGTGCTGTTTAAGCTCAGCAACTTTGCTAGCAATCACATTTTGCTCAGGCATTTGATGCACTAATGAGTAACTAAGTTTTACCTGCTGGCCTCTACACACTGAACAATGGCCACATTGCTGGGGTGCATTCTGGTCATCAAAATAGCGAGCTAAGTTATAACTTAAGCAGCTATCAAGTTCAAAAAAGCGTACTAAAGTGGCGATACGTTTAATTTCGGCCTGCTCTTTTTCGATAAAATATTGGTGAAGTTGCTGTGCTAAATCAGCGTGGTTTATTACCGAGTTATTCACCTCATACACTTGCGTAATACGTTTGGTTTCAAGGGCTATGTGGCCCTTTTCAGCCAAATAATCGAGCGCTGCAACTACGCGCTTTCTATCTACTTGAGTAGCACTGGTTAATGCATCAAAATTAAGTGTGCCCCAAATTTTCTTAAACTCAGTATGTTTAAATACCTGTTGTAAAAACGCTTGTCGGTCAGCATCAAACTGGCTAAGAAGCTCATTTTGATCCGTTAAAAACTTATATTTAAAATCGGCATAATAGGCATATAAAGGCGTAATAGCCCCTTGCATCTCTAACTGTACTAGTAAGGTTTTTAACGCTAAAGCACGAATATTACTTTCGCTCGATAAGCTGTACTCTTGCATTTCCCACTGGTTGTTCGTTTGCTCGTTGCGAATGTTATTAATGACATAGTCAATCCCACTTTGCTCGGGAGTGTCGGCATAAACAAAGTTCTCAACGGTATTCAAGCCATCAAGGTTTGCTAGGGTAAAACAGTTTGACGGCGCACCATCTCGCCCTGCACGGCCAATCTCTTGGCTATAGTTTTCAATCGATTTTGGCAAATCATAGTGGATCACAAAACGAATATCAGACTTATCAACACCCATCCCAAAAGCAATAGTTGCCACGACGATATTGATTTTACCCGCCATAAAATCATCTTGAATTTGCCAGCGTTTATCATCCTCAAGGCCTGCATGATAGGCCACCGCATCAAAGCCGGCTCTTGCCAAACCTTCTGCTACTTGCTCAGCGGTATGTTGTAAGGTGACATAAACAATCCCAGCACCTTGTTGGCTGGCTATAATACTGGCTAATTGCTGAGGTTTTTCTTGGCTTGCAACACTGAGCACTGATAAGTCGAGGTTGCTTCGGTAAAAGCCAGTTTGCACCACACATTCTGGGGCAATAGCAAAACGCTCACACATATCGCGCTTTACTTTTTTAGTCGCTGTAGCAGTGAGAAGTAATACCAGTGGAATATTAAGCTCTTCACGATAGCGCGGCAGTTTTAGGTAATCAGGCCTAAAATTGTGACCCCATTCAGATATACAGTGCGCTTCATCAACCACCAGCATCGAAATAGGCACTTGTTTAATAAATTCACGAAAGCGCTCATTCTTAAAACGCTCAACTGAGACCATTAAAATTTTCACCTTTCCTGCTCGTACATCACTCATTACCGTATGACTTTGCTCACTGGTTTGGCTTGAATCAAGGCTTGCCGCGTAAATACCTTTGCTATTTAAAAAGCTGATCTGGTCTTTCATCAGCGCCAATAATGGCGAAACCACTAAGGTCAAATTAGGTAGGTGCATTGCAGTTAATTGATAGCACAAGGATTTACCCGAGCCAGTTGGAAAAATTGCCAACGACGATTGCTGATTTAATAACTGCTCAATGGTTTGTTGCTGACCTTGGCGAAACTCATTAAAGCCAAAGTATTGATTCAACGAAGTGTGTAGTGGTGTAGTCATCCTGATCCCTCACTGTCATTTCCCTTTTCAGGTAATGATAGGTCTCTTACTGCGAATTAGCCATGTTAACCTGTTTAACTCAATCTCCCAAGGCCGTTGATATAACTAAGCGCACTATATTGTTCTTAACAGGTACTGACAAAATCATCAAAAAGGCGCACAATGAGCACGTTGCCATGGGGTATTGAAGGATGGACTTGCAATACCTAAGCGCTTTTTCGCAAGAGTGTTTAGGTATTATACTTTTGAGGGCAACGTAATGATTAACCAACCTCCTAAAATCGTGATAGTCGGTGGTGGCGCTGGTGGCTTAGAACTAGCAACACAATTAGGACACAAACTCGGGAAAAAACGCCAAGCAGAGATACTTTTAATCGATAAAAACCGCAGCCATATTTGGAAGCCGTTACTTCATGAAGTAGCGACGGGGTCGATTGATGCCGATTTAGACGGCGTTGTATACTCAGCTCATGCAGCAAAACACCATTATAATTTTCAACTCGGCAGCTTTTGCCACTTAGATCAAACCAACAAAACCATTACTTTAAGCGAGTTAAAAGACGAGCTTGGCCACCGTATTTTACCTGAGCGCCAAGTCAGTTATGACTACCTCGTACTTGCCATTGGCAGTGTTAGTAACGACTTTAATACCCCAGGTGTTAACAAGCACTGTTTTTACCTTGATTCAAACCAGCAAGCTGAGCGCTTTCAGCATGCTCTACTCGATAACTTCACCCGCTTACATCAAGATGATGACCCACAGCACTCCTTAACCATTGCCATAGTGGGGGGTGGTGCAACTGGGGTCGAGCTGTCGGCAGAGCTTTATCATGTATCAGACATGCTAAAAATGTATGGCCTGAATAAAATGACCGCTAAACGCTTACATATTGATTTAATTGAAGCAGGGCCGCGAATTTTACCCGCGTTACCAGAGCGCATTGCAAACTCAGCTAAGCGTGAACTGGTTAAATTAGGGGTAACAGTACGCGAAGGAACGCAAGTAAAAGAGGCCACAGAAAACAGCTTTATCACCAAAAACGATGAACATATCAAAGCCGACATTATGGTTTGGGCTGCGGGTGTAAAAGCACCTGATTTCATAAAAGACATTGGTATCTTTGAACTTACCCGCAATAACCAAATTAAGGTGAACCAATATCTGCAAAGTAGCGTTAACGACGACATTTTTGTGATTGGTGATTGCTGTGCATTTACTCAAGAAGATGGCACACAAGTGCCACCCAGAGCGCAATCGGCCCATCAAATGGCGCAATGTGTTGAAAAAAACCTTATAGCTACACTCAAAGACCAGCCACTCAGTGCCTTTACTTACAGTGATCATGGCTCTTTAGTTAACTTGTCACGCTACAGCACGGTAGGCAGTTTAATGGGCAACCTAACCAGCAATAGCTTTTTTATAGAGGGTAAAATAGCGCGATTTATGTATATTTCGCTCTATCGTATGCATCAACGTGCCATTCATGGCAGTGCAAAAACCTTTGCACTGTGGATCAGCGAAAAAGTACTACGCGTTGTTAGGCCAAAAATGAAACTGCATTAAGCTACGGCATAAAGCCGACAAATTAGTTGTTTGTCGGCTACTTGTGCACTTCGTCCCCAAGTCATTGACATTAAACTATAAAGACATACACTTCAGGCAAGATAAATCCATGGATTGAATATGAAAAAAGGTATTTCGCTAACCGTTTTTGCAGGGTTTTGTGCCTTTGGTACCTACCTGATATTAGATAACCCCACTCCCATTGAAGCGATAAGCAATGAAGTCTCAACATCTACTGCTACTGTCGCTGAACAAAATAACGCTACGAGTTTATTTGAACCATTAAGCCAGCCAAATAGTAAAGCATTGGAGCTGGCTAAACTCAAGCTAGCCAAACGCCAGTGTAAGCAACAAAGTTTAAAAGCCACTCAAGTTGCAGCTGATCACAGTCAAATAGAGGCAGCGATTAAACAAGCATTAAAAGACGGCGACTCTCTTGAAGATATTTTAAGTTATTCGGAACTTGTGAAAATATCTTACCGTTCATTTAATACCTTAGTTATTAACGCCATCAAAGAGAATGCAGAACAGCAATTTCAATATGCCTCATCAGTTAACATATTAAAAAGCTGGCAAGGGCTTGAGGTCATTGATTATTTTGATGCAGATACAATCAATCAACTAACGGCAATTAATGGACCCCTTAGCCAAAATACAGGTTCAATGATGTTTAATGTTCCATTACCTGAGCAAGTAAACAAAACAGCATTGTACAAACTATTAGATAACAACGATGATTTTAATACCTATTTAAAAACACCATTTAAAATCGGTCCATCACGGCTCATTTCACCATCTATTTTGTTTCTTGCTAATGCTCATACGCTTAGTTTGACTGAGTTTGAAAACGCAATATCCAGCAAAGAGTTTACTGTTAACGATATCGCTGTGGCTTTAAAAAGCAACTTACCTAATGATTATTTAACAGCACTGATCTCTCAACCAGCACAGCTAAACGGCTCGCCTACAGCAATGAGTGATGACTTTATGGATGAACAACTGTATTTAAACCTTGCTGATGTGGCTGTGAGTGAATTTAACGTACCAATTTTAAAGTTGTTAAGTGAACGAGGTATTGAGCCCACTAATCAGCCAAATGTATTTACAGCGATGGATATAGCCATTGTAAACCTTAAGGGCAGCTCAAATAGCGAAGTACAGCCACTAGAGAGCAAACACTTAGAAACACTAAGTTATCTAAAAAATAAAGGTTATCGAGCTCACGGCGAGCTTGTGCGCGACACACCGAACGATAGGCTACTGATGCTTAAATCTTACCGAGTAGCCTTTTATTTGTTGGCGACCAAGTTGCTAATGATGCTTTTTCTCAGTTCAAAGATTTAAAGCTAATCCCAAATAACCAAGCATTTAAACGTAAAGAAAAAGATAACTCTGTAATATCAAAAGCTCTCAGTGCCTATGAGAGACAAAAACAGCAAGCCAAAAAAATAACTCCTGAGTGTGAAACGATAGATCAGCGGATCAATTCACTAGAAGCGATAAAAACACGCTCTCAAGCACTCGAAGAATTAGAAACGCTCGAAGCTCAACAAGGCTTACTAACTCCCAATATGCTTCAAGAAATCGACCCAGTGCAGGTTCATAATTGGCAATTCTTGCATTTAAATGATTATAAATATCAAACCTCAACGCAGTATCAAGCCTTTAAAGAAGCAATTGTCGAAAAAGACCTTAATACTGTTGCAACGATTACCCAAACAGCAAAACTCAGTACCCACCAGACAAATATGTTGCTTGCAGCAACAATAGAAAACCCTCAACAACTGACGTCTATTTGGCAAAACAGAGTCGACCCAACCGCACCAGAAAATCTTTATGTATTTACTAAGTTAGCGTTAGAACAATGGCAAACATTAGCTGACAACGGCTTTGATTTTTCATTAAAAGACATGCAAAACAACGATATGTATTTTTATGCAAGCATGCATTCAAATGCAGCAGTTGAGTTTTTAATGAGCCTTGCAGTTACGCATGATTTTTCTAAGCCTGGGCTTGATATTCTCGACCAAGCACTGGAGCAAAGCTATAACACACAAACCCTCGCAGACTATATGCCAAGCGCATTAAAACTTGTTGAGCAATATGAGCCTAACCACTTTCGTCGTGCCCAGCGTCTAAAAGTTTTTGTCCCTGATGTTTATGAAGAGCTTATTAAACTTGAGCCAAAACTTGCACCCAAAGATGGCACTGTAATGAATAATTATCAGTACAGCGCTTATTAAGCTCCTTAGCTATTTGAGCCGTAAATTAACCTATCTGTTTACGGCTCAGCCGCGTATAATGCCCACTTTTTGTGGGGCGCAAAAATTGAATATTATTACCCTAAGCGTTTTATCGCTTGCTATGTCGACTGATGCTTTTGCAGCTTCAATCACCAAAGGCAGTACGCTTAAAAATCCTCGCGTTCTGAGTGCAATCAAGCTTGGTTTATTGTTTGGCTGTATCGAAGCTATCGCACCGATTGTTGGCTGGCTAATTGGCAGTGCCGGTGCAGATTACGTTGAAGCGTTTGATCACTGGATTGCCTTTGTGTTGTTAGTGGGTTTAGGCATCCATATGTTGCTTGAGAGTCGTAAAGAAGATGACGACGATGAAGAAGAAGTTACACCTAACACTAAGCGCTCTTTCATTGCCACATTACTAACCGCTATTGGCACCAGTATAGATGCGATGACAGTCGGTATTAGCCTAGCTTTCATGAAAGTAAATATTTACTTAGCAGCCGCCATGATAGGCCTAGCAACCACAATTATGGTTACCATCGGCGCGCTACTTGGTAACGTAATAAGTGGCTGGGTTGGCAAAAAAGCCGAAGCAATCGGCGGTGTTGCACTTATCTTTATTGGTTGTGGAATCCTGTACAGCCACACCATGGCTTAACCTAATAGCTTATCAAACTCTTCTTTGGGCATGGGCTTATGAAAATAGTACCCTTGCCCAAGTTCGCAGCCTAAATCGATTAAACTATTCAAATGCTGTTTTTCTTCAATACCTTCAGCCACAATTTGCAAATTCAAGGTATGCGCTAAACTGGTGATGGTTCTAACAATGTCCATACTTTGCGTATCAGTGAGCATATCTCTCACAAAAGATTGATCTATTTTGAGTACATCAACGGGGAAGAGTTTTAAATAAGACAAACTTGAATAGCCCGTACCAAAGTCATCTATAGCAATGGTTAACCCCAAATCAGAGAGTTTATTAAGCATGATTTTTATTTCTTCAAAATCATGCATCAACGCGCTTTCGGTTACTTCAAGCTCTAACAGTTCACTGGCAAGCCCCGCTTGTTCAATCGTATCAGCAACGAGATTACAAAAATTACCATCGGTAAATTGTTTTGCTGCAATGTTCACGGCAACCTTTATGTTATGCCCTTTGTCGGCCCACTCTTTAGCCGCTTTACAGCTTTGCTTAATCACTGACTGACCCAAAGCATGAATGAGACCTGTTTCTTCTGCAAGGGGTATAAAATCCAGTGGTGAAATAAGTTTATTGTCGTTATCTCGAAGCCGTACTAAGGCTTCGACACCAATGATTTTCCGGGTTGCGAGAGCTAGTTTCGGCTGATAAAACACCTCAATCTTATCTTGCTCAATAGCATGTCTTAAGAGCTTTTCAACGCTTTGCCGCTGCTTAAATTGATACTCTAAGTCATCGGAGTAATAGCAAAAACGGTTACGCCCCTGCTCTTTCGCACGGTACATGGCTGCATCTGCATGAGTCATCATTTCTTCTGCTTGAGTAGAGTCAGCAGGGTTAACACTCACCCCCACACTGACCGATAAAATATACTCTTGGCTATCAATACGAAACGGCTCATTCATGGTGTTAATAATGTCGCTGGCAATGGCATCTATCGCGGAGGTGCTCTGCACGTCAGGTAATAAAATCACAAATTCATCACCGCCAATTCTAGCTAACGTGGTGTTTAAATCGATGAGAGACTCAAGGCGCTTAGCCACATGTTTAATAATTAAATCGCCTTGATGATGACCTAGGGTATCGTTTAAATACTTAAAGTGGTCAATATCAATCAGCATTAAAGCCACTTTTTTCTTCATACTACGAGCAACTTTACATGCATGGGTGACTCTATCATGTAACAACACCCGATTAGGCAAATCGGTTAGTAAATCATGATTTGCTAAATGACTCATTTTCACGGCCATCGCGATTGATTCACTGACATCATGAAACACGATAATACCGCCGATGATGTTACCTTCAATATCTCGTATTGGCGCAGCTGAATCTTCGACCCTATAAACTCGCCCATCAAGCCCGGTTAATTGACTGTTTAACGCCATAGCAACAATGCGCTGCTCTTTTAAAGCAACAGATATAGGATTGACGAGTGTTTTGTTCGATGTTGCATCAACGAGCTTCATTACCTCTTCAATATGGCGCCCTTTTGCCTCTTCAACGAGCCAACCTGTTAATCGCTCAGCAATGGGGTTCATAAAGTTAATAATTGCGTTGTTGTCCGTGGCTATTACGGCATCACCAATAGAATTAAGCATAACCCGTAAACGTTCAGACTCATTCGATAGCAGTTTTTTTGTATGGGTAATTGAGGTGATGTCCGAAAGAGTAAGAATAACACCTACAACTTCTCGCTCTTTTATTCTTAAACTTATTTGCGCTCTAACATATTCAATCTTATTGCGAGGGCTAGGCAACTGAATATTTAAAACTTCTTGCTCTATTCCCTCAGTCAAGCAGCGATGAAAAGCCTCATACAATTCATCAGGTAATACATCTTTGGCGAAACAACCTAACATTTGCTCGCTGCTTTTTGAAAACCAATGGCTGGTTTCATCATTGCTGAAAAGGTTTTCCTCGGTATTTGACCAGTAAGATATATACACAGGTACTTGAGCAACGAGTGTCGAAATATCATTTCTTGCAGCTAATATCTGTGCTTCTTGGTGTTTAAGCTTTAACTGGTTTTGTACTCTGAGCCGGCAGATATTCAAATCAACGGGCTTATGAATAAGATCAATCCCGCCGCTTGCAAAACTTTGATACTCAAAAATTTGTTCATTGTGAGAAGTAACAAAAATCACATGGCTCTGTGCTGTTTTTGGGTTGTTTTTAAGCTTTTTACATACCTCAAAGCCATTCATACCAGGCATTTCGATATCTAGTAAAATAACATCAGGCTGAAAGAAAGTTGCTTTTTCAATTGCTTGAGCACCATTATCGCAACAAACTATCTCACCAAGGTCGCTAAGCGACTCTGCCATAATCATCAAACTAGTAGGCTCATCATCCACTACAAGCACTTTGTTGTGTGAATTTTCATGATGAGAAAAAAGCATATCCATCGCCTCTGCAAGTAGTACATAAAAAAACTCTAGTCCTATCTCACCAGACGCGCCAATATAAAAAATAACTTTTTAATTCTTAAGTTGTAGAAAATCCCAAAATCCAGTCTATGCTTTATTCATCGCTTGGAGGGAATAGTTTGCAACCGGTAGCTAGTCGCACAGATTTAAAGCTTAAAGATTCTGTTATTTTAATTGTTGATGATGAACCAATTAATACAACCGTAATAGAAAGTTTGCTCTCACCCTTCTATAAAACCCACACAACAGATTGCGGTGAAAACGTACTGCACCTGTGCGAGACCGTTAAGCCTGATTTAATACTGCTTGACGTGATGCTTGGCACCATGAGCGGCCTTGATGTTTGCAAGCAATTAAAAAAACACTCCCAATACAAAGATATTCCGGTGATATTTATTACCGCCATTATGGATCAAGATGACCAAAATCGCTGTTGGCAAGCAGGTGCTGTCGATTTTGTGTCAAAACCGGTTTATGGCGTCACATTACTTAATCGCGTAAAAGCGCATTTGACCTTAAAAAAACAAGCCGATTTACTCAAAAGTCTTTGTGAGCACGACAGCCTCACTGGTTTAAACAACCGACGATTTTTACAAAATACCCTTGATCAAAACATTCGATTAGCAGTCAGAAACGATAAAGCTCTTTCGGTATTAATGCTCGATATTGATTACTTTAAACAGTACAACGACTCTCTTGGTCATCAACAAGGTGACGAATGCCTAAAACGCGTTGCTGATGAAATCAAAAAAAGTGTTAATCGCCCAACTGATACCACTATTCGCTATGGTGGTGAAGAATTTTTATGTGTTTTGCCAGACACCGATATTCAAGGGGCACAATTTATTGCTCACAAGCTGTTGGCAAACATCCGTGAACTAAATATTGAACACCCACATGCAACCTCTGGAGTACTCTCTATTAGTATTGGTAGCGCAACATTTTCTGGGCATGAAGCCATCGACACTGACGAACTAATTCGCTGTGCCGATAAAGCGCTATATCAAGCCAAGCATCAAGGGAGAAACCGCTGTGTTTGCATACTTGCTGAACCCAGTTTTAGCTTTTGAGCTAAATCAAACCTTACTACCAACTCACGTTTTCGGTATGGAGGGCTAAACCATGGATTACGAAGTATTACACCAGAAAAAAGCGACAACCTCTGAAGGACGCTTTTTAATACCATTAGCGATTGCTTTTATAGCCGCAATTATGTGCTCAGCAATTTTCTTTTTCGAACTACAACTTCATAAAAATATTAAAAACAGCGTTGCAGAAAGACTGAGAGAATCAAGCGCTACCGTAGATGTGCAAGTCCATGAAAAAATAAATAAATATAAAAACGATTTACAGTTTTTATATTCCACTCCACCTATATCAGGACTTGCCAGAGCTGCAGCAAATGGTGGTAACGACCCTCTTGATAACACTACCTCAGAGCAATGGAAAAAACGTTTAGAAACGATATTCGTTGCATTTTTACAATCAAATTCTGAATTCGAGCAATTACGTATCATCAGTACACAACGAGCAGGACAAGAACTGATCAGGGTAGACAGAGCTGCCGGTGGCATAGTTGTAAAAGCAGATAATCAGTTACAGGATAAAAGTGCCCGTGACTATTACCAGCAAAGTTCGCAATTGTCACAGGGTGATATGTATTTATCAGCAATAACACTTAACCGAGAATATGGAAAGCTCGATTATCCTTATAAACCTATGCTACGTATTGCCTTACCCATCTTTGATGAAAATATGCAGCGCTATGGGCTGATTATTGCAAACATTAATACATCTCAGTTATTTGCATCTCTTAATGCGATGGTACAAGCACCAAACTCATTGATCCTAACAGACAGCGAAGGCTACTTTTTAGTTCACCCTAATGAAGACTTTCGCTTTAGCCGTGACTTAGCACCAAACAAACGCTGGGACTCAGTGTATAAGTCTGAACCTGCCTATTTAGAAAATATACTCAGTATTAGCTCTAACTTTGCTGGTAAACAACAATACGAAGCGTTAACTAAGCGCATTCCATTTACTGGAGATTTAGAAACGGGGTTTATAGATGCCCACATTATGCTGCCTCACTCTGAAATTAATGCGATGGAACGCGAGCAAAGGATCAGCACTTATGCATTTTTGTTCGGCGTATCTGCTTTTTTGGTGTTTGTACTTGGATTTTTGCATCGAAATTTAAAGCGTAACCGCGAGCTTGCCGAGGCAAGAGCGGTATCTTCAGCCATTATTAGCGGCTCAAAAGATGCCATTATTGCAATAAGTGAGATCGGCCTAGTGTCTAGTTGGAATAAAGCAGCCACTGAATTATTTGGTTTTCAACGTGAACAAGTCTTAGGGGCAGATATAAACAAACTGAATCTATTTCCAAATATTAACATTAAAGAGGTATGTAACGAGGTTAAAAGCCGACGAAAGCAACATGAAATTGAAGTCGACTATCAGCAAAGCAATCAACACACGACTCATTTAGCACTCGCTTTTTCAGCTATTTTTGATGAACATCATCAACACAACGGCACAGCCATCCTCATTCGCGACACTACCGTTGAAAAGCAAGCGAGCGACAAAATTAAGCAAATAAATAACGAACTCGAAATTAAAGTCGCACAAAGAACTGCCCAGCTAGAAAAAGCCAGCCAAGTTAAAAGCGCTTTTATATCAAATATCAGTCATGAGATGCGAACACCATTAAACGGTGTTATTGGCACACTCAATTTAATAAAACGAGAGTCACTAAGTAATCAACAACAGCATTATTTAGAAATGACAGAGGTAAGCGTTAATAGCTTGAACGTACTTATTAACGACATTCTTGATTTATCAAAAATTGAGGCTGGCAAACTCGACTTGGACAAAAAAGCGTTTAACCCTATTAAGTTTTTTGAAAGCTTAAGTGGCAGCATGGCTGTTAAAGCACAAGAGAAAAACCTTGAATTTATTTTAGATATTGCCGATGTTGAGTACAGCTCGATTGTTACAGACCCTCATCGCTACTCACAAGTGATTACCAATTTAATTAATAACGCAATTAAATTTACTAAAACGGGCTTTATAAAATTTACCGCCACAAGCAAACGACTTAGCGATGATAACGTTGAGCTATGCTGCACAATTCAAGATACCGGGATTGGTATTGCGCCTGAAAATCAAAATAAATTGTTTAGTGCTTTCACCCAAGCCGATAACAGTGTGGCCGCACAATACGGAGGCACAGGGCTCGGTTTATCAATTTGTAAGCAGCTAGCTAGTTTGTTAAATGGGCAAATTTCCTTTGAATCAACCGAAGGTAAAGGGAGTACTTTCACATTTACCATTCAGTTAGACAGCCAAAATGTAGAAAAACGCCAACCAAGCAGCCGCTTAAAAGACAGCGTTTTTGCTGTGTCGGTCAAACAACCTGAGCTTGAAAGAAGCCTAACAAAACTAATCTCTCATTGCGGTGGACAGCTCACGAATGTTGACCTAGAAAGCTTTGAGGTAAGCGATAACATGCCCTTTGATACGCTAATTTTAGAGCCTGGCAATCCGTTACTCGCAAAACTTGATAGCTTTAGTGAAAATACCTATGACCATAGCCTGCCCTTTAAATTAGTGGTGCTTATAAACCCAACCGAACCACCACCGCAAGCTAAATTCTGCACCTTTATGCGCTTATCTAAACCTGTGCTTATCTCTGAGTTTTTACTTAAACTAGCTGATGAACGACTCATAAAAGAGCAGCCTGCTCAAGACACAACACCACTTCGTCGCGAGACTGATACGCAAATTCACATAGATGTTGATATTGCTGGAGCAAAAATCCTGATCGTTGATGATAACGATATAAATGCTGCAGTTGCCAAAGGCACATTAATGAGCTTGGCACTGCGCTTTGAAATGGCGTCGAATGGTCAGCAAGCCATTGAAATATTGGCCAGTGCACCTGAAAACGACCCATTTAACTGCGTGTTAATGGACTGCCAAATGCCCGTGTTAAATGGCTATGATGCAGCAGCACAAATACGCAAAGGGGCTGGTGGAGAGTACCATAGCGACATTCCTATTATTGCCATGACAGCCAATGCCATGCTCGGTGAGCGTAAAAAGTGCTTAAATGCAGGTATGAGCGATTACATCACAAAACCTATCAGTGCAGATAAATTGATTACCACTACGGCGAAATGGGTTGCATCAACGTACCCCAAACATCATACAGCGCCAAAAACGATTGCTGTGCCTGAGGTAAATCAGTCGCCCGCTATACTGCAAGAAGAATTAATCGATGAAGAAAAACAGCATTGGAATCGCGAAGCAGCCCTCGGTCGTTTGATGAATAACGAGGTGCTATTAAACAAAGTGAGTAAGATGTTTTTAGAAAGCTCACATAAAAAAATAACGCTGCTAACACAAGCAATCAAAGACAAAGACTACCATGCGATTGCAACCACCAGCCATGCGCTTAAAGGGACCTGCGGCGATGTGGGCGCAGCCAAATTGCACCTGCACTTTACTGAACTAGAGGTACTGGCCGCAAGTAAGGGCAATACGCTAAAAGATATTCAACTTAAGCTACTCGAAATCGAAAAAGACTACGAAATTTTGTTAGAAATTTTACAAAAGCATACCGTAGCCAGAGTCGGCTAATTTTATAAATAGCAAATAAATGGGCTTTAAAATCAAAGCCCATTTTTCATTAAAGCGCCGCATATTTGTCTTCTAATTTTCATAAAGTGGGAGTATGTTTATACAAACCACTAAAGGAATGACGCTATGACCGCTAAAACGCTGATTTTCAACTTTGATGGCACAGGCAGCGAGCCTCGTGATGCAGAACAATTCAGCGCTGCACACTTCAAAGAAGACGCCAGTATTTCTAATATTCTTAAACTTCATTTACTTTTTGGTGGCGCACTCAATAGCGAACCCGAAACACCATTTCCAACCCAACTTAGCTTTTATTATCAGGGTATAGGCACCCAAGGTAGCCGCTTTCGACGTTTATTCAATCAAGCCCTTGCTCCAAGAGGTGATGATGTAGCTAGCATTTTAAACCGTGCTATGAGCGACTTTAAAAGCTACTACACTGTGGGTGATAAAATACTACTAACTGGTTTTAGCCGCGGTGCTGCCCTTGCTAGGCGCTTTGCCAAATGTTTAGAGCCACTTATTAGTGATGATGTTTACTTATGTGTATTTGATACTGTTGCATCAATTGGTTTTTCAAAGGTAACAAAAGCAACCCGCGGTGCTGAGCACGTTATTTTTGAAAACTACACGCTAGCAAGCAATATAAAAGCAGCCCTTCATTGCGTGGCACTTGATGAAAAGCGCCGTGCATTTGAACCCACACTTATTAATAGTGCGCCACATGTACAAGAGATCTGGTTTGCGGGCGCTCATTCAGATGTGGGTGGCGGCTATTATCGTGATGGTTTAGCCGACATTTGCCTACGCTATGCGATTGAGTGGCTGATTGAACAAACCGTCGCATTAAACTTACTTACCAGTGCGGATATCAATTACAACACCTTGCTCCCAGAAGAGCATCGTAACCTCATTGCTCAAGATGATGTCACCGTTACACCAGATCCATTGGCACTAAGCCATCAGCAAAACTATTTTTGGTTTAACCCTTTGTTTAAACTGGTAGATCGCGAATGCTGTGTATTGGTTGATAACGAACAAAGCAAGCTCGCGCCAACTATTCATTACACAGTAGCAGAGCGTATTAATCGTTTAACGAGCTATCGCCCTGAATCGTTAAAGAGCCTTCACTACGAAGTACTTTATAATGACGAAACTCGCTTAAGCTTTAAGGGTTTAAGCCCGCATATTGCGCTTGATAAACAAAATATGACGGTGCTGAGCATAGACGAAAGTAAAGATGTGTTTGTTTATGGCGCTGAAAAATACAACCACACAGGCTTAATGTTAGAGCAAGGTGGTACTTACCGATTTACGCCTTATCCAGAGCAAACTTGGTATGACGACGGCATTAGTTGCGGCCCTGCCGGCTGGCACCGTGACAATATCCAACTTGGGGTGAAAGAAATCCCGATGGCCGTGCTTGAACCGTTTAGACGTTTACCCCACGCACAATGGTTTGCGTTGATTGGCGCTATCGATAACAACGACGATCATTTGTTTGAAATTGCTGAAGGTGCCGATATTCGTATTGCTAAATCAGGCGAGTTTTGCCCTTTTGCTAACGACCTAAACCGCTTTTATGGGGCGAATGCGGGGCGTATTAAACTGCGGGTGACTCGTTTAGGATAGTTTAGTGTTTGGGATAGTTTAGTGCTTAACATAGCGAGCGATGATCTCAGTTATCGCTTGCTGGTTGTTTAAAATTGCTGAGTTAATAGCCGCTCTGTCTTCTGCTAACAGGGTTGTTTCACTCAGCATAAAATAAACGCTGTCATTATTGACAATATACGGATGCAGCTCGATACCCTGCTGATTATTTTTTTGAATTAAATATAAACCAGCTAGTTCATCATCAACAAAAAAATCGACCCGCCTAGCAACTAGCATAGCGAGGCGCTGACGCAAAGATGACACAGTAACGAGTTGTTCTTTATATTTTGCGTCTTCTTTTAAATGAGTAAAGTCAGGGCCAAAATAACTACCACTATTAGTTAAAATAACTTGCTGATGCTCGAGCAGTCCTTGTAAGTCTAGAGACTCTAAGCGGCCATGCGGGTACCAAAACAAACGCATCACTTCATTACGGTAAGGCTCTGAAAAGAAACTAAAAGAGTCACGCTCAGTGCTATAGCTTGCTGCAGGTAGTAAATCGACTTTACCGTGCTTAAGCTCTGCAAAGCCCCGTTTAGATGAAGGCATAACAACATATTTAGCGCAAAATCCTGCTTCTTTTAGCACTAAATTAACCACATCAATATCAATTCCGGTGAGCTTGCCATTTTGCTTAAAAGCATAAGGTGCCCACTGCTGACTAATCCCCACTTTTAGGGTTTTATCGCAGCTAAAAGCCGAGTTACTCAATACAGCAACAACAAGTAAAAACAGCGCTTTTAACCCCATTAAGCCACCTTAGTTTAAATACTTACAGATCATATTATTCAAGTATGGTTGATAATGTCTGAAAGACCAATGTGTGAAGTGGGAAACCATAAATTAGCGAGTTTCAAGGGGAAAGAGTAAAGTTACGAGGTACGAGATTCGAGATTCGAGATTCGAGGTGCGAGGTACGAGGTACGAGATACGAGGTGCGAGGTGCGAGGTACGAGGTGCGAGATACGAGGTGCGAGATTCGAGGTACGAGTCTGTGGCAGCGATTTTACATCGCGTCCTAGAACCTAGCGCCTAATGTTTTCATTCGTAGGCGTGAAACTTGTTTCGCGCGCCTGAAGATAGGAAATTTGAAAAGGTTTACATGGACTATGTTGGGTTCTATTCGCCACTAAAGTACCTCCTACAAGACTTAAATCGCTAAGATGAACACTCGACCTAACCAACCCCACAGGTCGTCTGAAAGCTGAAAGCTTCTTTCCCCTTTCCCCTCGCTAACTTTACTCTTTCTTACTTCCCCCACAAAAAAGCAGCCATACGGCTGCTTTGAAGGGAAATCACATTTTAATGATGGGCATTAAATGTGGTTATTACACTTAAAGTGCTTTCCATACATCCGCGACACCTGGCTCGTCTCCTTGAGTCCACCATTTCGCTTCGTATTTATTACCTTGGTGAGTAACTTGGTCGCCACCGTTATAGATACCCGCAGCTTGCCATACAACATCACCATTACCGTCGGTTGGTTGTGAAGTTGCTTCCCATGGGCCGCCTAAATCAGGGCGCTCGCCTTGTGTCCACCATTTAGCGGTGTACTCTACGCCGTTATAAATTACCGTATCACCACCTACATAGATAGCCGCTGCATCCCATGTCGTTTCACCATCTGGCGGAGTTGTTGTACCCGAGTCTGTCACGGTGACATTAAAGCTCACTGCTGTTGCTGTTTGGCCATCACTTACCGAAACCGACACAACATAACTAGTATCTGCATCAACGCTGCCCGCTTGTAAACTCACATCAGCACCTGAGCCCACTAGCGTTAAGCCTGCTGGCACACTCCAGTTGTATGAAAGCGCATCGCCATCAGCATCAGATGCCGAAACAGCCACGTCCACACTCGCATCTTCTGCCACTGTTTTATCAGTAATTGCCGCAACGACTGGTGCTTGATTCTCGCCTGTCGTTGGTGCTACTACATTTACTGTAACGTTACGGCTTACACTTGCCTCGCCATCGCTCACACTCACAGCAACCGTGTATTGCGTATCAGCAGTCACTGATGGCGCTGTGATTACAAGGGTATTTGAATTTTCACCAGTTACTGTTAACGCACTGTCAGCTGTCCAGCTAAAGCTTAGTGGATCGTTATCTGCGTCAGTTGCCGATGCACTAACAGATACACTTTCGCCCGCATTA
Source organism: Pseudoalteromonas sp. UCD-33C (assembly GCF_001306895.1). Taxonomy (NCBI): domain Bacteria; kingdom Pseudomonadati; phylum Pseudomonadota; class Gammaproteobacteria; order Alteromonadales; family Pseudoalteromonadaceae; genus Pseudoalteromonas; species Pseudoalteromonas sp. UCD-33C. The sequence goes on along the minus strand of NZ_LJTB01000008.1, from coordinate 87,255 downwards.
ACAGATACTGTACTTGATACAGATAGCACTGGCGCTCTATTGCTAGGCTCAGTGACGGTACCACCAAGTGCCTCGTGCATGGCATTAAGAATATCGCCATTATCAGCGTCAATTTCCCATGCAAACAGACCACCTAGATTATATTGATTAACATAAGCACCTTTTGCCAAAACAGAACGACGGTTATCGTATGTAATTAATTTACCGTTGCTACGGTTCCATACATAAGCGGCTTCGGCTTGTTCGTCATAACCTGTTTCAAACCCATTGATGCCATTTTCTGCAGCGCCCAACATGTAAGTTTTGATGCCTTTATAATCGATTACACCGTCTTCCCATACACCTTGCGCTGTAGTGCCTTTAAGTTTGCCGTTGCCCGGTGCTGTCATAGGGTTATCAGCGATAGTCGCGTTTTCTGGATAAACACCTTCCCAGCCACGGCCATACATAGCAGCACCTACCACGATTTTTTTCGATGGTACGTTTTGCGCAAGTAGATTTTGCACTGCATTATCAGTTGTATAAGCAGGGCCTTTATATGGAACGCCTTCTTCATCAACACCCGTGCCATCACACTGACCAACACGGAAATGCGATGAACAATAAAGCGCAGCCTGATGGCCAGTTACATTGCTCCATGCACCATAGTAGTCGTAGCTCATTAAGAAAATGTAATCCATATATTGCTGAGCTTGTGAGTAGTCGACATCTTCAATTTTGTCGTAACCTGCACCAATCGCTGATGTTAACTCATACTCACGACCTGTCTCTGCTTCAAGCTTATCGAGCATCGCGCGCAGCTCTTGCATTAGCGCAACGTATGCAGGGCCATCAGCAACTGGGTCGCCTAAGTTTGGATTAGCACCCTGACCACCAGGGTATTCCCAGTCAATATCAACACCATCGTAGAACTTCCAGGTTCTTAAAAACTCTTCCATTGATGCCACAAACGTGTCGCGATTGGCTTTATCGGTAAAGTAGGCAAATGGGTCTGATAAAGTCCAACCACCTACCGATGGTAAAATTTTCAGATCAGGATAACGCTGCTTTAACGCCATTAACTGCGAATACGTACCACGAATTGGGTCATTACTATCAACACCTGGTAGCGCTTTTTGAATCGCAGCCCATGGGTCGTGGATCACCACTTCAAAATCTTGAGAACCCGCACAAGCAGTATTTAGCGCGTTTTTAGGGCCGCCCGTTAACGAGTCATTCGGTCCACAAATTGGAATAAAACCATACAAGATATGACTGAGGTTTTGCGCTGGAATATTGGTTACATCATAGTCACGACCATAAATACCCCATTCAACAAAGTAGGCGCCTGTTACTAGGCCGTCTTTGGTGCCAATATCTTGGTTATTTGGATCATAATCCATCGGCAATGGCGCTAAGTGGCCGCCATCTGTATCGGCAATAACAATTGGCTTACCTTCACTGCGAGCACAGGTGGTACCGCCTTCACATAGTTCTACATATAATGTGTGACGACCTGCTTTATCATACGGGAAGCTAATAACACCACTTTTGGTACCTGCTGCCAGCGAACCTTCATTAACCAGCATATCATCGAAATACACTTTGTAGCTGTCGCCGCCGTCACCACTCCATGCATTCCATTCAATGCTGATAGTGACTTCATCTACACGGTTCACCAAGCTCTTATATGAACCTGTGCCTTCAAGGTCAACCTCAACAAATGAGTACTCTTGTGGCTCCCAAATAATGGTTGGTGTTGAAGGTGCAGCATTCGCTGCACTTGCAAAGAGTGCAACACCAATGGCTGCGCTTAATTGTTTTATATTCATGATTCTCTCTTATCTATTTTTATATAGCGTTACGCTGTTATTGATAAAGTTTGAACTACAAAACTTTAGATTTCTGTCCATACTTGGCTGGCACCCGGTACATCTCCTTGGGTCCACCACTGCGCTCGATAGCGCTGTCCTTGATAGGTTACTTCGTCGCCGCCTTGATAGGCTTTGCCGCTGTTCCATTCGATTGATACACTGCCAGATTCAAGCTGCCATGCATCACTACTGTCTGGTTGTGCGCCTTGGTTCCACCATTTCGCACTGTAAACTCCGCCGTTAAAACTCACTTTATCGCCCGTGTTGTATTGGCTTGTGCTATTCCAAGCAGGCACGCTCGGATCAACTGGATCAGGGTCGACCACAGTGCTATTAAGCACAGTCACGGTAAAACTAACTTGGCTTGTGAGCTCACCATCTGACACCGATACACTCACGGTGTAACTTGCATCAGCATCCACAGCAGGTGCATTTAGCGTGATGTTGGCATCGCTGCCCGTAAAGCTCAGTGGTGCAGGTACATCCCAGCTATAAGTTAATGTGCTTTGTTGATCATCAAAGGCATGAAGATGTATCGCAGTGCTGCTATCTTCTTCGATTTGAAGGTCGTCTGGTTGATGAATAATCGGCGCGGTATTGTCAGGAGCCGCTTGTACACTTAGTGCAAAGCTGTAATTTTCATTTGTTGTAAAGACCTGATTAGTCATTAAATCAGACGCATCAAAGGCAATATCTCCGGCGCTATTTTGCACGCCAATATTAACTAAGTGCGCGTAATTAAGGTTTAACAACGCTGCAAATTCAGCCTGCCAATTAGCTTGATTATCAGCTGTGATCTGCATTTGTTGAGTAAGTAACTCTTGGCCATTTTCATCAAATAACCGAGCCGACACACTACCGCCAACCTCAGCGTCTTGTCCTTGACGAACAAAGTAGCTAATTGATGTCCATTCAGTTGGCTCTGTCGGGGTCGCATCGCTGACAATATTAATATCGCTACAGTTGTAGAAGCCTTCGCCGCCGGCATCATCTCGCTGCCAACGCGTGTATAAAATGGCATCGCCACTGCGCCCTTGTGGAATAGACACGCTCATTTCATAGTAACGGTCGTTGTTAGCATCAATACTAAAATCAAGATTACCGTACTCTTCAACAAGCTCTAGGTCATCCCAAGTAAGCACTTGAGTCGCACTATCAAAGCCCGGTTTTGTTAAATAAAACTGCCAAAAACTCGGGTTATGCGGCGTACTCGCTAAAAAGCGCACTAAAATATCGCCATTAGCATTAGGAATAACCTCACTGCGTTGCCAATGCGCTGAAGGTAAATCCATACCGCGTTTTTCTGGGTCGCCTGCTGCACATAATCGGCCATCAGGTACACTTTGCTTTACTGCCTCTAGGTTTGTGTAATCAATGGTATTAGCCGAAAATTCAATGTCTTGCACAAACTGTACATGCCCTGCTTCAACAAACGCTGCACGACAAGCAAGGTTAGGGATCCCAGTGCCATCAGCAGGCCACCAGTACCCGCCATCAGCATTACAAAATGCTTGGCGTGCCTTCGGGCTTTCTAAGAATCCGTGGGCATTCACATGGCTTGATGCACAGGCAAGCAGCATGCTGGTTGCCACTGCCGATAAAGACAATGCCTTTGATTTCATTACTTTCATTGTTGTTCTCGCTGTAGAAATGCGGAGCAAAGTCCTTGCTCCGCTTAGTTGGTTAAAGCGTGCAACTCACCGTCCAGTCAGCAGATGTGCCTGGCTCTGTGCTCGTCCACCACTTTGCTTCGTAAATCACGTTGTTGTGATTCATTAGGTCGCCGCCAACAGCATGGCTTGGGTTACCAGCCCAGTCAGTTTGCGGCCAATTTGGATACACAGGGATGCTTGCTACATCAACACCATTACAGCTTCCCTCGCCACCCGTATCACCACCGGTGTCACCGCCAGTATCACCACTGCCAGCTGTGCCATCTGGTAGCATTGGGTATTCAAATTTAAAGGCGTAGGTTTTACCATTTTTCTCAATCGTGAAGTTAGATGGCCCCGTAATTGGCATGTAGTACATAACTTGCGCCTCAACGGTTTCACCAGTGTTAAATGACTTTTCGATACCGCCCCACTCATTCACTAAGGTGATTGAAAAACGATGGAACTCATTTTCAAAACCACCGATATTATCGCCAGCCGCATTAGAGCCATTCGCTTCAACTGCCATGCCGAGCTTTTCTTGTGCATTCCAATTCGATTTGAAAATTGCCGAGGTAGAAACGGGCACATCAAAGCTGATTTTCGCGCCGCTTAAATCGATATCTGAGTTATTGGTGAATGCGAATGTAGGTGAAATTGGATAGTTATCATCACCAATTGGGAAGTCTTTCACTGTAAAGCTTACGTCAACAGCTTCGCTTGGCATGGTGAAATCGACATTACCTTGATGAGTGTTGTAAGCCACACCACTTTGGTTAAATTTATCGTAAGCAAGTGTGGTTAAGCTTGAGCCCATGAAATACTCACCTTTCGCTGAGTCATAATCATAGTCACCGGCAAGCTCCCAGAACATGATGCCACCTAGGCCATTGTTGATAACATAATCAACTTTGGTTGCCATTGATTGCTCATCTTCAATTGATAAGAATACCTTTTTCTCTGCATTCCAAAGCCATGGAGCAACAGCTACATCATCGTAGAAACGTGTGTAAGTACCCGTTAATACATCATCTGCATCGGTTTCTGGCGTTAAGCCGTAGATTTCAAGGTAAGAAGGGTTAATTCCATTTTCGAGATTTTTCGCATGCCATAGTGGGTTCGAACCTGCTGGCATTTCTTCACCAACATCATTCTTATCGTGCCATAGGTTATCTATGCCAAGAGCGCCATTACCACATTGGTTTTTCTCACCAACACCAGTCCCTTTCGCACATTTTGATTGATCTGGCAGCGCTGCTTGGCCCCATAAACCATTAGTACCACCCGACACATCTTTAAAGCCACGGGTGTAATATGGAATACCAATATTGATTCGACCTGCAGAGACCGCACCGCGGAAGTAACGCACAGCCCAATCCGTATTTAAGTAGCCAATTCCTTCAAACTCAGCGGTGGTATAAACGCCCCACTGCGCTAATTCAGAATCAAGACCGGTATCAAACAAGGCTGCGTTGTGCCCTACATGTGAATTCCATGCACCATGTAAGTCATAAGACATAATGTTAACGTAATCGAGATACTTCACGCTTTGGAATGTTTCCATGCCACGTAATAAGTAACCCGAAGATGGCGAAGCAATCGTTAACAAATAATGCTTACCTGCCTTTTCACCTGCAATATCAAGTTCTTCACGTAGTTTTTGCATCAATACACGATACGAGGCGTTAAGGCCTGCGCGACGAGCATTAGAAATAGGAAAATCATCAGGGTGGCCTGAGTCGTTCATTGACGATGGGTATTCGTAATCAATATCGACACCATCAAAACCGTAGGTTTCAATAAACTCAACCGCGCTTTTCGCAAAAGCATCAATTCCCGCTTGGTTCACAGAGCCATCGGCATTGGTTGTCATCGTGTAGAAACCACCACTGTTTACGCGAGTACCGTCTTCACCAAAATAACCACCGGTTTCAGCCCAGCCACCTACAGAGATTAAGGTTTTTACATCTGGGTGTTGTTTTTTGAATTTATTGAGTAAGTTAAAGTGACCTGTGTAACTAAAACTTGGATCCATTTCAGCGCCTGTAACGCCCGGCCAAGTCATGTTTGTCGCTGGGTTGCCAGCAGCATTTGGATCACCAATCGAGACCTTGTTATTGCCATCAACATGCGCGAAGGCATAGTTAATATGGGTGATCTTGTCCCAAGGAATATCGTTAACTAAGTAGCTTGGCTGACCGTTGGCACCATTTCGCCAACTCGTAAAATAACCAATAACTCGGCGTGGATGATCGGCGCCCATTTTCTCGCGACCATTTTCATCATACACGCTACAGTATGGGGTATTGACACCCGGTGTTTGGTATAAGCCTTGTGGTTTACAATCTGTACCGGGTTCTGTTGCTTCAACAACATTAACAACTTTGCTTTGTGTATCCGTCGCGCCTTCGTTATCGGTCACTGTTAAGGTAAATGAAAATTGCCCAAGTGCTGGAGCCTGCCAACTGTAACTTGAAGAAGCAGCACTTGCTTGATGAACTTCAGTGCTGTTTTCAGTTAACGATAATGCGGTTACTTGGCCATCGCTATCAGTGCCAGAAAGCGCAAACACCACACTGTCACCCACCATTACTTGTGATGGCAGTGAGCTAAATTCAATGCTTGCCACTGGCGCTTGGTTAACCGGCTCAACGTCATCAGACACACTCACTGAATGTGCAACCGCTGTAGAGGTTAGCCCTAAATCATCCGTTGCGACCGCACTAATCACATGGCTGCCTTGCGTTGCTTGCCAGCTCGCTGAGTAAGGTGTGCTTGTCACAACACCCAGCGATGTTCCATCAACAAAAAACTCTACACTTGCCACGCTACCATCAGGATCAGTAGCGACAGCACTTATGACAACGCTGTCACCAGTGGTAAATAAAGAACCCTCTGCGGGTGTTAAGCTGCTAATTTGAGGCGCTTGATTCTCATTGACAACGCTGTCACAGACACCCAATAAACGCCATTCTTGATCGACACCAGAAGTCTCCACAGGGTTGGTTTGCGTCCACCACTTAGCTTCATAAGCGCTACCTTGTGCCTGAACCTGATCACCACCAACATGTGTTTGCCCTTGTTGCCACACTTCTAAGTTGCTGCAATCAATCGCAGCCTGTGCTGTAAAGCCGTATAAACCTAGTGACAGCGCACTCAGTTTAAAGGCATTTTTTATTAATTTATGCGAGCTCATTCGCTCCCTCCGCCCAAAGTTTTAATAACATTTATTTTACAAATACAACTTTAAAGTAACACAAAGCGCTATTACGTCAAGCTTACATTTACCTATAAAGGGTAAAATAAACACACTTTTTGATGCTAGGCTCAGTTAAAACCACTAAAAAAGAATTAATTATTTTTATCAAAAAGCAAAAACGAGGATGATTCTACCGAGTGAAAATGAACATAAAATTAACAATAATTTAACCGCGGAAAGCGCGGTACTCCTGGCTTGTATAAAAAACAAGCAACACTTGTGTGAGGGTAGGTGAAAATAATGATTGTGTCGATTATGGGTATATAACGAATAAATTAGTTTTCAAGTAAAAATTTCTATAAAAATTGAGTGAAAATTATTCTTAACACGAATTTTAGTCATAAAAAAAGCAAACACTCAGTGTTTGCTTTTCACAAAAATCCTATTTGATCACAACTTAATTAAGCAGCGATTAAATAGGACTCTCGTCCTGCATGCTTTGCCTTACGTTGATATGCACCTTTACCTTTTTTAGGTTTCTCTACTTTTGCGGTGAACAGCTTAGATGTAACCATTGCGGCGTACACATTATCGTTAATTACACCACGACCAGTATCAACTTGGCCTTGTGTACGTTGTTTCTTTTTGCTCATTTTTTGCTCCTATTTAAAGTGTTGCGAGTATATACCTACCTAAGCGCTACGCAAGCGGTTTTTAAGGAAAAAACGACGATTTCCCCACTTATTTTGTCTTAAGCGCTTTTACTAAACACCATGCCTTGTTGTCATTTTTCTGACTAAATTCGTATTTTTATTGCATTCACTACCTAACTGCTGGCAAAACTAGCGAAAACAATCATAGTTAATTAAAAACAAACAGGATTACGATGACTGACTTTCTCTTAATCGCCTATATTTTCCTTATTGCAGGCATTATTGCCGTGCCTATTGCCAGCAAGTTTGGGCTTGGCTCAGTGCTTGGCTACTTACTCGCAGGTATTGTTATTGGGCCAACACTGACATTTTTAAATGTTGATGTGATTGCCATCCAGCATTTTGCTGAGTTTGGTGTGGTAATGATGTTATTTATTGTTGGCTTAGAACTAGAACCCAAAGCGCTTTGGTCAATGCGAAAGCAGCTTATTGGCCTAGGTGGCGGACAGGTGGTTTTCTCAGCAGCCGCTTTTACTGGAATTGGTTTAGCATTTGGTCATGCATGGCAAACAGCACTTACAATAGGCTTAATATTATCGCTTTCATCGACCGCTATTGTACTGCAAACGCTTTCAGAGCGCGGGCTATTAAAATCAGATGGTGGCCAAGCCTCATTTAGCGTATTACTCACCCAAGATATAGCCGTTATTCCTATGCTTGCGTTTATTCCATTACTTGCTTTACCTGAATTAGCGCCCGCTATTGCAGATACAACCCATGCAAGCGAAGACGGTCATGGTGGTTTAAGTTTGGTAGCAAACCTTGAGAGCTGGCAAGCAGCGCTTGTTACTTTAGGTATGATCGCGCTCGTCGTTTTTGGTGGTAACTACTTAACCGCACCGATTTTTAGATTTGTAGCACTGGCACGGCTTCGCGAGTTATTTACCGCAACAGCCCTATTCTTTGTTATTGGTATCGCTTTAATGATGTCGTTAGTTGGCTTATCCCCTGCGCTTGGCACCTTTTTAGCGGGTGTTGTACTTGCAAACTCACCTTATAAACATGAGCTCGAAAGTAATATCGATCCCTTTAAAGGACTATTACTTGGATTATTCTTTATCACCGTTGGCGCAAGTATCAATTTTCAATTACTCGCAGATAACCTAGCTACCATCGTGCTATTAACTAGCGCACTGATTGTAACTAAAACAGTTGTGCTATTAATTTTAGGCCGTATTTTTGGCCTAAAAGGCGCCGCACTTTGGTTGCTAGCACTGGGGCTTGCACAAGCTGGTGAGTTTGGTTTTGTACTACTGGCTTACAGTGTTTCTAATAATGTTTTAGCCGCAGCCGTTGCCGACCAGCTATTACTGGTTGTGACCTTATCCATGCTGGTTTCGCCGGGATTATTTATTCTATATCAACGTGTGATAGCACCACGCTTTATTTGTGAGCAAGCAGGGCAAGAAACAGAAGAGTTCCCTGATGATAGCCATGTGATCATTGCAGGCTCAGGCAGAATGGGTGGGCTGGTTGACCGTATTTTACAAGCTGGCGGCTATAAAACCACTGTGATTGATTACAACTACAAACAACTTGAGGCCCTTGAGCGTGTTGGTATTCGTAACTTTTTTGGTGATGCCACTCGACCAGATCTACTCAGTGCTGCAGGCATTGAAGATGCAAAACTGCTGGTTGTTGCGCTTGATGATGCCGAACAAATAACTAAATTAGTTCGTTATGCGATGCAAAATTACCCGCATTTACATGTGGTTGCCCGCGCTGTAGACCGCCATCATGTATACGATTTATGGGCTTACGGCTGTCGAGATATTATTCGCGAAACCTACGACAGCACCATGCGCATGGGCCGTTCATCATTTGAAGCACTCGGTATTGAGCGAGAAAAAGCCCAAGAAATGGTCGATATTTTCAGTGAGTTTGATAAAGAAATGCTACGAGAAGCTGCCGATGCCTACGAAATCGGCGTGCCATTCGAAGAAAACCATGCCTATATCGAACGTATCACCAAATTATTCGATGAAAAAGAACCCGAAATAAAACAACAAATGCGCGAGATATGCGAACGAGTTAAAAGGGACTAGGTTCGAGGGGTTAGGTGCTAGGGACTAGGGACTAGGAACTAGGAACTAGGAGCTAGGAGCTAGGTTCGAGGTGCGAGATGCGAGGTGAGAGATACGAGAGTAAACGCGATATAAATCTGATGCGTTCGTAGGAATGGCTTCAGCCATGAACTCTCAAACACCACACAAATATAAGACTACTCGACGTAGGCGTGAAACTTATTTCGCGCGCCATGCAAGCATAACGCCTGCGTAGCAGCGGCTTTATGCCGCGACATTGGTGAGGGATGCGAATTATGAGATGAGATGTTCGAGGTGCTAGGTGCTAGGTGTGAGAATAAACGCGATATAAAATCGCTGCTACAAATTTGATGTCGTTTGTAGGAATGGCTTCAGCCATGAACTCTCAAACACCACACCTATGTAAAACGATTAGACGTAGGCGTGAAATTTATTTCGCGCGCCATGCAAGCATAACGCCTACATGGCTAGGTTCGAGAGAAACGCGATATAAAATCGCTGCTACAGACTCGCATCTCGCATCTCGTGTCTCGTGTCTCGCATCTCGTGTCTCTTGTCTCGTATCTCTTGTCTCGTATCTCTTGTCTCGTGTCTCGCATCTCGTATCTCGTATCTCGTATCTCGTATCTCGTATCTCGCATCTCGCATCTCGCATCTCGCATCTCGTATCTCGTATCTCGTATCTCGTATCTCGTATCTCGTATCTCGTTTCTCGCACCTCGAAACTCGCAAACTTTCCTTTTGCAACTCTCTAATTAAAGACAACTGTCATTGATAAAGCGACAAATGTCGGATACTACAATTAAGCAAAAAAATAGCGCCATTAGGCGCTATTTAAGTTTCATATCAACTTAGGAATTAAAAACTAAAACTTAATTTTGCATAGTAGGTCATACCATCAAAACCATAAGGTAGTGCACGAACAGGGTATTTGAATGCTTTATTCGTAATAAAATCAAGTGCTTCATCTTCGCCTAGCTCGTCTGGCGTTACATCAAAGATATTATCAATACCCGCCGATAGCATGAGTTCATCGGTTAGCTGATAGCCCACGTTAACATCCACTAATACCGCAGACTCTACCGTGCTTGTGTCTTTAAACTCACCGGTAGGTGATAGCTCATCAGGTAAACCAATGTGGTCATTACCAAAGTATTTAACGTCTGTTTCACCATAGTAGTTAAAGCGTAGCATGCTGTTGAAATCGCCACGATCGTATTCAAACGTTAGCGTAGCACGCTCACCTGGTTGACCGTCTGTTAAGAAACTACGTTGTAAATCATCAAGGGCGATTGATTCAGGAATACCCTCAGGTGCATTTACATCATCAATTTCAGTTTCGTTAATGTTACCCGCAAAGGTTGCTGAGAAATTACCGTCGTACAAATCGGTGCGGTACGAAGCAATAATATCAACCCCTTTAGTGGTTGAATCAACTGAGTTTGAGAAGTAGTTAGCTTGCTGTGCTCCTGTTGCATTAAGCGCGGCCACGGCCTCGGCACTAAACGAAACATCGTCCGCCGACATTAAGCTGCCAAGGGTAATTCTGTCTTTAATAGCAACATGGTAAAAATCAACAGTTAGCGATAAATCGCTGGTTACGTTGTAAACAAAACCTGCACTTAAGTTTTCTGAGCTTTCAAGGCCAAGGCTATCGACGCCAAGTGCTGACGGAAAATCAGAGCCCGCTGTTGCTGTGAATGATTGCAATAACACGCCACCAGCACCTAAGTTTGTGGTGTAAGCTGTATAGGCACTTTGTTGCAGTGATGGTGCTCTAAAGCCAGAAGAAATCGCACCACGCACGGCAAAGTCATCGGTAATTTCATAGCGCGTTGCTAGCTTACCAATGATGTCATCACCGGCATCAGAAAAGTCTTCATAACGAAGCGCTGTGCTTACTTGCCATGCGTCCGTGATCAGCGTTTCGGCATTTACATAAAATGCATAGCTGTGACGGCTCTCTTTGTTTGACGCTTCAGGGCGCAAACCGTTATAAGCTTGGAAACCACACTCAGCGAATACGCTGCTGTCGTTTACCGCAGGGTATGAGCTATCTGAATTAGCTAAACCACACGCATAAGAGGCTTCTTCGCCCGGCACGATTTCATAATTTTCTTTACGGTACTCAGCACCCACAGATACATATAAAGGCTCGCTGCGACCAATATCTACAATACCATTAAGGTCTGCATTTACTGTTGTTTGATCAAATCTAAAGCCACCTGAGTATCCGCCTGAAGGGCCTGCATTAGCAGCAATATCAGCATCACTTGCATCTGGGTTATTCGCCACATATTCAGCAGCATACGACGCATTTAGAGTATTTTTTGAAGTGAAATCATAGCTATTTTCACCATATACGGCAGATACGTCATAGCTCCAATCTGGATTTAACTCTCCGCGCAAACCAAGTGAAAACGAAATATCTTCGGCTTCGTTATCGATACGAGGTAAAAAGCCATCGCCATATACTTGCACAACGTTCTTCGCTGCTTGGTCAAAGTTACGGTAAAAACCATTACCTAGCGCAGTACGGTTTGAGTATCCGCCAAATGAGTAAAGCTCGGTCTCACCAAATGGTAATGCCATGTTATAAAACACAGAGGTAAATTCGCTATCAGCATTACCCTGTCCCCAACGAACTTCGTCAGACAGCGTACCGGCTGGTACATCAACTGAGCCTCCAGTATCACGCTCAGCTCGGTTGGTGCCATCAGCATCACGGTATTCTAAAGAAAAGTTAATGAAGCCGCCTTCATCACCTAAATCAAAGCCACGGTTTAAACCCATTGAAATAGTGTCACCATCGCCTTCCCCCGTGCTACCCGCTTGCACATAGCCCGTTGTAACACCCGTTGAATCGTTTAACGATAAGTTGATAACACCGGCAATCGCATCAGAACCATATTGCGCCGCAGCACCATCACGAAGTACTTCAACACCTTTTAACGCAGTAAGCGGAATCGCATTCATATCGGTACCTGCAGCACCGGCACCTACAGTACCATTTAAACCAAAAATAGATTGGTTATGACGGCGTTTACCATTGATAAGCACTAACGTTTGGTCTGGCTGTAAACCACGAAGAGTTGCAGGTCTAAATAAGTCAGAGCCATCTGACACTTGCGTTCGAGAAAAGTTAAATGAAGGAGCCGTCGCTTGCAGACTTTGGCCCAGTTCAGTGAAACCACCTTTGTTTAAGTCGTCAGCATCAATCAAATCAACCGGCGATGTTGATTCGGTAGCTGTACGATTGGCAACTCGTGAGCCTAATACAGAGATTTGTTCGATGTTTTTATCTGCTTTTACAGCAGATGCTTGCTCTGCTGCCTGCACTGAAGTCGCAGAAACAGCCACACTAACCGCAACGGCCAGCATACTTAAAGAATGTGTTGTCATGTGTATCCTGTTGATATTCCGGCTTTCCTTAAAACAAAAAGACGCCCCTTTTGGAGAAATTAAGAAAAGCACTAAGCACGTGTTGTTGATTTTAGAAATCACGATTTTGAAAGCTAACTCAAGCCTGCGAATTAACTCTTGCAAAACATCCTATCAACAAATCCACAAAATGAAAGAAAAATCAGGTACGACTTAGGTATAAATATTTCCATTTGTAGTATTAATGGAATTTTTAAAGTTGGAATTATTCGTTTTTCAGTAGAAATAAGCAAAATAATGCAACTATCAGCTTATCTCTACTGAGGAGGGAAATGTTTACTGATCTTGCTCAAGCATCGCCAGTTTTTCATCTTCAAGCATTAACGCCATAGTGGCAATCTCAGATAAGCTCTCGTCTAGCGCATTAAAGAAGGTGACAAACCCTTCGCCTAGTTTTTCTGGTTCAGGATGATTTGCCAGCGCCTGATCCCACATTGCAAAAGTAGTAAGTAAATCGAGTGTTGCTTCAAAATTATCAATAAACAACTGGCCATCTTCGCTTTCGTTTTCTTGCTGCGAATCAGCCTTGAGTAAAAATTGTAAATCGCTGTGCCAAATATCTTGGTTCACAATGTACGCTGCAATATACCCGCTACAAAAGTCTTGTAGTGCTTGGCTTGGTTCATTGCTGTTAACTTCATTTGGGTATAATTCGGCTAAGATTTTCTTTTGTTCAACTTGTGCTTCAGTTACGTTGTCGAGCAGCTCAATCATTGCATCGCGCGGCTCTGAATCTGTCATTAAGGTGTTGAATACCGCTTCATCATTATCGGCAATATAATTTGCTAACTCTGACTCACCAAAAAACTCTGAGCAGGCTAACAAACCAGACATATAGCCAATCACTTGATCCAAGCTGACTTGATTAGTTTCGCTTTGACTAGCGAGGTAATTTTTAAATACATCCGAACTTTGTTGGTTAAGCATATTGAGCCTTTACATGTTGTTTTGGTAAGGGTGTATTCCTACCCTAGCGAATTCACAAATTTTTGCAACAACTGAAATATAGTCAGCTAGTTACAGTCTTCCTGACCTGACTTTGTACCGGGAACACGCAGCTAATTCGTGTGCCCATTCCTTCTGTACTTTGAATATCAATACACCCTTGATGTTCATGCACTATGGCATATACCATGGTCATCCCCATGCCGGTACCTTCTCCAACGGGTTTAGTGGTATAAAAGGGATCGTATATTTTCGCAATGGTTTCTTCTGACATACCGGCGCCATTGTCCTCAACATCGATATAAATATGCTGTTCAAGCTCATACACAGCGACAGATATTTCAGCTTTTTCACCTAGGCTGTTACACGCTTGCTTAGCATTTATCAGAATATTGACAATTACTTGGCTTATTGCGGGTAAGTTACACCAACTTTGCGATATAGGACTGTATTGGGTTTGTAAATTACAATCACGGAGTTGGTTTGCTAGTAGTTTAACGGCACTTTTTACCGCCTCGGTCATATCAGCAAATTGCTTGTCGTGACCTTTTGGCCGAGAAAAATCCAGTAAATTGGCAACAATTTTACTGATCCTTTGCAAGCCTTTTGAGGTGTCGCTTATTAGTTCAGGTAAATCATCAGCCATAAAGCGAAACGAGTGCACTTTATTAAGCTCTGTTAACTGCTTACAAAACGTGGCTTTATCAGCATCGTTGCAGGCAAATTCATCACATACAGCAAGTAGCTCGCTAAAGTAATTACAGTAATTTTTTAAACAATCGACATTACTAATGCTATAGGCAAGAGGGTTATTTATTTCATGGGCAACCCCAGCACAAAGAGTGCCCAAAGTGGCCATTTTTTCGGCTTGAATGAACATAGCTTGATGATGCTCTAAATCAGCAATTTTTTGCTCAAGCTCACTGTTTAATGCCACTAAAATACGGCTTTTGTCTGCGAGCAATTGTTCAGCTTCTTCTCTGGCCGCTTTTTCTAACAAATAGGCTTGCTTAAAGTCATCCATATTCGTCTCAAACTCTGTTTGTCTCTTTTAAAACCTAGCACAAGGCTTGATTTAAGGCTATGTTATTGATTAACGATGACTCATAGTAAAACGGTATGGTAGAACAAGTTAGCAAGCAACATATTCAGGTTTTATGCATTGATGACGACGAAATCGTCTTGAGGACTCTTTTGCGCCTGTTATCAGCGAATAACATCACTGCAAAAGCCTGCTCAGATCCACTTGAAGGGCTAAAGGTTTTGGCTACTTATAGCTTTGATGTGATCATTTGCGACATGCGTATGCCAAATATGGACGGCGCCGACTTCTTTGCACAAGCACTTAATATAGACCCAGAACCACACCGAATTTTGCTAACCGGTTACTCAGATATAGACAACACCATTGCCGCCGTTAATAGAGGTAAAATCCATGCCTATATCCAAAAGCCATGGCAAAACGAATTACTGTTACGCAATATTAGTGATGGCATAGAAAAAACCTCATTAAAGCGCCAAAACAAGCAGTTAGAGCAAAAAATAAAAGCGCAAAACAGCCAGTTAAAAGAGCTAAACAACAACCTTGAGCAAATGGTAGAAAAGCGTACGTTACAAATTCGAAAAGTGCTCAAACAGCTCGAAGAAGTCAATGAGCGTGAAAAACACGAGCATCGCAGTACTTTTGAAATTTTATATAACTTTATCAATGCCAATCCGTACCTTGATGGTATGCAAGCACAAAACATTGCTGCCACCAGTAAGCAAATTGCAGAGCAACTTGGTTTAGACAAACAACATATCGAAAGAGCTGAAATGGCAGGTTATCTTGCACAAATAGGCTTGCTCGCCATGGAGCCTGAGCTTTATAAAAAGCCAACAAGGGAACTAACCGAAAACCAAAAAAAAATCTTTTACACCCACCCAAGTACCGCTCAGCTGATGCTCATGCCAGCGCCCCATTTACATGATGTCTCTGAGGCGATTTATTACCAGTTTGAGCATTACAATGGCACGGGCACACCGAAGGGCTTAAAGGGCAAAGAAATACCAATTACGGCAATGATTTTAGCGGTAGCCCGCGATTTCTGGCAGGCTATTGCGCATATCACAGTGCAAGATAACAGCCGTTACGAAAGCGCACTTGATCAGCTACGGCTATACAGCGGCACTCACTATCACCCAAAAATTTTAGACGTATTAGATAGCATAAAAATAACCTGTGCGAGCGATCAAAAAGTCGGCACCATGAAAATTATCTCGGCTCAAGATCTTAAAAACGGTATGGTGCTTGGACATGCATTAAGAAGCTACGACGGTATCTTGTTATTACCTAAAGGGCATGTGTTTGGTGCAAAATCGATTGCAAAACTGCAGCAGCTTGAAGCAAGAAAACCAAACCCTTTCAGGATCATGATCAAAAATTAGCGAATAAAGTGATCACATAATCAGCTTACTTCGTTACAATGTGATTTATATTACGATTACTTCATACAGGAGCACTCAGTGTCGCGATTTTCCGCCATTACCGATAAGCCGCATGACGGCCGATTCAACAAAAAAACAGGCATTTTACTGACCAACTTAGGGAGCCCAGACGCCCCTACTACCGCGGCACTTAGAACTTATTTACGCGAGTTTTTATCGGACCCTCGAATTGTCGAGATCCCACGATTCATTTGGATGATCATCCTTTATTGCTTTGTACTCACGTTACGCCCAAAACGCTCAGCAGCACTTTATAGAAGCATCTGGACTGAAAACGGCTCACCGCTCACGCATATTACCCGAGAGCAAAGCAAAAAATTGGCAGCCCTTTTAAAAGACAAAGGACACCACGACACCGAAGTGGTTATGGCCATGCGCTATGGTAACCCTTCAATTGAAGCAGGCCTTGAAGAGCTGCGCGAAAAAGGCATCACTCGTGTGATTGTGCTGCCAATGTACCCGCAATATTCAAGCACTACTATTGGCTCAACGTTTGATGCTGTATCGAATGTTCTTCGTAAGTGGCGTTGGGTGCCAGAGCTACACTTTATTAATGGTTATCACGACAATCCGACTTACATTGATGCCCTAGCTGCTAGCATTAGCGAAGATCTAAATGCCCATGGCACGCCGCAAAAGTTGGTGTTTTCATACCATGGTACACCGAAACTATTTTTAGAAAACGGCGACCCTTACTATTGTTTTTGTATGCAAACCACACGTTTAGTGGCAGAGAAACTTGGCTTTGAGAAAGACTTTGCTGTAACAACTTTCCAAAGCCGTTTTGGTAAAGCTGAATGGTTGAAGCCATACACAGACGCAACCCTTGAAAGCTACCCTGCTGAAGGTATTAAAGACGTTGCAATTTTAAGCCCTGCATTTAGTGCCGACTGTTTAGAAACGTTAGAAGAACTCGAAGGCGAAAACCGCGAAAACTTTGAACACGCAGGCGGTGAAAAGTACCGCTACATTCCTGCATTGAATACCCGCGATGACCATATCAATGCGATGTTTGAAGTGATAAAACCATTACTTAAATAACGAAAGGCCCTAGTTATTATATACAGTAACTAGGGCCTTTTTTAATATAGAAACCTGACATTAATCTTTACGTGTCATAACCAAAGTCACCGTACCTGCAACAATTCCCCAAAATGCAGAACCAACCGAGAACAAAGTTAGGTTTGAAGCTGTAACTAAAAAGGTCACGATTGCGGCTTCGGTATAATACGCCTCAGTTAATGCTTGCTGTAAACTACTAGCAATAGTGGCGAATAGCGCAATGCCTGCCAATGCCAAAATTAATGCCTGTGGCAAACTTGCTACCAAACCGACCAAGGTTGCCGCAAGGAGCGCCATAATAATGTAAAACACACCACCAGCAATGCTTGCCCAATAACGTTTACTTTGGTTTTTATCTGCCTCAGGGCTCATACAAATGGCAGCGGTAATGGCCGCTAGGTTAATGGCATAACCACCAAATGGTGCAATAAATACATTTAAAAGTCCGGTTACATTTAACGCTGCCGATACAGGGGCTTTGTATTGATGCGCCTTTAAAACAGCAATGCCCGGTAAGTTTTGCGACGTCATGGTCACAATAAATAGCGGCAAACCAACACTTATCATGGCGTTTAAGTCAAACTCAGGCGCAATATAAGCAAACTCGCTCATTTTCCACTGCCAGCTAGAGGTATCAATTTGCCCAGTCACACCTGCTATTAAAAAGCCCGCCACAACCACTGCAAGCATAGCAAAGCGTGGAAAATAGCGCTTGCCACATAAATAAACAGCCACCATTAAACCAATCACTAAAGGCAGCTCATTCATAAAGTTGAACACATCAATACCAAAATTCACCAGCACGCCTGCAAGCATGGCACAGGCCAATTGGCTTGGAATTTTGTTCATCATTTTTTCGAACACACCGGTAATTCCAGACAAAAAAACCAGCGCCGCCGAGAACATAAACGCACCAACAGCTTGGTTTAAGCTATACCCTTGGGCGCTTGAAATAAGGAGTGCCGCTCCGGTTGTTGACCACGCAATAAGAATGGGTACTTTGTAATAATAAGACAACGCAATTGAGCTAACGCCCATCGCAAGACCAAGCATTAATACCCAGCTGGCAACTAAATCAGGTGTGCCACCTAACACCATAACAACCTGATAAATAAGCGCGATTGAACTGGTAAAGCCAATAATAACGGCCACTAAACCCGCGGTTGCTCGACTGATGAGCTGACTCATGTACACACACTCCTTGGCAATTAAAAATCTACCATATCCTATGATTTGCCAGATGGCACTGTACACTTTTGTAGTATTTTAAGATTTATTTACTATACAGATGACACAAAAAAGGCGAGCTATAAACACGCTTTTATAAAGTTAAAACCATCTCTAAACAAGGCTCTTTAGCTACTTCAATATTTAACGTCCTATTTCATAGGTCTCTTGCTTTAACAAGCCTTGGCTATCTTTATAAATGATCCACCCGCGCATGGTCGGTACCTCTAGTCTTGGAGTTTCGATGACAAAAAAACACGGATTATGCTCAGCATTCAGAGCCGAGTAAAACAAATTAGTTTTATCGACACGATAATAAAAACCACTACTTAGTGATTAACTATTGACCGAGTTGTTAACTTGAGGTAAAAACTAACAATGAGTTAACATAAAAACCCGTAAGAGAAACATGTGAACAGGACGCTTGCATTAATCTTCATTCTGCCACTTACAGCATTTGCACTGAATGAGTGGCATATTCAAAGTGATGGTTTTAAAACAAAACCAAGCACACAGCAGTTTGTTGCCTCTTACAAAGCAGAAGCCGACCAAATAGCCCCACAACCCATTGTGAATTTAACTGCGCCGCTTAATCAGCTATCTAATCATGCGCACGATTACCTATATAAACAAGGCCGTTTGCCTGACCAATTAGCAAACACCGCATTCAGCGAATTTGATTTAGACACCCTAAAAACCCTACAACCCGGCGATCACTTTATTTTAGTGATCGACGAATACCTCAGTTACACCGTCGAAATTAGTAACATCATCGAAGCCAGCAATGGCGATAGAAGTGTATTTGGCAAGGTCAATGATCATGCCAAAGCAGGCCATCAAGCCGTGATGACCCTCACAGAAAACACCCTACAAGGCCAATTTGATGCCGGCAATCAAAGCTACAAGTTTCAAAGCCATGGTGAATACGGGTGGGTAACGAAGATGTAGGTAACGAGGTACGAGTTGCTAGTTTCAAGGGGAAGGGGAAAGTTAGCGAGTTTCGAGATACGAGATGCGAGATGCGAGGGTAAAGTTAGCGAGTTACAAGATGCGAGTTACAAGATGCGAGATATGAGATACGAGGAACGAGTTTCGAGTCTGTAGCAGTGATTTTACATCGCGTCCAAGAACCAAAATCCTAGCACCAATTGCTTCCCTGTAGGACTGGCTTTAGCCGGGAATGGTTTGAGTAAGTGACGAGATACGAGGGGCGAGATAGGAGTCTGTAGCAGCCATTTTACATCGCGTCCTAGAGCCTAGTACCTAGCGCCCAGCTCCTAGAACCGAATGTCTTAATCCGTAGGCGTGAAACTTGTTTCGCGCGTCTGAAAGCTGACCGCTCTCATTTATGTTTGATTCTATTCGGCACTAAAGTACCTCCTACAAGTGAAATCAAACTCGTAGCAGCGATTTTACATCGCGCCCAAGAACCAAAATCCTAGCACCAATTGCTTCCCTGTAGGACTGGCTTTAGCCGGGAATGGTTTGAGTAAGTGACGAGATACGAGGTGCGAGATAGGAGTCTGTAGCAGCGATTTTACATCGCGTCCTAGCGCCTAGAGCCTAGAGCCTAGCTCCTAGAACCGAATGTCTTAATCCGTAGGCGTGAAACTTGTTTCGCGCGTCTGAAAGCTGACCGCTCTCATTTATGTTTGATTCTATTCGGCACTAAAGTACCTCCTACAAGTGAAATCAAACTCGTAGCAGCCATTTTACATCGCGTCCTAGAGCCTAGAGCCTAGAGCCTAGCGCCTAATACCCAGCTCCTAGCTCCTTTCCCCTTTCTAACTTTACTCTTTCCCCTAGAGCCTTTCCCCTCACCAACTCACACCTACTCCTCAATCGCGGGCCATAAACTTGCGCCGTCGCTGTCGATTGGGCTTAAAATCTCAAGGCCTAGAATTTTGGCGATCAGCGGGTACACATCTAAATTACTTACTTTGTCTAAACGTAGGCCTTGTTTAAAGGCGGGGCCGGTGGCGATAAAGGTTGCGGCCATATCTTCGCTGTAAGCGTAACCATGAGTGCCTAAATAACCGGCCATTTTACTGTCGGTAAACACTCTAGGTGCGTCGGTTTGTAAAATAATATCGCCAACGCGCGGGCCTTTATTATAGTGATAATCACGCTTTTGCTGCTCGCTTAGTACGACGTAACGACCATCTGCGGCTTTAGCAAGCTTTTTGCTGAACTCCTTGATGTCTGCTTTGCTATCTGGTTTTGCATAATATAAAACCCGAGGGCCAGTGTTTTGCACGATGAAGTTTTCGTCTTGTGGCAGGCTATCAATTTTAATACTAAGGCTTGGATCTACAGACGCCATACCGTGATCAGACACAATCACTAAGTTAATGTTTTCATCAAGCGCTCTTAAACGGCTCGATAAATCAGCCATTAAACTATCTAGCTTTTGCACTGCGTCATAAGTTTCTTTAGCATCAGGGCCAAACTCGTGCCCCATGCTATCGACCAACGAAAAATAACTTACCACTAAACGTGGGCGCTGTGCTTTTGGCAAACTCAACCACTGAATAATTTGATCAACACGCTTTTGGTAATCACTGTGTTTTGAATAATGATAAAAGTAATCAGGTAGCATGCCGTTAAAGCGCGCATCTGATTCAGGCCAAAAATAGGTGGCGGCTTTTAAGCCCTGCATTTGCGCTAGATTCCAAAGCGGAATACCATTTACCCAAGTGCTGTCGTCTTTCCCTTTACCCATTTTGTAGCAGTCGTTACGCTCAGTATCACAAAAGCGGTTCTCGACAATGCCATGATTAACAGGCAATAAACCGGTAATAATCGACAAATGATTCGGGAAGGTTTTGGTCGGATAAACAGGGCGCATTTTGTTTGCTCTCACGCCCTGTTCACTGATTGCTTTTAAGTGCTTTGCATGATGTTTTTCAATGTAATCCCAGCGAAATCCATCTATCGAAATAAGTACCACAGATTGCTCTTGCTCCGCTTTTACAAGAGAGCTGAACGCTAATAAACCCGCTAAAACTAATTGCCAAATACGCATGCGTAACCCTTTTTAGTTCAATTTGTTAATTTGCTCAGAAACTTTACCAAACTGTTTTGAAAATTTTGTGATCATGCTTTCTAGCTTTTTCACACTACGTTTTAAACGTGAGCCGTTTATTTGGCTATAAATAAAGCCCCAAACGCCTGTAACCACACTTAACACAATAAACACAGCAACCGGTAGGCCATCTAAGTGCTCAACCACTTGCGGGTAATCATTGAGTAAATCAATGCCAACATCTGGCACAAGTGTATTTACTAATGGATAAAAATCTTGCGCATCAAAGTACCAAGCTAACCCTATTGATGTAAGACCAAGTAGTACCATACGGTTAAAGCCATGCACCATACCAAAACTGCGTACTGATGAGTTGTCATAAGTAATGTCTTTACTCACATTAACGGCATACTCTCGGTAATACTTATAATAACGTTTTGTGTCTACACTGCTGTAGGCGTAATACACCCAATCACCAATATCAACAGAGCCCAGTAAATCTTCACCCGCTTTAAAAATATATGGTTCACCCGATGCGGTTTCGAGCATGATTTCACCTTTTAAAGTGGTGCTACGATTACGATAAACTTCAACGCGCTCTTTTACGTCACTACCTACATACGTGCCACCTCGATACGTCGTTGTGGTTTCTGTCGTGGTCACTGTTTGGCGGGTTTCATTAGCATGTGCGCTTTGCTCTTTTTCTAGTACTTTGCCAAGCACAGCACGATGACGAATAGTGCCTTTTTCGTTACGTGCCCAAACATTTTTATGCTCATAAGCGTTTTCATATGCAAGGCTATACTCATCCATAATGGCATGCTCAAGCTCAGCAATACTGGTCGGTTTAGTTATGCTCGACTCTAACGCTTTTTGAATGCTAATGGCTTGCTCATCATCTTTTGCAAGTGATTGTTCTTTTTCAGCAATCGCTTCAACGTGTTGCTTAGCGCCACAGCAATAACAATGCGCAGCATCTTGGCTAATACGCTGCTGGCAAGAGATACAAATAACATCTGACTTACTTGGCGTTCTTGCCAGCATGTTATAACCCAGTTGATTTAGGGTGGTCGATAGCATCACATCTGTTGCAGCTAAAATCGCATCATACTTTGCTTCTTGTTTGGCTTTGGCTTTTTTATGGTAGTTGTGCTCTGCCATAAATACCCCGATAGCAACTGGCAATGACGCAAGTAGCGCAGGCAAAAACTCAAGCTTTGCAGCAAACAACATGATTAAGAATGTAATAACACTTAGCACCAGCCACAAAATGGTTCCGCCAGTGTAGTTTCGGCTAATGGTTTTGTCCCAGCTGCGATATTGTTGGTCGGCAAAATGCACAATCACAACAGGCATAAAGCGGTCATTTTTAACTACCCGCCTAGCATTGCCATCAGCAATGCGATAATTAAGCGTTAACGGTGTTTCTTGAAATGCGGTGATTACATTGCCCTTTTGTAGGTTAGCAATCACATCTTTTTCAGCATCAACACTAAACTCATGAATAATGCCATCTTTGTCTTCAACTTCTAGCCACCAATAACCGTACAGCATGTTGTCGTTATTGGTTTTATAACGACGCTTATAGTAAAACATTGATTTCACAACGCCTGTGATCGTACTCGCTTGTGGCGAATAGTTTTTCACATCAACCAGCAAGTCAGGGCTGAGTTCTTCAACCGTGTGCATTTGTCTTTTTTGCTCAAGAGCTTCTCCACAGTCACAACAGTGAAGATCGGTGGCATACACCGTATTTTGGCAATGTTGCATTTTCATTCCTTGCTTAATTAATTGCTTAAATCAATGGTTAATGTTTGTTCGCCAGCATCTACTTGGTGCCAACGTCGATACGTTTTATACCCAGGCGCCGACACTTGAATATCATAAGCGCCAGTTTTTAATGTCATGCCGGGGCGATATTTAGGGCCGATATTCATAATGCGAATAGTGGCGTTCGCCGGGTTTGTAGTAATGGTAAGTTTAGTTTTTTGCTCAACCAGATATTGTCTACGCTGTTGCTGCTCAGCACTTAAACTGGCATCGCCATGGCGCAAAATATCAACCTTGGCTAAAGCATGGCTCAGCGGGCTAAAGTTCTCGTAAATATGCAGTTTTTCTTCAAACTTTAAACCAAGAGGATGCAGCAGAGGCTGGGCATGCAAAGTCCAACGAATAGCATAACTAAACACCGGATTGCTCGACTCATCGACCTTGTCTAAAAAGTAGTTAACAGGGCTTTGATCATCCTTGGTAAAGGTGTTATGCACAAACATTACTGGCACTATCAAAATCAGCGCAGGCATAATCAGCTTTTGCAAAACAGATACACCTGTCGTTGGTTGCTTTTCTTGCTTAGGTTTAACCAGTTGCCACAGTTTTAACGGCAGCTTGCTAAAGGTTAAGCAAATCAAAAACAGTGATAACGACATCGAGATAGGCGGAATAATCACCGAACGCAATGCTTGCTTACCGTACTCAGCATACTCGCCACCATCAGCAAATTTACCTTCTGAGCTATTAAGCATGGCTAGGTATTTGTCGGTGCGTTTTGCAATGTTTGGATCAAGCACCTTATCTTTAAAGTTCTTTTTATTCCAATCGGCACGAATGTTTTTTACGTATAAATCACCCATTCTATCGGCAATTTTTGCTTGAATTTGTGGGTGTAGCTGAAACGCAACCCAGCTTAAGTTTGGCTTTAAACTCATGCCGCGTTTGCGCATTTCGCTTTGCCATTGTGCATTAGCTTCACTTGTAACCTTATTGGCTACAGCATTAGCAAATGCTTGGCGTTGATTCACATTCCAGTTGCTTTCAAGCTGTAACCCTTTGCTGGCAAAATGTCCTCTAAGCTTCTTTTGTGTTGTTTCGTGAGCACGAAACGCCATTAAGTTTTCGATTGTAAATGGGTAGCCCGTTTCACTTACAAACATCTTATGAAAATTTGGATGTTGTAAAAAACGCAGCTGGTAATGATCTGGGTCATCGGTGTATTTGTAGCGCTTATCTTTAAAGCCGCCATCACCACCGGTTGCTAAACTAGCAGCTTGTAGTGCGGTATAAACACCACCAGTAAGCACACCCATTAAAATAGTGCCTGCGGCATTTTCAGCAACCGAAACATCTTCTTCAATAAGCCAGTAATCAGGCTCTATGTAGCCAATACCGGCTTTTAAAATATTGCTTCGGTAGTCTGCTGCTTCGCGTTCATAACAACGATTTCGGCGGTCTTTTTCACTGCTTTTGTCATAACGCTCACGGCATTTTGCAATGCTGTGGTGGTAATCATAAATCTTCGGGCCATACTTTTGTGCACGCGCTGACGCTTTTGCGATATGGGCTTTTTGCGCTTGTTGGTACTTGTTCCAGCCGCTATTGATCTCTTGTTCAACTTGCTGCCAATAACCTTGCTCGCGCTCACCGATACTTGCCAAAGTGCTGTTGTACTTTTTACTGCCATCAGCATAGGCTTTGTATTTAACCACCAGCTCATCATATAACTGGCTGTAGTTTTTATAATGTTTATCAAAATCTTGATACGCTTTTTTCTGTACAAACGCGGCAATAATCTTACGCTTATCTTGCTCTAGGTTGTCTGAAAGCGCGGCATCGCTATACAGTAAGCCACCAAACAGCGCCAAAAAGGTCAGGTTTTCTGAGCTATGTAATTGCTCAGGGTTGTAATCAAGGTCGTTCACTTTAATCGAGTTAATCGCCAGCGCGTCTCTAAGTGCTGCACTGTAGGTAGCAAACTGGCGCTGCTCTGCGGTTGAAGGCTCAATTAAGGTTTTTTCAATGGCATATTTTTGGCCAAAAAACACCACCGGCCAAACTAAGCATAATAAAGCGATAAACGAGATAATCCCGCGGCCCACTTTGGCAACCATAGCTTTTGGTAAAAAGTCAGCTAACAGCAGTGCAACACCCACCCCAGATACAGCTCGGCCATAAATTTCGAGGTGTTCAAGGTCTTCTGCCGAAGGGGTACCTAAACCGACTAAAGAGACTAACTGGGCATTAAAAATTGCCTCAGGTAATAAATATAAAGTAGCTAAAACAAGTAGCAAACAGCGCCACCAAAACGGCTTTATTAAATCAGTCATAGTTTTATTCTTATTGTTTTTTACGCAGTTCTAGTTCAACAGCAGGATCTGTTTCTAGGCTAAAATCTTCATCGGCTTGGCGAGTCCCAATTTCTAAATTAGGTGCTGAAGGAGTCGATGTTACTTTGGGAATATAAGTTTGTGCCTGAGTTGATTTAAGCGTGCCGCCGACCGCTGGGTAAAGCTGATTCCCTTTATAAGCATACAGCTCATCAAGGCGCTCTAAATCAAGGTCTGTGGGCATGCTGGCAATCAACTTAGCGTCTGCTTCATCGCTAAAATACGGCTGCATTTTTGGTAACTCAAACACAGAACAAAAGCCATAAACGGTATCGTCCATAATCACAGAGTCAGGGCGAAGAGAACGCGACTGCGCTAATAGGCTGCGCTCATGATAGTCGTGGCCGTTAATAGAATAAGTGGCAATCACAATACCGCGCGCTTTAGCAACCGGCTTTAAGCGTGCTGCACTTTGCTTGTAATGACGAATATCAAGCACATAACCAAAGTTACGTTTTAGCTGTTTTGCTAATCTATCGAGCTTAACTGGGCTATCGTAACGTTTTTCATGATGGTAGCGATTACCCAGAGCTTGTAAGCTCTCAAGCTCTTCTTTGTTGCGCTCGTAAATTGGGTCGCTACCAGCGCCGCGTTTTAGGTCACTTGCTAACTTATTCATAGAGGCTTTTGCTGGTGACTGAATAAATGCCAAGTAAATATCTGGGTTAATATCGCGCATGCGAGTCAGGTTGCGCATTTCTAAACTGCTAAAAAAGTAGTTACCACCACCAACAAATTCATATGCTAAATAATCCAGCATTTTTAAATCGTTAACTGAAGCCTTTGATTTTATCTCAATATTCAATTTTTGATGAGGCTTACGATAGCGCGCAAATGTGGCAGCAAGCTCTCTAAATGAAGGTGGCATATCATCGGTAAGTAACCCGGTATCTTGGTTACGATGACGTAAATAGCCCCACTCTTTTTTATAGCTCATCGACTCAATTTTGCGGCGCTTATTGTCAACTGTGCCGGTTTCCCGACCTGTACGGGCATCATGATGCACAACCCACACATCGTCACGGGTAATTCGCACATCAATCTCAACAACGTCAAAATTGTTGTCGATGGCATCAATTACCGCGTTAAGCGAGTTTTCTGCATAACGAATTGAGCCACGGTGGCTCTGCAAATTAAAGTTACTGCATTGCCTAGCAGAGGCGTAGTTGATATTACCAAGTTGGCTTTCATAAAAACCTCGTGCATACAGTGCACCCTGCTTGGCCTTAATGGCATTTTTTTCGGCCACCGTTAAGGTGCTTTCAGCGCTTGGCTCTGGGGTGTTTTTACAAGCCGTTAAACCAATACAACACAGAAGAATACTGGCAAGGAGCCATGGTTTTTGAGACAGAGTTTGCATCATTGCTTTATAGCCAAAAGGCTTTCCTTTTTAATACAAGATAATGAAGAAGTGCGTAAAACTGAATAATATATGAATAAAGGCCACGATTTAAAGTAATAACTTTAATAAAAATGAATATTTTAATTTAAGATACAAGCTGTTAGATTTAATTTAATAAATGGCAAAATGTTGCTAACAAAACGCAAAAGCCCGATTTTACCGCTTTGTGGGAATGAAAAATGATCGATTTTGGTAAAAAAATTACTCCAGCGCGCGAAATGCGTTCTACCAATAATTTACACACGGCGCTTGAAAGTGATCGGGGCCGCATTATTAACAGTGCAGCAATTCGCCGTTTGCAGCAAAAAACCCAAGTTTTTCCACTCGAACGTAATGCTGCAGTGCGCTCAAGGCTTACCCACTCTCTTGAAGTACAACAAGTGGGTAGGTTTATTGTGCAAACCATTTTTAATAAGCTCAGTGATGCAAAACAAAAAGAATATGGCTTAGCTGGGCTTGAGCGGCCGCTAGAAAGCCTAGTAGAAATGGCGTGCCTAATGCACGACATAGGCAACCCACCGTTTGGTCACTTTGGCGAAGCAGCCATCAACCAATGGTTTGATAAACACTTAGACGCACTGACTCCTGAGCGCTGTAAAGGCATTGGTATTAGTGTGATCTTTAAACACCTTGCCCAAGACATAAAAAGTTTTGAAGGTAATGCTCAAGGAATTCGCATAATTCATTCATTACTTTCTCTAAACTTAACCTACAGCCAAAGTGCCGGAATTTTAAAATATACACGCCCGGCCAGCATGGCGAAAATAGACAGCCCGCAAGATAAAAACTACTTGATGAAAAAAGTGGGTTACTACTTCAGCGAAAAGCCGTTTATTGAAGCGCTGCAAACTGAACTCGAAATTGAGCAATACTGCCGTCATCCTGCTAGCTACATTATGGAAGCAGCTGACGATATATCGTATTGTTTGGCCGATATTGAAGATGCCGTAGAAAAAGGCATTATTAGTGTTGAGTCGCTTTGCGAAAAGTTAAAAGAGCAATACACCCGCACACTCACGAACCTAACCATAGACGATACCAAACACAGCGACTTTGCCGAAAAAGCCATTGATTATGCGTTAAGTAAAGCACAAGAGCAGCCGTACAATTTTAATAGCGAATTTTTTATCTACCTGCGCGTGACCTTGCTACACCCATTAGTAAGCTACGCAGCAGAGCGGTTTATTAATAATATTGAAGCCATTTACCACGGTGATTTTAATCAGGCTTTATTAGAAGATCGAAGTCACTTGCATGCCGTCACGCTCACTTTAAAACAAGTGGCATTAAAGCATGTATTTTGCCACAAAGAAGTAGAGCGTTTAGAGCTACAGGGTTACCGTATAATTAGCGGTTTACTTGACTGCTATAAACCTTTACTAGCCCTTGATGCTGATGCTTTTAAACGCGTGTTAAAAGGCGACCAAAACTACTTAATTGAAACTCGACTTGTTAAAAAACTATCTAATAAACATTTAAATAGCTACCAAAAAGCCATTGATGCCCTAAAAGCCGAACCGGATCATTTTGCCGCTTACGAGTTCTATTATCGCTGCCGCTTAATTCAAGATTACATAAGCGGAATGACTGACCAATTTGCTTACGACGAATACCGTGCGCTCATGGTAATTGATTAACCACTACGAATACGCTTAATTTGTTAACCAAATGTGGATAAATTACTCGTCTCAGCTTAGAATTAATTAACTGTTAGGTCATCGACTAAACCTTACTGGTCCAGAACTTATGCCAATTATAAAAACAACTTTTCTCTTATTACTCCTAAGCTTAAGCTTTACGAGTAAAGCGCAGTACAACGAAGCCATGTGTATTTTGTTAAAACAGCAAATGCATGAGTACCGCTTTAACACCAGCAATAAAAACTATCGCTCAGCTGCCAGAAACTATGAGAAAAACTGCAAAAATCCAACGCCAGTAAACAATGCAGCTGCTTTCGAAAAACTAGAACAACAAACGAAAGAAACAGCCCCAGTTAATTCAACTGCAGCGGCTAACCCTAGGGTGCACTCAGGCGCTATTCAAGCAGAACCTGAAGAAACTACGGCACCTATTGCAGAGCAAACCGTTGAACCTATCGAACAGCAAATGCCAGCAATTGAGCCAGAAGTTCAAGAACCAGAGCTTTCCGAACAAACAAGTGCCTCAGCAGAACAAACCGAAATACCAGCAAAAGTTGACCGTATTACGATTTCTGATGCTCCTGAAGAACCTGTAGTAGAATCAACTACTAGCTCTGCTATTCAAGATCAAGCCGCTGAAGTGAAAACCCAAAGTGCTGAGACTGCAACGGCTGAAAAACCAGCTGAACCTGAAGTAAAAGCAGAACCGGCACCAAAACCTGCGCCAACACCTGCACCTATGCCAGAACCTATTCCTGCAAACAGCGATAGCTCTTCAAGCTCATTATTAATGCCAAGCTTAATTGTGTTGTTGGTATTACTTGTTGCAGGTTTAGTGATTGTGCGTATTCGTCAAAGCAAAAAAGCAGACGCCGATTCAGAACTTGAACAAAGCTTAATGCAAGCTAAAGCCCTTAAAGCAGCTGCAGAAGCACAAGCAGCTGCTGAAAAAGAAGCTGAAGAACTCAAAGAAGCAACAGCCGCAGTGCTGGCCGAAGAACAAGAGCACCCTCATGAAGACAGCTACCCGCTTGCCAACGATACATTTACAGCAACCGAAACAGATAATAATGACGAGCTTTCTGAGCTTATGCACTTTAGTGCTCAGCGTGATAAAGAAGAACAAGAGTCTGAAACTTCACCTGAACAACCACCAGCAGAAGACTTTGCTGATGCCCATCAATTCGAAGATCTTGAACTAGGTTACGACGAGAAAAACGTAAGTGACGCTGATGACGACTTTTTGGATGAGCAGCGCGGCCTAGAGCAAGAGCTAAAATTAGCAAGCCTAGAAGGTTCATCGTATAGCATCAACGAGGAAGCTGAGCCGCAAGCTGATGACGTTCAGCAAGACGAGCCTGAAACACAGCCGGAATCAGAAGAACCGAGTTATACTGCTTCGTCATCATTTGGCTTTGACGAGTACACAACCAAAGAGCCTATTGAAGACGAGCCTCTTACACCTGAGCCATTTGCAGAGCCTAAATCCGAGGCCCCTGAAGTAACTGAACTTGATGACTTTGAAAAGCCAGTATTAGAAGAGCCAAGCTTTACGAGTTCGTCATCGTTTGGCTTTGATGAATACTCAACTAAAGAGCCTATTGCCGACGATGAACCAGTATTAGCCGAGATAGAAGAACTCGAAAAGCCGGAAATCGATGAACTAGAGAAGCCAGAAATTGAAGAACCAAGCTTTACTGCATCTTCATCTTTCGGTTTTGATGAGTATTCAACAAAAGAGCCTGTTACCGACGATGAACCAGTGTTAGCCGAGATAGAAGAACTCGAAAAGCCGGAAATCGATGAGCTGGAGAAACCAGAAATTGAGGAGCCAAGCTTTACGAGTTCGTCATCGTTTGGCTTTGATGAATACTCAACTAAAGAACCTATTGCCGACGATGAACCAGTATTAGCTGAGATAGAAGAACTCGAAAAGCCGGAAATCGATGAGTTTGAGAAACCAGAATTTGAAGAGCCAAGCTTTACGAGTTCGTCATCGTTTGGCTTTGATGAATACTCAACTAAAGAACCTATTGCCGACGATGAACCAGTATTAGCTGAGATAGAAGAACTCGAAAAGCCGGAAATCGATGAGTTTGAGAAACCAGAATTTGAAGAGCCAAGCTTTACTGCATCTTCATCTTTCGGTTTTGATGAGTATTCTACAAAAGAGCCGATTACTGACGAAGAACCGTCTAAAGATGAAGTGCCCGAATATGACTTATCATCATTTATGGGTGATGATTTATCGTTTGCTGATCATTTTAATGAAGATGAGCACACAGTCACTGCGCCAAACCCAGCAGAAGAACACGACGACATTAACGATGATGATTTAGCTAAAGCCTTACAAGCACTTGAACAAGAACTACAAGATGAACCAGCTTCCGTTAACGTAGAAGAGCCGTCACAGCCAGCGGTAGAAACTGTTGATTTGTCTGACGAACTGAGTAACGACGATAAGCTTGAAGAAACGCCTGAAGAAAAAAGTGAAGAAGCCGACAAAGAGCCAGAGCAACAAGATGATAAGCCGTATAATCCATTTGCAAACTTATCACTTGATCCAACCTGGGACCCAAATTCTGACGAAAAACCTGTGATAGAAAGTAAAACCAAACAGCCAAAATCACAAGCCTTAATTGACGCAGAAGAACGCGCCAAACAGTTTAAAACGGATGAGTGATTAAGTTACGAGGTACGAGTTTCGAGATTCGAGATTCGAGATGCGAGACTGCAGCAGCGATTTTACATCGCGTCCTAACGCCTAAATCCCAGCGCCTATGTTTCCCCCGTAGGACTGGCTTTAGCCGGGAAATGTTTTAAGTTAGCGAGTCTCAAGTTACGGGGGAAAGGTGCGAGATGCGAGGTGCGAGATTCGAGTCTGTAGCAGCGATTTTACATCGCGTCCTAGCGCCTAGAACCCAGATCCTAGCGCCTATGTTTCCCCGTAGGCGTGAAACTTGTTTCGCGCGTCTGAGAGCTGAAGGCTGACAGCTCTCATTTATGTTTGATTCGGCACTAAAGT
This sequence comes from Pseudoalteromonas sp. UCD-33C, assembly GCF_001306895.1. Taxonomy (NCBI): domain Bacteria; kingdom Pseudomonadati; phylum Pseudomonadota; class Gammaproteobacteria; order Alteromonadales; family Pseudoalteromonadaceae; genus Pseudoalteromonas; species Pseudoalteromonas sp. UCD-33C. Next base: position 55,376 of record NZ_LJTB01000008.1, on the reverse strand, counting down.
ACCTCCTACAAGGTTCAAATGCAGAGAAGAACGCACAACCTAACCAACCCCACAGTTCGACTGATATCTAACATCTGACCTCTAACGACTAAAGCAGCGATTTTACATCGCGTCCTAGCGCCTAGAACCCAGATCCTAGCGCCTATGTTTCATTCGTAGGCGTGAAACTTGTTTCGCGCGTCTGAGAGCTGAAGGCTGAAAGCTCTCATTTATGTTTGATTCGGCACTAAAGTACCTCCTACAAGGTTCAAATGCAGAGAAGAACGCACGACCTAACCAACCCCACAGTTCGACTGATATCTAACATCTGACCTCTAACGACTAAAGCAGCGATTTTACATCGCGTCCTAGCGCCTATGTTTCCCCGTAGGCGTGAAACTTGTTTCGCGCGTCTGAGAGCTGAAGGCTGACAGCTCTTATTTATGTTTGATTCGGCACTAAAGTACCTCCTACAAGGTTCAAATGCAGAGAAGAACGCACGACCTAACCAACCCCACAGTTCGACTGATATCTAACATCTGACCTCTAACGACTAAAGCAGCGATTTTACATCGCGTCCTAGCGCCTAGTTCCTAGCACCTAGCTCCTTTCTAACTTCCCCCTCGCATCTCGTACCTCGAAACTCGCTAACTTTCCCCTCGCTAACTAAATGCTCACTTCACCACTGGCCGAGGGCGCATTAACCAATGGAAAATAAATATCAAACCAAAGAACACCGATACAGCTAAAGCACACAACACAATGATGTTGGTTGGTAAGAACGAATCTGTGCTGTAGCTGTAGCGCTTTAATTCTTGCTCGGCGCTTAATTTAGCTCGTTCGGCTTTGCTAGGTAAAACAAACTCATGAAACGAATCTGTTGGTTTTGCTTCTGTACGGGCAAGTTGCGCACTTTTTTGCTGCCATAACATATCAAATTGCTGAAACTGAATTTGTTTATTTTCAAGACACGACTCAAGGTTTTGCAACTGTAACGAACGAGCAGCACAACGTGGCGGCATAACATAAAAGCGGTCCCATGCAGCTTGCTTACTGATGTAGGCTTGCTCAGTTAATGGCTTTGCCAAGGTGTTTTCAAGCTCAGTAATATCAGGGTTATACAAAGACGACTTTAGCTCAGCAATTTGATCTTCACTAAAGCAAGTTTCAGATATTCGCGCCGACAAGCTTTGAATGCGCTGCTTATAGGCTTCAATTTTGTCGAGAAGATTGGTTTTACGCAGGGCTATTTGTAGCTCTATACGTTCGGCTTGCATGCTTTGACATGCATCTGAAGGAGCGCTTTGCTGCGCCCAAACAAAAGCGGGCAACAACAAGGCTGTTGTCATTAAAATCCGTTTAATCATTAATTTACGTCACTGTAAAGGTTAGGGGTACAGATTATCAGTTTCTAATAAAACTGCAACAAATCTGCGGCAAATTCATCTAAAAGAATGACAAATTACCTGCCTAACAATTTTACATAGCGAACGAGTAATAATCATGAAGGGCTTAAGGTTAATTATTTCCACTATCAAACTGCTGATCGCTCTTTTATGTTTCATTCGGCACTAAAGTACCTCCTACAATACCTCCTACAAGGTTGTTATTACAGAGAAGAACACTCGACCTTAACAACCCCACAGATCGACTTTCCCCTAGTACCTAGCCCCTAGAGCCTAGCTCCTTTCCCCTCGCATCTCGCTAACTTTTTCTCAACACACCTCCACCTTCTCTACCTCAACCGGCTCCGCCAACGCATTTTCATAAAATGCGAACACCGCTTTGGTATAGGGCTGAGCATAATGCTCATCAAGGGCGGCTTGCGATGCAAACTGCTCAACTAAAAACAAACAACGCTGTTCTTTACTCGCAAACAATTCAAAACGATTACAACCAGGCTCTGCACGAGTGACTGCTAATATGCTCTGTAAATGCCCTTTACAGTCGTCAAATAATGCCGCCTTTGGGGTAATTTTTGCCACGATATTAATCATACTGACTCCTTACTATATAACTTTAAAACCAATGCCCGAATAGGCGGGGCAACCGTAAAAGCCACCACAAACGCAGCAGGCCACGCATTAGCAAACGCCTTCATCCAACTTAGAAAAAATGTATCGCTTAGCCCTAAGTTGACATAAGTGACCCATGCCGAAAGTAAAAACGACATTAAAAACGAAAATGCCGCAGTAAAAGTAAAATGAATTTTCATATGTCCTCCTTGGCGTTACTATATTTGCACAGGCCAAGTGGCAACAGTCACGAAAATGCAAACTAAGATTGAGGGAGTCGTATGCTGGATGATCTGCATTTATTTATTGAAATAGCGCGCCATAAAAGCATGAGCCAAACAGCAAAAGATTTAGGACTGAATCTATCGACCCTATCAAGGCGCATTCAGGCGTTAGAAGAAAAACTCGCTGAGCCATTACTGCAACGTACAGCCCGAGGCATTGTGTTAACCGCCAAAGGTGAATCACTGTATAACGAATTAGGCGAGCAAGTGCTTGCTCTTAACAGCCAGCTTGAGCAACTAAATGACTCAACCGCCGCAAAAGAGTTTTACCTGTTGTGCCCACAAAACATCATTGCAGGCCCACTGATGGGGGCAGTTAATCAGTTTGCGATGGCAAACCCTGCGCTAAACCTCCACATTTACCCAAGTAATGCCAACAGCCAACTAAGCCAAAAACGTTTTGACTTAGCCATTCGCATCGGCGAACAACAAGACTCAAGTTATTTCCAAAAGCGCCTAGGCATGATCGCAATTAAGCTGATTAAAAAGAAAGATGCCCCAACATCAAGGCTGATACTGCCCTATTCAGAGTCACAACTACCCAGCGGTTTACTTAACAAACTAAAAACCGAGTATGAACATATAAGCTTTTGCTTTGATATTACAATCGCCAGAAAAATGGTTGAAGCAGGCTATGGCATTGGCTTGCTACCCATGAGCGAAATTTGCTGTATAGACGACACCAGCAACTTTAGTTATATCGACTCCCCCCACAGTATTCCCGCAAGGCCAATTTACACTCTCTGGCCACATTCACGCACACCATCAGCGAATGCCCAATTGTTGATAGAACAACTCCAAACCAGTATTGCAGACTCACCGAGCTTGCAAGGAGAAATATTAGCGCTTTAGTTGCAATTTTCTCGCTTCTCGCTTCTCGCTTCTCGCTTCTCGTCATCGTAGGTCCGGCTTTAGCCCGTGAAACATCAATCTTTAAACCAACGATAAAGACCAAACACAAAAAACATGGCTGCAATGCCAGCCAAGGCTAATTGCCAAATTTTAAGGTCATTCAACTTTGTTAATTGCGGACCAACAGTCTCATTTAAAGGAGTTGAAGCTTGTTTAACGGGTGCTTCGGTTATCTGGCTCTTTATTGCAACTTGGCTTGTGACTTTGTTTGTATTTATTTCTGTAATGGTCGGCTTTACAGTAATAACAATATCTTTATAGTCTACTTTTCCTTTACCGCTCCAAGCTGATTCAAATAGCGCCTTTTGCTCAGCTTTATTTTCACTACACCATACAAAATCAGCTTGCTGAATATTTTTCGCTCTACAACGATCTGGTAATTGATAAAATTGCCCCCAAGCATGGCGTTTTTTATCGTCATTATATGAGTTTGAATACACCGTAGAGTTATGTACTTTGGTGTTTAAAAGTGCTGTAGGGTTCGAGCGATACGTATAATTACCGCCATTACCAGAGCTTCTTTTTGGGTGTTTGCAGTGTCTCGCAAGCAGCGTAAAAAGCTCATCTAAACGCTGATTCCAACGTTCACCTTGCCTAGCCGTATAGCTACGATTCATTCTTTTACGAATGCTCTCACGCTCAGCTTCAATACTATCGCAGCGACTTTTTGAATATTGCTCTTCAGCAACCGTGTTGAAACTCGCAAGCAAAGTAGCGAGTAATAAAATCCATTTATTCATAACATTACATCTGTGTAATTTGGTAGGCCACATTGTACCAAATTCAGGGCGAGGAAAAAGTGACCTTTTAACTATTTATTTAGTTATGTCGCGTTGTTGCGGTAATCAAAGAGAAATAAACATCAAGCTATGAAATGCATTTAATTTCATTACCTAAAATCCATCATTAAGTTTAATATTTAAATTTTGCATTTCGATGGTACCCTATACGAATACATGACAGAACGGACTTCTCATGATTTTAAAAGATAAAACACCTTCAATTTCACCATCAATCAAGATTAAAGCTGGGGACAAGCAAGAGCTAGATGTCGCATTTTATTTGCGCCGAGCATTTAAAGATCACTCACAAGTGTTCGTATTTAATGATGTTAAATTTAAGCAAAATAACGAATCAGCACAGATAGACCACTTAATTGTTTATACATATGGGTTTATTTTAATCGAATCAAAAAGCATAACAGGCGAAGTTGCCATAAATGAGCATCAGGAATGGAGCCGTAGTTATCGAGGAAAATGGCAAGGAATGCCATCACCAATAAAGCAAGTTGAACTCCAACAAGCCTTATTAAAGAATTTAATGACGAGTAACGCAGAGCAGTTACTTCCCAAAATATTTGGCAAATTACAGCAGAACTTTGGGGGACGAGAATGGCACAGTATCTGCGCAATTTCGAGTAATGCCATAATCAATCGAGATAGCATGCCAAAGTCACTTGAAGATCGATTAATTAAATCTGAATTTTTAGCTGATAAGCTTTTAGAGATAATGAAGTTACCAGCATCCCCCCCTAACCCACTGCACTTTTTTTCAACTAACGTGCGCCCATGGTTTAGTGGGGAAAGCCTATCTAAGATTTGTCAGTTTCTTTTAGCTCAAAATATTAAATCAACCGAGCAGCCAGTAAACGACGAGTCACCCGTAAGCCTTAATGAACCCGAATCAGTTTACAAAAGTGAAGTTAAAGAAGAGGTTTTATTAAGTGCTGAGGAACCTAAAGTCATACACTTAAAGTGTAAAAATTGTAGTAATGAACACACTCTTGAAGCCCGTTCAGGGCGATATGGATACTATGTCAATTGCTCAAACTGTAATACGAATACTCCGATGAAAGCACCGTGTATTAAATGTAATGATCAAAATACGAAAGTTAGTAAGCGTAAAGATACTTACTCATTGATTTGTGATGGCTGTGGTAATAAAGCGCTAATAAAATTTGATAATAATGTCGCGTTAGCGACGGCAACCAAAGAGAAGTAAACGCCGACTTCTCTTTGGAATCTCTCGGTGCCCCGAGGTTCACACTGTTCCCTCAATTTGAATTAATTAAATGAACGTAAACAGCGTAGATAGGCACAACTTACACATTCCTGTACGCACCCCAGTTCGGATATCCATATCCTCTCGTTCAAAGCTTCGCTTCTCACCCGTGGCCAAGATACGCTTTTTACAGCATCCATGCTGTTAATTACTCATAATTAATTCAATTTTGGGTGTGAACACGGGGAAAATCAACATCCTCTTAAGGCTAAATTTGTCGATGTACAAAGAGTTATGTATATTAATTTTAACTTAGCTGAGAAATTAAAATGACAGAACAAAATCCAAAAGGTGTTTGGCTTAGCAGCAAAGAAGCGATGAAGCACCTTAAAATAAGTGCTTGTGAATTAATGCACCGTCGTGAGCGAGGTTTGCTTAAGTTTGAAAAACGCGGTCGCGCTTATTTTTATTATGTTGAATAAATAACCCTATGGACTTTCCAGAATACAAGCAATTAATTAAAAGCCTAAAGCATGGGAAGTCTTTACCTACCGCTGTTTATCTTCATAAATCTTGTATCGCAGAATGCTTGCCAGAGGCCCTATCAGCATTAATAAATACAACAATAAAAACGTTAGAGGTTGATGCTGATTGGAATCTAATAAAGCTCTATAAACGTGATTTTAAATTTACCCTGCTCGAGTACCCAAGTTTTGATCAATGCTCATACCCAGAGCTTCTAAAAAGCCACACAATAGACATTTACGAAAACACGGTAAAAACGACAGATTACAGTAGCTCTGCCAACCCACCAATATTACATCGTAAAGAAACATTCGTTTTACCTAACTACCCTAATTACAAGCTCTTTGAAGAATTAACGAAAGAAGGTGAGCAAATAGGCCTTTATCAAAACACCAAAAGTATTGGCTTCAAAAAGCAATGGCAAAACTTAATAAAACGCAAAGGCTACAAGTTAGATGAAAATGGCAGACTTCATCAAGTAGCTAAAATAGTTGAATCAAAAAACCCCGAACAGCCACAACAAATACAGCGACACCTAACAGCTATAAACAGAGACAGATTATCAGCACCATTCCAAAAGCTTGCAAAGTATGGCTACTTAAATGGTGACTATTCAATACTCGATTACGGTTGCGGGTTAGGTGACGATGCGACCGAGCTTGAAGCTCATGGACTAAACATAAATGCCTGGGATCCTGTTCATCGCCCTAATGCAACTAAAACACCGTGCGATATTGTTAATCTTGGCTTTGTACTTAATGTTATTGAAGATCAAACAGAGCGACAAGATACTCTAAAAGCCGCATATCAATATACAAATAAATTGTTACTTGTTTCTGTCATGCTTGCTAACGAAGCTAAGCAAGAGCATTTTAAGCCATATAAAGATGGTGTAATTACTAGCCGTAATACGTTTCAAAAATACTTTAGCCAAGCGCAAATACGCTGCTACATAGAGCAAGTTCTAAAAGTAAAAACAACTCCATTTGGGCAAGGTATCATTGCTGTTTTTAAATCTGCAGAACTTGAAGAAGCACACCATCTTGAGCTGCAATTTAAAAATTATAACTGGCAGCACATTACACAACGCCCAACACCTAAGGTTGTAAATAAAGCTGAGCAAAAATCGTTATTTGAAAAGCATCAAGACTTATTAGCTGACTTTTGGCAATACTGCTTACACTTAGGCAGAGTGCCTGCAAATGATGAATTTGAACAAAGCCTCGCAATTAGGCAAATATTTACCAGCCATAATAAGGCATTTCAGTTTTTACAAGGCTATTACGACCAGTCCGAATTCAATCAAGCAAAAACCAAAAGGCATGACGATTTACTTGTGTATTTTGCCCTTAGTCTGTTTGGCAAACGCAAAGCTAAAAGCCATATGCCAGCAAAGCTTACCCGCGATATAAAAATACACTTCGAAAGCTATAATCATGCACTCGAAGAAGCTAAGTCACTGTTATTTTCAATTTCTGAGCCTGCCAATATTGGTAATGCATGTTATCAAGCATATGAAAATATAAAACTTGGCGAACTGCACGACAATCACTCTTACATTTTGTCTACCCGTTTTTTAAACCAGCTCCCTGCTATTTTACGTGTTTACATTGGCTCTGCAGCGCAGCTTTATGGCGACATAGACGACATTGATTTAGTAAAAATACATATGCGTTCTGGGAAAGTGACCTTTTTAAAATACGATGACTTTAGTAAAAAGCTGCCACTGCTTATTGAGCGAGTAAAAGTAAAATTACTCGAACAAGATATAGACTACTTTTTCTATGGCGATGATTACCCAAATCAACCCATGTACAACAAAATTGATTATTTACAAAAAGGCAGTAGTGAATACAAAAGCCAGCAAAACTTCGATAAGAAACTAGCAACCATGCTCAAAGGAGTCGAAAAATCAGAGTGGCCAAACTGGCCAATACTGCAAAAGGTGTTTGAGTATTGGAAGATAGAATTAAAAGGAGATCGTTTTATAAAACTAAAACATTAAAATCCTATCAAAGTTTATTTAATTTGATAAAATAACCTCTTTGAAAGCAAGTTTTATGTAGAAATATTACGTAAGGTACGTAATAATATTACGTAAACCTGCATAATGGACTTGCACCAATGAGTAATTTAGATTCAAACTATTGTTACAGCTTCCCTGCTGTGAGAGGCCAGCAAGCTGGCAAACCTTTTTACATTGCTACCTGCCCGCTTCGACTTATCCCAAAAATATTCGTTTATGATGAAGAAGAAGTCCCTGTCGAATTACGTGCACAACGTACTTTAAATAAAAACCGTATTCCTGAAATGGCGCGTTATTTGGTTGATTCTCCAAATGATTATGTTTTTTCAGCAATCACTGCATCTGTTGGCTCAGAAGTTGACTTTATTAGCACGGGTGATGGTATTAACTTAGGAACTTTAAAAGTACCTATGGATGCCCAAATACTTATAAACGATGGCCAACATAGACGTGCCGCCATTGAAGAAGCAATTAAAGAAAGACCAGAGCTTTGCCAAGACAACATTGCTGTACTTTTCTTTGTTGACGAAGGCTTACAACGCAGTCAGCAGATGTTTGCCGATTTAAATAAGTATGCCGTAAGACCGAGTGCATCTTTGTCGACCTTGTACGATCACAGAGATCAAGCCGCTGAGTTGGCTCGTTACCTTGCTTTAGAATGTGAACCATTTCTGGGCTTTACAGAGTTTGAACGCTCTGCAATTGCAGCAAAAAGTAGCAAGCTTTTTACCCTTAGCGGTATTAAGCAAGCTAATAAAGCCTTATTTGGTAAAGGCCTTAAAGAGGGATACACCGATGAAGAGAGAAAAGTAGCGGTCTCATTTTGGCGAAATCTAAACCAATATATGCCTGAGTGGCAGCAAGTAAGAGACAAACAGCTTTCAGCCACAGAGTTTCGACAAGAGTACATTAGTGCGCATGGTATAGGGCTTCAAGCTTTGGCAATAGTAGGCAACGAACTACTAAAACTCAGTGAGCCTGAGCAGAGTAAATGTTACACTCAGCTACATAAAATTGATTGGCGAAAAGCAAACCCAGCTTGGAAAAACCGTGCAATGAACCATGGTCGACTCTCTAAAGCCGTTTCAAATATATTTTTAACAGCCATAGAAATAAAAAAACAAATTGGCTTAAAGCCCTCTGTTGAAGAGCTAGCTAAAGAAAAAGAATTGTTAAATACATGACATTATTAAATCAGTACGATCTAGACGACTATATCGAGTTTATAGAAAACGAGTCATTTGCAGGTGGAAAGCTTCATGAATTTGTAGCTAATACGCAGCGAGTGTATATGGCCGACAAACGTCCTTGGGTTATAGGCTACAGCGGTGGTAAAGATTCATCAGCAGTGATGACACTCGTTTATTTTGCGTTACTAGGCTTAAAGCCCGAAGATCGCCACAAGCCTGTATTTGTTGTTGCATCAGACACCCTAGTCGAAACGCCTATGGTTGTTGATCACGTCGATAAATCTCTAAAACTTATTGAAGAAGGCGCAAGACGCGAAGGTTTACCAATTACTTCGCATAAGGTTGTGCCTAAATCTAACAATACTTTTTGGGCAAACTTACTAGGCAAAGGTTACCCAGCACCAACGCGTAACTTCCGCTGGTGTACTGAGCGAATGAAAATTGATCCGGTCAGTACATTTATAAAAGAGCGTGTTAGTGAGTATGACGAAGTAATCGTTGTACTTGGCTCTCGCTCTCAAGAAAGTGCCTCTCGTGCCCAAGTTATTAAAAAGCACAAAATTGATGGTTCTGACCTTGCTGTACACACTACATTAAATAATGCATTTATTTACACTCCAATCGATACATGGAGCGTAGATGACGTATGGAAGATATTACGTCTTTGCCATTTAAAAACGGAAGAAACACCATACGGCACAAAAAATAAATGGCTAGATAAGTATGACCTTGAATGGGAAAACCCATGGGGTGGTAAAAACCTAGTTTTATGGAATCTATATAAAGACTCATCTGGCCAAGGTGAATGCCCTCTCGTTATTGATGAAACAACACCATCGTGCGGTAACTCGCGCTTTGGATGCTGGACTTGTACTGTTGTCACCAAAGACCGCGCAATGGAGAGCTTAATTCAAAATGGTGAGCAATGGATGCTACCGCTGTTAAAGTATCGCAACATGCTTTCTCGCAGTACTTCACCAAAGCTTAAAAAGAAATATCGCAACCATATACGCCGTGATGGTCGACTTGCATTTAAAACATTAAAAGAAGACAAAGAACGTGTACTTACCGACGATTACACAACGGGCCCTTACCTATTAAAATACCGTAAACATGCCATGCGTTTGCTGCTTAATATTCAAAAGCAATTTAATGAGCAAGGTAGAGATGTAGAGCTAATTACAGTTGATGAGTTGCACGCTGTACGTCACGAGTGGCTTAACGATCCTAACGAGCCTGATTGGGACGATTCATTACCTTCTATTGTATTTGATATTTTAGGTATTAAGTTAGACTGGACGATTGATGACTCAAACCAATTCAGCTTTACCGAAAGCCAGTTATTACATGACATCGCACCTAAACATGGCGTGTCACCGCAAATGGTTAAAAAGCTAATTGATGTTGAAAAACAAATGAGTGGGCTTGCTCGCCGTACCGGTATATTCAATCGTATTGGTCGCTTAATTCAGCAAGACTGGGAAAGCGCAGAGACTATTATTGCCTCTAATTTAGATATCAGACAAAAGCAAATGCGCCAAAGTAATGAAGTAAAAACGCTTGAAGACGAGTTAAAGCAAATAAACGCAATGTTAAAAGCTGAGGGCATAGAATGATTTTTAAAACACTCACGCTTAATAACTTTCGAGTTTTTAATGGCGAAACCAGTATCGACTTAACACCTCGCAAAGAAGGTGTTTTTGAACGCCCAATTATATTATTTGGTGGTTTAAACGGTGCAGGTAAAACATCAATTCTAACTGCAATTCGTTTAGCATTACTTGGTAAACGCGCACTTGGTGCGGTGATCACTAAAAAAGACTATCTTGCTTATTTAAATGAACAGACAAATAACACAGCTTTAAAAAGTGATGAAGGCGCACAAGCACGAGTTTCATTAAGCTTTACACACACTCACCAAGGCGAACACAAGCTTTATGAGGTCACACGTCAGTGGCAAGCAGAGCAGGATGAAACATTAACACTTACAATTAATGGAGTGCTAGACACTTCACTTAATAGCGAACAGGTGCAAGCTTTTTTACATGAATTAGTGCCGCCGGGTATTGGTGACTTATTCTTTTTTGATGGTGAAAAAATTGCACAGCTTGCTGAAGACGATACAGGCTCGTACTTAAAAGAAGCAGTACAAAAACTGCTTGGTATCGACATAATTAATCGCCTTGATTCTGACTTAGGTATTTACCTTAAAGGTTTGGGTGCAGAAGCAGCAGACAAAGAAACCATTAAAAAGATTAATACAGCTGAGGCCGAAAAAAAGGCGATATCAGAACAAGTCAATATAGCCCAACGTAATGCTGACCATATTGGAACTCAATTAACAGACCTTAAAACAAAAATAGCCAGTAAAGAGCAAAGCATTCAAGCGCGTGGCGGCGCTTGGGCAAAAACAAAAGTTCAAGAAGAAGCCAAAGTATCAGAGCTTATTGAACTTGAAAAAGAGCTCATAGCTAAAATTCGCCAAGAATTAAGTGGCTCATTACCAATGGCTTTAGCGCCAACGGCAATGCAAAGCTTAATTGAGCAGCTAACAAAAGATCAAAAAATCAAACAAGCAAAAGCGTTTGGCAATGAGCTGACCCAAGCTTTACCTGACTTAGAAGCTAAATTAGCAACACAATTTAGCACTCAAAGTAACGATATTATTGCAACGGTAAACAGCTATTTTGGCCAATTAGTTGCTCAAAGCAGTATGGAATCGCCTGAGCTAGATATTTCTGATTCTGAGTTTGCGCTTATTCAAGCACAAGTTACTGATGCTCAAAAGTCACAGGCATTACTAAAAGAGCTAACACAAGCCCTTGAAGCTGTTCAAAACAAGCTAAGTACCTTATCAATAAATATTGAACGTGCACCAGATGCAGAAGAGCTTAAAGAGCTTTACGAATCGTTACGAGCTCTTGAAAAACAGCGCGATACAATTAGCAAAGAGTACATTAGCGAATTACTTAAAGCGAAAGAACTCAAAACGAAAGAGCTCGAGTTAGCAAAACGTTTAGAAAAGTTCTACGCAAAACTTAAAAATAAACACTCATCAGACAAAGCTGTAGAGCGTGTAGAGCAGAGCCAAAACGTACTCCACGAGTTTAAAGAAGCGCTTACTTCACAGCGTGTTAGCCAGCTTGAAGAGCTATTTGTTAAGGCATACCGCAAACTTGCTCGTAAAGAAGATTTAAAGTTATCAGCTAAAATTGACCCTAACAGTTTTGATGTAAACCTTGTTGATGCTGAAGGCTCTGTGATTAACCGAAAATCAATGTCTGCAGGTGAAAAACAGATTTTTGCTTTTGCTATTTTAGAGGCACTAGGTAAGCTTTCTGGCAAAGTACTACCTGTGGTGGTAGACACACCTCTTGGCCGATTAGACTCAAAACATCGAGATAAGCTCATTAAGCACTACTTCCCAGAAGCCAGCGAGCAAGTAATTTTACTATCAACAGACACCGAGGTAGATGAAAGCTTCTACCAAGCTATTGAGCACAAAGTGTCTCACGCGTTCGAAATTGAATTTAATCAACAAACAAGTAGCTCAACTCTTCGTGAGGGTTACTTTTGGGCTGAGCTTGCACAGGAGGCCGTATAATGCTCCCACAAACAATGTGGCTGAATAAAGCCGTTGAAGAGCAATTACAAACACTAAAAGGCAAAACAGGCGTTACACCAAACGTTGCAGCCCGTATTGCATTTTTTCGCTCTATTGAAAAGGGCTTTGTATTTGATAAAGATACTGATTATAAGCTCTCTGGTAACCTCAAGCTCGATAAATTTACGTGGTTAGGTAAAACCCAAATAGTCACTGAACTATTGCTAAAACAGCGCTACCCTGAGTATTCTGATAAAGAGTTACAAACAGCTTGGGCAGCGCACGTTGAGGATGGGATTTCCAGCATTAGAAATAAAAATACTAATCAATTTTTTAAAGTTGTATCTTGAACAAAGTTATAAAGCTCAAGTCAATTGAGCTTTAAGCCAAGTTAAAACCTTTTGAAAGCAACCCTTTATGTAGGTCATTATCTAAATAAACCCACTCTAAGTCGCACTTGCTAAAGAAAGTACTTTTCGAATTAGATTCTATTTCAAAAATAATATTCCTTATCGTATCTATGGCTGTCTCGGCCCTAGCTTTAGTCAATGATAAATAACCATGTCCATAGAATGATATATTACGATAACTTACTATAGAATCAACTTCATCCTCTAGCTTGGTCGGCAGAGTACCAGGATAGAAAAGCTTAAAACAGCCCCAAATAGCACCGAAGCCATTAGCATTTACCCACTTTCCTTTATCATTTTTTATCTTTATCCTTTTATTATGAGGTTTTGCCATAGAATGTTTCATCAAGTAACCAGTCAAATAAACCTCCAAAACTCGGACACACATAGCTAAGCAGACGGCTATTTTATTGGAGCTATATAAATTTTTAGCCACTATATGATAATAGAATGCTAAATGATAAAAAACTTCTGAATCTTCACTTTTCGCGTAGTAGATATGGCTCAATCTTTCAAGCCTTTTTATATATGTAACCCTCTGATTCAATAAAAAAGATACTTCACTGGTCAGAAACCTATTATCATTTAGAAGCTGAAGAAGCCTATTTTTATAATCGTTAAAAGACAACTCCATAAGCCTGTCCTTTTCACATAATGTTAAATAATGATTATCACGACTAGTTGAAGGATTTAAAAATAATAGCTCATAATTTATAAGGTTCGATAGCTTTCTTATAACTCTTTTATAGATAATATTAATATATGGATCTTCAAAATTTATTACCGAAGAGCCACTTATGATACCTTTCTTCGTGTACAAGCAACTATCATAGAGTTTTGTTAATAGCTTAACACCTTCATATTTAGCTTCCACTAAAAAAGCTTTAACATTACCAGCTGAATTAACTCCGTAAAATAAATCGTTAAGTTTTAACAACGCTTTTAAATTGACATATTCATTTAATTGAACTTTATTTTTTTCATTCATAGGTATGAAACTGAAGTCAAAAAAGTCACACAACGGGTGACTTTTCATAATCAGTTTAATATCCCTATAAGTAACAGACGTACCAAAAACAACAAACTCATAATCTTTAACTGTTCGAGTTAGAATAAACTCACTTAAAACATTTGTTATTTTTGTAACACTATCTGATTTATCAACAACAATAAAAACAACCATAATTAATTAACTATTGTTAAATCAAATCCAATAAGATTTCTAAGTTCCTGTATTGCTTCTTCTACCTCGTCAGAAACATAATTAGATACTAACTTTTCGAAAGTATAGTCAATATCTGCCTTGTCTATTTTCCCAGTTCTYACTTTCTCTAAGCTTATCTCGAACATTCTCTTTGCTTGATCAAGCTCTTCTATTTCATCTTCAGTAAGTTGGGAAGATCTGACATATTCAACCTGAAATGATTTCTGTCTATTTTCTTTATATTTAACAAAATAATCATTTAGTGCTTTTTCAGAGGCACCTTCTAGTTCAACGACTATACTATCAATATTTTCATGAGTCATATTATTTTCAAGCAGGACTTCTCTAACATTTAATCCACTTAAGTTTCCAATAATTAAGTCATGGATATTCTTTTTAGTACCTTCTCCTTTTTTTATCCCGCCGTCCAGCCAAATATTATACTGGCAAAACTTATTACTCAGCGATAACAAACCAAGCTCATCCTTTAAAGCTTTATTTATAACAATAATTGAAAAATCAGTAACAACCTCTGCATTATAATAAGATCGCAATTTAGTTAATAATGTATACCAAACACTAAAGAAAGCTCTCTGAAATAGTGCGTAATTTATTACCATTGTTACATTATTTTTTCTAAATTGCTGAGAGTCAGATAAAAGCTGAGCGTAAATATCTTCGATTATTCCTTTTTCATCACTAGGGATAGTAGTTGCATTTAAAATTGCTTTGTGAACTATTTTATATTTTGTTGAATTGTTAGTACCACATGTTTTTTCTTCTATGGCATTTAATAAAGCAACATGCTTATCAAAGCAGCTCCTGTAGACATCGATGCCCATTATAAATGTATAAATTCTTTCAACCAATGTTCTAGAAATAACATCATCAAAAGAAGCTCTTTGAGATAGATCAAAGTTTTCCCACTCAATTTCAACTTCATTATCTAAAACATAATTAATTACTCTTTGTGAGTTCCCAATTGTTTCCGATAATGCTTTTTCAATGATGCCTATGCTTGTCACGCTGTACCTTTTAGTTAAGACAGTGGCATCTTTTTTACTCTTAGTATTCCATTCAATTGCTGAGAGAGTTTCCCTGCCATAGTCGCTATCGCGAATTATCTTATCGCAGAGCTTTCTTATTGCCACTGAACTTATATTGTTATCCTTTAATAAAATAGTAAAGTGCCCTCCAACCTGCTCCATTGTTGCATTTACATCTACAAACAAATGCCGAAATACTTCAGTAGATGAAGGTACCTTATTTATTTGATTAGGTTCAGTTGCGTTAGGAGGAAACACAATACATACAGGTAAGTGAAGATCTTCCAATGCCGATTTTTTATCTGAGTTTAACATTTCTTTAATTGCAAATAATCGATGTTGGCCATCAATTACAACTAACTTAGCTCCATCACTATTTGTGTTCAACCCTATTTCTACAGGCGACTTTTGGACTCTGTAATCACCTAACTTACTAGACTGTTTCAGGTTTTCATCAGAAAAACCTTTAATCTTAAATAAATCACCCCACCTAGATTCAACAAAATCACCATCAATATTATCTTGTCTTTCAGGGTAGTAAGTTAGTATTTCATCGTCTTTTACTCGCAAAATAGCTACTATTATCGGTGGAAAAAATACTATATTTGACTCTAGTTCTGTTGAGCTTTTATTTGATGGGTATATATATTCCGCAAGTTCTTTACGGGCTCTATCTTCATCGATATCACGCTGCATCATCATCTCGAAATCCAAACTATTACTAACTAATTCCCTTGCAAATGTTAGATGCTTCAAGTCTTCAATATCAAATGAAGTTAATACGTAATCAACGGGAAAAGAGCCTGCTGCTGAAAAATTACCAAACGTTCCTGTTCTTTTCAGTTCAAAAGTATCTCTAGGTGCAAAGCCTTTTAATTCACTCATAAATTTCTCTTTATAAATTAATAATTTTTCAATTTTTTATTAGTTATCAAACCCTTTGCCTCTATTTTTTTAATCAAAATATGCAGGCAAGATTTTTCTTAAGCTCTGAATTTAAAACAATTACAAAGTCACCTTAGTTCATATAAACCACTTTCTACTCGCTTAAATATATCTTTTCTCCCTAAATAAGCTTTAACATCAGAGCAATGGTTACAAATTGTCCTGAGAATTATTTTTTCCCATGTAGGAGGTAAGTCTCGCTCCGTATTTTCGTAAAAATGTCTACTAATTTCCTTTAAAGCCAGTGGTCTATTATAGCAGTAAAACACTTCTAAAATTTCCTCTAGCCAACCAGAATTATCTTTGAAATTTAAGTTTGTAATCTCTGTAGTGGTCTCTTTTGATAGTTTGCGTATCAGCTTCGGTTCGAAGTACCGTTGAAAATTTGGTAGTGAAAGTGCATAAAAATCTTGACCTGTTTTAAGCTTGAATTCGTTAATTAATTCTGGGTGTACTCTTCCGAAATCCTTTGATTGCCAATCAGGCTTTTCATCACCAGTTACAAAAATTAGCGCAGTTTGGCTATCTATAGCCTTATCGATTAATTGACTCCAAAGTATGAAATCTCCATATTTTGATTCAATTTTTGTACCCAAATAACTATAAGTGATTTCTTTCCCATAATCATCAAACCCCGGTGGTATATTATGCAAATACCTATATTCACCTTCTTTCTCTAACTCACACATTCTATCTAGAGAATAATTTTCCCCAACAACTCCATCAAAAATTTCGTAAACTTGATCTATAACTTTATCATCTCGTTTAGTTTTTTTATGCTTTTGGAAATGTTTTTCAATAATATTACTTATCTCATGAAAGTGAGGGCCCAGCTCAGCCTGCAAGGGTGCTAGCTCACTATTCTTCCCTCCAACCTGAGCTAACCCTCTAACTCTTTTTCTAAATGAGTCAAAATCACTTTTAAACATTTGAACAGCTTTGCCTTGCGTCTTAAAAGTAGATTTTCTTTGTAAGTTAAATTCTAATGCGACTTGATGAGGCAGCCAAACCTCAAAAAAGTCATCTCTTTTTAGTGACTTGATTTGAGAAACAATGTCATTAGCGATTTTCTTTTCATAACGATATAAGTTTAATAAAATATTTGTGTCAAAGACAACTGTCACTTTTTTACTTGTAAGAATATATTTTTCTAAATAATTATCATCAAAACCTGGGAATTTACTCCTCATTCTATAACTCCCAAAAAGCTTTATCTTTTATACGTTTAATTTGCTTTTCACCGTTGATATAAAGGCTAGTATGCTTTTCAAGCTCGCGAATATTTTTCATCAATAGCTCTTGCTCTGATTTATCATCGACATTGAATATGCCTTTTATATCTTGATTTTTAATTTGCGCAACGCGGTGCACTATCCAACTTAAAATGTACGCAGAATAGTCGTTTTCACCAGTTTTAAAATGAGTAATATCTTGTGTTGATAAGATGACACCAACACCATATTCACGGCCTTCTTTTAGTATTTTGCGAAGGCTTGGAAAGTTTTGTGACATAAAGTTGTCTGCTTCATCCACCAGCACAAGTTTAGTCACTTGCCTAAAGTCACCTTGCACTTCGGGCTTTCCTTGTTTTTGCATTTGTGAGTAAAACAAATCAAGCGTAAGTGCTACCACTAAGTTTTGAACTTCGCTTGGGTAACCAGCTAACTCTACAACCGTAATGCCATCTACTAGGTCGTAAAGCGACATACACTTGGAAGTATCATCTTCAAATACTTCAAGCTCACAAACACTTTCTAGTGCAGCATAAAGCGAATCTTCAGCTGGCTCGCTATCCAAAAATAGCGCCCAAAGGTCAGCCATTGTTGGTGCAGCTTTGTGCCATGTTGATTTGTCAGATTTATGAATACCCGCAAGGTCGTAAGCTTCACCTATAAGCTTACGTAATTTAAGCTGTTGCTTGGTGCCTAAGTTGAATGCTTTACCCATCGTCTCTGAGAAACCTCGAGCAGTGTGCACAGGCAACATTGGTGTATCACCAAACAAACTAAGAGGGTTGTACGGGAGCTTATGCAAATTAAACTTCTTGCCACTCGTAGCATTTAAAAATTTATCGTCCACATAATCTGACTTGTAATCAAAAATCAAAATGCCAATCGGTTTCCCTTCTACATTTAGATGTTGATTTCGATAAAGCTGAGTTACTACAGATTTAGTACATTGGGTTTTACCTGTTCCCATTGTGCCTATAATGCCTGAGTTGGTATTCATAAACTTGGCGGTATTTGTGGGCTCCCAATAAACAGGCTCGTTACTAGGTATGACATGACCCACCAATACTTTTAATGGCTCTTTATCTTTTCGCTCAGCCACTACAATCGGCCCATCAGCTTCAGCAACTTTAGGTAATACAACTGGAGTTTCATTATTGACTGCAGGTGCATTATCACTCGTTTCGGAGTTGTCACTTGCAGGCTTAATGCTAATGCTCTCATCAGCTTGAGTACTGCCATTCAATATATATTGTTCAGGTATATAGCAAAGCTCACTGCTTTGAATGTTGCTTAGCAAGCTTTGCAATGGTGTGCTGATAAAGCGATTTAAATTTGCGCTTGGTAATCTTATTTGCAGAATGTCATCTTGTAGGTCGAATTCTTCTTTCGCAAAGGATGCATTTTCAAAAAATGCCATCATGAAACCTTGCGGGTACTCAGCCAAATCAGCAACTTTGTAGTCACCTTGTAACCACCATTCTCGTTGTGATTTAAGAGCATCAAAGTAATCTGGTTGATAAACTTTATATAATTCAAACTTATCAACTTGCATTAAAATTTGTCTTACGAATAGGCCGCGATATAAATGCCCTGCTAAGTCGTCACGGCCAAATAGATTTTCAACTAAATAGCGCTTTAACTCTTTAGCTTGTTTAACGCCTTTATCATGTGTACGTTGCTGACCAATTTTCACTTCGAGCGGTAGCAAATACATGTTTTGCTCTTTGAAACCAACGAACAATACATCGTCTGAAATAGCACCGCTTTTAAACCCTTGAGCAAAGCGCGAAAACTCACTTTCACTCATTTTTAAACCAACATTACCTGCTACTCGTAGCATTTCGGCCACGCTCATTGGTACCCAGGTAATATCGCTTTGGTGTAATAGGCAGTTAATGTACTTATAAGCGCCGATGATACTTTTTTTCTCTTTTCGCTCGTTATCATTGCAAGTGATCATTTTAAGCAACCACTCACCATTAAAGGCATTAAACTCATCAATTAAGCCTTTAACACCTTGCGAAAGTACTTGGTCATATAAATCGCGGCGCTTTGTTACAGTGATCGCATCGTAATTAGCTGAATTGGAAAAGTTATCTGAATAATGTATTAGTACGGCATCTTTTTGCGATTTAAAAAAGTCGAGGGTTACTTTTGGATCAATAATTACTGTCCAAACAGAGCTCTCATAAACATCTTCTAGTAACTCGGTAAGCTTGCCCGCCACTTTTAATGCTAAGCCATTGTTGGTTTCATACTTTTGCCCGCACCAAGCTGCTTTGGCTAGATTATTAAATTGACTGCTCAGTTTGAGGCTTGGGTTATTATCTAACGCTAAATTCTGCAAACCGTATGTTGTGAGGTAAGTATTTTGCTCGTTATAGGCGGTTTCACCTGCTAATAAACCATGACATGCAACACCCGACTTTTCGGTTAATACATCAACAGGCGTTGGCTCAACACTTGTGTCGTTACGAACAAAACTAATGTGCGCATAAGCAAAGTCAAGTTCACTTTCTAGTTTGAACTTGCTGTAAGTTATACGGTTTTTAAGCATATCTGCTATAGCATCAGCTTTGTCTTTTTCACCACTCAGCTCTGCAAGTTGCTTTAACTCATCGTAACTTGGCGCATCGGCAAACTCATCAAAGTAAGTACGCTGTAGTGATTTATCGTATAAATTTACATGGATCCGATTTGCATCGTCCGGTGTTTGTTTTTTTAGATAATCAACTAACCCTAAAAACAATGCTTTGTTATCGGCATTATTGATTGAGTTGATATGCAAAGTTTCTTTTTTGCCCTTACTAAATAGCACATCAAATGCTTTAGCAAACTCGCTTGCTTTTTGTCTTACCAGTGGACGTACATAACCTAAACTAACGTCTTTATTTGCAACTAGATTACACCACATGCGATTGTCAGGCAGAGCTTGGTTGTATGCAAAACCATCTTTTGCGTGCCAAACAAAAGGTAATAGTCCTTCCGCATTTAAGCGTTTTAACGTGGCTTTTGGTAATGTATTAAAGCTTTTGTCGTTTTCATCACTCGCTTTAGTTACTAATTGAGTAAAATAAGCTAAGCATAGTGGGTGATATGGCGTTATAAACTCTTGCTCTTCAAACTCCGCGATACCAATATTTACTAGCATGCTAGACTCAGGCGAGAGTAATGCTTTGGTTTCTATTTTTTCTATTTCGCTTAAATAGCACTCAACCACATTTTGCGCCAAGCTTGTAAACTGTTGCCCCCAAGAGCATGTACTTATTAGCGCTTTACGTGCATCTAGATAATCAAATAGTTCGCTGTAAGCGTTATATAGTGATGGGTGAGTACTTTCGATATCGCTTAGCATTAATTGAGGTCGCTGCCCCACTGTAGTTGCTAGAGCCCTATTGTCTTGTAGTTCTGCTTCCCATTTTAATAGCGTTTTACGCAAACCTTTAGGTGTTAGGTCTTTACCATCTAGTACCACCTTCTCTTTCGCACGATTATAGAGACCGTTAAAATCATCGTTATATAGTCGGTTAAATAAATTGGTATCTAAAACTAATGGCAAAGATAGGCTGTCTGATGACACTGCGCCATCGACTTCAAAATTCAAAATACTTTCGCCACTTTGGACGGCAAAGGTAAGTGTATCGGTTTCATTTGCGAACTCTGCAAAATCAACTACTTGAGTTTGTTGAACCAAAAACGTTTGATTAGGCTGACTTACCTTAGCTGTACTACCCTGCTCTGAGACTTTAAGCATCCCCGCATTAGTTTGCAGTGTAATGAGTTGTTTTCGTGGTACAAGTAAAAAGCTATCAGCCAAGTCCTCAAGGAAAAATGCCCCTTTTGGTAACACAAGGATCCGGTATTTAAACCTCTCTTGCGGCTTTTCTCTTTTAAAGTCAACGCTAAAGTAAAGAGGCTGCCCTGGGAAAGAGCCTACAACTTCAACGACACTATGCTTTGCTGAGCGGTTATTCACATCTAGCGTAATTGGCTCTTTTGTGTGTTGCAGCTTTAATTCATTTTTTAAAATCTTGCCGCCAGTGAAGTAAGACTCTAATTTAAACTCAGACTCACCCTCTGGCATTTCAATGATTAGATGCCTTTCTTTTTTATTTTCACGAGCAATAAAAGTAAGGTTTTGCGCAATTTCTTTTTCAAATGAAAGTAGGTTTTCTTTGTTATCTCTACGCTCTTTTAAAATTGCGCCAAAATCTAGATCTTGCCAGTTTTTATTATCACCAAAGTGCTCTGATACAAACTTTTCACCAAGGTCTAGATCACCCAGTTTCTCTACTAGCTCTTGTGGGTATTTTTCAACGATTTCACTGATGTTTTCAAATAGCTGATGATTTTGCGATAATCGCTTATCTATTTGTGCCGTATCATCCCAGCCAATTATGGTGTTGTCATTAAATAGGCCCAGCTCACGAAATTGAATTACGCCATCTTCAAGTGCTTCAAAGAGCTCGCTGAAGCCGAACATGGTTGCACCATCTTCAATTATTAGTTTAAAGCGGTGTTCAAGTAAGCATTGAGAAATTTGATCCGTACCACTAATTGATGTGATCAATTCACTCAATGAATGCTTTATTGTAGAAGGGTGCCAAACCTCGCCAACATTGCCTAAGTCTCTTGCAGAGTTAATTAATGTATCTAAGTACGAGTTGTGTACTACAAGTAAAATGCAATCACCGAGCTCTCCATCTTGGCTGGATATTAAATCGCGTAGGTGCGAAATATAGTTTTCACTTAGGCCATTTTCAGATTCACTGTGTACAACTGGAATGAGCTTTTTATCAGCTAGAGATAGAGCTTTAAATTGCTGGTTAATATCTGCTGTTACTATTTCTACAGTCGTGTCTGCCTTTCTTAATAGGGCTTCATATAAGTTTTGGCTATTTGAGCTATCCGGAGAACGAAATTGAAAACGACTTTCGCCTTCAAAGCCCTTAGCTGCCCACTTACAAAAGTGCTCGACTAAAAAGTCTTCATATAGTTTTTTTGACATATACTGCATCCCCGCTGTCACTCATTCGCTCAACATTACCCATGCGCTCAAATAGGTCTATTAAACATTCTTCACTACTTTTATCAAAAAATACGCCACGGTTTTGAAACTCAACTAGCAGCTCATGAAGTCTTAGCTTTTCTCTTGAGCCAATTGAGATATTGGTAAGTAATAAAAGGTAGTCCTGATTTAAAACAAGGTATGAACCAGCTCGTCCACGACTTTGTTCAAAAGGCTTAATTAAGGTTTCACGCGTTGCTTTTACAAAGTTATTAAAGGCTGTTTCACGTGTAGCCCCTTTCTTAAACTGTTCAGTAAATAACTTTATTAGGCTTGTTATGGCTTGATCTATATTTTCTGCCGGTAGTAGCTCACTCGTTAACTTACGGTCTTCATGAAAATCAGCCGCATAGTTGTTAAGCGCATCAATATCATTACTTGTTAATTCACCAACAAGCTCCCACAGCGGCACAATTGATGATTTTGCGTCTTGCAAGCTCTCGTTTAAAGCAAGATAAGGAAACAAAGCATAACTAGATTCAACAACTTGTTTGTGCCCATGAAGCTGCAACTTTGTACGCTCTTTACTTGCTTTTTCGCTATCAAGAATGAAATAACATGGCTTTACTTCTGGTTGGCTAGACCAACCACGTACATTTAGTGCAAGTTGTGCGGTGTATAAAAAGCCATATAGCTTTAAAAATGACTTAATATTTTGTAAAAAATGCTCTGGGTAACCTACTAAAAACTCTAAGTCTTTTTGAAAAAACTCACTCAGTTCAGGTAAGTATGGCTTGTTAAATTTCTTTAGTTTTTGACTTTTTTTAGTAACCAGAGGCGAATCAAATACAGTTTTGATTTCTCTTTCTAAAAAGTTTAAGTGTGACTCTGGTGGCTGAGTTAGTTGTAAATCGCCCAACAGGCCAACTAAAAAAGCTGTTAAACGCTCATCACCCGCATTGCTACTTTCTGGGTTTAATACTTTCAGAGCTTGCATTTCTGGCGAAATATTGAGTACTTGCTCGTTGTCGAAGTACATTTTCTCAATAATATGCCAAAAAGGCTCACCATCAAGTTTGTTTGTAATTTGCGTTTTACAAAGCAACTTAAAGTCATCTAGCGAATTAATCGTTTTCTCTAGCTCTATGTTATGCAATGACTTGATAAAAAAGCCAACAACGGTTTCCCATTCATACTTATTATTTGCACTGTTGGCTGAAACAGGAAAATAGCTAGCTGCACTGTTATTTTTAGGTTTTAATTGTTCAACTAATGGCATTGCTTATCCCTCACTTACCATTATTTCTTCGTCATCTAACTCTAAGAGGTACTTTTGCCCATCGCCGGTAATGACCAACTCATTTGACGATTTAGCTTCTTGAATAATTTCACTGGCTAATTCATCCAATAGAATAACTGAGTTTTTGTCGTGCTTATTTGGGCGATAGCCATTATTAATATTCATTAACAACGCTAATAAGTTGATGTTTATTGGCAAGGTAAATTTTGTGTTTTTCAACTTGAGTCGCGCATTAAAAAAAGCACTACTCGATGTTGTATTCAACTTAACTTCAGCTAAGTCCATTGATAAATCAGCAGGAGCAGCCACTTGGTACTCGCCAAAATCTGACAGTAAGAAGTACTTTTTACCTAGTTTAGGTGCGTTTCTATTTATGTAAGTTCTAATTGCTGCAATTAATATTTCGCGATAAAAAGCTTTTATTTCACTTTTTTGCTCTGGTGTATCTTTGAAATCTTTATGGAGCTGATAAATTTCAATGTATTTATCAATCAAAGTAGCACTGAAGTCAGGTTTGAATTGTTTATGGAAGTCGTTAGCAAAATCTTCATATTTAAGAACATAAAACAACCTTAAATATTGCGCACCGGTATTTAAACCACAAATTCCAAAGGTTTGAAGAGCACCTTTAAATGCGTGGAATTCTTCATCTGGCAAGTTTAAGTCATAGGCAAGAATAAAACGGTCGATTTCTTTTGTTCTTAAGTTTGCAGGATCAAAATCTTCAATCTTATTTGCAAGCTCATTGTCACCGCCTGCAAATAAGTTATCAAACAAGTAGCCATCTGAAACCAAAAGTTCATGAATAAAATCGAGTAACGCCCGCGCTGTTAAGAATTGATCACGCATTAATCTCGCTTTAAATAGTAAATCAACAATTACTCGTTGTACTGATGGGATACTCAGAAGCTCAAAGTTTGTGATAATACGTTGTGAGCCAAAATCATTTAGTTGTTTTTCTTTTTCGACTAATTGCCTGATTATATTGTCATTTGGCTGGGTGATTCGATCTAATAACTTTTGCGCAAACTCTGAGTCGTAGCCATGCTCGTGGATTGCAAACTTAGGATAATCTTCAAAGTTAATAAAGATAATGTCTTCAGTTATTGATTTACGATTAGTTAAATAGCGAGCTATAACAGTTTTAATGTTTTGATCTTTACCTTCCTCTGCATAATTGCCCATCATGCCAGCATTGATGCCTACAACAAGAGGTGTTGATCCTTGATTGAATTTTTCAAAGACTTTGTCGAGCGTTTCAATAGCAGTACCTTGAGGCTCAAAGCTATGAGTTGCATCTAAGTGGAAGTTAATTCGTTGACCGTATTGTTGCTTAGCTTTGGTTAATAGTTCTGATTTACCATCACCACTGCTACCACATAAAAATAGAATTTTTTTATCATTTGCACCAAAGCTCGAAATAGCTTTATTTACTGCTATCTCAATTGGCATTTGGATGTACAGGTATGACTTGATTTCATCAAGTAGAGACTGACGCTGAGCGTTTCTTTCTGTAGAAACAGCGTAAGGTGAAGACTTTGATAAAACGCTGAGTGCTTCTTTTAAGCGCATAAACTAAATCCTGTTACTGCGGCTTAAATGAATAAACCGCTCCATGGTTATTTCTTGATACTAAATGACGAGCCGTTAAGCCAGCATTAAGTTTAGGAACAATCTAGCATGAATAACCATGAAAAATATAGGTTTTTTCGATGAATGAAATAATAGCTCTAATTTATTGAAGAGGATTTTAGTGCAGAAATGCACTGCAACGGGTTACAATCAATTTTCAAGTTTTGTTTTATCAGACTAAAGAACTATCTAAAACTTGAACTCTTTTTTATGATAACCACGTGTTATTGAGCTTTTAAGGATATCAAGCTCTATGCAAATACCTAATATTGTATTTCATCTCCCGATTAGGCGGTTACTGGAAGCAGTAGCCACTTCCAACGTGGAGATAAAATATGAAAAAATCGCGCTCATTAAGGCGTCATCATTACGCTAGATTAAAGAGTAAAGTTGTAAACCAGTCTTACTTTGGTCATAGCAGAAACGATTGGCGCAGTGCACTTGAAAGCAAAATTGGTTTTTATGCTAACACTGCAAAGTGTATTACTTCGGCACTTAGCTCAAACCCAAGAAACAATAAATGGAATTCAAAAAAGCATCAATTAACGCTGCAAGAACGCAGAAGTGAACTTGATGCAAAAGAGTTTAATTACTAAAGCTAAAAGGTCGGCAATTGCCGACCTTTTTTATTATTTGCGCTAGAGTTAAGCAGCCAAACGACTATATCGTTCTTCTATGCAGAATGGCGTTTAGCCATGTTTCTGTGGCGCGCTCTGGGCGTTGGTCGGCGCTTTGCCATGACTTGAGGATAAACAGGTCTGTGCCTTTAATAATGCTCTCAAGGGCTTGTTCGTTTAGGTCGGTAAATTCGCGACCGTTGTGTTCGCGCTCGCCTTCGCCGTATTTAAACGATACATACACGATGCCTTGTGGCTTTAATGCGCGGGCAAGGCTGTTGAATGCGTCGGTTAAGTCGTTTTTTGCTACGTGAATAAGGCTTGCGCAGCACCAAATGCCGTCGTATTTGGCAACGTCGTTTAGCTCTAGAAAGCTGCTTACTGTTACGTCTTGGTTTAAGTATTCTGACGCCAGCTTTGCCATAGCTGGGCTGATATCGAATGCATCTACGCTATAACCACGCTCTTTAAAGATAAAAGCATCGCGGCCAGAGCCACAACCGGCATCGAGTAAAGCGCCTTTTTTTGGGATCAGCGGTAAGAACTCGTCGTAAAGTTCATTGAGGTCTACATCGAGTGTGGCATCAACAAATGCTTGCGCATTTTGGTTGTAGTATTCGACGGTTTTGGATGCCATTTTACTTCCTTTATATTGGCAAGATTGCTTGGCGCTAAAATACCATTAAAGCTAGGTAACGCAAAGGATGAAATGTGATTTTAGATGCTAAGAATCAAAGCTTTTAGAATGGATATTAGAAGTTAGTTGGAGGGAGGAAAAAGGTAGTAGTTACGAGGTGCGAGGAACGAGATGCGAGGGACGAGATGCGAGGGACGAGATGCGAGGGACGAGATGCGAGGTTTTATACTTTTAACTCAACAACATTGCACAATTGGCAATTTACTAGCACTATTATGTATTAAGAAGACTTTAGTCTGAGGTAAGCATGCACGACAAGCAAACTCATTGCCAGCCAACAGGTTGCAATAACTGTAAAGACAAATTAGAACTTGGTTTTGATTTTACAATGGCTTTTCAGCCAATTATTGATTGCACCGATAAACATATTTTTGGCTATGAGGCTTTAGTTAGAGGGCCTAATAATGAGTCGGCTTATTCTGTTATCTCACAAGTTAACGATGAGAACCGTTATACCTTCGACCAGCTTTGTCGTATTAAAGCTATTTCGCTTGCAGCTAAGCTGAAGCTTGATTCTATTTTGAGTATTAACTTTTTACCTAACGCGATTTACAAACCTGAGCGCTGTATTAGAACAACCCTTGAAGCTGCTAAACAATATGACTTTCCGGTAGAACAAATTATGTTTGAGTTTACCGAGGTTGAAAAGGTTGAAGACAGTACGCACATCAAACGTGTTGTTGAGTATTACCAATCACTCGGGTTTATTACCGCAACCGACGACTTTGGCTCAGGGTATTCTGGTTTAAATTTATTGGCTGATTTTCAGAGCAATATTATTAAGCTCGATATGGAGCTGATACGCGATATTCATTTAAATAAAGCACGACAAATCATAGTGAACCATTGTATTGCTATGTTTGAAGAGCTCAACATCACTGCCCTCGCCGAAGGCATTGAGACAGTTGAAGAGTATCAATGGTTGCGCCAAGCCGGCGTAAGTTTAATGCAAGGGTATTTCTTCGCTCGCCCAGGGTTTGAAAGCCTGCCAGAAGTTGATTTTAGTAAGTTGGGGTAAGTGGTTGAAACGAGAATCGAGTTGCGACAAAACAAGAGCTTTCAGCCGTAAGCCATTAGACGCATGAAGACATTAGGTGCTAGGTGCTAGGCGCTAGGACGCGATGTAAAATCGCTGCTACCTCGCATCTCGCATCTCGCATCTCGCATCTCGCATCTCGCATCTCGCATCTCGTAACTTTACTCTTCCCCCTTGTAGCTTGTAGCTTAAAACTTATAACTCGTACCTTGCTAACTTCTTCCAGTATTTAATCGTATTTGTATTATAAATTTTTATTTAGGATGCTAGGCTGAATATTCTTTAAGCATATTGAGAAAGGATAATGATGTTTTTACGCATACTGTTAGTCTCAGCACTTGTTTTATGGTCTTCTGCAAGCCTAGTCTCTAAAGAGCAGGCTCTTAGTTTTGATGCTGAGTTAAGCAATTATCAATACGACTTACCTGTACAGTTTTTTAATTTTTCGTCACAAAATACGCCATTAAAAATGGCTTACTCTTACCTTAAATCAAGTAATAATATGCCAACCGTTGTGCTCATGCATGGCAAAAACTTTAACGGTCATTATTGGACCAATAATGCCAAATACCTTAATAGCAAAGGCTATGGTGTATTGATCCCAGATCAAATTGGTTTTGGTAAATCATCAAAGCCTGCCGATTATCAATTTTCGTTTGCTGTATTAGCCAATAACACTCATCAGCTAGTGTCATCTTTAAATATTGAAAACCCTATTGTACTTGGCCACTCAATGGGCGGCATGCTAGCAAGCCGTTACAGCCTAATGTTTTCTAGCCAAGTTAGTAAACTCATTTTGCTAAACCCAATTGGTTTAGAGAACTATTTAAATTATGTGCAATACAAAGACACCGATTTTTTCTTTAAAAATGAATTGGCTAAAACACCTGAAAAGGTTATTGCTTACCAGAAGAAAAACTATTACGACGGTAAATGGAATAGCTCTTACGAGCAATTAACCCATTTTATTAGTGGTCAAATTCAAGGCCCTGATCATAAGCATATGGCGTGGGTTAATGCTAAAACCTACGATATGATTTTTACGCAACCCGTCATAACGGAGTTTGATCAGTTAAACATGCCTGTGTCTTTAATTATAGGCACCCGCGATAGAACAGGCCCTGGCCGCAATTGGAAAAAAGCAAATGTTGACCATGAGCTTGGCCGTTACGATAAATTAGGCAAAGCCGCGGCAAATATGATCCCAAAATCGCAATTAATTGAATTAGACGATATTGGCCACCTACCTCACATCGAGGATTTTGAACGCTTTAAAGGTGCATTAGACAAAGCGTTATCATTTTAATTTTGGTCGCGCGAAACAAGTTTCACGCCTACGGTGTAACAGCGGTTTTATCCCGCGTCATCAGGTGCTAGGCGCTAGGACGCGATGTTAAATCGCTGCTACTTGTTCGGCGTTAAAACGCCTCCTACATCTCGAAACTCTTATCTCGTATCTCGAAACTCTTATCTCGTATCTCGAAACTCTTATCTCGTATCTCGAAACTCTTATCTCGTATCTCGAAACTCTTATCTCGTATCTCGAAACTCTTATCTCGTATCTCGAAACTCTTATCTCGTATCTCGTATCTCGCATCTCGCATCTCGCATCTCGCATCTCGAAACTCTTATCTCGCATCTCGCATCTCGCATCTCGCATCTCGAATCTCGAATCTCGCAACTTTACTCTTTCCCCACTTTTAGTACCGTTTTTGTGAAAAATAACGACGTATTCGTTGATGTAGTTACAATTTATCTGTAACTTGTGTCGCCCATTTCGCTACGCACGACTATAATATTAAGCGAAATCAACATTTTCATACTAAATACTAGGGATACACAATGAAAAAACTTCCTATTGCATTGGCTCTATGTGCTGCTTTTGTGTCTGCAAACACAATGGCAGAGGTTCGCATAAACGGCTTTGCTTCTATTGTTGGCGGTAAAGCCCTTGACGACGACGCTACTCTTTACGGTTACGATGACGATATTTCGTTTAAAAACGAAAGTATGTTCGCATTACAGCTTTCTGCAGATTTACAAGAAAAGCTGAGCGCTACGGCACAAATTGTGGCGCGTGGTAGTGATGATTTTGATGCTGAATTTGAATGGGCTTATTTAACTTATGAGTTCAGCGATGAGCTACAAGTAAGTGCTGGTAAAATGCGCGTGCCTTTTTACCGTTATTCAGACTTCTTAGACGTTGGTTACACTTACCGTTGGGTTCGTCCGCCGCAATCTGTTTATAACCTTCCATTTTCAACGTATGAAGGCCTAAGCCTGTTACATAACACGCAATTAGGTGATTGGGATTCAACCGTTCAAGTTATTTACGGTAGCTTCGATGGCAACATTGCTGTGGTATCGGTTAATGGCGATACAGAGCTTAATGATATTGCTGGTATCAACTGGACGATGAGCTATGACTGGTTCAGTGCTCGTGCTGCGTACTTTGTAGCCGATACAACAATTGCAATTGAAAACGACACAGATGCAGGTGTTGCACTTAATGGCCTTGAGCAAACTCTTCGCACTGCCGGCTTTGTTGATCAAGCAGATGATATTGCGGTAGACGAAGATGATGGTTCTTTCTTCGCTGTGGGCTTTTCAATTGATTACAACGACATTTTGTTTGATGCGGAATACACTGAGTTTGAAGTAGAAAACAGTGCTCTTGCTAAACAAACTCAATACTACACGTCTGTTGGTTACCGTATGGATGAGTGGATTGTGCACTTAACTTACGAAAATAACGACGACAAACACGATAGCAATCGCTACAACGCGCTACCTGCAGTACCTGCTTTAAACGCGGGTATTAATCAGGTGCTTGAAGGCGTTAGAGCAAAAAGCAATGTGTATACCATTGGTACTCGTTATGACTTCCACCCATCTGCTGCATTAAAAGTAGATTTCAGCCGCTTTAAAGATGACATTTCAGATACAGAAACCGACGTTGTTGCTGTTGCTGTTGATTTAGTTTTTTAATTGGAGCTCATGATGAAAAAATTATTAATCGCTACAGCAATGACTCTTTGCTCGCACGCTGCATTTGCTGAGGTTGCTGTTATTGTAAATCCTGCAAATGGCAATGCTATTGATGAAGGAACAATCAAAAAGATTTACCTTGGCAAGACAAAATCGTTTGACGATGGCACTAAAGTAAACCCGGTAAACCAAGACGGCAACAGCGTAAGCGATGAGTTTAACGATAAGGTGGTTGGTAAGTCGGGCAGCCAGCTTAACGCTTATTGGTCAAAACTGGTATTTACCGGTAAAGGTACGCCACCTGAGAAACTAGCAAACGATCAAGCTGTTATTGATTTTGTTGCAGCCAACGGCGACGCCATTGGTTATATCGATGCAGCAAAAGTAACTGATAAAGTTAAAGTAGTCGGTACTTTTTAAGTCTTTACTTTCATTAATAAAAAACCAGGCAATGCCTGGTTTTTTATGCGCTTAAATTACTCAATTTTAAATTTAGCTGTGGCGTCGAGCAACGAATCAGAAAGGTAATGAAGGTTTTTCGCGACATCACGTACCGCCGACAATGAATCCATTGTTTCTTCAAACGACATATGCATATTCGACACGTTCTCAACAACCATACTAGCAACTGATGTTTGTTCTTCGGTGGCTGCGGCGATTTGCGAATTCATACCGTTAATTTCTAAAATCTGCTCAGAGATTTTATCTATCGATTGCCCTGTATTTTCTGCTGCTTCGGCATTGTTTGTAGCCATATCACGAGCCGAATTCATAGCATTTACCGCATGGCTTGCTGCGGTTGTCAAAGTTGAAAGCAGCTCCCTGATTTCGTTAGTTGAGTGCGACGTTCTTGAGGCAAGCTCACGTACTTCATCTGCTACAACCGCAAAGCCACGGCCTTGTTCACCGGCACGCGCAGCCTCAATAGCCGCATTTAAAGCAAGCAAATTGGTTTGCTCTGCAATCGAGGTAATTACATTTAAGATTTGAGTCACATTTTTAGTGTCATTTGCCAGCTGGTTAATTGTTGATGCCGCTTGGTTAATCTCATCACTTAATGTTTTTGACTCAGTCACAGAGCGCTGTATTTGCGTTCTGCTTTGCTCAACTTCGCGCTCGGCTGTTTGTGCAGCTTGTGATGCATTTGCCGCTGAATGAGAAATATCAGCAACACTTTGACGCATTTCTTCCATCGACTGTTTAACGATTTCGGCATCTGATGTTTGTTTGGTTGTTGCGCGCTCTGCACGTTCCATACCTTGCACAAGTCGCGTTGAGTTCTCCATTAATGGTTCACAAACCGCTATTACCTCAAGTACCGCCGCTTTTAACAGCTGTATAAACGCATTAAAGTTAATTGACACTTGGCCAATTTCATCTTTAGCGTGTACTTCAAGTTGTGTGCTTAGTGAGCCTTTACCGTCAGCTAATAGACGTAAGTTATTTGCCGCAGCACTTGCTGATGAGCCAATTCCTCGAGCAATCCAAATTGAGGTAGCAATAAGCAGAATCAGTGACACTACAGACACAATAAGCATTAAGTTTAGTGCATTGTCTGAACGGGCTTTAGTTGCTTGCACTAGTTCAAAAAAGCGGTCGTCTGCACGGGTTTGTGCACGTTTAAATCCCGCTAAAACAGCCTCATATTGCTGTGTTTTTTGCTGTGCTTGCTGCTGAATTTTACTAAAGTCAGCGGTGCCATCGATCATTGAAGTGGCAATCATCGACGAGGTTTGCGCATAAAGCTCTAATTGTTTTTTTGTATCGGCTTGCACATAGCTGTCGTTAATGCTGATGATGTTTTGTAGGTTTTCATTAATCTTTTTATACGTTTGTGAAGCACTATCGACTAAGTCTGACTCACCAAACGTGACTGCTTGAGTGTATAACTCATCTAGTTTTTCGAGTAATGCTACATTTTCTGAAGTAAGTTTTACTACCTGATAAGACGACTTTTCTAACTCGTCGAGCGAGATTTTATTGTCATTCATCGCGATATAGTTCGTCACCACGATAATGACAAATGCCGTTATGGCAATGCATGTTATAGCGTGTATTTTTTTTGTGATGCTCAAATTGTTGAAAGAAATACCTGCAGACATTGAATCCACCTTTGTTGTCATATTACTTAGTATTATCGCCTGATTTCCCTAAAGTATTAACTATATTTATATATTTTCAGGTTTTTTTCGTAATTTGTTCTGTTTGGAGGAGGTCTTGTAGGAGGTACTTCAGTGCCGAACCAAAAATAAATAAGAGCGTTCAGCTCTTAGACGCGCGAAACAAGTTTCACGCCTACGAATGAAACATAGGCGCTAGGTGCTGGGGTCTGGGCGCTGGGTGCTAGGCTCTAGGACGCTATATGAAATAGCTGGTTTCTAGTCGTTAGACGTCAGATATTAGATGTCAGGCGTGCTGCGGGGTTGGTTAGTTCGAATGTTTTCTCTGCAATGAAAAGCCTTTAGGAGTTATTGTAGGAGGTACTTTAGTGCCGAATCGAACATAAAAAGAGCTTTCAGTCTTCAGCGGTGAGACGCGCGAAACAAGTTTCACGCCTACGAATGAAACATAGGTGCTAGGGTCTGGGCTCTGAGTGCTAGGACGCTATATGAAATAGCTGGTTTCTAGTCGTTAGACGTCAGATATTAGATGTCAGGCGTGCTGCGGGTTTATGTAGGTCGGGTTCTCTTCTCTGCAATGACAACCCTTTAGGAGTTATTGTAGGAGGTACTTTAGTGCCGAATCGAACATAAAAAGAGCTTTCAGTCTTCAGCGGTCAGACGCGCGAAACAAGTTTCACGCCTACGAATGAAACATAGGCGCTAGGATCTGGGTTCTAGGCGCTAGGACGCGATGTAAAATCGCTGCTACAGACTCGAATCTCGCACCACGCATCTCGTAACTTTACTCTTTCCCCTTGAAACTCGCTAACTTTCCCCTTTACTCTTTCCCCTCGTAACATGAAACTTTCCTTTTTTAATAGCGTTATTAGGGGCTGATCTGTATAATCCGCGGCCTATTATTTACCCTATTGCTTGTTTATTTTCGCAGTTGCTGCGCCCATAACCCTGTCAGTATTTTTCTAGGAACAATTCGTTGATTTCAACCGCAAATATCACCATGCAATTTGGTGCAGAGCCTCTGTTTGAGAACATTTCAGCTAAGTTTGGTAACGGTAACCGCTATGGTTTAATTGGTGCGAATGGCTGCGGCAAATCGACCTTTATGAAAATTCTAAGTGGTGCGCTTGTGCCAACGTCTGGCAATGTGTCGATTGCACCGGGTTTAAAGCTAGGCACGCTAAGCCAAGATCAGTTTGCATTTGAGCAATACACTGTGGTTGATGCGGTGATCATGGGTGATGCAGAACTATGGAAAGTTAAACAAGAGCGCGACCGTATCTACTCACTGCCAGAAATGAGTGAAGAAGACGGCATGAAAGTCGCTGAGCTTGAAAGCATTTTTGCCGAAATGGATGGCTACACAGCAGAAAGCCGCGCAGAAGAAATTTTGATCCAAGCGGGTATTGAGCAAGAGTTTCATTATGGCTTAATGGCAAACGTTGCGCCGGGCTGGAAACTTCGTGTGCTGTTAGCACAAGCGCTATTTGCAAACCCTGATATTTTACTGCTTGATGAGCCAACCAATAACCTTGATATTCACACCATTACATGGCTAGCTAACGAGCTTAACCAGCGTAAATGTACGATGATTATCATCTCGCACGACCGTCACTTCTTGAACTCGGTATGTACACACATGGCCGATATCGATTACGGTGAGCTAAGAATTTACCCAGGTAACTACGAAAAGTGGATCGAAGCTTCAAGCTTGCAACGCGAACAGCTACTTGCTGAAAACGCAAAGAAGAGCGCCGAAATTGACGAGCTACAAGAGTTCGTAAACCGTTTTGGTGCTAACGCATCAAAAGCAAAACTAGCGAGCTCTCGTGCTAAGCGCATGGATAAAATTAAGCTTGATGAGGTAAAATCATCAAGCCGTATTAGCCCATCACTTCGTTTTGATGAAGGCAAAAAGATGTATCGCCAAGCATTAGAGCTTACTAAGCTAGGTCATGGCTTTGATGGCGAAACTCTGTTCAGCGGCGGTGAGATATTACTTGAAGCGGGTGCTAAGCTTGCAGTTATTGGTGAAAACGGTGTTGGTAAAACCACCCTACTACGTTGCCTAGTGAATGAATTACAAAGTAACGAAGGTGTGGTTAAGTGGTCAGAAAATGCCAGCATTGGTTATTGCCCGCAAGACAGCAGTAAAGACTTTGATAACGACTTAACTTTATTTGATTGGATGTCGCAGTGGCGCACCGCTAAGCACAACGATTTAATGGTGCGTGCTATGTTAGGCCGTTTATTATTTACCGCAGACGACGCTAACAAAAAAGCACGTAACTGCTCGGGTGGTGAAAAGAACCGCCTGTTATTTGGTAAGTTAATGATGCAAGACATCAACGTGCTCATTATGGACGAGCCAACCAACCACATGGATATGGAAGCCATTGAAGCACTCAATAATGCATTAAAAGATTACCAAGGCACGCTGATTTTTGTAAGCCACGACCGTGAGTTTGTATCGTCTTTAGCGACTCGGATCATCGATATTAAAGATCAACAGCTTATCGATTTTCAGGGCACGTTTGACGAATATATGGACCATGTTGCGCAACAAGCGCAATAACCCTTTCCCCTAAAAGGTGAGCAAGTTAGCTCACCTTTTTTGTTTACGTTCAGTTACATATTCACTTTACTGAATTACCCGTTTTAGGTAACTTAAATTTCTTTGACTTCAATAGAACAATAAATTTAAGGGACCTAAATGAAAAAACTTCTCAGCGTATCGGCACTTACTCTGGCTCTAACAGCCTGTGGTGGCGGTTCATCAACAGATAAAACGCCAGATGTAAAAGTAGAGCAAAATACTGCACCGACGCTTTCTGGCTCACTCACTCTCTCAGCCAAAGCGCTTGAATCAACTAATTTAGTTGTTGATTTAAAAGATGAGCAAAACGACAGTGTGACAACAACGATTATTGATAAACCAGAGTGGCTGACTGTAACCACCAGCAGTAATCAAGTAACTTTTAGTGCAGAGCCGAGCTTATTCGAAGTAGCTAACCACGCTTTTACTGTGGAAGTGTCTGACGGTAAAGCGAGTAATCAATATACCCTAACCGTTAATGTCGCCGAGAATCGTGCTGCATGGCAACCTATTGAGCTTAGCAATAGCGAAGTGATGGGTAATTGGCAATCAAGCGATGGTAGCGTAGAGCTGGTATTTGCTACTGAAGGTGTCGGGGTAATTGCTCAAAATGGTGAGCTAAGCCGTTTTGATTGGTCGAACCCTGATGTGATTGCATTAAATACCCAAGCGATTGATTGCTTGCAAGAATGTAATCAACAAGCCCTTCTTGAAATGGAAGTGTTGGCTAAGCGCGCTGATGCTATTCGTGTTGAGCTTTTTAATGTTTCAACCGATAAAGGCGAAGTCGTTACCCTTTATAAATCAAATACAGAGTTTAGTTCTGCGTACTACGCTGATGTAGAGCAAAGCTCATTCCACTCAGTTAATTTTTTAAGTGCAGCAGGTGAAGAAAGTTACTTTGAAGTACCTTTAGCAAGCTTTATTCCGACGGCTTCAGGAAATACTACGTCATTCCCTCATGCTGAATTTTCGGCGACATTAGATGGCAAAACATTAAAAATTGACAGTGATACATTAGTTGTAACTCAAAACACAAAACAATTTAGTAACCTTGGTCATGAGGTAGATGTCGCATTTGATCTTGATCTTGTTGATGCAGAAGTCATTGCCCAATTTGATGACTTTTTAGTGCTAAAACTACGTCATGCTCTAACTTATCAAGATGAAAGTGCTCAGAATTATATTAATGAGTCAGCCGAACTTGCTGAAGCATTGCAAGTAAAAACAACGATTAGCACACTGCGCAAACTTACTCCTATTGCGGTTCCTGAGCTTACAGTAGGCAAATCATATACAGGCCGTTTGAATAACAAAAATTCAGATACAGGTGAAGGCCTAACGTTCCGCTATTTACCAACATTTTTCACCATCACTGCCGCCGATACTGCAACGGTAACATTTAATACGCCTGAAAATACTGACTCGTTTAAGTGGCATTACGACTTAGACAATAATGGCGAAACAGTTAAAGTAACAGGCAATGGCCTAGATACTAGCTTACAATTTTTCACTCAGCCTGATGGCAAAATGATCATGGCGCGCGAACGAAATAAAGACGAACGCCAAGCTCGCTTAGGGTATGAATTTATGGAAGTGATTGATGATTCAACCATCACACTTGATGACTATAAGCAGCTATTTAGTTACTTACGTCAAGGCTATACCAGTGGCAACCAGAAGATATACTGGTATATAAATGATGATGGTAAAGGCAGCTTCTATTATGCTGACCAATATGGCCTAGAAAACAGAGCTAACTTTACGCCAAGTAGTTATTGGCAATTAGAAGCTGATAACAGCATTAGCTTTGCAATGATGTCACAGTGCCCAGGTGCAGTTGATTATGCTAGCTGTAAAAATGAAGTGTTAGCAAATCAAGAAGTTGCCTATTCATCATTACTCAATTTTAAAATTCTTGCTAAAGAGGGTGATAAGTACCTTTTTGATCGTCTATTTTGGCAAAGCACGTATGCTTATAGTGAAAGAGAGTTAAAAGAGAGTATTTTTCAAAATAGTTATTGGTTTGGGGTTGAGAAGTAGAGGAGCTTTCAGCCTTCAGGTCAGACGCGCGAAACAAGTTTCACGCCTACGGTGAAGACATTAGGTGCTAGGTTCTAGGCGCTAGGACGCGATGTAAAATCGCAGGCTTTTAGTCGATAGAGGTCAGATGTTAGATGTCAGCAGATCTGTGGGGTTATTTAGGTCGAGTGTCCTTCTCAGCATTCGACCTTTTCACTTTCCAGGTAAGTTGGGTCGAGCGGAGCGACACCCAACATATAGAATCGGTCAGCTGTCAGCCTTCAGCGATCAGACGCGCGAAACAAGTTTCACGCCTACGTGTAGCAGCGGGTTTATCCCGCGTCATCAGCGAGGTTCTGGGTTCTAGGACGCGATGTAAAATCGCTGCCACCTCGAATCTCGCATCTCTTACCTCGTAACTTTACTCTTTCCCCTCGTAACTTTACTCTTTCCCCTCGTAACTTTACTCTTTCCCCTCGTAACTCGTAACTAACAAAAAAGGCCACACAGTTAAACTGTGTGGCCTTTGTACTTAACGGAATTTTAGATTAAATATCGAAGCGATCGGCGTTCATTACTTTGACCCATGCGTCGACAAAGTCTTTTACAAAACGTTCGTTGTTGTCGTCTTGCGCGTAAAACTCTGCGTATGAGCGTAGGATTGAGTTTGAACCAAACACTAAATCAACGCGTGTTGCTGTCCATTTAGTTACACCTGTGCTGCGATCAATGATGTCGTAATAGCCTTTACCTAGTGGCTTCCACGTATTAGCCATATCGGTTAGGTTAACGAAAAAGTCAGTACTGAGTGTGCCTACGTTATCTGTAAATACACCGTGTAAAGTACCGTTATGATTAGTACCAAGAACACGCATGCCACCAACAAGAGCGGTCATTTCTGGTGCTGTTAAGCCCATTAATTGCGTACGCTCTAACATTAGCTCTTCTGCTGAAACCGCATAGTCTTTTTTGAGCCAGTTACGGAATCCATCGTGAATTGGCTCAAGTACGTCGAACGAATCTGCATCTGTCATCTCGTCTGTGGCATCACCACGGCCAGGCGCAAATGGCACGGTTATATCAACACCCGCTGCTTTTGCTGCTTGTTCAACCGCTGCTGAGCCACCAAGTACAATTAAATCAGCGAGGCTTACTGGTTTACTTAAACCCGCTTGTACTGACTCGAGTGCGCTTAATACTTTAGCTAAACGCTCAGGCTCGTTACCTTGCCAATCTTTTTGTGGTGCTAGGCGAATACGAGCACCATTTGCACCACCGCGATGGTCTGAACCACGGTAAGTACGGGCGCTATCCCATGCTGTTGCAATTAAGTCTGCTTGACTTACACCACAGTTAAGTAGCTTGGTTTTAAGCTCGCTAATTTCGCTGTCTGATAAGGTGTAATCCACTGCTGGGATCGGATCTTGCCAGATCAGATCTTCGCTTGGTACATCGGCACCTAAATAACGTGATTTAGGACCTAGGTCACGGTGCGTTAGTTTGAACCATGCACGTGCAAACACATCACTAAAGTATTCAAAATCATCGTTAAAACGCTCGATAATCTTACGATAGGTTGGGTCCATCTTCATCGCCATATCGGCGTCGGTCATAATAGGATTTAAACGAATTGATGGATCTTCTACATCAACTGGTTTGTCTTCTTCTTTAATATCGATTGGCTCCCACTGCCACGCACCTGCCGGGCTCTTCTTAAGTTCCCACTCGTAGTTAAGCAGTAAGTAGCAATAGCCGTTATCCCACTTAGTTGGGTGAGTTGTCCATGCGCCTTCGATGCCCGACGTCATGGTATCGCGACCAATACCACGTGAATTGTGGTTGTTCCAGCCAAGGCCTTGCTCAAATACATCAGCTGCCTCTGGCTCAGGGCCTACGTTTTCTTCACTACCATTACCATGAGTTTTACCCACAGTGTGGCCACCGACTGTAAGCGCTGCAGTTTCTTCGTCATCCATTGCCATACGGGCAAATGTTTCGCGAACTTGTTCTGCCGTTTTAAGCGGGTCTGGGTTACCATTCACCCCTTCTGGGTTTACATAAATTAAGCCCATTTGTACCGCTGCCAATGGGTTTTCCATGGTGTCTGGTTTAGCTACATTTGAATAGCGCTCATCACTAGGTGCTAACCATTCTTTTTCAGCGCCCCAGTAAACGTCTTTTTCTGGGTGCCAAATATCTTCGCGGCCACCGGCAAAGCCAAAGGTTTTTAAACCCATTGATTCATATGCCATATTACCGGCTAAGATCATTAAATCAGCCCAAGAAAGCTTGTTACCGTATTTCTTTTTGATTGGCCAAAGTAAGCGACGTGCTTTGTCTAAGTTAGCGTTATCTGGCCACGAATTTAATGGCGCAAAACGTTGGTTACCTGTACCACCGCCACCACGGCCATCTTCTAAACGGTATGAACCCGCTGAGTGCCATGCCATACGGATCATTAAACCACCGTAATGGCCCCAGTCAGCCGGCCACCATTCTTGGCTTTCGGTCATTAGATTTTTTAAATCGGTTTTAACAGCTTCAAGGTCAAGAGATTTGAAAGCTTCTGCGTAATTAAAGTCTTTGCCGTAAGGATTCGTTTTGCTGTCGTGTTGATGAAGAATGTCGAAATTGAGCGCGTTTGGCCACCAGTCAGTATTTGATTGAGCGGTGACAGTGTTACTACCATGCATTACCGGGCATTGGCCCGTTTTTCCATTACTCATTATATGCTCCTCATAAGCTAAAAATATGACGAAACGCTAAAAAGTCGCTTTTATCCCTTTCGTCATAAAGAGAGATTTTCTAATAGTTATGAATAACTAATAGCAAATAAGTTCCTGTTGTTTAAAACTATAGGAGTTGTATATAAATAAAGCTAGATCTAGATCATGGTTTTAAATCGATTGCACCGATAGAAAAATCTGATTTGATTCATTTTGTAAAACCGTCCATTTTATAAGGGTATTTTTTAACAGCGAGTAGCCCTTATGAAAACTATTAATCCTGACGTTGCTAGACAACTAAGCATTAACTTTTTTATCGCCAATTTACCTATTTTAATGTTAACGGGGCTGGTAGTTGCTTCGCTTGTGGGGCTAACCTTTAGAAGTTCGGTGTTGTTTTGGCTGGCACTGTTAATCACACCTTTAAGCATAAATTATTTATATTCTAAAAAACGTATCAAACAGTTTTGCAAAGACAACAAATGCACTGATATTTCTTGCCTTGCTAAGCAAACTGATTAATTTTTAATTTTATTACCCAGTCACCAGATTATT
This sequence comes from Pseudoalteromonas sp. UCD-33C, assembly GCF_001306895.1. Taxonomy (NCBI): domain Bacteria; kingdom Pseudomonadati; phylum Pseudomonadota; class Gammaproteobacteria; order Alteromonadales; family Pseudoalteromonadaceae; genus Pseudoalteromonas; species Pseudoalteromonas sp. UCD-33C. Next base: position 14,706 of record NZ_LJTB01000008.1, on the reverse strand, counting down.
TAGCCAACAACTTGTATAAATATTAATTAGTTATGTGAGTTTTTGCGGCAATTTGAAGGTGACAGTAACGCCGTTATCAGGTTTACTATCGATGTTCACTTCGCCTTGCAGCGCTTGCGTTGCAAGGTTATAAACTATCGACATACCTAAACCACTGCCACCATTACCTCGCTTGGTAGTGAAAAATGGCTCAAATACCTTGTACATTACATCTTCGGTCATGCCATGACCGTTGTCTTTATAGGTTATGGTGTAACTATTGGTGTCGTTATCGATACTTACAGCGATATCTATGCGGTTTTGCTCACGGCCAACAAATCCGTGCACACAGCTGTTATTTACAAGATTTAAGAATATTTGGCTAAGCGCCCCCGGAACAGTTATAAGCGAAAAGTCATCAACACAGTTGATGTTTACTTCAACATTATGACTTCGTGTAAGTGGCATTAAGCTATGTAAAATATTTTCAAAGTAATCTTTAATGTTGGTTTCGAGTAAATTAAGGGATGATTGATCAACCGCCGTTTGTTTAAAGTCACTAATCAGTTTTGCGGCCCGCTCAAGGTTGGTAAACGATATTTTGATACACTCGTTTAAATGATTCATGCCTTCAAGTAAGGCCGCTTTTGTTAAGGTATTTGAATCTATGTGTTTATTAAGCGTGTTTAGCTTATCTTTTGCTGAGCTATTTGCTGTGACAGCTATGCCAATCGGCGTATTTACCTCATGAGCAATCCCCGCAACAAGGTTACCTAGTGAAGCCATTTTTTCGGCTTCAATGAGTTTTTCTTGCATCGCAGTCAGTTCAGATAAGGTTTTTTCAAGCGTACGAGTTCGTTCTGCAACACGTTGTTCTAGATGCTGATTGGCACGCTCAAGTTCAGCATTGATACGTTCGTTTTCTTGTGCCGAGAGCGCTCTGCCATAAAGATCTGCCAAAGCACCGATGAATGAGCATTCATCTTCTGTCCATTGCCTTGTTCCACCTATGTGCTCACAGCAAAATATTCCGATCATTTTTCCTTTATAGCGAATTGGCGCATCGAGCATTGCACCTATGTTAAGAGGTGTTAAGTAACTTTCGCTAAATTCAAAGGTGGCAGGGTCGGTATGAGCATCTACTGCGGTAATCGTACGTTGGGTGTCGAGCGCTTTAAAATAGGCAGGATATGCATCACGAGGGAGCACTAACATTTGAATTTCTTTGCCGTTTTCTCTATCAAGTAATAAACGGCATTCAATCGCCGTATTTTCGTCGTTTAACAGCCAGATCCCAGCTCGGCCAATTTCTAGGCCATCAAGTACAGCATTCAGAATTAAGCGTTCAGCTAATTCAACATTGCCACTATCAAGATCAGAAGAAATCGATACTCCATACAGCAGTTGGACTAGTTGTTGGCGCATACTCTCACCTTTTAGTTTTACGACTCCTTAAGTCTAGACGAACATTGTGATTCTGACAGAACGAATATAAGTTTTTAAAAACTCATTAAGTATTAAGTAGTTGTTCAGATTAAAATGGGTATATTGTACCTAACTCCTGTTGATACCCCTTACGACTTTATGTTGTTTAAGCAGTTTGGCCAGCTCTCCCCCGAGCTGGCTTTTTTTTGCCTAGTCCACAATGCTCACGCATGTTACAGTTACCTCAGAAATCACTAAAAATTAATATGTCATGCGTTATACCTTAATTTTAATCACTTTTTTAATGAGCTTTAGTACATTTGCAGCAGCTCAAAATGAGCCAGAAAACCGCCCTGCTTTAACCGAAGCAGAGCAACAACAAGCTCTCGATAAGCTTCAAGAACCTATGTATAAGCCATTGTTAGAGCGCTATATTCTTGATGAATTAAAATCTGTGCGCCAAGACCAACAAAAACTGCGCGAAGATGTGACAAAACAAGTTGCTCATACGCAACTAGATACTGCCGATCGAGCATTAACTTATACAACAGACACCATTAATAATGTGTTTTTCATTATTACGATTACTGCTTCAATTTTGGTTTTAGTTGGTTGGAATTCACTGCGTGATGTGAAAAACAAAGTAGAAGACATAGTAAACTCACGTGTTAGTGCGATTACACAAGAATACGAAGAGCGCCTAAAAGTACTTGAAGAAAAGCTACGTGAGCGATCTGAAGAGATCTTATTAAACCAACAAAAGATCTCAATCACTAATGAAGTTCACTCTTTATGGATGCGTGCCAATTTAGAAAGCGACGTTGCGAATAAGATTGAGATTTTTGACGAGATTTTAAAACGTAAACCAGAAGACGTAGAAGCCATTGCCTATAAAGCAGATGCACTGTTAGAAATTAACGAAACAGGTGAAGCTATCGAGCTTTGTAATCAAGCATTAGAAATTGATAGCGACTACGGCTACGCATACTGGCAGCGTGCTTGCGCCTATGCGTTACTGCACAAACACGCCGATGCAATGGCTGATATTCGTATGGCCCTTGAGTATTCTCCTAACCTACGTAACGAGCTATTACACGAAAGCGCGTTTGCCAGCCTACACGACAACGACAGCTTTAATTCGTTGTTAAACGAAACAGCATAGCCAAGACGAAAGAAGGATGCGTTGGGCCGAGCAGAGCAAGGCCCAACGTATAGAAGCGGTCAGCTGTCAGCCGTAAGCTCTCAGACGCGCGAAACAAGTTTCACGCCTACATGTAGCAGCGGGTTTATCCCGCGTCATAGGCGCTAGGGTTTAGGTTCTAGGTCCTAGGCACTGGGACGCGATATAAAATCGCTTCTACCTCGTATCTCGTACCTCGAAACTCGCTAACTTTACTCTTCCCCCTTGAAACTCGCTAACTTGTAACTTTATTCCCCTCTATTGCAAAAACATTAAATACCGCTAAACTAATCATTAAACATCTAATGATTATAAAAGTAATCAATATGCGTTCTGAACAGGCTACAAAAATGGCACAAAAGCTGGGAGATTTGATACGCCAGCACCGAACACTTCATTATACGCAAAGTACATTTGCGAAAATGATTGGGGTATCACGTTCGACTGTACAAAAGTTAGAGCAAGGTGATGTTGTGAAAAGTGACATTCTTTTTGAAGCGCTGGTTGTACTTAACTTACAGGGATCGCTTCTTGATGAAATAAATGAATTAGCGGCCGACGTAGGTGGATACAATGCTCGCCAGCGCAAACGAAATTCACCACAGGAAATCAATGATGACTTCTGAGTGCTATGTTTTTATAGATGGTTTAGAAGAAAAACCCGTTATCTGTGGTTACTTTAAATTAGATAATCAATCAGGTCGAGGTGAGTTCAACTATGGTAAGAGCTATTTAGCCCGAAGCGATGCCTTTGCTCTAGATCCAATACATCTGCCATTAAAGTCGGGGATTTTCAGTTACAGGGCAAACAGAGGTGTATTTGGCGTATTAAGTGATGCAGGAGCCGACTCGTGGGGGCGCAAGTTAATTCTTTCGCTTCATACTACAAAACCCAAAAACGAGTTAGAATTTTTATTAGCCGGGTCTGGGTATGGCGTAGGAGCTCTTGTTTTTAGTCTCTCGCGAAGTGCCTCAAAGCATAAAACTAACAAAAATACCTTGTCTGATTTAGCCTTGCTAGACCAAGCTAAAGATGACTTGCTGGCGAATAAAACAATTTCTGATGAAGCTAAGAAAGCATTTGAATTTGGCCAAAGCATGGGGGGAGCTAGACCAAAGACCTCTATCCAAATTGACAACAAACTCTACTTAGCAAAATTCAATCGCCAAGATGATTTATTCAATCTAGTCAGAGCTGAACATGCTGCAATGAAAATGGCGGAACAGCTTGGTATTCGAACGGCTCCTACCTTTATTCATAAAACACATACCGGTGATGTGCTACTTGTTGAGCGGTTTGATGTTAGTAATGGGTTACCAACACACCACTTTTTAAGTGCGAATAGCTTACTTCAAAAACCCAAAGTTGCTATGAGTGATCTTTCAAATGACTACTCATATGGTCAATTAGCTGAATTTATTAGGCACCAAACAATGCAAAATGCAGGTGATGCTGAAGAGTTGTTTAAGCGAATGGTGTTCAATGCGTATATTGGTAATACAGATGATCACACTCGCAATCATGCATTCCTATATTCATTTTCACAAAAAAATTGGCGATTAAGTCCAGCCTATGACATCACTCCAATCAACAACTCAAAACAACACGGTCTTGGCTTTGGTGATGATGGGCGTTATGCAAGTAAAAGCAATTTTTTATCTCAGGCTAAGCGATTTGGGTTAGCAAATTCAGCAGCAAAAAACATCATTAAAGAGATTGAAGAATATTGCAAAGATTGGCCGACTCACTTTAAACATTTTGCAGACGTTAGTGATGAAGATATCACCCGTTTAAAAGGTGTAATTCCTGAAATTAATGAAGATTAATAGCGCGAAACAAGTTTCACGCCTACGTTTTATCCCGCGTCATAGGAGCTAGGATTTAGGCGCTAGGATTTAGGCTTTAGGTTCTAGATATCCTATGCGCTGGGACGCGATGTAAAATCGCTGCTACCTCATATCTCGCATCTCATATCTCGCATCTCGTTACTCGTACCTTTACTCTCGCTAACTTAAGACAATTCCCGGCTAAAGCCAGTCCTACGTGAGAAACATTAGGCGCTAGGCTTTGGGTTCTAGGACGCGATGTAAAATCGCTGCTACCTCGAATCTCGTGCCTCGCTAACTTTACTCTTGCTAACTTTACTCTTGCTAACTTTACTCTCGCTAACTTTACTCTTGCTAACTTTCACCCATAAAAAAAGAGCAGCTGAGCTGCTCTTTTTTCTAACGGAAGAATAACACTTTAGTTATTTTACCATTCTCTATTTTGTAGCTGGTGACGAACTCAGAGCGCTTGTCGACGACTTTAGGGTCTTGTGTACAGGTTTCAGAGAGTTCGTGATCAATCACGATGTTGCCAAGTACAATGCGTTTAATCGGCGATGATTTAATGCACTTTAGCTTTTTGAACATGATGCCGTATCGTGCAATGAGTTTTTCTTTACCGGTGAACATCAACTCATTCGGGAATGTATAAAACTCAACGTTTTCATCGTACATCTTGATAAAAGCATCAATGTTACGAGCATTATAAGCTGCAATCAGCTGTTCAATCACCGCCATCGATTCACGTGACTGACGTGCTTTTTCTTGCTGCTTCGCTGTTAGTGCTTCTTTAGCTTGGTTAACGGCTTTTTCTGCTTCTGCAACGGCTTGCTGTTTTTCGGCAACTGTTTTTGGTTGCTCTGCAGGTGCTGGGGTTTGTGTACCGAGTACTTTGCTATCATCAACTTCTGCAACCGCTTTTAAGGCTGCGGCTGTCGCTTTTTGTTCGTCGCTGCTTGTGGTTGTTTCACTCGTTGCCTTCGCGGCTTCTTCAGCTTTTTCTTCTACTTGAGCGGATTCTACAGTCGCTTTTTCAGTTTCAGACGCTGATTTTTGCTCTGTAGCTGGCTTTTCTTCAATAAACTCTAAGCTAGGTACGTCCTTCTTTTCGGCTTTTTGTTCATTGCTCGTTTGAGGTTGGGTTTGTTCGGTGGTTTCGTCACTTGCAATTGACTGCCAAGAGAGTAATAAACTGATTGCAAAAAATAACGGTTTCATACTTTTCCTAAATGCATCATTCCTGATTTGAGGCGCTAAGGTAGCAAATTCTAGCTGTTTGGCATAGTTTTTTACCAATATTGCTCTACTGTGATCTGCCCTGGTTCACGGCGTCTGTTGCGGCTAAAACCAAGCTCTAACAAAATAGCCGTAGTATCTTTTACCATTTGTGGGTTACCGCAAATCATAAATTGTGCGGTATCAGGTACAGTTGGGCACCCTATTACATCAAATAAACGATGATCTTTAATTACGTCTGTGATCCGGCCATTAAAACCGATTGTGGCTGACTCTCGGCTGACTACAGGCGAATAGTAAAGATTTGGAAACTGCTGCTGTAGTGCTTTAATGCGCTCCTGATAACTTAAGTCCTCATTAAGACGAACTCCATGCACTAAATGAACATGCTCAAACTTTTGCCACACTTCGCCCTGCTCTAATATTGAAATAAAAGGCCCAAGCGCAGTACCTGTACTCAGCATATAGAGCTGCTCACTGCTTGGTACTTCATCAAGGGTAAAAAAGCCTGTCGCGCGGCGCTCTATAGTCACTGAGTCACCCGGCTTTAATTGTGCGAGTTGTTGAGAAAGTTGACCGTCTTTGACATTGATAAGATAAAACTCGAGGTCGGGATTGTTCGGTGCATTCACATAAGAATATGCACGAGCTACACGTTTATCACCCACTTGCATCGCTAGCTTTGTAAACTGCCCCGCCGTGAATGGCTCAACATCGGCATTAACGATTAAGCTAAATAATGAGTCGGTCCACCATTTAACGTCTTTTACCTTAGCTTCAACCCAATTAGACATACACATCCTCAATTATTGTTCCTCTATTAAAAGTGGCAACAATTGGTTGAATTTTCAAGTTTTAAGGGCCGGTTGCGAGATGCGGGCAGGATTTTACGCGAGGTAAACAGGCAGCTATAAAAAAAGCCGCATAAATGCGGCTTTGATAGGGTTTCATTAATTAGGTTATAAGCCTTTATTAACCGTGTTTTGCCATGCAGCTTCCCAAAGGCTAAGATCTTCTAGTTTGATAAAGTTAATGCGAGGATAAATTAAGTTTTCAATTTCATCCTCAGAAATTTCACCATTATTATCCTCATCATAACCATAAAGAGAAAACTCATGTACTAATGCAGAATTTGACTCAGGAACATACGCTAATACGTCCCAAAATCTATAGCGCATTTCAAAGTCGCTTTCATAGCCCATTTTAATTTGGTTATCTGTTCTGCTCCACGTCCATTCGGTACCAATGTGAAAATAGTTATCAGGCCCATCTATTAAATGAGCTGAACGAATAGCCCGTTTTACAGTATTGTTCGAATCAAACTGATAAGCGTTTAGATAATCAATATTCATTAAGTCATCTTCATATACACTTTCACTACCATGATTCATTACTGTAATCATAGGTTGATACACCTTTGGTAGCTCTGTAATCATATTTTCGAAAAACAATTCAGCATCGTCTTGTACCTTAACAACGGAGCCTGTACCTTGAAAAATTAGCTCGCCATTTTCCCATTGCTGTACAAAGGTTAAGTAACGATTACCATCAGACATAATCGGCGTATAAGTCACTTTTTCTGTAGAGCTAGAAAGAACCAAGCTATTTTCTAAGCGTTCTACTACATAAGATTTACCAGTGTGTTTCGCAGTTGCTGTCGCGCCTGAAATTGTTAAGTATTCATGATTAAGAATGCTTCCTGAAATTTCCTCTGAGGCATACAGTGATGGGACTGACCACTCCCCAACTAACTGTTCTGAACTAAGCAATGAAAATTCATCGTTGGTGCCGTTAACAATTTTCAATGCTCCATCAATTGGTTTTTCGTAAATTAAAGTATCTGTTTCCCATTCAACGGCATCCGGGATCACTAACTCTTCAACATCTACCCCAGAAATGTATGCTAAAACACCTGACTTATCATTGGCTAATTTAGAAACCGTTCTTTTTAGTGGGTACTTTTTAAAAGTAATAAATGAATTTATTTTTTCCTCAGTGTAAGCATCATATATTGCCATGGCGATATCTTCGCCCCATTTTTGAGAAATCTCCGTTAATGCATTGTCAATATTGAAACTTAAATCAATTAAATTCAGTAAAACAGAGTCTTCTGAAAAATCGAATACAAGCTTACCTTGTTCGATTTTCCACTCAACACTAGCCTCTAGAATATTGTTATTGTTAGCGATTATACTTTTACCTTGATGATCACTATTCAAAATAAGTGTTTTATCTGCATATAGCGGCATTAACTTTTTACGGTACGCTGAAAATGTGAATAGTGGTTGCTCAATGAGCTCTTGTTCAGTAAAGGCCAAATCAGTACTGCTGATGGAGTCATTTTTCGCTTGTGTGAAATCAGCTTCATACTGCTCGGTTAGATTACCTTGCGTATCCATTGCAGCAATACTCACTAAGTAAGCATTTATTGCCTCTTTAACTTCACCAGTGTTTAGTAAAGTCAACGATGTACCTTCAGCAATTGTATAGTTATCATTATCGACCAGCAGTTTTATAAAACTTGCAGTATCTAATAATTCCTTTGGTGATATTTGTGCAGATAAACTATCGTAAGCTTCTTGGGTAGTTATTGTGTCTTCAGCATTTTGTTCTTCAGCCAATAAATAGTGGGCAGTCGATAAGTGGGTGATGTTGGCATTATTTCCTTGCTCATATGAATAAATGCGGTCCTCACCTGAAGTAAGCATCACATTTTCAAAACTCCCAAATAAATTAACTAACTCGACGTGTTGTTGATCATTAGCCGTACCAATCGCCTTTAATAAAAGCATATCGGTTATATCTGACGTTTTAACATCTAACTGATAAAAGCCATTACTATCAGCTTGAGTTTCAAATGTTTCGCCATTAACTGTTAGAGAGACATCAGCATTTGCAATTGGTTTATCAACCACTTGCCCTTGTAAAGTCAACTGCTGATATAATGTTAGCTCAACGCTTGCTTGTGACGTTTTTTCTCCATCTGTTATTTGATAGCTAAAGCTATCTTTTCCTGCAAAGTTTGCATCAAGCGGAGTATAAAGCACTTCATTATTTGAAATCGCTGCTGTTCCGTGAGTTGGCTGCGTTAATATTTGCGCAACAGTTAACGCATCACCATCACTATCTGTGTCATTTTCCAGAACACTAATTGCAACACTTTCACCATTAAGGGTTGAACTAGTATCAATAACTGCAACGGGTGCTGAGTTTGTTGATTCTTGTTGTTTAGGTTCCTCTTTACCACCACTACTGCCACCACAGCCAGCAAGTAAAGATGAAAAGACGAGACTTAGAGGTAGGTATTTATATTTCATACTATTCCTTAGTATTTAATCCGAAAATTTACTTTTTATTATTTACATTTCAGGTACAAAACTGAAACCTAACAATAAAGTATAATTGCTTACGAATACAACTATTTTTTAACAATTTAGGCTTAAATTGGCGAGATGCGAGATGCGAGATGCGGGCAGGATTTTACGCGAGGTAAATAAGCAGCTATAAAAAAAGCCGCATAAATGCGGCTTTGAGGTTAGTCTCACTTCACTTTGGGCGTGTTTCCAAATTTCAGTGAATACGTTACCAAGGAACTTATTTAAATTGATTCTAAAGCAATTTTAACCATTTCGTTAAAGGTGCTTTGACGCTCTTCACTTGGTGTTGCTTCACCAGTGATTACGTGGTCACTTACAGTAAATAGTGCCATCGCTTTTGCGCCGTATTCAGCAGCTACGCCGTACATGCCAGCTGTTTCCATATCAACAGCAAGTACGCCTAGCTTGTCTAATTCTTGATAGAATGTGTTATCTGCTTGGTAGAATGTATCTGTTGTAAATACATTACCTACTTTCGCTTCAATACCTAATTCTTTTGCTGCGTTAACACCGTTAAGTAATAAACCAAAATCAGCAATTGCGGCAAAGTCGTAACCACGTACTCGCGCACGGTTTACGTTTGAATCTGTGCTTGCACCTTGTGCAAAGATAACGTCACGGATTTTGATATCGCTACCAATACCGCCACAGGTACCAATACGGATTAGATTTTTAACGCCGTAACTAACGATCAATTCACGGGCATAAATTGACATTGATGGAATACCCATCCCAGAGCCCATAATACTCACTGGTTTACCTTTGTAGGTACCGGTAAAACCATACATATTACGAACGCCTGTTACTTGTTTTGCGTCATCTAAAAAGTTTTCAGCAATGTATTGAGCGCGAAGCGGATCACCCGGCATTAATACCGTTTCTGCAAATTCGCCTACATTGGCGCTGATATGAGGAGTACTCATTATTGGTTTCCTTTTTTGTTCGCTAATAGCTTGTCGTTAAAACTATCACCGTATTCAAGTGCAGGAAGATTAAACCACTGGGCAAGGGTTTGACCTATGTCTGCAAAACTAGCTCGTTCTCCAAGCGGGGTGTTTGTCATTCCCGGTTGGTATGCAAGTACTGGCACGTATTCACGTGTATGGTCAGTGCCTGCTGCTGTTGGATCACATCCGTGATCGGCTGTGATAATTAATACATCATCACTATTTAGCTGATTTAAAATAGTCGGTAGGTAATCATCAAACTCTTTTAATGCTTCGGCATAGCCAACTGCATTACGACGATGACCGTACTTTTCATCAAAATCAACTAAGTTTGTAAAAATCAAACTATGGTCAGGTGCGCTTGCGATGACTTCTGAGGTTTTCTCAAGTAAGTTCATTAGCCCTGGCGCTTTGTGTTTTTGGGTGATGCCTTGGTGCGCATAGATATCGGCAATCTTACCAATACTGATCACTTCACCGCCGTCTTGCGATAATTTATCAAGCAAGGTTGGCGACGGTGGCAGCACCGAATAGTCACGACGATTGCCTGTACGGGCAAAATCGTCACGGCTCGAACCCAAAAATGGCCGCGCAATCACTCTTCCTATGTTCATTTCATCAAGCAGCGCCCGTGCGATTTCGCAAACCTGATAAAGTTTCTCCAGTCCAAATGATTCTTCGTGCGCGGCTATTTGAAACACGCTATCAACAGAGGTGTAGCAAATCGGCATACCGGTTTGCATATGTTCTTCACCTAGCTGTTCTAAAATGGTTGTTCCTGATGCATAACAGTTACCTAAAATGCCAGGAATCTCAGCGCGAGCAATTAGCTCGTCAACAAATTCTTGTGGAAAACACGGCTGTGTATTAGGGAAGTAACCCCAATCAAATAACACAGGTACACCGGCCATTTCCCAGTGCCCTGAAGGCGTGTCTTTGCCACTTGATAACTCTTTAGCGTAACCCCATGCGCCAATAGGTGCTTGTCGGTCACTGACTAAACAAGGCTCTTTACCTGCGGCTTCGCATGCATCAGCTAAACCTAAACGGGTAAGATTAGGTAGCGATAAGTGCTCACCTGTTTCTTCTGCGTAGGCTTTAAGTAAATGAGCAAAGGTATTTGCGCCTACGTCACCAAACTTCTCTGCGTCAGGTGCTGCGCCAATTCCTAGGCTATCTGCCATTAAGATGAGTGCTCTTGCCATGGGTACCTCGTTATCAATATGTGAATACTTTATATGCTCTTCGAATTTTTGGTACAGGACATAAGTCCTGTTTCATAAAACAGAAACATTATAAATTTGCATCTCTAAGCGAAGCAAAAGAGATTAATCGTGTCTTTTTTGCTATTGTGATCTACCTAACAATGTTTCCTTCTGTGTGGGCGAGAACTTTAGTGACACGAACAATTATAGCTATTGCTGGCGCATCTGCGTCGGGCAAGTCTCTTTTTAGCAAGACAATTTATAACGAATTAGTCAATGAGCTTGAACCGGGCGCGATCGCAGTGATCGAAGAAGATGCTTATTACAAAGACCAGTCGCATTTGCCGTTTGACCATCGAACGCAAACCAATTACGACCATCCTGATGCTTTCGAGCATGAGCTTTTGCATGAGCACTTACTTCAATTGCGCGCTGGAAAATCAGTAGACGTACCAACTTATGACTATGCAATGCATACCCGTAGCGATGAAACGCGTCGAGTGGCACCTGCAAAAGTACTTATCGTTGAAGGTATTTTGCTATTGAGTGATCCGGCACTTCGAAAAGAATTTGATATTAAGGTGTTTATTGATACACCTTTAGATATCTGCCTTATGCGCCGTATGCAACGAGATATGGAGCAGCGTGGCAGAACATTACAGTCCGTTGTTGATCAATATCAAGCGACAGTGCGACCTATGTTTTATCAGTTTATTGAGCCATCAAAGCACAAAGCTGATCTCGTAGTCACACGCGGCGGTATGAATCGCGTTGCCATTGATATAATTAAAAGTAAAATAAAATATTTACTGCAACAATAACAACGGGAAATAGTCAGTATGACAACATTTATGAGCTTAGTAGGCATAGTTGTGCTACTAGGCATTGCTTTTGCGGCTTCAACGAACCGTAAAGCAATTAATTTAAGAACTGTAGGCATCGCCTTTTTACTTCAAGTGTTAATTGGTGGCTTTGTCTTGTTCTTCGAAGTGGGCAAAAACGTACTGGCAAGTATGTCACGAGGGGTCTCATCAGTTATTGGTTATGCCAATGACGGGATTAGCTTCTTATTTGGCTCACTGGCATCGCAAGATACCTTAGGATTCATTTTTGCGATACAAGTATTACCCGTTATCGTGTTTTTCTCAGCACTCGTTGCTGTTTTGTATCACATCGGGGTGATGGATTGGATAATCAAGATTCTAGGCGGTGGCTTACAAAAGCTATTGAAAACCTCGCGCCCAGAATCGCTTTCTGCAACCGCCAATATTTTCGTTGGCCAAACAGAAGCACCATTGATTGTTAAACCATTTATCGCCAGCATGACAAAGTCAGAGCTATTTGCGGTAATGGTAGGTGGCCTGGCTACCGTAGCAGGTTCTGTTATGGCAGGTTACGTAACAATTGGTGTAGAGCTTAAATACTTAATTGCAGCCAGCTTTATGGCGGCACCTGGTGGTTTCTTAATGGCAAAAATGATTGTGCCAGAGACCGAAACACCAAAAGAAGATTTAGCTGATTTAGACGTACAAGAAGAAAAACCGGTTAACGTAATTGATGCAGCTGCATCAGGTGCCGCAAACGGTATGCAACTAGCACTGAACGTAGGTGCGATGTTACTTGCTTTCGTAGCACTTATTGCACTTCTAAATGGGTTATTAGGCGGTATTGGTGGTTGGTTTGATCATCCAACATTAACGCTACAAGAAATTTTAGGTTACGTATTCGCTCCAGTTGCATGGTTATTAGGTGTACCTTGGAACGAAGCAGTAATCGCAGGCAGTTTTATAGGTCAGAAGGTGGTAGTTAACGAATTCGTTGCTTACCTCGACTTTATTAATTATCGCGATACGTTAAGTGCGCACACACAAGCGATTGTCACATTCGCGTTATGTGGGTTTGCTAACTTATCATCGATAGCAATTTTACTAGGTGGATTAGGCGGTATGGCGCCTAGTCGGCGAAAGGATATCGCACGCTTAGGGCTCAGAGCAGTGTTAGCAGGATCTATGGCTAACCTCATGAGTGCAGCAATTGCAGGTTTTTTCCTCTCGCTAGCTTAGAAACTTAATGAGATGAGCCGTAGTTGCAAAACAATAGGATAGGACTTTAAGGGGTTAAAGGTCTATCTGACTTGAACGATACTTCACCAAGGGCCGCAAGGCCCTTTTATCGTTTTATGTGCTAAGATTTAATTACTAAGTCCTTTTAAGTACATAAATGAACTATTTACGACTTTATTTGCTAATTCTTTTCTTTAGTTGGCCAGCACTGAGTAAGCCGACCCTAACCGTTGTGACTGAACTGTCGCCACCTAATCAAACTCTAATCAATAACCAAGTTGCCGGTGAGAGCACCAAGCTTGTGAAAGCCATTTTTGCTAAAGCTAATTTGAACGCGAATATAGAACTTTACCCTTGGGCCCGTGCCTACAATATGGCACTGAAGAAACCGAATATATTTATTTATAGTATGGCGAAAACTGCTGAACGCGAAAAACACTTTCATTGGATTGGTGAAGTGGCAACCTATCAAATGGGCTTTGTTAAGTTGAGCTCTCGCAGCGATATAAACATCACTTCAAATGAGCAAGCCAAGCAATATAAGATAGCGGTACAACGTCATGACCTAGCAGCGCAGCGCCTAACAGAACGAGGTTACACTGTAGTATATACCTCTGATATTAATAAGTCGTATCACCTGTTGATGTCGGGCAAGGTTGATTTAATCATTGATGATAAGAACTATATAGCGGCCATGGCTGAGCAATTAGCACTGGATGAAGCTCGTTTCAGCTTTGCTCATGCAATCGACTTTTTAACCATGAAAGGTTATCTCGCAGCAAATATTAATACCGACCAACGCTATATCGATGCCTTAAAAGCAGCGTTTAATGAAGTAATAATGACACCTAAATACAATGCTGTGATGATGCTAGCACAGCGCCCTTAATTTGCTTTATATTGCTCAATATAAGTCTCTAACAAGCCCTGCTTACTCAGCTTGTCATAACTTGCCTGTAATCGGCTGACTAGCTCTTCGGGTAAGGCCTTATTTAAGGCTAGAAAGTTTCCTACCGTGCCATTTAGAGGCAACTCAACTAACTTAACCACTTCTCGCCCTTGGTGACCGTACTGCATTAATTGGTACTTAAACGAAAGCTCAGATCCAATAATGAGCTCTATTTTATTTTTGAAAAATAAATTAATACACTCGTAATAGTGACTCACTTTGAGGAGGTTTTTATCCCCTTCAAAGCCAATGCTCTCTACAAATTTTTCGTAAATACTGTCTCTAACAACACACAGGCTATGATCTTTCACTTGCGATAAATCGATAGGATTAATACGGTCATTTGATTGTAAACGATAAAAAAAGTTACGAGAGGATGCCATTGGACCAATCCACTTGAATAAATCTTCACGGTCGGGAATACGTGCCGTAGAGACCAGACCTGACAGCGGCTTTTGCTGAGCTAAGTGATACGCCCTAGACCAAGGTAAGAGCTCGAATTGACATTCAATGTCTGC